>JAIXRN010000056.1 GCA_027485165.1 Rubrivivax sp.
CCACTGGCGGGCGTTGCGCCGCTTGCCCGGGCGGCCAGCCCGGGCTGCACGGCGCGCCTACGCCAGTGGCTTTGGCCGCCCCGGCGCGGGTGTCGATTTCTGCCGCGCAGACTCCTAGCGGCAAGGCAGCGGCAAGACAGCGACGCGACCGCGGCACGGCAGCAGCGCATTTGACGGCGCGCCGACAGCGCTTGGCGAAGGCCGGCGGCGGCCCGTCGCGCCCAGGCCCGCCGCGGCTGCCGTCCGGGTCGATACTGCCAGGCATGCCTGCTGCCAACACCCGCGACGCCCCTTTAGCCCCAGCCGCAGCCCCAGCCGCAGCCCCAGCCGCCTGGCCGCCCGCCACGCCGCCGGCTGCGCCTGCGGCCACCGCCCTGGGCGCAGCCCTGGGCGCAGCCCTGCAGCGATGGCGCGCCAAGCTGCCGCGCCAGACGCTGGTGCTGCTGGCGGTGTGCCTGGCCATCGCCCTGCTGTTGACGACGCTGGACGGCGGGCGTTTCGTGATCAAGCTGACCTATTCCCTGTGCATCGGGCTGGCCTGCAACGGCATCAACGACCTGGCTTGGCTGTTCCAGGCCTGGGCCCATGACCAGTGGCGCCGCCTGCGCGGGCTGGCCGCATCGCCCGGGCCGTTTGCATCGGGCTGGGGCGGTGTGCTCAGCGCGGCGGCCATCGGCCTGGTGCTCGGGCCCCCGCTGGGTCAGTTCGTGGCCGACAGCCTATGGGGCTTCCGGTCGCCCAGCATCTTCAACCTGAACAGCACCACCAGCCGCGTGACCCTGGTCATCAGCGCGCTGGCCACGCTGGTGCTGATCATCGTCATCAGCGCTGCCGAACGCCTGGCCAAGGCCCGGGCCGAAGCCGAAGCCGCACAGCGCCAGGCCGCTGAAGCCCAGCTGCGCCTGCTGCAAAGCCAGCTGGAACCGCACATGCTGTTCAACACCCTGGCCAACCTGCGCGTGCTGATCGGGCTGGAACCCGCCCGTGCCCAGGCCATGCTGGACCACCTGATCGCCTACCTGCGCGCCACCCTGGCGGCTTCGCGCCGCGGCGAACACGCGCTGGCCGATGAGTTCGCGCGCGTGTCGGACTACCTGGCCCTGATGGCCGTGCGCATGGGCCCGCGCCTGCAGGTGGCGCTGGACCTGCCGGCTGAACTGAAACAGCTGCCGGTGCCGCCGCTGCTGCTGCAACCGCTGGTGGAAAACAGCATCCAGCACGGGCTGGAAACACAGGTGGCAGGCGGGCAGGTGCGGGTCAGCGCGCGGCGCGAGGGCGACATGCTGGTGCTGGACGTGCTGGACAGCGGCGTGGGCCGCCTGGCCGCCAGCGCCCACGCGGCCGCCACGCCAGGGCGCCCCACCGGCGGCTTCGGCCTGTCGGGCGTGCGCGAACGCCTGGCCACCCTGTACGGCGCCCGCGCCAGCCTGGTGCTGGGTGACGCCCCGGGCGGCCACGGCACCCTGGCGACGGTGCGGCTGCCGGTCCTGCCCGGGCCGGTGCCCGTCCATGCGCCACTGCCGGCATCTGCTGCCAGCGCCTTGCCCTTGCCCATGCCCATGCCCACCAGCGCGGTCCAGACCCCGACCCCGACCCCGACCCCGGTAATGGCCCACCACCCCGACACCCGCCCGCACATTCCCCGATGAACCCGCCACGCGCCCTGATCGCCGAAGACGAACCCCTGCTGGCCGCTGGCCTTCATGCAGACCTGGCCGCGCTGTGGCCGGCCCTGCAGGTGGTGGCCAGCGTGGGCGATGGCGCCAGCGCCGTGACCCAGGCGCTGGCGCTGCAGCCCGATGTCTGCTTCCTGGACATCCGCATGCCCGGCAGCACCGGCCTGGAAGCCGCCCAGGCCCTGGCCGAGGACTGGCCCGACACGGCCACCGGCGCGCCCTTCCCGCTGCTGGTCTTCGTCACCGCCTACGACCAGTACGCGCTGCAGGCCTTCGAGGCCCAGGCCGTGGACTACCTCGTCAAGCCGCTGGACCGCCAGCGCCTGGCGGCCTGTGTGCAGCGCCTGCAGGCGCGGCTGGCCGAACGTGCAGAACGTGCCGAACACGCCGCACAGGCAGCCCGATCGGCACCCGCCGCGCCCGCCAGCGCCGACCCCGCCCTGCAGCAGGCCCTGGCCCAGTTGCGGGCCCTGCTGGGCAGCACGGCCCCGGCGCCGGGGCCGCGGCTGGAAGTCATCCAGGCCCAGGTGGGCAACCTGGTGCACATGGTGCCGGTGGGCGAGGTGGTCTACTTCGAGGCCGCCGACAAGTACGTGCGCGTGGTCACGGCCACCCGCGAACACCTAATCCGCACATCGCTGCGCGAACTGCTGCCGCAGCTGGACCCGCAGGCCTTCTGGCAGGTGCACCGCGGCACGGTGGTGCAGGCGCGCTGCATCAGCACCGCCAGGCGCGAAGAATCGGGCAAGGTGACGCTGACGCTGGCGGGCCGGCCCGAGAAACTGACGGCCAGCCGGCTCTACGCCCATCTGTTCAAAGGCATGTAGTTCCGAGGATGTCTGCCGGCCCCGGGGTGAGAAAATCCGCCGCATGGCCCACGACACCCCTTCCGGAACGGCACCCAAGCCCGTAGCAGCGAACTTCCTGCGCGGCATCATCGAACGCGACCTCGAGGCCGGCACCTGGGCCCAGCGCCGCTGGGGCGGCGGCCCGGGCGACGGCGCGCAACACGCCGCTGGCCCGCTGGACCCGGCGAAGATCCGCACCCGCTTCCCGCCCGAACCCAACGGCTACCTGCATGTGGGCCATGCCAAGAGCATCTGCCTGAACTTCGGCCTGGCGCGCGACTACGGCGGCGTCTGCCACCTGCGCTTCGACGACACCAACCCGGAAAAAGAAGAGCAGGAATACGTCGACGCCATCGTCGAGGCCGTGCGCTGGCTGGGCTTCGACTGGAATGTGGGCGGAACGGACCATCTCTTCTACGCCAGCAACTATTTCGACTTCATGCTGCGCGCGGCCAACGCCCTGATCGACGCCGGCCTGGCCTACGTCGACGAGCAAAGTGCCGAGGCCATGCGCGCCAACCGCGGCGACTTCACCACGCCCGGCACCAACAGCCCTTTCCGCAGCCGCACGCCGGCCGAAAACCACGCGCGTTTCGCCGAGATGCAGAGCGGCCACATGCCCGAAGGCGCGGCCGTGCTGCGCGCCAAGATCGACATGGCCAGCCCGAACATCAACCTGCGCGACCCGGCGCTCTACCGCATCAAGCACGCCACGCACCACAACACGGGCGACAAGTGGCACATCTACCCGATGTATGCCTACGCGCACCCCATCGAAGACGCGCTGGAAAACATCACCCACAGCATCTGCACGCTGGAATTCGAAGACCAGCGCCCCTGGTACGACTGGCTGCTGGAACGGCTGGCCGACATGGGCCTGCTGAACCGGCCACTGCCCAAGCAGTACGAATTCGGCCGCCTGAACCTGAGCTACGTCGTCACCAGCAAGCGCAAGCTGCGCGAACTGGTGGCCGAGCACATCGTCGAAGGCTGGGACGACCCGCGCATGCCCACGATCTTCGGCATGCGCCGGCGGGGCTACACGCCAGCGTCCATCCGCGCCATGGCCGACGGCACCGGCGCTTCCAAAACCAACATCTGGCTGGACTACGGCGTGCTGGAAGGCTGCCTGCGCAACGACCTGGAAGGCCAGGCCCCGCGCGCGATGGCCGTGCTGGACCCGGTGCCGCTGGTGCTGGAAAACTGGGCCGAAGTCTTCGGCAGCGCTGGCCATGTCGAACCCTGCCAGGCCCCGGCACACCCGCAGCGGCCCGAACTGGGCCAGCGCCAGTTTGGCCTGGGGGCCCAGGTGTGGATCGAGAAGGACGACTTCGCCGAAGTGCCAGCCAAGGGCTTCTTCCGCCTCTTCCCCGGCAACAAGGTACGCCTGAAGTACGGCATGGTGATCGAGTGCACCGGCTGCGAGAAAGACGCTGCCGGCCAGGTGACCCAGGTGCTGGCGCGCGTGGTGCCTGGCACCAAGAGCGGCACGCCCGGTTCTGATGCCGTGAAGGTGAAGGGCACCATCACCTGGGTGGGCGCGCACGACGCCGTGCCGGCCACCGTGAACCTGTACGACCGCCTCTTCACCGAAGCCCAGCCCGACGCCGGCGGCCGCGACTTCCGCGAGGTGCTGAACCCGAACAGCAAGCAGGTCGTGCAGGCCTGGCTGGAACCCGGCCTGGCCGACGCCCAGCGCGAAAACCGCTTCCAGTTCGAACGCCACGGCTATTTCGTGGCCGACCGCGAGCTTCACGCTGCCGGTGCGCCGGTGTTCAACCGCATCACCACGCTGAAGGACAGCTGGGGAACTTGAGGGGCCGCAGGCGGGTCTGCCATGCCTGTGGTTCACTGTTTCAAGGAGAAAGCCATGCGCAAGACCTTCTCGTCCCTGGCCTCGCTGGTCGCTGCTGCTGCTCTGCCTGGCGGCTTGCCGGCGTTGGCTGCCGGCACGGTGGAAGTGAAGTACCTGGAACCCGAGAAATTCATCGACATCGGCCAGGGCAGCCATGAACGCGGCCAGAACCTGTCCAGCCTGAACCAGACTTTTCAAAGCCTGGCGCGCGACCTGCCCGACGGCCAGACGCTGAAGATCGAAGTGCTGGACGTTGACTTGGCTGGTGAAACCCGCCTGGGCACGACTCGCGACCTGCGCGTCGTGCGCGGCGGCGCCGACTGGCCGAGCATGACCCTGCGCTACACCCTGGCCGACGGCAACCGCACGCTGAAGACTGGCGAGGCGCAGCTGTCCGACATGGCCTACCTGTTTGCCTACCGCCCCTCGGGCCGGGACGGCCCGCTGCCGTTCGAACAGCGCATGCTGCAGCGCTGGTTCAGCGACACTTTCACCCCCACCCCACCCTGAAACCCGCTTTGCCACCCATCACGCACATGACGAACCTTGCCCGCCTGGCCTGTACCCTGGCCGCACCCCTGAGCCTGCTGCTGAGCGCCCCCACCTTTGCCGCAGACCCCCTGGCACAGGCGGCCGCAGCCAAGGGCGCCGTCGTCACCCCCACCGGCCTGGTGTACCTGGCGGTCAAGGAAGGCACGGGCCCGGCGCCTGCAGCCACCGACACCGTGAAGGTGCATTACCGCGGCAGCTTTCCTGACGGCAAGGAATTCGACAGCAGCTATTCACGCGGGCAGCCGGCCAGCTTTCCGCTGAACCGCGTCATCAAGTGCTGGACCGAAGGCGTGCAGCGCATGAAGGTGGGCGGCAAGGCCAAGCTCACCTGCCCGGCTGCCATCGCCTACGGCGAACGCGGTACGCCCGGCGGCCCGATTCCGCCGAACGCGGTGCTGCAGTTCGACGTTGAACTGCTGGGCATCGACAAGTAAGTCAGGGCCGCCGCGGGCCGCGCTGCGCCCGCTGCGGGGTTTTCAGCTGGCCCGGGCCCCTGGCCGCAGGCGCTTGATGAGCATCACCACGGCCACGATCACCGCACCGGCCAGCACGCCCACTGCGCCGTTGGCCAGCGTGGGCAGCACCGCCTGCGCCAGGGTCCCCAGGCCCAGGGTGTAGCCCTCGATACCCTGGTAGACCGCCGGCACGCCGTGCACCAGGATGCCGCCGCCCACCAGGAACATTGCGGCCGTGCCCACCACCGACAGCGTCTTCATCAGCCAGGGCGCTGCCGCCAGGATGCCGCGGCCCAGCGCCTGCTGTGCACTGCTGGCGCGCGCGTTCAGCCACAGGCCCAGGTCGTCCAGCTTCACGATGCCGGCCACCAAACCGTAGACGCCCACGGTGAACAGCAGGGCCAGGCCTGACATCACCGTCACCTGCGTGGCAAACGGCGCGTTGGCCACCGTGCCCAGGGTGATGGCGATGATCTCGGCCGAGAGGATGAAGTCGGTGCGCACTGCGCCCTTGATCTTTTCCTTCTCGAAGGCCACCAGGTCCACTTGCGGGTCGGCCAGGGCGGTTTCCAGCTCGGTCTTGCGTGCCGCGTCTTCGGCCGGCGGGTGCAGGAACTTGTGTGCCAGCTTTTCGAAGCCTTCGAAGCACAGAAAGGCCCCGCCCAGCATGAGCAAGGGCGTGACCAGCCAGGGCACGAAAGCCCCGATGGCCAGCGCCGACGGCACCAGGATGAGCTTGTTGATGAACGAGCCCTTGGCCACCGCCCAGACCACCGGCAGTTCACGTGCGGCCTGTACGCCGCTGACCTGCTGCGCATTCAGCGCCAGGTCGTCGCCCAGCACGCCGGCGGTCTTCTTCGCCGCCAGCTTGCTGAGCACGGCCACGTCGTCCAGAACCGCCGCGATGTCGTCGAAAAGTGCGAAGAAGCTGCTACCTGCCATCGCCCCATTGTCCACGTAACGCCGCAACCGCTGTGCCCCCCGCGGGCGGCCACCCGCATGACCCCTGCCATGGCGACCCGACGCAACCACGCGGCGCCCCGGCAGCCGGCCTGATGCGCTGCATGCAGACGCTGCATTCCGGCGCGTCATTCAGGCGCGTCATTCAGGCGCGTCATTCATCCGCTTCACTTCCGCGCCAGGCGGCCGATATCCAGCTGTGCTGCTGTCAGTCGCACACGGGACGACCGCTGCGCCCGCCTTCATGACCCACCCCCTTCATCGGCCCTGCTCTGCCCCCGCCCCCGCCCAGCCACGCCCATGACCGCCAACGCCACGATTGCCCGCCCGGCCCCGGCAGCCGCACCTTCCACCGGCACCACCCAGCGCGTTGCCCAGGAACTGGACCAGGCGCGCCGCGCCGGCCCGCTGCGGCAGATTCAGATTCCGCCCTGCCCCGAGCTGCTGGCGCGCCTGCAGGCGGCCATGACCAGCGCCGAGCCCGACCTGGACGAAGTCGCCCGCATTGCCACCAGCGACGTGGCCATGGCCGCCACCCTGCTGCGCAATGCCAACGGCCCGCTACACGCCTGCGGCCAGCCGGTGCAGACCGTCGGCCAGGCCATGAACCGGCTGGGCCTGAAAGCCACTGCGGCGCTGTTGACCGCCTTCCTGTTGCGCCACGCCATCCCCGTGGACCACCCGCAGCTGCGTCGCTTCTGGGAACGGTCGGCGCTGCGGGCAGGGGTGCTGCACTTCATCGCACGCCAGCTGCCCGGGCTGGACCCCGACCTGGCGCACCTGTTCGGTCTGTTCAGCCATGTCGGCCAACCCGTGCTGATGCAGTGCGTGCGGGGCTACGGCAGCACCCTGGCGGAAGCGGCCGCACGCATCGACCGGTCCTTCATCGCCACGGAAAACGCCAACCACCGCACCGACCATGCCGTCGTCGGCGCCATGGTGGCGCGCGCCTGGCACGTGGCGCCCCCGGTGGTGGCGGCGATCCGCCTGCACCACGACCTGGACCTGCTGGGCGGCACACAGACCGACGCCGAGGTGCAGACCCTGGTGGCCGCCGGCCTGCTGGCCGAGCACCTGGCGCGCGAACGCGAGGGCCTGGACGTGGAAGCCGACTGGCAGCGCCACGGCGCCGCCGCCCTGGGCTGGCTGGGCTTCAGCGCCGACGACTTGCTGGACTGGCAGCCGCGCTTGCAGGCCGAACTGGACCAGGCCTGAACTGCCAGCCGCCTGCCGGGCTGGCAGCATGCCCGGCGGCTGCGGCAACATCGGCTTCATGGCCAAGACCCTGCGCGAACTCTTCCTGCTGGACCCAGGCATCCGCTTCCTGAACCACGGGTCCTTCGGCGCCTGCCCAGGCGAAGTCTTCGACGCCTACCAGCGCTGGCAGCGCGAACTGGAAGCCAACCCAGTGGCCTTTTTGGGCCGGCGTTCGGGCGAACTGCAGCGCAGCGCGCGCCAGGCGCTGGCCGCGCTGCTGAACGCCCCGGCCGACGATCTGGCCTTCGTGCCCAACGCCAGCACGGGGGTGAACGTGGTGGCGCGTTCGCTGCGCCTGGCCCCGGGCGACGAGGTGCTGGCCACCGACCATGAATACGGTGCCTGCGACGCCACCTGGCGCTGGGCCTGCGCGCAGCAGGGCGCGCAATACCGCCGCGTGGCCCTGCCGCTGCCCTACCGCGCGGACGAGGTGCTGCCGCGGCTGATGGCGGCGGTGACGCCGCGCACCCGGGTGATCTTCGCCAGCCACATCACGTCCACCACCGCACTGACCCTGCCCGTGGCCGAGCTGTGCGCGGCCGCGCGTGAACGCGGCATCACCACCGTGATCGACGGCGCCCATGCCCCGGGGCAGATCGATCTGGACCTGGCGGCCATCGACCCCGACTTCTACACCGGCAACTGCCACAAGTGGCTGTGCGCGCCCAAGGGCTCGGCCTTCCTGTACGTACGGCGCGACCGGCAGGGTGACATCCAGGCGCCGGTCATCAGCTGGGGCTACGTGGCCGACGAGGAAGGCGGCGCCACCGCCCACGACACGTACACCGGCCACAGCGGGCTGGAACGGCGGCTGCTGTGGCAGGGCACGCGTGACATCGCCGCCTACCTGGCGGTGCCGGCGGCCATCGACTTCCAGCGCCGCCACGGCTGGCCCGCCTGGCGCGAGCGTTGCCATGCGATGGCCTGCGCCACACGGGCCCGGGTGCTGGCCGCCAGCGGCCTGCCCCTGCCCGCGCCTGACGCAGCGCATGCCCAGATGGTGATCATCCCCGTGGCACTGCCCGCCGGCTGGGACGCGGCCGGGCTGCACGCATGGCTGCGCACGGCGCACCGCATCGAAGTGCCCGTCACAAAGCACGACAGCCACACTTTCGTGCGGCTGTCGGTGCAGGCCTACAACGGCCCGGATGAGATGGACGCCCTGGTGGGCGCCTTGCTCAGCCTGCCGGGCGCCGGCGCGCCAGCACCGCAAAGCCCAGCAGGCCGGCCATGAACAGCCACACCGTCGACGGCTCAGGCACCGCGGCCAGCATGGCACCCGCCACCAGGGTCTGGGCATAAGCCGTGGGGTGGATGGCGTCCCAGAACAGGGCGCTGTTCGCGTTGCAGTTGTTGCCGCTGAAGCCGCAGGCCTGGGTGACGTTGGTAAAGCCGAAGGCCGTCGGGTTGGCCACGTAGCCGCCGATGAGCCCGGCCAGGTCGAAGATCTGCGCGCCACTGCCGGCAAGTGCCTGGTTCAGCGCCGCGTTGAAGACCCCGGACACAAAGCTGGCCGCCCCGGCGGCGGCCGGGCCACCGGCCAGCGCTGCCGGCGACAGGCCGACGTTCGGCACGTTCCACACCACCACCCGGCCCGCGCCAGCACCAACCAGCGTGTTCACCATCTGGGCCGTGGCCGTGGCGTAAGCGGTGGCGCCAGCAGTGGCCAGGGCCACGATGTTGGCGGGGTTGGCCGCCACCAGGTCGATGGTGTCACGCACGTCGTTGCCGCCGCCGGCGATGACGTACAGCGCGCTGGACGACACCGCGTTGGTGGACAGGTAGCCGTTCAGCTGCGTGCGCACGCTGGCCGGAAACGGTGCCGGGATGAAGGGCGGTACGCCGTTGCCGTCGATGGTGGTGCGGGCGCCGCCGAAGGCGTAGTTACCGCCGCCATTCAGCGACGGTGCCGCGAACGACGACAGCCCCAGCCCCGTCGCCAGGCCGCTGACCCAGGTGGCGCCGTTGCTGTAGGTGTTGGACGGCGAGTAGGGCAAGGTGCCGATGAAGGTGGCGTTGGTCGGGTTGGGACCGTTCAAGCCCAGCAGGCGGCGGTTGTTGCCGCTGTCCGACAGGCTGTCGCCGAAGACATACATCGCGCTGAACGCGGACGACACGGTGCCCTGGGTCGAGACCTGGGCTTGGCTGGCCATGCTGGCGCAGGCGATGCTGGCCGCCAGGGCCAGGCGAAGGAAAGAGGAAGAGGTCATGAAGGGCTCCCGGAGGGGGGCAAAAGGGAAGCCTGAAAACTACCACCTGCCCCCACCCGAAGCATCGGGCTATGCCCTGGCGCCAGTCGGCGACCCCCACGTTCGCGGGGCCGATCCCGGGGGCCCAATGCGGCTTGCGCCGCGGTGCGACCAATTCACCGCGGCTTGCGCCGCGGTTTCGCCAATTCACCGCGGCTTGCGCCGCGGTGTGGCCTTGGCCACCGGTGTCACCCCCGGCCGCGGCGGCAGGCCGGTGTGCTGCGTCAGCAGCCGGCCTTGCGTGACGCCCGAGGTTCGCGCCCCGGCAGGCGTGCTGTTCTTGCGCCGCGCGCTGGTGTAGCCGCCGTCGCTGTTGCCCGACGGCTGGTAGGTCGGAATCAGCTGGTGTTTGCCGTTGCCGATCAGATCGGCCCGGCCCATGGCCTTCAGCGCTTCGCGCAGCAGCGGCCAATTGTTCGGGTCGTGCCAGCGCAGGAAGGCCTTGTGCAGGCGACGGCGCTTTTCGCCGCGCACGATATCCACCTTCTCGGCGCGCGCGTTCGGGCCTTCGTTGTCGCGGCTGATGCCCTTCAGCGGGTTCAGGCCGCTGTGGTACATCGCGGTGGCGGTGGCCATGGGGCTGGGGTAGAAGGTCTGCACCTGATCGGCCTTGAAGCCATTCTTCTTGAGCCAGCAAGCGAGGTTCATCATGTCCTCGTCGCGCGTGCCGGGGTGCGCGGCGATGAAGTACGGAATCAGGTACTGCTTCTTGCCGGCCTCGGCGCTGTACTGTTCGAACAGCTGCTTGAAGCGGTCGTAGCTGCCGATGCCCGGCTTCATCATCTTCGACAGCGGCCCGCCTTCGGTGTGCTCGGGCGCGATCTTCAGGTAGCCGCCCACGTGGTGGGTGACGAGTTCCTTGATGTATTCCGGGCTCTTCACCGCCAGGTCGTAACGCAGGCCGCTGCCGATCAGGATCTTCTTCACGCCGCGCAGCGCGCGGGCGCGGCGGTACATCTTGATCAGCGGCCCGTGGTCGGTGTTCAGGTTGGGGCAGATGCCGGGGTAGACGCAGCTGGGCTTGCGGCAGGCGGCTTCGATTTCCGGGCTCTTGCAGCCAATGCGCCACATGTTGGCCGTGGGCCCGCCCAGGTCGCTGACGACGCCGGTGAAGCCCTTGACCTTGTCGCGCATCTCTTCGATTTCGCGGATCACGCTGTCTTCGCTGCGGCTCTGGATGATCCGGCCTTCGTGCTCGGTGATGCTGCAGAAGGTGCAGCCACCAAAGCACCCGCGCATGATGTTCACGCTGAAGCGGATCATTTCCCAGGCCGGGATCTTGGTCACGCCGTCGTGGCCGCCTTGTTCGTCGGCGTAGGCCGGGTGCGGGCTGCGCGCATACGGCAGGTCGAAGACATGGTCCATCTCGGGCGTGGCCAGCGGGATGGGCGGGGGGTTCACCCACAGGTCGCGCGCAGTTGCCCCGGTACCGTGGGCCTGCACCAGGGCGCGCGCGTTGCCCGGGTTGGTTTCCAGGTGCAGCACGCGATTGGCGTGGGCGTAAAGCACCGGGTCGCTCTTCACCTGCTCGTAGCTGGGTAGGCGTACCACGGTCTTGTCGCGCGGGGGCAGCTTCACGGCGCCGGCAGCCTTGCGCGAGACCGGCATCGCGATCGTCAGTTCCGCCGGCGGGCCGGACGGCGCGGCTTCTTCCGTGCTGCAGCTGGCGCCCTTGGCCTGGGCCACTTCCTCGGTCGTCAGGTAGGGGTTGATGAACTCGTCCACCCGGCCCGGGCGGTCCACTTCGGTGGAATCGAGCTCGTACCAGTCGGCGAAGGCCAGCACGCCGGCGTCGTCGGTGCGGCGCATGAAGGCCGTACCGCGGATGTCCGTCATGCGTTCGATGGGTTCGCGTGCGGCCAGGCGGTGGGCGATCTCGATGATGGCGCGCTCGGCGTTGCCGTAGACCAGCAGGTCGGCCTTGCTGTCGACCAGGATGCTGCGGCGCACCTTGTCCTGCCAGTAGTCGTAGTGGGCGATGCGGCGCAGGCTGGCTTCGATGCCGCCGATCACCACCGGCACGTCCTTGTAGGCTTCGTTGCAGCGCTGGGTGTAGACGAGCGTGGCGCGGTCGGGCCGCTTGCCGCCCACGCCGCCCGGGGTGTAGGCGTCGTCGCTGCGCAGCTTTCGGTCAGCCGTGTAGCGGTTGATCATCGAATCCATGTTCCCGGCGGCCACGCCATAGAACAGATTAGGGCGGCCCAGGGCGCGGAAGGGGTCGGCGCTCTGCCAGTCGGGCTGGGCGATGATGCCGACGCGGAAGCCCTGCGCTTCCAGCGTGCGGCCGATCACGGCCATGCCGAAGCTGGGGTGGTCGACGTAGGCGTCGCCGGTGACGATGACGATGTCGCAGCTGTCCCAGCCCAGCTGGTCCATTTCGGCCCGGCTCATGGGCAGGAAAGGCGCAGGGCCGAAGCGCTTGGCCCAGAAGGGCTTGTAGCCCGTGATGGGCTTGGGGGCGGTGGCACCCGGGGCCAGGCCGGCGGGCCGTTCGATGACGCGTGACATCCGCGGATTGTCCAGGGTTTGCCCCTGTCCGTGCAGGTACAAGGGCTCAAGTGGCCGCGCCAGCGGGCCGATAGCCAGGGCATGAACGAGATCCTGTCCTGGCTGGGTTGGGCAGCGGTCGGCCTGCTGGCAGCGGCGGTGGTCGTGGCCGGCTGGGAACACCTGGTGCGTGAAGCACAGGGCCAGCGCACGGACTGCGGCGCCGCGCCGCAGCGCACCGCCCACATGCCGGTGGACGTGCCGCTGGACACCGCCAGTGCAGCGCTGCTGCCCGACCTGCACCCACCCGCGGCGCCGCCGGCACCCGCCCCGATCACGGAAGCGGCCGCGCGGCTGGTGGCCGTGACCCAAGCCCTGTCTCGCGCGGCCCACCCCGGCCGCGCCAGCCACGACGGCGGGCGCTGGATGGACACCACGCCCCGCATCGTGGGCCTGAACGAACCTGCGCTGGGCGAACGCGGCGCCCGCGCGCGGCCGGGCGATCGGGCCGCCAGCAACCGGGGCGAACCCGGCAGCGACACCCAGGACGACGCCAAGGGCCTGCCCCACCTGCCCCACCTGCCCGCCGACGCGCCGCCGCCTGAGCGCGAGCGCGAACGCGAGCGCGCACGCGGCCGCGACGCCGCGCCCAGCGCCTGAACGGCCGGCGAGCCGAGACCGGCCTTCAGCAAACCCACCCTCACTGGGCTGACAATGTGCGCACGCCCAGCCCGGGCGGCCCGCCGCACGAAGCCCCATGGAAGTCAAACTCGACAAGCGTTACCCCGTCGCTGCCAGCCCCGACCAAGCCTGGCAGGTGCTGAGCGACATCCGCGCCACAGCGGCCTGCATGCCGGGCGCGCAGATCACCGAACAGATCGACGAGACCCACTTCAAGGGCACGGTGAAGAGCAAAGTCGGCCCGGCGGTGATGCAGTTCGGCGGCGACATCGAACTGCTGGGCATCGACCCCGCCGCCAAGGAACTGAAGATGCTGGGCAAGGGCGCGGACAAGTCGGGCTCGTCAGCGTCGATGAACCTGGTGGCCCACCTGGAACCCGGCGAAACGCCCGGCACCAGCGTGCTGGTGGGCCAGGCCACGATCCTGGTCAGCGGCAAGCTGGCGCAGTTCGGCAGCCGGCTGCTGGTACCGGTCTCGGACGCAATGCTGGGTCAGTTCGCCAACAACTTCAACACCGCCGCGGTGGCCGTGCCGGCGCCCGCGGCGTCCGCTCAAGCGGCTGGCACGACGGCAGAAGCGACAGTCGACGGGCCTGCCGAGACCACTGCCGAAGCCGCAGCCGACACCCGCGCGGCCGTGGCCGCGATGGTGAGCGAAGGCGCACCGGCCATGCCGCCGGCCCCGGCCCCTTCGGCGGCGCCCGCCAGGGCGCCTGTGCCGGTTTCCCAGCAGCCTGCCAACGAGCTGAATGCCCTGGCCTTGATGTGGATCGTGATCAAGGGCTGGTTCGCCGGGCTGCTGGGCGGCAAGAAGTAGGCTGGCCGCCTCGGCGACGCTCACACCGTCGCGAGTGCCCCACCGCTGCCAGCGTCGGTTTCGTCATCCAGTTCCTCGGCCAGGAAGCCACCGCTCTGGTGCGACCACAACCGGGCGTAGATGCCACCAGCCGCCAGCAGTTCGGCGTGCGTGCCGGTCTCGACGATGCGGCCCTGGTCCATCACCACCAGGCGGTCCATGGCCGCGATGGTGGACAGCCGGTGCGCGATGGCCACCACGGTCTTGCCTTCCATCAGCTTGTACAGGCTGTGCTGGATGGCGGCTTCAACTTCGCTGTCCAGCGCGCTGGTGGCCTCGTCCAGCAGCAGGATGGGGGCGTCCTTCAGCATCACGCGCGCAATCGCGATGCGCTGGCGCTGGCCGCCGCTGAGCTTCACGCCGCGTTCGCCCACATGCGCGTCGAAGCCCTTGCGGCCCTTGGCGTCCACCAGGCCCTGGATGAAGTCGTGCGCCTCGGCGCGCTCGGCTGCGCGCAGCATCTGTGCGTCGTCGGCGCCAGGCCGGCCATAGACCAGGTTGTCGCGCACCGAACGGTGCAGCAGCGACGTGTCCTGCGTCACCATGCCCACCGCGCTGCGCAGGCTTTCCTGCGTCACGCCGGCGATGTCCTGGCCGTCGATCAGGATGCGGCCCTTCTCCACGTCGTACAGGCGCAGCAGCAGGTTCACCACCGTGCTCTTGCCCGCGCCTGAACGCCCCACCAGGCCGATCTTTTCGCCCGGGCGGATGTGCAGGTTCAGGTGGTCGATGACGGTCTTCTTGCCGCCGTATGAAAAGCCGACCTGGTCGAACTGCACCTCGCCGCGCGTCACCTGCAGCGGCACGGCACCGGGTTTGTCGACCACGCTGCGGCGCTTGGCCAGGGTGCCGATGCCGTCCTGCACGGTGCCGATGTGTTCAAACAGCGTGGCCATTTCCCACATCACCCAGTGCGAAATGCCGTTCAGCCGGAAGGCCATGGCAGTGGCCGCGGCCACCGCACCCACGCCCACGGCGCCGTCCACCCACAGGCGAAGGGACAGCATGGCCACGGCGGCGATCAGCAGCACGCTGAGCAGCTGGTTGACGATCTCGAAGGCCGTCACCAGCCGCATCTGGCCGTAGGCCGTGACCATGAATTCCTGCATCGCGCTGCGCGCAAAGCCGGCTTCGCGGTTGGAATGCGAAAACAGCTTGACGGTGGCGATGTTCGTGTACGCGTCGGTCACGCGGCCTGTCATCAAGGACCGTGCGTCGGCCTGCGCCTGGGCCACCTTGCCCAGGCGGGGCACGAAGTAGGTCAGCGTCAACACATACAGCAGCAGCCAACCCAGAAAGGGGGCCATCAGCCAACCGTCGAAGGCGCCCACCACGGCCAGCAGGGTGGCGAAGTAGATGACCACGTAGACCAGGATGTCGGCAAACACCAGCCAGGTGTCGCGCACTGCCAGAGCGGTCTGCATCACCTTGGTGGCAATGCGCCCGGCGAATTCGTCCTGGTAGAACGACATGCTCTGCTCGAGCATGTGGCGGTGGAAGTTCCAGCGCAGCCGCATCGGGAAGTTGCTGAACACCGCCTGGTACTTGAACAGCGCCTGCAGCGCCGCCAGCCCGATGCTGGCGGCCAGCACCCAGGCCAGCAGCTTGAGCGTGTCGCCTTCCTGCGCGAACAGCTCGGCGGGCTTGACCTTGGCCAGCACGTCCACCACGTGCGCCATCATGCTGAAGAGCAGGGCTTCGAAGGCACCGATGCCGGCGGTGCAGATCGTCACCAGCAGGATGTAGGGGCGCACGCCGCGGGAGCATTCCCACAGGAATGCGAAGAAACCAGGCGGCGGGGGGTCTGCGGGTGCTTCCGGGTAGGGCTGCACCAGGCGTTCGAAGCGTTGGAACACGGCTGGGCTCCTGGTGGGGGACCGGCATTATGGGGACGGGCCCATGACGCGACCTACACTGCCGGAATGACGATGTCGGCCCCACACCACGCGCACGACGCACACGGCGCCGATGCCCCGCACCCACACACGCACGAGCACAGCCACCTGGACGAGATGGACTTGCGCGTGCGCGCGCTCGAAACCTTGCTGGTCGAAAAAGGCTATGTCGACCCCGCCGCCATCGAGCGCCTGATCGAAACCTACGAAGTGCAGGTGGGCCCGCACAACGGGGCGCGCGTGGTGGCCCGCGCCTGGGCCGACGCCGACTTCCGTGACTGGCTGGCACGCGACGCCACCACCGCCATCTCGTCGCTAGGCTACAGCGGGCGCCAGGGCGAACACATGGTGGCCGTCTTCAACACCCCGCAGCAACACCACCTGGTGGTGTGCACGCTGTGCAGCTGCTACCCCTGGCCGGTGCTGGGCCTGCCGCCAGCCTGGTACAAGAGCGCGGCCTACCGGTCACGCGCTGTTGCCGCGCCGCGCGCGGTGCTGGCCGACTTCGGCTTGACGCTGCCGGCCGGCACCGCAGTGCAGGTGTGGGATTCCACCGCCGAGGTGCGCTACCTGGTGGTGCCGATGCGCCCGGCCGGCACCGAAGGTTTCAGCGAAGAACAGCTGGCAGCCCTGGTGACACGCGACGCGATGATCGGCACGGGCCTGGCCCTGCCCGCGCCGCCGGCCAGCGCGTCAGCCCCGGCCGGCCCGACATGAACGGCGTGCACGACATGGGCGGCCTGCACGGCTTCGGCCCGGTGCAGCCCGAGGGCCCGGCCGAGCCGCTGTTCCACGCCCCCTGGGAACGCCGCGCCCTGGGCCTGACGCTGGCGATGGGCGCCACTGGCCAGTGGAACATCGACCAGGCGCGCGCTGCGCGCGAAAGCCTGCCCGCTGCCACCTACCTGACGGCCGGCTACTACGGCATCTGGCTGCTGGGCATGGAAAAGCTGCTGCTGCAACGCGGCCTGGTGCAGCCAGACGAGCTGGCCGCCGGCCATGCCCTGCACCCGCCGCTGCCGCTGGCGCGCGTGCTGCGCCCAGGCGAAGTGGCCGCTGCGCTGGCCCGCGGCACGCCCGCCACGCCCGCCCGCTTTGCCCCCGGAGACACGGTACGGGCGCGCAACACCCATTTCAGCGGCCACACACGGCTGCCGCGCTATGTGCGCGGGCACGTGGGGCGCGTGCTGCAGGTGCACGGGGCCCACGTGCTGGCCGACAGCCATGCTGCGTCGCCGCCCGGCGCGCCCTTCGACGAAGCGCCAACCTGGCTCTACACCGTCGCCTTCGACGCCGCCACGCTGTGGGGCGACTCGGCCGAGGCCGATACGCAGGTCAGCATCGACGCCTGGGAACCCTATCTGGAACCCTGCCTGCAGCACCGCTCATGACGGCCGGCATGACACCGGATCGCCCGCCACCCCTGCCCGGCCAGCCGCGCGACGCGCACGGCCCGGTCTTCACCGCGCCCTGGCAGGCCCAGGCCTTCGCGCTGGTGCTGGTCCTGCACGAGCGCGGCGCCTTCACCTGGCCCGAATGGGCCGCCGCGCTGGCCGCCGCCATCCAGCGCGCGCAGGCCGCGGGCGACCCCGACACCGGCAGCACTTACTACCAGCATTGGCTGGATGCGCTGGAAGACATCAGCATCGCCAAGGGCCTGGCCGACCCTGAGCGCCTGCACGCGCTGGAACACGCCTGGGAAGCCGCCGCACAGCGCACGCCGCACGGCCTGCCGGTAGTGCTGAACGACAGCGAGCGCGCCCTGGCACGCTGACGGCCAGCAGCGGGCAGCTGCAGGCCAGGGCTGGGGCCGCAGACCGAAGCTGGGGCTGGGGCCGGTTCAGGCCGGCGCGGCCTGCAGCCTGAACGTGGCCACCAGGGTGGTCAGCGTCGCGGCCTGCTGCTTCAGGCTTTCGGCCGCAGCGGCACTCTGTTCCACGAGCGCGGCGTTCTGCTGCGTCATCTGGTCCAGCTGCGCCACGCTCTGGTTGACCTGGCCGATGCCACCGCGCTGTTCGCCCGTGGCGGTGCTGATCTCACCAATGATGTCGGTGACGCGCTGCACGCTGGCCACGATGTCGGTCATCGTGCTGCCGGCGTCCTGCACCAGACGGGCGCCGGTTTCCACGCGTTCGACCGAAGCGCCGATCAGCGTCTTGATCTCGCGCGCGGCTTCGGCGCTGCGCTGCGCCAGGCTGCGCACTTCGCCCGCCACGACGGCAAAGCCACGGCCCTGCTCACCGGCGCGGGCGGCTTCCACAGCCGCGTTCAGGGCCAGGATGTTGGTCTGGAACGCAATGCCGTCGATGGTGCCGATGATGTCGGCGATGCGCCGGCTGCTGGCGCTGATCTCGTCCATCGTCGACACCACCTGGGCCACCACGGCGCCGCCGCGCTGGGCCACTTGCGACGCCCCGGCCGCCAGCTGTGTGGCCTGGCTGGCCGAATCGGCACTGTGCGACACGGCGCCGTGCAGCTGTTCGATGCTGCTGGCCGTGGCCTGCAGGTTGCCGGCCGTCAGCTCGGTGCGCTGGCTCAGGTCCTGGTTACCCACCGCCACTTCGGCGCTGGCGACCTGGATCGATTCCGCCGCCTGCCGCACCTGGCCCACCAGCCCGCGCAGGCCGGCCTGCATGGCCTGCAGCGCGCGCAGCAGCGCGGCGGTTTCGTCTTGGCCCTGCACGGGGCTGTCGTCGCTCAGGTCACCGCTGGCAATGCGCATGGCCAGCGCCTGTGCCTGCTGCAGCGGCATCAGCACCGAACGCAACGTCAGCCACAGCAGGGGCAGCACCACGACCAGGGTGAAGCCCACCAGCAGCAGGCGCAGGTTGGACACGAAAGTGGCGGTCTCGGCCATTTCCTGGCGAATGGCGGCCTGGGTGGCTTGCTGGGCCAGGGCCAGTTCGCCGCTGGTCTTCACCATGGCCAGCGCAGCGGGCTCTTCGCGTTCGGCATAGGCCACCGCAGCAGAGTTGTCGATCTGGGCGCCCTTCAGCTTCTCCCCAATCGGCCCGATGGCGGCGGCGTAGGCGGCCAGCTCCTTGGCCTGGCGCTGGGTGAGCGCCAGTACCTCGGCAGAAGCGCCCTCGGCCTTGCCCAGCGCCTCGCCACGCTGGCCCACGGCGGCGACAGCGGCCTGCCACAGACCGAACAGCCTTTCGACTTCCACCGTGTTGGTGGTCGACAGCATCTGCGCCTGCAGGCGCCGTGTCTCGGCGATACCTTCCTTCAGCTGGCCGATGCTGTCGGCGCTGTGCTGGGCGCGGTCGAACAGGGCTTCGACACGGGCGATGCCCAGGTTGTTGGACAGCACGCCCCAGACGCCCAGCGTCAACAGCGACAGCGTGACGAAACCCATCACAAGAAAGAAACGGGTGCGCAGGGTGAAGCGACGCAGCAACATGGCAAGGGTGAAGCCGGTAGTCAGGGGATGCCTGGTATTTCGGCTGGGGCGCGCAACAATCAAGGCCCGCAAGCGCTGAAGCCGCAGGAGCACCGATTTGGAACCCGCAGAACCCAAGGAATCCTCAGCCTGGAAGCACGATGGCGTGCGCGTGGTGCAGGCGCACCAACTTGATCCGAACACCGCCCAAACTCCGGGCATGGACCGCCAGGCCGCCATCAACTTCGCCCGCGTGGGGGCGCAGAAGCTGTGGGCCGGTACGGTGCATATCCATCCCAACGCCAGGACCGGCGCCCATCACCACGGCCCGCTGGAAAGCGTGATCTACATCGTCAAGGGCCGGGCGCGCATGCGCTGGGGCGAACGCCTGGAATTCACCGCCGAAGCCGGGCCGGGGGACTTCATCTATGTGCCGCCCTTCGTGCCGCACCAGGAAATCAACGCCAGTGCCACCGAAACCCTGGAGTGCGTGCTGTGCCGCAGCGACGGCGAAGCCGTGGCCGTGAACCTGGACATCGAACCCGTGGAACAGCCCGAGGGCGTGGCCTGGGTCGACCCCACGCATCGTGGCTGAAGCGGCCACCGACTTCGCCCTGCGCGGCGAGCACATCACGCTGGACGCACTGCTGAAGGCCACCGGCCTGGCCGGCAGCGGCGGCGCCGCCAAGCAGCTGATCGCGGCCGGGCAGGTGCAGGTGAACGGGCAGGTGGAACTTCGCCGCGGCGCGAAACTGCGGGTCGGCGCGCTGGTACAGCTGGGCGGGGTGCGCGTGCGGATCACCGTCAGTGACGGCCCCGGAAGTCCCCTGAAGTCCCCCGAGAAATAGGCCCTGAAAAACGAAACCCCCGGCGCTGTTGCCAGGCCGGGGGCGGGTGGTGGGAGCCACCAGTGGGGTTCGGCAGCGTTAGCTGGCCGAGCCCCTGACGCGCAGTGACTGCGCCGTCGGATACGCGCTGCACTCAGCGCCAGGCCAGATTACGCCTGCAAGGCAGCCCATGCAAGCGCTGGGCGCCTGCCGGCAGCGTCTTTACACAGGCCGCTGCAGGGCGTCCACGATGGCCGCCACGCGGGCGGTGACGGCCGCGTCCATGGTGATGGTGCGGCCCCATTCGCGCGTGGTCTCGCCGGGCCACTTGTTGGTGGCGTCCAGCCCCATCTTGCCGCCCAGGCCGCTGACGGGGCTGGCGAAGTCCAGGTAGTCAATCGGCGTGTGTTCCACCAGGGTGGTGTCGCGCACCGGGTCCATCCGCGTGGTGATGGCCCAGATGACTTCGTTCCAGTCGCGGATGTCCACGTCGTCGTCGGTCACGACGATGAACTTCGTATACATGAACTGCCGCAGGAAGCTCCACAGGCCGAACATCACGCGCTTGGCATGGCCCGGGTAGGCCTTCTTGATGCTGATGATGGCCATGCGGTAGCTGCAGCCTTCGGGTGGCAGATAGAAATCCACGATCTCGGGAAACTGCTTTTGCAGGATGGGGACGAAGACTTCGTTCAGCGCCACGCCCAGGATGGCCGGTTCGTCCGGCGGCTTGCCGGTATAGGTACTGTGATAGATCGGGTCGCGCCGGTGCGTCACGCGGGCCAGGCGGAAAACCGGGAACCAGTCTTGTTCGTTGTAGTAGCCGGTGTGGTCGCCAAACGGGCCTTCCAGCGCATGCAGGTACCCGCCCTTTTCCTTCAGCTTTACGCCGTGCGCGCTTTCGCCTTCGAAGCCCGGCGACGCAGGCGGGATGTGGCCTTCCAGCACCACTTCGGCACTTGCCGGCACTTGCAGCATCAGGCCGCCTTCGCCAGCGCCGCTGGCCACCAGCTCGGTGCGGCCACCGCGCAGCAGGCCGGCGAACTGGTATTCGCTCAGCGTGTCGGGCACGGGCGTGACGGCGCCCAGGATGGTGGCGGGGTCGGCCCCCAGCGCCACCGCCATCGGGAATGGCTGGCCCGGGTTGGCGCGTGCGAATTCGCGGAAGTCCAACGCCCCGCCGCGGTGGGCCAGCCAGCGCATGATCAGTTCGCGCGGGCCGATCAGCTGCTGGCGGTAGATGCCCAGGTTCTGGCGGCTGCGCGGTTCGGCCACGGTCTGCGGGCCGCGTGTGATCACCAGGCCCCAGGTCACCAGCGGCCCAGCGTCGCCCGGCCAGCAGTGCTGAATCGGCAGCAGGCGGCCCAGGTCGATGTCGTCGCCCTCGATCACCACGTCCTGGCAGGGCGCGCTGCGCAGCACCGCGGGCTTCATGTCCCACACTGCCTTGGCCATGTGAAACAGCTTGCCGGCGTCCTTCAGGCCCTTCGGCGGCTCGGGTTCCTTCAGCTTGGCCAGCAGGCGGCCGACGTCGCGCAGGTCGGCCAGGCTGTCGGCGCCCATGCCCAGGGCCACGCGCCTGGGGGTGCCGAACAGGTTGATCAGCGCAGGAATCTTGTAACCAGTTACATGTGTGCACAGCACCGCCGGCCCGCCGGCGCGGAGCAACTTGTCACCGATTGCCGTCAATTCCAGCTTGGCCGACACCGGTTCGGCCAGTTTTCGCAGTTCACCCAGACCTTCTAACTGGCCGATGAAGTCGCGCAGGTCTTTGTACTTCATGCTTTTTTAGTCTAGCTATCGAGTTTTATATTCTTGACCACGTATGAAGCGCTTCCTAGAATCCGCACCAGAGCGCAAAACTAGGGTTAACCCGAAACGCGACCAGGGCCGCTTGAGACCGGCCCCGCCATCCCGGCGGCCCATGCGGCCCGGCCAGGTGGCCCGAAAAACGATTATTGCCGTGCCCCCTGGGCCGCGCTTGCCTGCTGGCAAGGCGGTGTTGGAACGGGCTTCAGGAGAACGACACGATGCGTGCCGAACCGACATCCGCACCCAGATCGGCTTTGACGCGGGTGCAGCAATGGTGGCGATCCGCCCTGCAATCCTGCAGCGTCTTCGCACGCGATGTGGGGCATGGTCTGCTGGAAGTCAGCCACAACACCCTGGCTCTGGTGGGCCTGGCGGCCGTGGCCGCGCTGGTGTTTGCGCTGGGGCGGGCAGACATCCGCCGCCAGGTTGAACTGGTGGCCTTCGAATGGCTGCAGAACCGCCATGAAGAACGGGAACTCGCATCGGGCAATTTGCTGGTCACCGCCGCCGAACCCGATGCCGTGGCCCGCGCCACTGCCGCCGACCCGAAAGACCTGACACGCCAGCAGGCCGCCGTCGCGCAATGGCTGGCCCGCCGCTACAAGGTGGCGCCCGAACCGGTCAGCGCCCTGGTGAAGGAAGCCTGGGCCATCGGCCAGCGCGCCAACCTGGAACCGACCCTGATCCTGGCCATCGTCGCCATCGAATCGCGCTTCAACCCCTTTGCGCAGAGCCCCGTCGGTGCGCAGGGCCTGATGCAGGTGATGACGCGGGTGCACGACGACAAATATGAATCGTTTGGTGGCGTTCACGCCGCATTCGACCCCATCAGCAACCTGCGCGTCGGCGTGCAGGTCTTGAAGGAATGCATTGCCCGCGCCGGCAGCCTGCAAGAAGGCCTGCGCTACTATGTGGGCGCCGCGCTGCACGACAACGACGGCGGCTACGCCGGCAAGGTGCTGTCCGAGCAAGCCCACCTGCAAGCCGTGGCGGCTGGCAAGAGCGTGCCCTTGAACGCGCCCAACCTGGCACCGCCGGCACCCGCCGCGGCCGAGGTCATCAACACCGAAGCCAGCTTGCCGGCCGCGCCCGAAAGGCCCGCCTCGGCAGCTGAAACACCTGCTGATCAGGTAGCCCTGCTAGCGCCCCGCCGCTGAGGGGCAAGGCCGCGCCCGCTGCGCGCCACGGCTACACTGGAAACAAGCCCTTCACGGGCATTCCTTGCGCCCCACTCGCCGCAGGTGCAGCGCGTGCCGCGCCGCTGAATGCCCCCGTTTCAGACCGCAGAGGACCGCCATGTTCGACCGTACCCAATCCACGCTGGCTCTCGTCGACCCCGAGGTCTGGGCCAGCGTCCAGGCCGAAAACCGTCGGCAGGAAGAGCACATCGAGCTCATTGCCAGCGAAAACTACACCAGCCCGGCGGTGATGCAGGCCCAGGGCAGCCAGCTCACCAACAAGTACGCCGAGGGCTACCCCGGCAAGCGCTACTACGGCGGCTGCGAGAACGTCGACGTCGTCGAAACCCTGGCCATCGAACGCCTGAAGCAACTGTTCGGCGCCAACTTCGCCAACGTGCAGGCCAACAGCGGCAGCCAGGCCAACCAGGCGGTGTTCTTTGCCTTGCTGAACCCCGGCGACACCATCATGGGGATGAGCCTGGCCGAGGGCGGGCACCTGACGCACGGCATGCCCCTGAACATGAGCGGCAAGTGGTTCAAGGTCGTCAGCTACGGGCTGGACGCCCAGGAAGCCATCGACTACGACGCCATGGAACGCCTGGCGCACGAACACAAGCCGAAGATCATCATCGCCGGCGCCAGCGCCTACAGCCTGCGTATCGACTTCGAGCGCTTCGCCAAGGTCGCCAAGGCCGTCGGTGCCTACTTCATGGTCGACATGGCGCACTACGCCGGCCTGATCGCTGCTGGCGTGTACCCGAACCCGGTGCCGCACGCCGACGTGGTGACCAGCACCACGCACAAAAGCCTGCGCGGCCCGCGCGGCGGCATCGTGCTGGCGCAGGACGAAGCCATCGCCAAGAAGGTCAACAGCGCGATGTTCCCCGGCATCCAGGGCGGGCCGCTGATGCACGTCATCGCCGGCAAGGCCGTGGCCTTCAAGGAAGCACTGGCCCCTGAATTCAAGGTTTACCAGGCCCAGGTGCTGACCAACGCCAAGGTGCTGGCCGAAACGCTGATCGAGCGCGGGTTGCGCATCGTCAGCGGCCGCACCGAAAGCCACGTGATGCTGGTCGACCTGCGGCCGAAGAACCTGACAGGCAAGGAAGCCGAGGCCATCCTGGGCGAAGCCCACATGACCTGCAACAAGAACGGCATCCCGAACGACCCGCAAAAGCCCATGGTCACCAGCGGCATCCGTCTGGGTACCCCGGCCATGACGACGCGCGGCTTCAAGGAAGAACAGGCGCGACTGACGGCCCACCTGATCGCCGACGTGCTGGACCAGCCGCACGACCCGGCCAACATCGCCGCCGTGCGCGCCAAGGTGGCAGCCCTGACGCGCGATTTCCCCGTGTACAGATGAGCCCAGGGCGCTCGGCCGGGTTCTTGCCCAGCCACCAGGGCGGCCGCCGGCCACCCCGTGGCGGCTACCCGGCGCCAACCGGCTGACGCCTGTGCGCTGCCCTTACTGCAGCCACGACGACACCCAGGTCGTCGAGACCCGCGAATCGGAAGAAGGCGACGCCATCCGCCGCCGCCGTCGCTGCCTGGGCTGCGACAAGCGCTTCACCACCTACGAGCGCAGCGAAATCAGCCTGCCGGCGATCGTCAAGAAAGACGGCTCGCGCGTCGAATTCGACCCCACCAAGCTGCGCGCCAGCATGGTGCTGGCGCTGCGCAAGCGGCCGGTGAGCATCGAACAAGTGGACGCGGCCATCGAACGCATCCAGGACAAGCTGCTGACCGGCGGCGCCCGCGAAGTGCCCAGCGCGCGCGTGGGTGAGTTGGTGATGCGCGAACTGAAACGCATCGACAAGGTGGCCTACGTGCGTTTCGCGTCGGTCTACCGGCAGTTCGAAGACGTCGACGCCTTCCGGCAGCTGATCCGCGACATCTAGAACTTCCCGGCCCGCCCAGGCTTCCCCCGCCCGGGGGTACCCGGCCAGGGGTGAGGCGGCCCGAGGTGGGATGACGCCCCTGGGGGCCCACCACAGGGCCCCACCGCTGGCACGCCTGCGGGGGACGCGCGAAGCGGCTGGCGTTTCTACAGTGACGGCATTCACCCACCCGCCCTGGAGCCGCCATGAAACCCAGCCCCGCCCGCGCCACCGGCCCGAACTGCGCCAACTGCGCGCCGATGCGCGCGCACGCCGTCGCCCACAGCCGGGGCGTGACGCTCATCGAAGCCCTGATCGCCATCGCCGTGCTGCTGGTGCTGCTGGGTGCAGCCCTGCCGCATTTCGGCAAGGCGCTGGAACGGCGCCATCTGGAAGGCGCGGCGGCCCAGCTGGCGACCGACATCAAGCTCACCCGCAGCCTGGCGGTGGCCCACAACACTGGCTTGCGCATGAGCTTCAGCAGCGGGCCGGGCGGCAGTTGCTACGTCGTGCACGACGGTGCGGCCAACGCCTGCAGCTGCCAGCTGCCGGGGCCAGCGCAGTGCACCGGCAGCGCCATGGCCCAGCGCAGCGTCTTCTTCGCTGCCGACGGGCCGGTGCAGCTGCAGGCCAATGTGCCGTCGATCCTGTTCCACCCGATGCACGGCACCAGCACCCCCGCCGGCACGCTGCGGGTGCTGGCGCGCAGCGGCGCGGCCGTGCACCAGGTCGTCAACATCATGGGCCGGGCCCGCGCCTGCAGCCCGAACGGCGTGCCCGGCTACGTCGTTTGCTGAAGGCTGGCAGGGTCCCCCGCCACCGCCGGCAGCGCCCTACCCCCTAGGACCGGCTACGCCGACCAGCGGCCTGTGTGGGCTGACGGGCGGTCACGCCGATGGCGTTGGGACATTTTCATAATGGAAGGATCATGGTGACCAGCAGCACACGCAGCCATCGCACCAGCCTATTTCGGGGCAGGCCAATGGCCGGCAGGGGCGCTGAATCCTGCAACAGGGCCGCACGGCGACTGCGGGGCTTCACCCTGATCGAGCTGCTGATCACGGTGACCGTCGTGACCATCCTGCTAGCCGTGGCCTACCCCAGCTTCCTGGACCAGGTGCGCAAGAGCCGCAGGGGCGACGGCATTGCTGCGCTCGCGGCTGTGCAGCAGGCGCAGGAACGCTTTCGTTCCAGCAGGCCAAGCTTCACCAGCAACCTCACCAGCGCCCCCACGGCTGAACCCGCTGCGTCGGCCGGGCTGGGCCTGCCTTCCGCCAGCGCGTCGGGCTACTACGGCATTGCCATCACAGCGGCCAGCCCGACGGGCTACGTCGCCACGGCCACGGCCGAGACCTCGCGTTCACAAGCAGGCGACGGGCTCTGCGCCGTGCTGGCAGTGCGCATGGAAAACGGCAATGTCGGCTACGGTTCCGGCAGTTCGGCCATCGACTGGAACGACCCCGGCCGTTGCTGGGCACGCTGATCATGAAGCGCTTCTCACGCGGTTTCACCCTGATCGAGCTGATGATCGTGGTCGCCGTGCTGGCGGTCATCCTGATGCTCGCCGCGCCATCGTTCTACAACCTGTTCATGCTGCAGCGCCTGAAGGCTGTCAGCGCCCAGTTGAACACCGATGTGCAGTACGCGCGCAGCGAAGCCATCCAGCGCAACCAGTTCGTGCGCGTGCGTTTTGGCAGCAACGCCAGCAGCAGCTGCTATGCCATCTACACCGGCACATCGGCCTTCAGTTGCAACTGCCTGAACACGCCCGTTTGCGGTGCCAACGGCACCGAGATCCGTACCGTCAGGCTGGACGCAGCGCAGGGCATCAGCCTGTCAGCCCCGGCTGGTTCGTTCCGCATCGAACCCACGAACGGCGTCATCACCGTGGTGCCCATCGGCATCTACGGCGGCGGCGGAACCTCTTTCGAGATCGATGTCGGCATCGACACCGCGCGCTCGCTGCGCACGGTGGTGAACCTGGCCGGGCGACCGGCTGTCTGCCGGCCGACCGGTTCGACGCTGGACGCCAGCCCATGCTGAAGCGCATGCATTCAAGCGCACGCCTGCGCCCGGCCCCAGCGCCACGGCGCGGGCTGTCGCTGGTCGAGCTGATGGTGGGCATCACCATCGGGCTGTTCGTGGTGGCCGCAGCCACGATCGTCGTCACCACCCAGCTGCGCGAAAACCGCCTGCTGCTGCTGGAAACCCAGCTGCAGCAGGACCTGCGCGTCAGCGCCGACATCATCGCGCGTGAGATCCGTCGGTCCGGCTACGCTTCCTCGGCATCCGACGCGGTCTGGAAAGCGGACGGGTTGAAGCCCAGGGTCAGCGAACTTCAGCAACTGGAGATCAATGCCGGTACGCAGGGAATGATCCAGTTCCGCTACGACCGAGAAGACAGCGTGTTGCCGCCCTTCCGCTACGAACTCGTCAGCGGCGTCATCAAGTCCAGGCTGGGGCCGGGCACGGTGCCCCAGGACCTGACCGATAAGAACGTGCTGTACGTCGAGGAAATGAGCATCACCCCGCAGACGTCCGCGCCGGTACGGCTGCAATGCCCGAACGACTGCCCGCCGACGGCGCTGCCGCTGCCGCCTGGGACAACCGTGGCCGACTACTGTTGGCCCACCGTTGCCGTGCGCGACGTGACGGTCACCATCACCGGCCGCGCCGTCAGCGATACCGCCGTGCGCCGCAGCGTCAGCAGCCGCGTGCGCGTGCGCAACGACCACGTCGTCCCGAACAGCGGCACCCCCGCCGCGCCCCAAACCTGCCCGGAATGAGGCTGCCCCGCATGAAGCCCGCCTATCGCCTGAGTACCCACCATCGGGCCACCCCCGGCCCAGCACAGCCAACGCGCGGCGCAGCTTCGCTGGTGGTGGTGATGCTGCTGTTCTTCCTGACGGCCCTGGTGGCCGTCTACACCAGCCGCAACATGATCTTCGAGCAGCGAACGTCGGCCAACCAGTACCGGTCGACACAGGCCTTCGAAGCCGCCGAGGCCGGCCTGAACTGGGCGCTGGCACAGCTCAACGGCGGCCGCATCGACGCTGCTTGCCAGCCTTCCACCGCCGCCACCGACACCAGCTTCCGCGCCCGCTACATCGACAGCATCGACGCCAAGGGCGACATCCTGCTCAAGACCCTGCCGGGCAGCACCGACCGCCCGATGGCGGCCTGCATCTTCGACGCCACTGACAACGAATGGCGCTGCGACTGCCCGGACAGCGCCGCCCCAGTGCTGCCCACCGTGGCCGGCAGTGCGGCCAAGCCCATGTTCCGGGTGCGCCTGGACTACCTGCCGCCTGGGCCCATCCCACGCCTGGACATGGTGCGCATCGTCTCGGCTGGCTGCACCCGAGCAGACCCCGCCTGCCTGTCGCAGACGCCCAGCGCCCCGCCGGGTGACGCCATCGCCGTGCTCAGCATCACCGTGACGCTGCGCAGTGCGATGTCCACGGCGCCAGGTGCGCCACTGACGGCGCGGGGCGACGTGGACGGCGGCGCCGGGCCTTCGCCACTGCGCTTGACCAACCTGGACATCGCATCGAACGGCCTCACCCTGCTCAGCGGGGGGCCGCAGGCAGGCAACATCCAGGTCACCAGCCTGCCGGGCACGCCTGCCGAGGAATCACTCGGCGACGGCGACGCCCGGTATGCCGGCTTCGCCGATGGCGCACGCATGTTCAACACCCTGTTCGGCATGACACCAGCCATGCACCAGGCCCAGCCCGGCGCCGTGCGCCTGGACTGCACCGGCGGCTGCAGCGCTGGCGACATCAACACCGCCGCACAGCAGAACCCCGGCAAGGCCATCTGGGTCGAGGGCAATCTCGACATGGACGGCGACATAGGCGCTGCGCCCATTCCCGGCACCCTGGCCGGGTCGGAACTGGCTGCCGGCCGGCCGCTGCTGCTGCTGGTCACCGGCACCGCACAGCTGAACAGTGGCACGCTCTACGGCGTCATCTACAGCCGCGCGGCCATCTGGGACCGCGGCTCTGGCAGCGCTGAAGTTCGCGGGGCCCTGGTGGCAGAAGGCCGCTTCATCGGCTCTGGCGGCCAGACGATCACGTACGACCCAGCCCTGCTGGCCGAACTGAGAACCCGCACCGGCACCTTCGTGCGCGTGCCCGGCAGCTGGAAGGATTTCTGATGACCACACTGCGCGCCCCGGGCCCCCGCCGCGGCCTGGCCCTGATCGAAGCCCTGGTGGCCTTGACCGTCACCGCCGTCGGCGTGGTGTCGGTGCTGGGCGTCCAGGTGGTGTTGCGGCAGAACGCCGACCTGGCCAAGCAGCGATCAGAAGCCGTGCGCCTGGCACAGGAAGAGATCGAAACCTGGCGCAGCTACGCCATCGTCGACGGCCCGGTGCCGGCCGGGGCGGTCAGCTACGACAACCTGCAGACCGGCATCAGCCGGGGTGTGGCGGGCAGCAACGCCACCTTCACCGTCAGACGCCGGGTCACGACCTTGACCGAGCCGGTCTACAAGACCCTGGCCGTGACGGTGAACTGGGCCGACCGCAATGGCGTGGCCCAGTCGGTGCAGCTCAACACGACGCTGGCCGGCGTCGCACCCGAACTGGGTGCCACCGTCGTGGTGCCGGCCGACGGCCAGCCCACGACCCGCGCCGGTGGACGTGCCAACGGCATCCCGAAAGACGCCAAGCGACTGTCGTCCACGCAAAGCGGCTTTCGGCCGCCGCAGCCGGGGGTGACAGGCTCGGCCCAGGTCTGGCTGTTCGACCACAGCACCGGCCTCATCACCCTGTGTTCCACCACCGCGCTGGACACGGACGCGCTGACGCTGTCGAACATCACCAACTGCCAGACCGGCCGCTTCCAGCTGCTGAGCGGCTTTCTGCGCTTCACCCGCCCCGAGGCGACGCCAGGCGGCCCGCCGCGTGCCCCCACCGCGGCCGACGCCGAGAACCCATTGGACCCACCGCCCGTGCTGGCGCCAGCGCTGGGCGTGCAGGTGCTGCGCACGCTGCCCGCCGCTGCCGTCATCGACTGCTTCGCTCGCGCCCGCGGCACGTACCTGTCGTACTTCTGTGCGGTGCCGGTGCCATCGCTGGTGTCAGAGGCGCCGCGCTGGTCGGGCCGCGCTGTCGTCACCGGCAACCCGGCGCTGACTGACGACCCGCTGGTGGCAGACCCCAACCGCTTGCGCGTTTGCCGCTACACGCGCTTCAACGACGACCGCACCGTGGCGTCCGGCTCCATCAAGAACGAAGAACACCCGCTGGACTACGACGCCGTCGGCGGCCCGCTGGCCAACCAGAACTTCCTGCTCATACTCGCCGGCGATGGCAGCACGCCCTTCGCCTGCCCGGGCGACGACCCCGCAACGCCGCTGAACACCACCACGCGTCAACACCCGTTGGGCCTGTGAAGCCCGGTGCCCACCCCGGCGCAGCGCTGAGCGCGCTGGACCTGGCCCGGCTGCACGAAGCCCTGGCCCTGGCGGAAACAGCCATTGGCGTGAGCGACCCCAACCCACGCGTGGGCTGCGTCATCGGCCATGCCGACGGCCGCGTGCTGGCCCGCGGCGCCACCCAGGCCGCGGGCCAGGCACATGCCGAGGCGATGGCCCTGCGGGACGCCGTGGCTCAGGGCCAGGACCTGCGCGGCGCCACCGCCTGGGTGACGCTGGAACCCTGTGCCCACCACGGCCGCACACCGCCCTGCTGCGACGCCCTGGTGGCCGCTGGCCTGGCCCGCGTGGTGGTGGCGGCGGTCGACCCGTTTGCCGCCGTCAACGGGGCGGGCATCGAACGCCTGCGCGCGGCCGGCATCCAGGTCGACATCGCCGAAGGCGCGGTGGCCGAAGCCGCACGCGACATCAACATCGGCTTCCTCCACCGTGTGCAGCACGGGCGCCCATGGGTGCGGCTGAAGGTGGCGGTGTCGCTGGACGGGCGCACGGCCCTGGCCGACGGCCGCAGCCAGTGGATCACCGGGCCCGAAGCGCGGGCCGACGGCCACGCCTGGCGCCGCCGCGCCGGTGCGGTGCTGACGGGCCTGGGCACCGTGCTGGCCGACGACCCACGGCTGGACGTGCGGCTGGTGCCCACCCAGCTGCAGCCGCTGCGCGTGGTGCTGGACACACAGGGCCGCACCCCGGCCACGGCCCGGGTGCTGCAGCCGCCAGGCCGCGTGCTGGTGGTGGGGGCGCAGTTCGCACACACACGGCCACAAGACCGGCTTCACGAGGCGCCCGCTGCCCGCGCAGGTACCGCCGCCGATGCCGCAGCCGGTGCCGCGGCCGACGGCATCGAACGGCTGCAGCTGCCCGCCATCGACGGCCAGCCCAGCCTGCCCGCGCTGCTGGACGAACTCGGCCGGCGCCAGGTCAACGAACTGCATGTCGAAGCCGGGGCCACGCTCAACGGCGCGCTGTTGCGCCAAGGGCTGGTGGACGAGCTGCTGGTCTACATGGCGCCGGTGCTGCTGGGCGAAGGCCGGCCGCTGGCACGGCTGCCGCCGCTGGCCGGGCTGCCCAATGCCGCGCGCTGGCGCTTCACATCCACGGCGATGCTGGGGGCCGACATGCGCTTGCTGGCCAGGCCCTTGTGCTGACCCAGCAGGCCCGGGCAGCGCTGCCGCGCCCAGGGCCGCCCATGATGGCGACCCGGGCAGACCGGCCACCTACAATCCCAGGATGTCGATTTCCCCTGTCCCCGAGCTGGTGGCCGAGCTGGCCGCCGGGCGCATGGTCATCCTGGTCGATGAAGAAGACCGCGAAAACGAAGGCGATCTCGTCATCGCGGCCGAACACATCACGCCCGAGGCCATCAACTTCATGGCCCGGCATGCGCGCGGCCTGATCTGCCTGACGCTGACGCGCGACCGTTGCGAACACCTGCAGCTGCCGCCCATGGCCAGCCGCAACGGCACCAAGCACGGCACAGCCTTCACCGTCTCGATCGAAGCCGCCACGGGCGTCACCACCGGCATTTCGGCTGCCGACCGCGCCCGCACCGTGCAGGCCGCGGTGGCGCGCGACGCCAAACCTTCCGACCTGGTGCAGCCCGGGCACATCTTCCCGCTGCAGGCCCAGGACGGCGGCGTGCTGATGCGGGCCGGCCACACCGAAGCCGGCTGCGACCTGGCCGGCATGGCCGGGCTGACGCCCGCAGCGGTGATCTGCGAGGTGATGAAGGACGACGGCACCATGGCCCGGCTGCCCGACCTGCAGGTCTTCGCACGCGAACACGGGCTGAAGATCGGCACCATCGCTGACCTGATCGGCTACCGCAGCCGCAACGAAACGCTGATCGAACGCGCCGGCAGCCGGCAGCTGAAGACACCCCAGGGCGAATTCGACTGCGTCGTCTTCCACGACAAGAGCGGCGGCGTGCATCTGGCCCTGACCCACGGGCGCTGGACGGCGCAGGACGAAGTGCCCGTGCGCGTGCACGAACCCTTCACCGCCCTGGACCTGCTGGACGCGGGCGCCAGCGGCCATTCCTGGCCCTTGCCCGCGGCGCTGCAGGCCCTGCACGACGCGCGCCACGGCGTGGCCGTGCTGCTGAACTGCGGGCAGGACGCGCGCCAGCTGCTGCCGCAACTGCTACCCGAACGCGCACCCGCCCCGGCACCGCGCGCACCCATGGACCTGCGCACCTATGGCGTGGGCGCGCAGATACTGCGCGAACTGGGCGTGCGCCGCATGCAGCTGCTGGGCAACCCGCGCCGCATGCCCAGCATGACCGGCTACGGTTTAGAGATCACCGGCTTCCGCCCCGCCCCGGGCGCGGCAGCCTGAACACCACGGACACCCCCATGCTGGAAGCAGACCAGGGCAGCGCAGGCAACTTGCTGGGCGAAGGCCTGCGCATCGGCATCGTGCGCGCCCGCTTCAACGACGCCATCACCCAAGCCCTGGCCACGGCCTGCATGGCCGAACTGCAGCGGCTGGACGTGGCGCCCACCGACATCCGCGTGGTCACCGTGCCGGGCGCGCTGGAAGTACCCATCGCCTTGAACGCGCTGGCTGAAAGCGGCGACTACGACGCCCTGGTGGCGCTGGGCTGCATCATCCGCGGCGAGACCTACCACTTCGAACTGGTGGCCAACGAAAGCGGCGCAGGCGTCACGCGCGTGGCGCTGGACCATGGGCTGCCGGTGGCCAACGCTATCCTCACGGTCGAAAACGAAGCCCAGGCCTGGGCCCGCGTCGAAGACAAGGGCCATGATGCCGCCCGCGTAGCGGTGGAAATGGCCCAGTTGCTGGAAGACCTGTCGTGACCGACCCCACCCTGCCGGCTGACCTGGCAGCACCCGCCACAGCAGACGCTCCGCGCAAGCCCGCGCCCAAATCTGGCCGCCGCCGCGCGCGCGAATTGGCGCTGCAGGGCCTGTACCAGTGGCTGCTGTCACGCGCCAGTGGCGACGACATCGTCGCCCACCTGCGCGAGCTGGACGACTTCGACAAGTGCGACCGCGGCCACTTCGACGCCCTGCTGTACGGCAGCATCGAGCAGGCCGCGACGCTGGACGCTGCGCTGGCCAAGCACATCGACCGCCCGGTGGCCCAGCTCTCGCCGGTAGAACACGCGGTGCTGATGATCGGCGCGTACGAACTGACGCACTGCCTGGACATCCCGTACCGCGTGGCCATCAACGAAGCGGTTGAACTGGCCAAGGCCTTCGGCGGCACCGACGGCCACAAGTACGTCAACGGCGTGCTGGACAAGACCGCCGCCGACCTGCGCCCGGTAGAAGCCAGCATGCCCCGCGCGCCGCGCAAGCCACGGGCGTGAACGCAGGCGCTGCAGCCCCGTTGGCCGCGGCCCAGGCTGCCGCGCCCGTGGCCACGCACTTCAAGACCGCGGGGCGGCTGGACCACATCGACCCCTTCTGGGTGATGGAATGCGCCAAGGCGGCGCAAGACATCGCCCGCAGCCCGGCCTGCGACCCGGCCCAGGGCGGCGAACCGATGCTCTACCTGAACATCGGCGAACCCGACTTCACTGCCCCGGCCCCGGTGCTGCGCGCCGCCCAGGCCTGCCTGGCCGCTGGCCACACGCAGTACACCGCCGCCACAGGCTTGCCAGCGCTGCGCCAGCGCATTGCGGCCTGGTACGGCAGCCGCTACGGGCTGGACGTGGACCCGGCGCGCATCGTCGTCACCGCCGGCGCTTCGGCAGCGCTGCAGCTCATCTGCCTGGCGCTGTTCGAGCCCGGCGACGACGTGCTGATGCCCGACCCCAGCTACCCCTGCAACCGGCACTTCGTGGCCGCAGCCGGGGCGCGTGCGCAGCTGCTGCCAGCCGGGGCCGGGCAGCGCTTTCAGCCCAGCGCCGCCAGCGTGGCCGCGGCCTGGGGCCCGGCCACGCGCGGCGTGCTGCTGGCTTCGCCCAGCAACCCCACGGGTACGTCGATCGCACCCGACGAAATGGCGCGCATCGCCGCGCTGGTGCACGCGCGCGGCGGCGTCACCCTGGTCGACGAGATCTACCTGGGCCTGAGCTTCGACGCTGCCTTCGGCCACAGCGCGCTGGCCCTGGGCCCAGCCGTGGACGACAGCATCATCTCGATCAACAGCTTCTCGAAGTACTTCTGCATGACCGGCTGGCGCCTGGGCTGGATGGTGCTGCCCCCGGCCCTGGTGGCGCCGGTGGAAAAGCTGGCGCAGAACCTGTTCATCTGCCCGTCCAGCATCGCCCAGCACGCGGCGCTGGCCTGCTTCGACGAAGAATCCATCGCCGTCTGCGAAGCCCGGCGCGTCGAATTCCGGCGCCGCCGCGACTTCATCGTGCCGGCGCTGCAGGCCATCGGCTTCGACGTACCGGTCGTGCCCGACGGGGCCTTCTACGTCTGGGCCGACTGCTCGCGCTTTTTGCGTGCCGACAGCGCGATGCCCACGAGCTGGGAATTCAGCTTCGAGATGATGCGCCGCGCCCATGTGGCGCTGACACCGGGCCGCGACTTCGGGCCGGCCGCGGCCAGCCGTTTCGTGCGCCTGTCGTTTGCCAGCAGCATGGACAGCCTGGAACAGGCTGTGCAGCGGCTGGCGCGCGAACTGGCCTGAACCACCCCCACGGCGGGCCTGAGGCCGGCCGTCAGCGCCCGCTGTGGGGCATGAAACGCCGCGGCATTCACACGCTTTTCGGCCCATCGCCCCGCCGGGCGCTGCGTAAGCTCGCGCACCGTGGGCTATCAACTCTTCGGCAAGCGCGGCAGGCGCGATCAACGCGGCAGCGCCCAGGGCGACGACGCGGGAACGGAATTCGCGGCCACCGAGGCCACCTTGCCGCCTGCCGCCCCCGAATCGAACCTGCCGCTGGAAGGCCTGGATGAGCCCACGCCCAGCGACATCATGGATTCGCGCGTGCTGGACAACGGCTTGCGCGATTCGCGCCTGCCCGCGGTCGCAGGTGGCGAAAACGGCACCCCGGGCGCCCACAGGCGCCAGGGCGCGCGAGCCGCAATCGATGCGCCTGGCACCGACATCGACATCGACACCCAGGACCAGCCCACGCTGTCGCATGTGGGCCGCTATGCCCTGAAGTCGCGCCTGGGCGAAGGCGGCCTGGGCCAGGTGCACGAGGCCTGGGACCCGCTGCTGTCGCGCACGGTGGCGGTGAAGACGCTGCAGTTCGACCTGCCCACGCCGCTGCGCGTGTCGCTGGACGGGATGATCCTGAACGAAGCGCGCGCTGCCGCCAGCCTGAACCACGCCTACATCGTCACCGTCTTCGACGCTGGGCTGTCGGCGCACGGCGTCTACATCGCGATGGAACGCCTGCAGGGCCGAGACCTGCGGCAGGCCCTGGCGGCCGGCTGGGTGCCCAGCCCACGCGTGGCCGCCGTACTGGTGCGGCGCGTGGCCGACGCGCTGGCCTATGCGCATGCCCGCGGGGTCGTGCACTGCGACATCAAGCCGGCCAACATCTTCCTCGTCGGGCGCGACCGCCCCAAGGTGCTGGACTTCGGCATCGCCCGCGTGGCCCACGGCACGGCTGTGCCGGCGCTGGACGGGTCGGTGGCCGGGTCGCCGCACTACCAGGCGCCCGAGCAGGTGCGCGGCCTGCCCATCGACGCACGTACCGACCTGTATGCGCTGGGCACCGTGCTGTATGAGCTGCTGACGGGGCGCAAGGCCTTCGGCGGCGATTCGGTCGAACAGATCCAGACGGCGGTGCTGACCGCGCACCCGGCCCCGGCCGTCGAACTGCGCCCCGGCGTGCCGCAGGCGCTGTCGGACATCGCCGCGCGGGCGATGGCGCGCGACCCGGCCCAGCGCTTTGCCAGCGCCACCGAGATGTCGATGGCGCTGCGCCGCTGGGCCGAAGCCCAGGGCCACGCCCTGGTCGAAGCGCCGCACGATGCCGCCACCGCCCTGCCCGCCCCGGCGCGCCGTACGGCCACGCCCGGCACGGCCCGCCGGCGCCCGCTGCTGCTGCTGGGTGGCCTGCTGGCCGCTGCCGGATTGGGCGGCCTGCTGTTGCAGCGCGGCACCGACACGGGTTCCGGCGAAGAAAGCGCCACGGGTGTGGCGGCCCTGGCCGGCGCGGCGCCTGCGGCTTCAGCAGCCACAGCGCTGCCGGCCGCACCCGCACCGGCTGCCGAAGCGGCGCCAGAGACGATGCCTGCAGAGATGCCCGCCAGCGGCCCGATCAACATGGCCAGCGCGACCGCAAGCCCTGCGCCCGCCCTGGCAGCCCCGGCATCACCACCCAGCCCCGCAGGCACGTCAGCCAACGCCGCCGCACGCCCCCGGACAGCACCCGCCAAGCCGGCCGCCGCGGCCGCCGCCCAGCGGCCCGCCGCGGCCACGGGCAGCGTGCAGCTGGCGATATCGCCCTGGGGCCGGGTGGAAGTGAACGGCAGCCTGGCCGGCACCACCCCGCCGCTGAACCAGCTGACCCTGCCCGAAGGCACGCACACCATCACCGTGCGCAACGAAGACTTTCCGCCCTTCGTTGCCACGGTGCAGGTGACGGCCGACAAGCCCGCCACCCTGCGCCACCGCTTTGGACCATGAAACGCAACGCCCTGCACCTGTACCCGCGCCCACACCTGGCGCTGCCCGCCCTGGCCATCACCCTGCTGGCCGGCTGCACCACGCTGCCCCCGGCCCCACCGCCGCCGCCCGCACCCGTGGGCCTGGCCGACGTGCTGGAACGTCCCGCCGAGCGCGCGCTGGCCGAAGGCATCCGGGCCTACGACGACGCGCAATACCCGCAGGCCGAAGCGGCCCTGCGCAAGGCGCTGCAAGCCGGCCTGCAAAGCCCACGTGACCGCGCCCATGCCCACAAGCTGCTGGGCTTCATCACCTGCACCAGCGACCGCCTGGCCGAATGCGAAGCCGCCTTCACCGCGGCGCGCACGGCCTGGCCGGCGTTTGCGCTGAGCAAGTCCGAAGCCGGCCACCCGCTGTGGGGGCCGGTGGCGCGGCGCGTGCTGCCCTGAAGCGAACGGGGGCGGCCGGGCCGGCACGGGCCGCACGGGATAATGTCCCGTCCATGAGCCCCGCCCCCTTCCAGCACCCCGTCCGCGTTTACTGGGAAGACACCGACGCCGGCGGCGTGGTCTTCTACGCCAACTACCTGAAGTTCTTCGAACGCGCGCGCACCGAATGGCTGCGCAGCCTGGGTGTACAGCAGCAGGCCTTGCGCGAAGCAACGGGCGCCATCTTCATCGTCAGCAGCACGCAGCTGCGCTACCTGGCGCCGGCGCGGCTGGACGACGAACTGCACATCACCGTGCAGCCGCTGCAACTGGGCCGCGCTTCGATGCAGCTGGCCCAGCAGGCCTGGTGCGGCCAGCAGTTGCTGGCCGAAAGCGACATCCGCATCGGCTGCGTGGACCAGCACAGCTTCAAGCCACGGCGCATCCCCGCCACGATCACTTCGACCCTGAGCCCCGCCCTGCCATGAATGCCGACATGTCCATCACTTCGCTCGTCCTGCAGGCCAGCCTGGTGGTGCAGTTGGTGATGGCCGGGCTGGCGGTGATGTCCCTGGCCAGCTGGACGGTCATCTTCGGCAAGCTCTTCGGGCTGAAGCGCGTGCGCAATGCCAACGAAGACTTCGAGCGCGAATTCTGGTCAGGCCGCAGCCTGACGGACATGCACCAGGCCGTCAGCAACAAGGCCGACACCGCGCCGCTGGAACGCATCTTCGCCAGCGGCATGCGCGAATTCCTGAAGCTGCGCGAAAAGCGCATGGACGCGCAGGTGCAGCTCGACGGCGCGCGCCGTGCCATGCGTGCCAGCTACCAGCGCGAACTGGACGTGGTGGAAAGCCGGCTCAGCTTCCTGGCCACGGTGGGTTCAGTGTCGCCGTACATCGGCCTGTTCGGCACGGTCTGGGGGATCATGCATGCCTTCGTCGGCCTGTCGAACCTGCAGCAGGTGACGCTGGCCACGGTGGCGCCCGGCATCGCCGAAGCGCTGGTGGCCACGGCCATCGGCCTGTTTGCGGCCATCCCGGCCGTGGTGGCCTACAACCGCTTCGCGCGCGACATCGACCGCATCGCGATCCAGTTCGAAAGCTTCATCGAAGAGTTCAGCAACATCCTGCAGCGCAATGCCGGCGCACCGCCCAATGGTGGCACGTCAGCCGGCGCGCCCTCGGGCTACCGCTGATGGCTTCGCCCATGTCCCGTGGCGGCGGCCGGCGCCGGCGTTCGATGAACGAGATCAACATGGTGCCGTTCATCGACGTGATGCTGGTGCTGCTGATCATCTTCATGGTCACGGCCCCGCTCATCACCACCGGCGTGGTCGACCTGCCCAGCGTGGCCCGGGCGGCCCAGCGTGCGCCGCAGGTGCTGGAAGTGGTGGTGGGCCCCGACGAGAAGCTGCGCCTGCGCAGCGTGGGCGAGAAGACCGAAGAACCCGCCCCCGTGCAGCTGGGCCAGTTGGCGGCACGCGTGCGGCAGGCCCAGGCCGGTAACGACGAGGTGCCGGTAGTCATCAGCGCCGACCGCAACGTGCGCTACGAAAGCGTCGTGCGCGTGATGGACACCCTGCAGCGCGCCGGTGTGAAGCGCGTGGGGCTGAGCGTGAAGCAGGGCGGCAGCTGAGGGGCCTTCGCCCATGCCGCTGGCCAGTCCCCTGCCGATGCCCGTGCCCATGCCTGTGCCCGTGCCCTTGTTTTCGCCTTCGCGTTCTTGACTGCGCCCATGGCCACCACCCTGCCCCGCGACGCCCTGCTGCCCCGCCCGCCCGGCGGCATGGCCCCGGGTGCGGCCCTGGCCGTGGCCGTGCACCTGGGCCTGCTGGCAGCGCTGACGGTTGCCGTCGACTGGCGTTCACGCCCGCCCGAAGCGGCCGCCGTGGCCGAGCTCTGGGCCGCCGTGCCACGCCAGGCAGCGCCGCTGCCGGAAGCCGCACCGCCAGCCCCGGCGCCCGTACCTGTGCCGCCGCCAGCGCCCGCACCCACGCCAGTACCCGCGCCAGCCCCTGCCCCTGCCCCTGCACCACCGCCCGCCCCAACCCCCGCGCCCACACCGCGGGCCGACATCGCACTGGAAGCCGAGAAGCGCCGCGAAGCGCTGCGCCAGGCTGAAACCGAACGCGAAGCCCAGCAGGCACGGCGCCTGGCCGAGCAGCAGGCCCAGGCTGCGGAACGCGCGCGGGAAAAAGCCGAAACTGAACGCAAGGCCGACACTGAGCGCAAGGCCGAAGCCGACCGCCGGCAGCGCGAACAGGCCCAGGCCGAAGAGCGCAAGCGCCAGGAAAACGCCAAGGCCGCCGAAGCCGCCGAAGCCGCAGAAAAGGCCCGGCTGGCGCAGCAGCGCGAAGAAAACCTGCGCCGCATGATGAGCCAGGCCGCCACGTCAGCCAACGCCGCATCCGCTGTGCCCAGCACCGGCCAGGCGGCCACCAGCGCTGCGCCTTCGGCCAGCTACACCGCGCGGCTGGTGGCGCTGATCCGCAGCAACATCGTCTTCACGGGTGCCGTCAACGCCCAGGCCACGGCCGAAGTAGAGGTGCGCGCCGGGCCGGGCGGCAGCATCCTGTCGCGCCGGCTGGTCAAGAGCAGCGGCCAGCCCGACTGGGACGAAGCCGTGCTGCGCGCGGTAGACCGCACCGCCACGCTGCCGCGCGACACCGACGGCCGCGTGCCGCCAGTGCTGATCATCACTTTCCGGCCGCGGGAATGACGCCCAGCCCAGCCAGCCCGGCCACATAGGCCAGGCTGCTGGCGCCAGTGTTGTCGGCGTCGCCGCTGACCAGCAGGGCCGACACCGGCGGCACGGTGTCGCTCTCGTCACCAAAGGCCGCACGGAAATCAGCCGCCACGTCCCGCGTCTCTTCAAACCAGCGGCCGGCGGCGTCGGCCTGGCCGCGCAGCACGATGTAGCGCACACGCTTGCTGTAGACGTTGGGCAGCACCGTGCCAGGCGCTTCGGCATGGCCCCAGACCCAGCACAGCGTGGCAGCAGGCAGCGGTTCCGGGCTGCGTGTGCGGGCCAGGCGCAGCAGTTCGCGTTCGAAAAAGGCCACGCGGTCCAGCGGCAGGTCGAAGCTCAGGCACACCTTCACCGCGCTGTCGTCGCCAGCCTTGCTGCGCAGGTCGGTGGCCGGGTTCGGCTGGTCCACGCGCCAGGACCAGCGCAGCTGGGCCGGCGCAGCACCCGCCAGCGCCTGCGCCAGGTTGCCGTAGGACGCCCGGGCATCGATGCGCAACGCGGGCTGACCATCCAGGCTTTCGGCGCTGTAGCGCGTCACGGGCGGTTTCTGCTGCGGCAGCGTCAGCAAGCGCCAGCCGGGGCCGATCTGCGGCTGGCCCTGCACCCGCTGCAGCAGCGGGCCCGGCGCAGCCGCGTGCGCCGTGGCGGGCAGGGCCAGGGCCAGGGCCAGGGTCAGGACGTTCAAGCGGCCGGTGCCTCGGGCTTGTCGGGCTCCGGGCCCTGTTCGGCGGCCTTGCGTGACGCGCTGGGCAGGTGCAGCAACTGCGTGTTGTGGTCCACCATCATCTGGATCTCGAGCGACGCCAGCACGATATCGACCTTGGCGATCAGCAGCACCGGGCTGGTCGAGATCGGCTTGTTGCGCAGTTCTTCGACGGCCACGGCCATCACCTCGCGCAGCTGGGCCACCGCTTCGCGCGTGGCCATGTCGCTGACCTTGTCGTTGATCTGGCCGGCCTTCTCAGCCACCCGTTGGCCGGCTGCGCTGACCGCGCCCGTGGCCTTGTCGGCCACCGCATGGGCGCCGTCCTTGACCGCGCTGGCGCCTTCCTTGACCGTGCTGGTGACGCCGTCGACCGCGCCACTGGCGAAGTTCGAGATCTGTTCGCCAAAGCCCTTGATCTTGTCCAGCATGCCTGTGCTCCCTGTCGACGCTGCCCGCCCGCGGCGGGCAGCAGGCTTGAGTTTGGCGGCGCGCCGCACCGCTTGGCAACCGCTTGGCAAGCGTTATCCGGGGCCGACCCGCGGTCTGCCCGGGCCCGAAACCCGCGCTGCCCGCGCTGCCCGCGCTACCCGCGCTGCCAGGCCTGGAAGCGTTCCACCCACTTCAGCAGCGCCACCGGCGCATGCGCGCGCTTCCATTCGCCGGCGGCGTACTTGTTGGCTTCAGACATCGTCGGGTAGGTGTGGATGGTGCCCAGGATCTTGTTCAGCCCCAGGCCATGCTTCATCGCCAGCACGTATTCGGCCAGCAGGTCGCCGGCATGCGCGCCGACGATGGTCACGCCCAGGATCGTGTCCTTGCCTGGCACCGTCAGCACCTTCACCCAGCCGTGGGCGGCGCTATCGGCAATCGCGCGGTCCAGGTCGTCGATGCCGTAGCGCGTCCCCTCATACGCCTCGTTCTGGGCTTTCGCCTCGGCTTCGTTCAGGCCCACGCGCGCCACTTCGGGGTCGATGAAGGTGGCCGCGGGGATCACCCGGTAATCGGCCTTGAAGGTCTTGAAGGCGCCGAACAGGCCGTTCACCGCCGCATACCAGGCCTGGTGCGCCGCCACGTGGGTGAACTGGTAGGGCCCGGCCACGTCGCCCGCAGCCAGGATGTTGGGGAACTTGGTGCGCAGCGCCTCGTCGGTCTGCACCGTCTTGCCCACCGGGATATCCAGCTCTTCCAGGCCGAAGCCCGACAGCCGCGCCGCACGGCCCACGGCGCACAGCAGCTGGTCGAAAGCGATGCGCTGCTCGACGCCGCCGGAATCCACGACGATGAACTTCTCGTCGCCGACACGTTCGCAGCGCAGCGCCTTGTGCTGCAGCAGCACCCGCACGCCGTCGGCCTGCAAGGCCTGCAGCGCGAAAGCCGAGACATCCTCGTCCTCGCGGCCCAGAACCCGCGGCGCCTGTTCGATCTGCGTCACCTGCGCGCCCAGGCGCGCGAAAGACTGCGACAGCTCGCAACCGATCGGCCCGCCGCCCAGTACCACCAGACGCTTGGGCAGTTCACGCAGGCCCCAGAGCGTGTCGCTCGTGAGCGGGCCGATCTCGGCCAGCCCTGGCAGCGGCGGGATGAAGGGCGCGGCCCCGGTCGCAATGACGATGCTGCGCGTGGTGAGCACCTGCACACGCCCGTCGTCATGCGTGATCTGCACGCGCCAGGGGTCGAGGATCCTGGCGCGGCCGATCTGCACGTCCACGCCCAGTCCGGTGTAGCGCTCGACCGAATCGTGCGGCTCGATGTCGCGCACCACCTGCGCGATGCGGTCCATCACCTGCGCGAAGTCCAGGCGGTACGAGGCTTCGGCAATGCCGTAATCGGCGCTGTGGCGGATGTTGCGCGCCAGCGTGGCGGTCTTGATCAGCGCCTTGCTGGGCACGCAGCCGTAGTTCAGGCAGTCGCCGCCCATCTTGTGCGCTTCCACCAGCGTGACCTTGGCCTTCACCACTGCGGCGATGTAGCTCGTCACCAGCCCGGCCGCACCGGCGCCAATGACGACCATGTTGCGGTCGAACTGCTTGGGCTTCTGGCTGGCCCAGGGCGCATAGACCTTGCGCGCCTGGATGACATCCACAGCCTTTTTGGCCAGCAGCGGGAAGATGCCCAGCAGCACCAGGGCCGTGGCCAACCCGGGGCTGACGATGCCGCGCAGCGAATCGATCTGCGCCAGCTGCGTGCCGGCATACACATAGACGATGGTGCCGGCCAGCATGCCCAGCTGGCTGACGCCGTAGAAGGTGGCGGCCTTCATCTTCGTCAGTCCCATCAGCAGGTTGATGACGAAGAACGGGAACACCGGTACCAGGCGCAGCGTGAACAGGTAGAAAGCGCCGTCGCGTTCGATGCCCTTGTCGATGTCGGCCAGGCGGTTGCCGAAGCGGGCCTTCACGCTATCGCGCAGCACATAGCGGGCAAACAGCATCGCCAGTGTGGCGCCAATGCTGGACGCGAAGGACACGATCACCGTGCCCCACAACAGCCCGAAGATGGCGCCGCCCAGCAGCGTGAGGATGGCTGCACCCGGCACCGACAGCGCCGTGACGGCCACGTACACGGCGAGGAAGCTGCCCACCACCAGCAAGGGCCTGGCCTCGTAGAGCGCAGCAAACTCGCCCTGGGCCTGCTTGATGTAGTCCAGCGTGAAGAAGCGCCCCAGGTCGAAGGCGAAGAAGGCAGCAACCGCAGCCAGCAAGGCCAGCAGCAGGATGAGTTTTTGGCGGTTCATGGCAACCTGTGTCGCAACCGGGCGGCTGCGCTTACAGGCATTGTGGCGGCCAGGGCTTCAGGGTGGCGTGCCGTATCCGCCGCCGCCCGGTGTCTCGACCACGAACACATCCCCCGGCGCCATCTCGGCGCTGCCGATGTGGCCCAGCGTTTCGCGCTGGCCGTCGACCCGTTCGATGCGGTTGACGCCCAGCGCCCCCGGCTGCCCGCCAGCCATGCCGAAGGCAGGCACCGTGCGCCCGTTGCTGAGGATGGACGCCGTCATCGCTTCCAGGAAGCGCACGCGGCGCACACCGCCGTCGCCGCCGCGCCACTGGCCCGCGCCACCGCTGCCCTTCCTGATCTCGTAGCTTTCCAGCCGCACCGGGAAGCGGTGTTCCAGCACCTCGGGGTCGGTCAGGCGCGAATTGGTCATGTGCGTCTGCACGACGCTGGTGCCGGCAAAGTTCGGCCCGGCGCCGCTGCCGCCGCTGATGGTTTCGTAGTACTGATGGCGTGCATTGCCGAAAGTGAAGTTGTTCATCGTGCACTGGCCAGCGGCCATCACGCCCAAAGCGCCGTACAGGGCGTTCGTCACGCAGGTACTGGTCTCGACGTTGCCCGCCACCACCGCCGCGGGCGGGCGCGGGTTGAGCATGCAGCCTGCCGGCACCACCACGTTCAACGGCTTCAGGCAGCCGGCGTTCAGCGGGATGTCGTCGTCCACCAGCGTGCGGAAGACGTACAGCACTGCCGCCATGGTCACGGCCTTCGGGGCGTTGAAGTTGTTGGGCAGTTGCTCGCTGGTGCCGGTGAAGTCGATGGTGGCGCTGCGGGCGGCGGTGTCCACCGTCACCTGCACGCTGATCTGCGCGCCGTTGTCCAGCGGCAGCGTGAACTGGCCGTCCTTCAGCGCGGTGATGACACGGCGCACGCTTTCCTCGGCGTTGTCCTGCACATGCTGCATGTAGGCGGCCACGGTCTCGCGGCCGAACTGCTGGACCATGGCGCCGAGTTCTTCCACGCCCTTCTGGTTGGCGGCGATCTGCGCGCGCAGGTCGGCAATGGTCTGGCCGGGGTTGCGGGCCGGGTACTGCCCGCTGCCCAGTTGAGCATGCAATTCGGCTTCGCGCATTTCGCCGTCGCGCACGAGCAGGAAGTTGTCGAACAGCACGCCTTCTTCGTCGATGCTCTGGCTGAATGGCGGCATCGAGCCCGGCGTGATGCCACCGATGTCGGCGTGGTGGCCACGGCTGGCGACATAGAACGAGGGCTGGGCGTCGCCTGCTCGAAGATAGACGGGCGTCACCACCGTCACGTCTGGCAGGTGCGTGCCACCGTGGTACGGGTCGTTCAGCACGTAGACATCGCCTTCGCGCATGGCCGGGTTGCGTTCGATCACGGTCTTGATCGACTCGCTCATGCTGCCCAGGTGCACCGGCATGTGCGGCGCATTGGCGATGAGTTCACCCGCGGCGCTGAACAGCGCACAGCTGAAATCCAGCCGTTCCTTGATGTTCACGCTGTAGGCCGTGTTCTGCAGCCGCAGGCCCATCTGTTCGGCGATGTTCATGAACAGGTTGTTGAACACCTCCAGCATCACCGGGTCGGCCTCGGTGCCGATGGCGTGCTGGGTGGGGCGGGCGACGATGCGCCGCAAGTCCAGCGTGCCGGCAGGCTGCAGCGCGGCCTGCCAGCCAGGTTCCACCACGGTGGTGGCGTTCTTCTCGGCGATGATGGCCGGGCCGTCAATGCGGGCGCCGGGCTGCAGGCCTTCACGCACGAACAGGCCGGCGTCGTGCCAGGCGCCGCCGCTGTGCATGCGCACCATGGCGCTGGGTGCGGGCGCGTGGGCCGGGGCGCTGTCGCCTGCCACGCCGGCGCCGGCGTCGAAACGTTCGCCTTCGCCCACGGCTTCCACCGCCACCGATTCGATCACCAGCGGCCGCCCCGGCATCAGGAAGGCGAAGCGCTGGCGGTAGGCGGCCTCGAAGGCGGCGGTCAAGGCAGCGATGTCGGCATCCCCCGCAGCCATTGGCACGGCAATGGCCGTGTCCGTGCCCTGGTAGCGCAGGTGCAGCTGGCGACGCACCAGCACGCGGTCACGCGGCACGCCCTGGCTCGCCACTTCGTCCACCGCGGCTTCGGCCAGCGGCGCCAAACGGGCCGTGGCGGCGGCCAGGCCGGCCGCGTCCAGCGGCAACTCGACCGAGGTCTCGCGCATCGCGATCTGGTCGGCCAGCCCCATGCCATACGCGCTGAGCACGCCCGCCAGCGGGTGCACGAACACGCGGCTCATGCCCAGCGCATCGGCCACCAGGCAGGCGTGCTGGCCGCCGGCACCGCCGAAGCACTGCAGCGTGTACTGCGTGACGTCGTAACCCCGGGCCACGCTGATGCGCTTGATGGCATTGGCCATGTTCTGCACGGCGATCTGAAGGAAGCCTTCGGCCAGGCCTTCGGGCGTGGTGGCGCGGCCGGTGGCCTGCTGCACTTGCGCGGCCAGTTCAGCGAAGCGCGTGGCCACGCCGGCAGCATCCAGCGGCTCGTCGGCGCCGGGGCCGAAGACCTTCGGAAACCACGCCGGCTGGATCTTGCCCAGCAGCACGTTGGCGTCGGTCGTGGCCAGCGGCCCGCCGCGGCGGTAGCTGGCCGGGCCCGGGTTGGCACCCGCACTCTGCGGCCCCACGCGCAAGCGCGCGCCGTCGAACTGCAGCAGGCTGCCGCCGCCGGCGGCCACGGTGTGGATGCTCATCATCGGCGCGCGCATGCGCACGCCGGCCACCTGGGTTTCGAAGGCGCGCTCGAATTCGCCCGCGTAGTGGCTGACGTCGGTGCTGGTGCCGCCCATGTCGAAGCCGATGAGCTTGTGGTGGCCGGCAGCGGTGGCCGTTCGCACCATGCCGACGATGCCGCCGGCCGGGCCGCTCAAGATGGCGTCACGCCCCTGGAAGCGCTGTGCCTCTGTCAGCCCGCCGCTGCTTTGCATGAAGAACAGGCGTACCCCCGGCATCTGCGCGGCCACCTGGTCGACGTAGCGGCGCAGGATGGGGCTGAGGTAGGCGTCCACCACGGTGGTGTCGCCGCGCGAGACCAGCTTCATCAGCGGGCTCACCTGGTGGCTGGCACTGACCTGCGTGAAGCCCAGTTCACGCGCGATCTGCGCCGCGCGCTGTTCGTGCGCGGTGTAGCGGTAGCCGTGCATGAAGACCACGGCCACGGCGCGGATGCCGGCGTCGAACGCGGCCCACAGGCGTTCACGCAGATGCGCTTCGTCCAGCGCCTGCAGCACTTCGCCGTCCACGGCCACCCGTTCCTGCGCTTCGATCACGCGTTCGTACAGCAGCTCGGGCAGCACGATGTGGCGGTCGAACAGGCGCGGCCGCGCCTGGTAGGCGATGCGCAGCGCGTCGCGGAAGCCGCGCGTGGTGACGAGCAGGGTGCGTTCGCCCTGCCGTTCCAGCAGCGCATTGGTGGCCACCGTGGTGCCCATCTTCACGCACGCCACCAGGTCGGGCGTGATGGGCGCGCCGGCCGGCAGCTGCAGCAGGCGGCGGATGCCTTCGACCGCCGCATCGCGGTACTGCTCGGGGTTCTCGGACAGCAGCTTCAGTGTGCGCAGATCGCCCTGCGGTGTGCGGCCCACCACGTCGGTGAAGGTGCCGCCGCGGTCGATCCAGAACTGCCAGCGTTGGGGGGTGAATGCGGTCATGGCGTGTGGGGCAATCGTTGCGGCGGGCCCATGGGCCCGCTGGGAACACAGGGCTCAGCGGCTGGCGCCCATCAAGGCGTCGGGCAGCACCGTCACGATGGCGGGAAACAGCGTGATCAGCACAATGGCCAACAGCAGGCAGACGAAGAATGGGATGGTGGCACGGGCGATGCGGTTGCTGTCGATGCCCGTCATGCTCTGCAGCACGAAGAGGTTGAAGCCCACCGGCGGTGTGATCTCGGCAATCTCGATCAGCATGATCACGAAGATGCCGAACCACACCAGGTCGAAGCCGGCCTTCTGCACCATGGGCAGCACCACGGCGCTGGTCAGCACGATCATCGAGATGCCGTCCAGCGCCGTGCCCAGCACCAGGTACACCACCACCAGCAGCGCGATCAGCGCATAGGGCGACAGGTTGGCCGCGGCCACCGCCTCGGCCAGTTCACGCGGGATGCCGGTGAAGGCCATGGTCTTGGTGAGGAAGGCCGCGCCGGCCAGGATGAACATGATCATGCAGCTCAGCCGCGTGGCGCCGGTGAGGCTGTCGACAAAGCTGCGCCAGGTGAGGCTGCGCCCGGCCGCGGCGATGACCAGCGCGCCCAGCACGCCGAAGGCCGCGCATTCGGTGGCCGTGGCCCAGCCAGCGATCAGCACCCAGACGATGAAGACGATGAGCAGGGTGCAGGGGATCAGGCTGCCCGAGCGGCGCAGCTTTTCAATGAAGCTGCATGGCGGCTCGCCAGCCGGCACGCGGTCGGGGTGGCGCAGGCTCCACCAGGCGATGTAGCCGCTGAACAGCAGCATCAACAGCAGCCCGGGCAGGAAGCCAGCCAGGAACAGGCGGATGACGCTGGCGTCCGCCGCCACCGCATACACCACCATCGTGATCGACGGCGGGATCAGGATGCCCAGCCCCCCGGCCGCTGCCAGCGAACCCAGCGCCAGGTTGCGGTCGTAGCCGCGCTTGTGCAGCTGCGGTAGCGCGACCTTGGCGATCGTCGCGCAGGTCGCGGCTGATGAACCCGACACCGAACCGAAGATGCCGCAGCCCAGCACGGTGGTGTGCATCAGCCGTCCCGGAACGCGGCTGAGCCAGGGCGCCAGGCCGTCGAACATCTGTTCCGACAGCCGCGTGCGGAACAGGATCTCGCCCATCCACAGGAACAGCGGCAGCGCCGCCAGTTCCCAGCTGGCCGTGGTTTCCCAAAAGGCCGAGAACAGGTTGCGCCCGGGCTGGGTGGCCACGAAAAAAGCCTGGCCGACCCAGCCGACGATGGCCAGCGACATCGCGATCCATACCCCGCCGGCCAGCAGCACGAGCAGCAGCAACAACAGCAGGGCGCCGGTTTCGAGCAGGCCCATGGCTAGAGCTCTTCGGAGAAGTCGCCACGGGCGTGGCGCTCCTCGACCCGCAGCACATAGCTGGGCTTGCCGCCGCGCAGCACCGCCACGCATTCGTCGATCACGGCCACCAGGAAGATGACAGCGCCGATGACGAAGCTGAGCTGCGGAATCCAGATCGGGATCACGACCAGGTTGCCGGCCATGTCACCGATCTGCCAGCTCTCGAAGGTGAAGCGCGCCGCCCAGAAGCCCAGGTAGGCCACCGCCGCTGCCGCCACGGCCAGCGCCACGGCTTCAAGCCGGCGGCGCGCCGCGGGCCCCAGGTGTTCCAGCAGCAGGGTCACGCGCACGAAGTCGCCGTTGCGGAAGCTGTGCGCCATGCCCAGGAAGGCGGCCGCGGCACAGAGCCAGGCCACGATGTCGTTGATCCAGCCCACGCGCCAGGCCAGCGCCCGGCCCAACGGGGCGGCGATCATCAGCACGAAGATCAGCAGCACGCACACCGCGGCCAGGGCGCCAGCCGCCGTGTACAGGCCGTCGAGCGTGCGCCGCAGCGGGCCGGGTGAAGGGGGCGATGACATCGCAGTGTGCGCCATGGCGGTGGGGTGGCGGGCTGGCGGTTTTCAGCGCCGATAGGCGTCGACGATCGCCCGGCCCTCGTCACCGGCGGTGGCCAGCCACTCGGCCGTCATGCGGTCGCCGATGGCCTTCAGCTCGCGCTTCAGGCCGTCGCTGCTCAGGTCCACCGCCATGCCGCGCGCCGAAAGCTCCTTGATGTATTCGCCGTCCTTCTGTTCGCTGGTGGCCCAGCCCTGGCGCTCGGCCGCCGCGGCGGCCTTCAACACGGCGTCCTGCGTGGCCTTGTCCAGCGCGTCGAAGGCTTTCTGGTTGACCACCAGGGCGTTGCGCGGCAGCCAAGCGTTGACGTCGTAGAAATGCTTGACGTGTTCGTACAGCTTGCTGTCCACGCCCGAAGCGCTGGACGTCAGGAAGTTGTTGACCGCCCCCGTGGCCAGCGCCGCCGGCAGCTCGGCCAGCTGGATCGTCACCGGCGCAGCACCCACCAGTTCGGCGATGCGCGCGGTGGCCGGGTTGTAGGCACGCATCTTGGTGCCCTTCAGGTCGGCCAGCGTCTTGATCGGCTTGGCCGTGTACAGCCCCTGCGGCGGCCAGGGCACGGTGTACAGCAGCTTCAGGCCCTGGCTGGCCAGCAGCTTTTCCAGCGCCGGGCGCGACACTTCGCTGAGCTTGCGCGCTTCGGTGTAGCTGGTGGCCAGGAAGGGCACGGCGTCCAGCCCGAACAGCGGGTTCTCGTTGCCGGCGCTGGACAGGATGAACTCGCCGATCGGCGTCTGCGCCGTCTGCACCGCACGCTTGATCTCGTTGGCCTTGAACAGCGACGCGTTCGGGTGCAGCGTGATCTTCAGCTTGCCGGCGGTGGCCTTGTCAACATCGTCGGCAAAGCTCTTCAGCGTCTGCACCTGGAAGGTGTTGGCGCCGTAGGCGGAAGGCAGGTCCCAGCGCGTCTGGGCGCTGGCGCTGGCGGCGAACCCGGCGAGCGCGCTGATGGCGGCAGCGGCCAGCAGGCGGGCCAGGGAAGGGGGCAAGGAACGGGGCAGGTGCTTCATCAGGGGCTCCTCGGTGGTCAGGGTGGGGACGGGTCAAAAACTGGCGAGCTGGTGGTTCAGCAGGTCGGTGACGAGCATGCTGCCTGGCGCGTGCGTGATGGCCAGCGGCAGCCGCGCCTGCACCAGCGCAGCCTGCGGGGTGACGCCGCAGGCCCAGAACACCGGCAGTTCGTCGTGGTGCACGGCCACGGCATCGCCGTAGTCGGGCCGGGACAGATCGGCGATGCCGATGAGCGACGGGTCGCCGATGTGCACCGGCGCGCCATGCACCGCCGGGTAGCGCGACGTGATCTGCACGGCGCGGATCGCATCGGCCGCCTTCATCGGACGCATCGTCACCACCAGGGGCCCCTTGAACGGCCCGGCCGGCGTGGTGGGCAGCGAGGTGCGGAACATCGCCACGTTGCGGCCTTCGTCGATGTGGCGCAGACGCATGCCTTCGTCCAGCAGCGCCTGCTCGAAGCTGAAGCTGCAGCCCAGCACGAAGCTGACGAGGTCGCCTTGCCACAGCGCGCTGATGTCGGTGGGCTCGTCCACCAGTTCGCCGTGGCGCCAGACGCGATAGCGCGGCACGTCGCTGCGAATGTCGATGTCGGTGCCCAGCGCGGGCAGGCCGGGCTGGCCGGGCTCGCCAACGGCCAGCACCGGGCAGGGCTTGGGGTTGCGCTGGCAGAAGCGCAGGAAGTCGCCAGCATGTTCGGCCGGCAGCACCACCAGGTTGCCCTGCACATGGCGGTCGGCCAGGCCGCTGGTGTGGCCCGTCAACGTGCCGCGGCGGGCGGCCTGGCGCACCTGTGCCGGCGTGGCGCCGGGTGCCAGCGGGCTGGCGGCTTCGGGGCGGGCGGCGGGCGGCGGGTGCATCGGGGTCCCTCATCACCACCTGCTGGGTGGCGTGGGGCGGATTCTGGAAGCCGCGGCTGGCTGGCTGCAAACAAGAAATCTACTCCGTTCCTCATCGAATTTTTCGATGAGCCGTCGCCGCCGCGCTCAGCTTGCTAGCGGGCTGGGCCGACATCGCCAGCACCGCGTCGACCACGTTGCCAGCGGCCGAAGCACCGGGATCGTCGCGCCAGCTCAGGTGGATGGGCAGCGGCGTCAGCGGCACGCTGCAGCGCAGCACCTGCAGCGGCAGCCGCTCGGCCAGGCGCTGCACCGCGGCCTGCGGCAGGGTGGCCACGCCAAAGCCTTCTTCGACCAGCTGCACCATCGCCGAGATCGACGAGATCGTGTGCACCCGCGGCGCCAGCACGCCCTGCTGGCGGCACAGGTCCAGCAGGGCCACGTGCGGCTGTGAACCGCGCTGGAAGGTCAGCAGCTCTTCCTGTTCGGCCAGCATCGGCACGGTCCAGCGCTTGCGCGCGTGGCGTGGCGCCTGGCCGACGAACACCATCGGCATCGGCGCCAGCGCCCGCGTGCGCACGCCGTCGCCGTCGGCCGGCAGCGCGGCCATCACCAGGTCCACCGCCCCGCGGCGCATCTGATCCACCAGCACCGGCGTGGTTTCCACCGACAGCGCCAGTTCCAGCTGCGGGTGTTCGCGCCGCAAGGCCTGCAGCCAGGGAATGAGCCAGGAATGCAGCACCGATTCGATGACACCCAGCCGCAGCGACATCGGCCGCACCGCGTCGCTGCCGAATTCGGACTTGATGTCGCGCTGCAGGTTCAGCAGCCGCTCGGCGTGGTGCTGGAAGCGTGCGCCGGCCGTCGTCAGCCGGAACTGCTTGTCGCGCCGGTCCAGCAGCAGCACGCCCAGTTCAGCTTCCAGCGCGGCGATACGGCTGGACAAGGCCGACTGCGTGACATACAGCTTTTCCGCTGCGCGGGTAACGCTTTTCAGGGTGACGGCCCAGTAGAAGGCCTCGACGAAGCGCAGGTTCATGGCTGGATCTTGCCGCAGGCACGGCGCCAAATGGCGCCGCTTCATGCCCCTTTTCCAGCGCTTTGCCGGCAGGGCGGCTGCCTAGGATTCGTGCATGTCCGACCTCTCACTGCCGCCGCTATCCCTCGTGCCGCCCGATGAGGACCGGCCACTGCCCGCATCGGCCGGGTCGAACGAATTCAACTGGCCCACGCCCGAGCTGGCGAACTACGCCAACAACAAGGCCCTGGCCACCGGCGACCCCTGCGAGATCGAGGGCCTGAACGGGCAGCGCATGGTCGGCCGCATGATCAGCTTCGACCCTATGGCCCGAGTGCTGCACTTCCGCCTGGGCTCGGCGCGCTCGTCGGTACCGGTGCAGTTCGACCAGTTCCGTCGCCTGCGCCTGGCCCAGCCCCTGGCCGTGCTGCCCAGCGCTGCCGGCGAAAGCAAGGGTGACCAGCTGGTGCAGCGCCCGCCCGTGCCCTTCCGCATCCAGTTCCGCGACGGCACGCACTGGGAAGGCCTGACGGTGGGCCACCGTGAACAGCCCTGCGGCCTGTTCCTGTTCGAACCCGTGGACATCGGCGGCGCGGTGCGGCGCGTGTTCGTGCCGGCGGCGGCCTATGCCAGTGCCGACATCGGGCCGCGCATCGGTGAAGCGCTGATCGCGCAGAAGTCGGCCACGCCCGAACAGGTGCAGGAAGCCCTGGAAGAACAGCAGCAGCTGCGCCAGCGCAAGCTGGGCGACATCCTGGTGGTGCGGCAGATCATCACGCCCGACGAACTGGGCGCGGCCATCGAACAGCAGGCCAAGATGCCGATGGTGCGCATCGGCGAAGCGCTCACGGCCCTGGGCTTCATCACCGAAGTGCAGCTGGAAGACGCCCTGCTGCAGCAGCGCAGCGACCGCAGCGTGCCGCTGGGCGAACTGCTGGTGAAGAAGGGCCTGGTGTCACGCGCCGACCTGCAGACAGCGCTGGCCCGCAAGATGGGCTACCCGCTGGTGGACGTGACCAGCTTCCCCACCGAAGTGGACGCCGTCACCCGGCTGCCCTACCCCGTGGCCCAGCGCACGCCGGCGCTGCCACTGATGCTGCGTTCTGGCCGGCTGGTGGTGGCACTGGAAGACCCTTCGAACCGGCGCGCCATCGACGAACTGGAATTCGCCGCGCAATGCAAGCTGGTGCCGGTGCTGGCCCGCGCCGGGGTGCTGGGCGCGGCCATCGAAAAGGCTTACGAAAAGATTGGCGCCAGCGCCAGCGCGGCGCGGGCGGCTGCCGGCGAGAACGGCAACGGCAACGGCGTCGACTACGAACCCGGCGACGCCAGCAAGCTGCTGGCTAGCATGGAAACCGTCGACGAACAGCAGGGCGGCGACGACGAACTGACCATCGAGCAGAGCGACAACACCCTGGTGCGCCTGATCAACAGCATGATCCAGGAAGCGCAGAACCAGGGCGTCAGCGACATCCACATCGAATGCCGCGCCGGCCGCGAGCGCGTGAACATCCGCTTCCGCAAGGACGGCCACCTGCGCCCCTACCTGGAACTGCCGCACACCTACCGCAACGCCCTGCTGGCGCGGCTGAAGATCATGTGCGACCTGGACATCAGCGAACGCCGCAAGCCGCAGGACGGCAAGATCAACTTCAGCAAGTTCGTGCAGGGCAGCAAGCTGGAACTGCGCGTGGCCACCATCCCCACGCACAGCAACTGCGAAGACGCGGTGATGCGCCTGTTGGCCAGCAGCAAGCCCATCCCGCTGGACAACCTGAACCTGAGTCCGAACAACCTGAAGCGCTTCAAGGAAGCGGCCGAGCGGCCCTATGGCATGCTGCTGTGTGTGGGCCCCACGGGTTCGGGCAAGACGACCACCCTGCATTCGGCGCTGAGCGTGATCAACACCCCCGAGCGCAAGATCTGGACGGCCGAAGACCCGATCGAAATCACCCAGGCCGGGCTGCGCCAGGTGCAGGTGAACCCGAAGATCGAATGGACCTTCGCCAAAGCCTTGCGTGCTTTCCTGCGTGCCGACCCGGACGTGGTGATGGTGGGCGAAATCCGCGACAAGGAAACCGCGCAGGTGGCCATCGAAGCCAGCCTGACCGGCCACTTGGTGCTGAGCACCCTGCACACCAACAGCGCGCCCGAAACCGTCACGCGGCTGCTGGACATGGGCATGGACCCGTTCAACTTCGCCGACGCGCTGCTGGGCGTGCTGGCCCAGCGCCTGGTGCGCCGGCTGTGCATGAAGTGCCGCACCGCGCATGAAGCCAGCGCCGAAGAGGAAGAAGAACTGCTGCACGACTACCTGCATGTGCTGCAGGGCGTGGAAGGCGCACCCACCGCCGACGATGTGCTGGCCGAATGGCGCAAGCGCTTCGGCGCGCGCGGCGCGGGCGACCCCGAAGGCAGCGAAGGCCGTCTGATGCGCTACCAGGCCGTGGGCTGCGACCACTGCGGCGGCACCGGCTACCGTGGCCGCGCCGGCATCCACGAGCTGATGATGGTGGGCCGCGGCTTGCGGCACCTGATCCAGACTGGCGCGCGCGCCGACGAGCTGCAGCGTTTTGCGCTGAGCGACGGCATGCGCACCTTGCGCCAGGACGGCATCGAAAAGGTGCTGGCCGGCATCACCAGCATCGAGGAAGTGCGCGCCAGTTCTTGATCACCGGCGCGCGCTGAAGCCGCGCTACTTGGGCCGGATGGCGTCGGCCGTGCCCTGGATGAAGGCCTTCAGCTTGTCCACGTCTTCGGCCTTCAGCTTGCCCTTGAAGTTGGGCATGCCGTTGGCCGCGAGCGGGCTGTCAAACAGGTACTTGTCCAGGTTCGTCAGCACCGCTTGCGACGAATAGCCCAGGTTCGGAATGTTGCCGCCACGGTCCACGCCCGGCACGCCGTGGCAGAACACGCAGTTGCTGACGTACAGCGCGGTGCCTTCCGGCACGTGTTCGGCCTTGTACGGCACACCCGCCACCAGTTCGCCCAGCCGGTATGGGGCCAGGTCTGGCGCCTTGGCGTTGGCGCCGATCGCAAAGGTGTAGACGCGGCCCGGGCCCTGGCGGTCGGTGTGGCGCGCGGCCAGGCCGTAGACGCCGCCCCAGCCCACCGCGATCGACACGTATTGCTGGCCGTCGACTTCATAGGTGCTGGGCGCCGCCACCACGCCCGTGCCGACCGGCGTTTCCCACAGCTTCTTGCCGTCGCGCGCGTCGTAGGCAATGAAGCGGCCGTCGGCCGTGCCCTGGAACACCAGGTTGCCGGCCGTGCTGAGCGTGCCGCCGTTCCAGGGCGAGATGTTTTCGGCGCGCCAGACTTCCTTCTGCTGCACCGGGTCCCAGGCCAGTAGGCGGCCGAAGGGCGCGCTCTTGGGCGGCTCGGCGTTGGCGAACATCGCCATGTTCCAGCCCAGGTTGCTGTGCGGTTCCAGCGCACTGGCAGCGTTGAACTTCCAGTCCTTGTTGTCCAGCAGGTTCACCGGCGCGTTCTGCACCGGCATGTAGACCAGGCCGGTCTGCGGGTTGAAGGACATCGAATGCCAGTTGCGCGCGCCGTAGGGGCTGGGGATGACTTCGCGCGGGCGGTCGGCCACGCGCGCGATGGCGGTCTCGATCGGGCGGCCGTTCTTGTCGTAGCCGCTGGCCCAGTTCACGTCGACGAAGTTGCGGGCTGAAATGAATTGCCCGTTGGTCCGGTCGACGACGAAGAAGAAGCCGTTCTTCGGTGCATGCAGGATGACCTTGCGCGGCTTGCCTTCGATCTGCAGGTCGGCCAGGATCATCGGCTGCGTGGACGTGAAGTCCCAGTTGTCGCCCGGGGTCTGCTGGTAGTGCCAGACGTACTGGCCGGTGTCGGGGTTCAGGGCCACCAGGCTGGCCAGGTACAGGTTGTCGCCACCGGCAGGGCTGCGCTTCTTCTGTGCCCAGGGGCTGCCGTTGCCGGTGCCGACGAACATCAAGTTGAGTTCGGGGTCGTAGGTGATCGAATCCCAGGCCGTGCCGCCGCCGCCGGCTTCCCACCAGCGGCCGGCAGGGTCCCAGGTCTTGGCGGCGCGCGCCATCGACTCGTCTTCGAAAGGCTTGCTCGGGTCGCCGGGCACGGTGAACCAGCGCCACTTCTGCGCCCCAGTGCTGGCGTCGTAGGCCGTGATGTAGCCGCGCACGCCGTATTCGGCGCCGCCGTTGCCGATGATGACCTTGCCCTTGAAGACCCGTGGCGCACCGGTGACGGTGTAGGAAAAGCGCCGGTCGATGATGGTGTCCTGTTCCCACAGCTTCTTGCCGGTGGCCGCGTCCAGCGCGATCAGCCGGCCGTCGTAGCTGGCGACGAACACCTTGCCCTGCCACAGCGCCACGCCGCGGTTGACGACGTCGCAGCAGCCCTTGTAGCCAGCCTCGCGCGGCACCTTGGGGTCGTAGGACCACAGCCGCTTGCCGGTGCGGGCGTCGACGGCGTGCACGATGCTCCAGGACGCGGTGACGTACATGATCCCGTCCACCACCAGGGGCGTGGCTTCGACGCCGCGGCTGGATTCCAGGTCGTAGGTCCAGGCCAGGCCCAGGCGCTGCACATTGCCGGTGTCGATGCCCATCAGGCGCGAAAAGCGCGTCTCGGCATAGTCCAGGCCGTGGCTGGGCCAGTCGCGGCTGCTGGCGCGGTTGGCCTGGATGGCGGCGCCGTCGATGCGGGCCGTGACGGCGCGGATGTGCTGCACCGAACCCTTGGCTGCGCCAGCCGCGGCGCCCGTGGCGGCACGCGTCTGCGCGCTGGCGGGGTTCAAGCCGCTGACCAATAGCGCCGTGGCGGCCAGCAGGCCCGCGGGCAAACCGGGCCACAGCGCCAGCCGGCAGAGCGTGCGCCGCGCGCGATGCGCGCGAAGCTTTGGAAGAAGGAACTGCATGCGGTCTCCCAGGGTGCGGGCCGATGTGGCCGACGCTGAAAGCATCGTTTTGGCGCCTGCGCGCACCAAGATCGGGCTTTCCCGGATCAAAAACTGTTCCGGCGCGGAACAGACTGCGGCATACCAGCCGCGGCCGCGCCGCCAGACTTTTGCCGCCTGTCGTCGATGCCTGCCCTGCCAACGCCTTCACCGCCTTCGCCACCGATGGCACTCACCCCGGCCGCCACCCCGATGCCGGCGCAGCCCTTCTTCAATTCCGTCAGCGAACGCGCAGCCCTGGCGCGCGAGCGCTTCTTCGAAGAAGGCCTGCGGCCCACAGGGCTGGTCAGCGAGGCAGTGATCCAGTCCTGGTCGCGCTGCCACGCGGCGCGCCGGCAGCCGCGCCACGCCATCACTTTCGACCCCGTCTCGCGCAGCCACATCCACGCCACGCTGGAACGCCACGCCGGACTGCTGGCCGCCGCCAGGCCGCACCTGCAGCAGCTGGAGGCCGCGCTGGCCGGCAGCGCCCGCGTGCTGCTGACCGACGCCAACGGCGTCATCGTGCACGCCAGCAGCGGTCCCTGGGGCACGCACGAACAGGTGCTGAAGCTGGCCGCGCGCGTGGGCGTGAGCCTGGCCGAAGCGCAGGTGGGCACCAATGCCCCGGCCCTGGTGGTGAAGACCGGCCAGGCCTGCACGGTGACGGCACAGGAACACTTTTACGAGCGCATGCACAGCCTGCACTGCGCCGCCGCCCCGGTGCACGACCAGGCTGGCCGGCTGGTGGCGGTGCTGGACATCACCGCCGAATGGCGGCCCTTCGCGTTCGACGCCGCGGCCCTGGTGGGCGTGTATGCGGCGCTGATCGAAAACCAACTGCTACAGGCCGGCGCGGGCGAACAGCAGGTGCTGCAGTTCCAGGTCTGCCCCAGCCTGCTGGGCACGCCAATGCAGGCGCTGGCCGGCCTGGACGCCCAGGGCCGGCTGGCCTGGTGCAACAGCACCGCGCGCAAGCTGCTGGGCCTGCCCCAGGGCCGCACCGGCCCGGTGCAGGCCGGGCCAGACCGGGCGGCCGGCGTGCCGGGCAGCAGCCCCGATGCCGCCGAACTGGCTTTCTTGACGTCGACGGCCCAGGCGCTGTGGCAGCGAGCGGGGCAGACCGTGGCCTGGCGGTTGCCCAACGGGCTGGGGGTGTGGGTGCGGCCGCTGCCGGCCAGCAGTGAAGCCCGCCCCAGCATGCCCGCCACCGGCACGGTCCGGAAGACCGAACGCCAATCCCCCCAGACGGCTGCTGCGCCTGTTACGCCTGTTACGCCCGCCCCGCCGCCTACGCCTGGCCCGCCCGCCACATCGCAGGTCAGATCGCAAGGCACATCGCAGGTCACCGCCGCCGGCGGCGCCACGCTGGGCGACATCACGCGCGAGGTCATCGACCGCACCCTGGCCGCCTGCGGCGGCAACATCTCGCGCGCGGCGCGCCAGCTGGGCGTGTCGCGCGGCCTGCTGTACCGGCGCCTGCGCGGGTGCCAGAACGCGCCAGACGGCCCCTGACGCAGACCTGAAGCGGTGTCTTCCGGCCGGCCCGGCCGACACCCGCGGTTTCCCTGATGCGCCGCGCAGGGCCCTGCCTATGCTCGACGCAACCCATCCCCTGTCCGGAGACACCCCATGCCCCTGCTGTCCCTCACCGTCAATGGCAAAGCCGTCCAGCGCGAAGTGGCGCCCAACACTCTGCTGGTGGAATTCATCCGCGAACACCTGCGCCTGACAGGCACCCACACCGGCTGCGACACCGGCCAGTGCGGCGCCTGCACGGTGCACCTGGACGGCCGCGCCGTGAAGGCCTGTTCGATGCTGGCCACCCAGGCCGCCGGCCGCCAGCTGACGACCATCGAAGGCCTGGCCAGCGCCACCGGCGACCTGCACCCGATGCAGACCGCCTTCAACCAATGCCACGGCCTGCAATGCGGTTTCTGCACCCCAGGCATGGTGATGAGCGCCATCGACCTGGTGCAGCACCACGACTGCAGCAGCGAAGCCAAGATCCGCGAAGGCCTGGAAGGCAACATGTGCCGTTGCACGGGCTACCAGAACATCGTGAAGGCCGTGGCGCAGGCGGCCGAGGCCACCAAGGCCCTGGCCTGACAGCACCCCACCCTGGAGCACCGACACCATGAACGCAAGAGATCCGAACGCCAAGCTGGGTTTCATCGGCCAGAGCATCGTCCGCCGTGAAGACACGCGCTTTCTCACCGGCGTGGGCCAGTACACCGACGACATCCACCTGTCGCAGCAGAGCTACGGTGTCTTCGTGCGCAGCCCGCATGCCCATGCGCGCATCACGAAGCTGGACGTTGCCGCTGCCGCCGCCGCCCCAGGCGTGCTGGGCGTCTACACCGGCGAACACTTCAAGGACATCGGCGGCCTGCCCTGCGGCTGGCTGATCAACAACATCGACGGCACGCCGATGAAGGAGCCCAAGCACCCGGTGCTGGCCTTCGGCAAGGTGCGCTACGTCGGCGACCGCGTGGCCCTGATCGTGGCCGAAACCCTGGAACAGGCCAAGGCCGCGCGCGACATGGTCGAAGTCGACTACGACGTGCTGCCAGCGGTCATCGACATCGGCAACGTCACCGCCACCGGTGCTGCCGTGCACGACGAGGCGCCCGACAACCAGTGCTACCTCTGGCACATCGGCGACAAGGAAGGCACCGACGAAGCCTTCCAGCACGCGGCCCACGTCACCACGCTGACCTTCCGCAACAACCGCCTGGCGCCCAATGCCATCGAACCGCGCGCCGCCAACGCCGCGTGGAACCCCAGCGATGACAGCTACACGCTGTACGTGGCGAACCAGAACCCGCACGTCGAACGCCTCTTGATGTGCGCCTTCGTGCTGGGCATCCCGGAACACAAGATGCGCGTGGTGGCGCCTGACGTGGGCGGCGGCTTCGGCAGCAAGATCTTCCTGTACGGCGAAGAAACCGCGCTGGTGTGGGCCAGCAAGCAGGTGCGCCGGCCCATCAAGTGGGTGGCTGAACGTTCTGAAGCCTTTCTGTCCGACGCCCATGGCCGCGACCACCTGACCACCGCCGAACTGGCCATGGACAAAGATGGCCACTTCCTGGGCTTCCGCGTCAACACCACGGCCAACCTGGGCGCCTATCTCAGCACCTTCGCCAGCGCCGTGCCCACCATCCTGTACGCCACCTTGCTGGCCGGGCAGTACAAGACGCCGAAGATCAGCTGCACGGTGAAGTCGGTCTTCACCAACACCGCGCCGGTGGACGCCTACCGCGGCGCCGGCCGGCCCGAAGCCACCTACACGGTGGAACGCATGGTGGAAACGGCCGCGCACGAACTGGGCATCGACCCGGCCGAACTGCGGCGCCGCAACTTCATCACCACCTTCCCCTACGCCACGCCCGTGGGCCTGACGTACGACACTGGCGACTACGAAGCCACCATGAGCCGCGCCATCGAACTGGCCGACGTGGCCGGCTTCGCCGCACGCAAGGCCGAATCGGAAGCCAAGGGCATGAAGCGCGGCCTGGGCTACAGCGCCTACATCGAAGCCTGCGGCATCGCCCCCAGCGCGGTGGCGGGCGCCCTGGGCGCGCGCGCGGGCCTGTTCGAAGCCGGTGAAGTGCGCGTGCACCCCACGGGCAAGGTCACGGTGTTCACCGGCAGCCACAGCCACGGCCAGGGGCATGAGACCACGTTCGCGCAGGTGGTGGCCGACAAGCTGGGCATCCCTCTGGAAGACATCACCATCGAACACGGCGACACCGGCAAGATCCTGTTCGGCATGGGCACTTACGGCAGCCGTTCGCTGGCGGTGGGCGGCACGGCCATCGTGAAGGCGCTGGACAAGGTCATCGCCAAGGGCAAGAAGATCGCGGCCCACCTGCTGGAAGCGGCCGACACCGACATCGAATTCGAGAACGGTGTGTTCAAGGTGGCCGGCACAGACAAGAGCGTGCCGTTCGCCAACGTCAGCCTGACAGCCTATGTGCCGCACAACTTCCCGCACGACAAGCTGGAACCTGGGCTGAATGAAAACGCCTTCTACGACCCCAGCAACTTCACCTACCCCGCCGGCACCTACATCTGCGAAGTGGAAGTGGACCCGGCCACGGGCGTGGTGCGTGTGGACCGCTTCACCGCCTGCGACGACTTCGGCAACGTCATCAACCCCATGATCGTCGAAGGCCAGGTGCACGGCGGCCTGGCCCAGGGCATCGGACAGGCGCTGCTGGAAAACTGCACGTACGACGTCGACAGCGGGCAACTGCTGACCGGCAGCTACATGGACTACGCCATGCCGCGCGCCGACAACTTCCCGCACTTCGTGGTGGAAACGGTGAAAGGCACGCCCTGCACGCACAACCCGCTGGGCGTGAAAGGCTGCGGTGAAGCCGGCGCCATCGGCAGCCCGCCGGCCGTCATCAACGCCATCTGCGACGCGCTGAAGGTGAAGGACGTGCCGATGCCTGCCACGCCGCATACCGTGTGGAAGACGATCCACAACATGCAGTGACGCCGCGGCCGCACTGAACTGCCACCTTCCCAGGACAACACCATGCAGAACTTCGCTTTCCACAACCCCGCCAGCGTGGCCGACGCCGTGCGCGCCGCAGCGCAAGGCGACAGCAAGCTGATCGCCGGCGGCCAGACCCTGCTGCAGTCGATGAAGCTGGGCCTGATCGCGCCCAGCGCCTTGATCGACGTCGGCGCCATCGCCGAGATGAAAGGCATCAGCGTCGACGCCGGACAGGTGCGCATCGGTGCGGGCACCACGCACGCCGACGTGGCCGCTTCAACCGCCGTGCAAAAGGCCATCCCGGCCCTGGCCGAACTCGCCAGCCACATCGGCGACCGCCAGGTGCGCAACCGCGGCACCCTGGGCGGCAGCCTGGCCAACAACGACCCCGCTGCCTGCTACCCCGCCGCCGTGCTGGGCCTGGGCGCCACCGTGCACACCGACCGCCGCAGCCTGGCCGCGGAAGACTTCTTCCAGGGCCTGTACAGCACGGCGCTGGCCGAAGACGAAGTCATCACCAGCGTCAGCTTCCCGATCCCGGAAAAGGCCGGCTGGCAGAAATTCAAACAGCCCGCCAGCCGCTTTTCCATCGTCGGCGTTTTCGTCAGCAAGGGCCCGATGGGCGTGCGCGTGGCCGTCACCGGCGCAGGTGCCAGCGGCGTGTTCCGCGCCAGCAGCCTGGAAGCCCTGCTGGCCGCGAACTGGAACGCCGCCGCCCTGGCCGGCGCCACCGTGCCGGCCGACGACCTGAACAGCGACCTGCATGGATCGGCCGCCTACCGCGCCGCGCTGATCCCGGTGCTGACCGCCCGCGCGCTGGCTTGAGGCCCGGCCCGCAGGCCGTGGCCCCGACGCGCCAGGGCCTGAGCCTGCGGCTGCAGATCAATCTGATCGTCGGCAGCGTTACCCTGCTGTTCACCTGCGCCGTGCTGTGGCTGCAGGTGCACCACATGCGCGAATCGGTGCGCGAAGAAGTGGTGGCCGCCAACCGCGTGGCCGCGCAGATGCTGCAGCGCACGGCCGGTGCGCCGGCGCAGCCCGGCACGCCGGCCATGCTGGCCTTCCTGCAGGGCGTGGGGCGGGTGCGGTCGAACGACATCCGCCTGTTCGACGCCCAGGGCCAGCTGCTGTACCGGTCGCCGCCCTCGCCCTACAAGGCCGGGCGCGACGCGCCGGACTGGTTCACGCGCCTGGTGCAGCCGCCGCTGGCACAACAGACGCTGAAGTTTGCAGACGGCCAGCTGCGCGTGCAGGCCGACGCTTCGCGCGCCGTGCTGGACGCCTGGGACGACCTGGTCTGGCTGCTGCAAGGCGCGGCGGTGCTGCTGCTGCTGGTCAACGGCGCGGTGTGGGTGCTGGTGGGGCGCACGGTGCGGCCCTTCGGCAGCATCGTCCACGCCCTGGGCCAGGTGCAGCAGGGGCGCTTCGCCACCGCCTTGCCGGCCCTGCCCGGGCGCGAAGCCGGGGCCGTCGCCGCGGCCTTCAACCGCATGGTCGAAGAACTGCAGCGCCACATCGACACCGAGCGCCGCGCCGTGCGCGCCGAAATGCAGCTGTCGGACAGCCGCGAACTCACGCGCTGGATCGAACAGCAGATTGAAAGCGAACGCCGGCTGATCGCGCGCGAACTGCACGACGAACTGGGCCAGTCGGTGACGGCCATCCGCAGCATGGCGCTGTCCATTGCCGGCCGCACGCAGGGCCATGACGCCCAAGCCGAAGCCGCGGCGCGGCTGATCGCCGACGAATCTTCGCGGCTGTACGAGGCCATGCACGGCATCATCCCGCGCCTGGCGCCCCTGGTGCTGGACCGCTTCGGCCTGGCCGAAGCGCTGGCCGACCTGGCCGAGCGCACGCGCCGCAGCAGCGGCGCCCGCGTGCAGCTGCAGGTGGACCTGGGCCCAGACTTGGGCCCAGACCCGGGGCAGAAGCCGCTGACGCCCGATGCCGCGCTGGCGCTGTACCGCGCGGCCCAGGAAGGCATCAGCAACGCGCTGCGCCACGGCCAGGCCAGCCAGCTGGACCTGCACCTGCGCACCGAAGCCGGCCAGCTGCGGCTGGACCTGGCCGACAACGGCTGCGGCCTGGGCAGCCCGGCCGAAGCCGCCGCCCGCGGCCACCACGGCCTGCGCTGGATGGCCGAACGCGCGCAGGCCCTGGGTGGCAGCCTGCGACTGCAGCCCCGCGCCAGTGGCGGCACCCTGCTGCAGCTGCGGCTGCCGCTGGCCGCCGTTGCGGGGACGGCCACGGCCACGGCCACTGATACCGCAATCGCCCCGGCCAAGGCCCCTGCAGTCCCCACGGCAGCGTCAACAGCGGCAGCCACCGCCACCGCGCCATGACGATCCGCGCCATGCTGGTGGACGACCACGCCCTGGTGCGCATGGGCTTTCGCATGCTGCTGGCCGACGCGCAGGTGGACGTGGTGGCCGAATGCGACAGCGGCGAACAGGCCTGTGCCGACTACGCCCGCGCGGCCCCCGACGTGGTGCTGATGGACCTGTCCATGCCCGGCATGGGCGGGCTGGAAGCCGTGCGCCGGCTGCTGGCGCAGGACCCGCGGGCGCGCATCCTGGCGCTGTCGGCGCACGAAGACACCGCCCACCCGCGCCGCGTGCTGCGCGCTGGCGCGCTGGGCTTTCTGGCCAAGCGCAGCGCGCCCGAAACCCTGATCGAAGCCGTCACGGCCGTGGCCGCCTATCGCAGCTATGTCGACGCCCGCACCGCCCAGGCGCTGGCGCAGGCGCAGGGCGACACCAGCCCGGCCGACGCGCTGAGCGAGCGCGAATTCGCCGTCTTCCTGCAGCTGGCGCGCGGCGCCAGCGTGGCGCAGATCGCGCAGCACCTGAAGCTGTCGCCGGCCACTGTGGGCACGCACCAATACCACATCAAGCAAAAGCTGCAGGCCAGCAACACCAGCGAACTGACCCTGGTGGCGCTGAACTGGGGTCTGCTGCAGGCGTGAACGGGGCGGCTGCGGCGTGCACGAATGTGACAGTAGCTTCCCTCGCCCGGCGGCCAGGGCCGGCGGCGGCCTGGACCGCCGCGCTACCCGGGCCCGGCGCCGTAAAGCCGGTCGAACAAAGCCACATGCCGGTCCACGGCATGCACACGCAGCATCTGCACGCCGGCTTGCGCCAGCAGCGCGGAATAGGCCAGCGTCAGGTCGTCACGCGCGGCCGCTTCTGCTGTGGTGAAGAGCTTGAAGAAGGACTTGCGCGAATGCCCCACCAGCCAGCGTCCGCCGCTGGCCACCAGGGCCGGGGCGGCCAGCATCAAGGCCAGGGACTGCTCGGCCGTCTTGCCGAAGCCAATGCCCGGGTCCAGCAGCAGCCGCGCCGGGTCCAGGCCCGCGGCCCGCACGCGCGCCACGGTGGCAGCTTTCCAGTCCAGCACGGCCTGCAGCGGGTCGGCGTCGGCGGGCAGGGTCAGGGCCGGGTCCACCGGCACCGACAGCGCGTGCATCACCACCACGTCGCAGTCGCTGTTGCGCAGCACGTCCAGCATGGCCGGGTCGGCCAGGCCGCTGACGTCGTTGATGATGTCCACGCCCACCCCCAGTGCGCGCGCCGCGGTGCGGGCATGGCGCGTGTCCACGCTGACGCGCACGCGCGCACGCCAGGGCTGCTGCGCCAGCGCCTGCAGCACCGGCAGCAGGCGGGCGCATTCGGCGTCGCTGTCCAGCACCTGGGCCAGTGGGCGGGTGGACTCTGCGCCAATGTCGATCACCTGCACGCCGGCTTGCGCCATGCGGGCAGCGGCGGCCACGGCCGCGGCCGTGTCGGCACCCAGCAGGCCGTCGCCTGAAAACGAATCGGGCGTGATGTTCAGGATGCCCATCAGCGCCGGGCGGCGGTGGGGAAGGGGTGACGAAGGCTTTTCCACTGGGCGCCGATTATGTCGGCGCTGGGCGATGATGGCGGGCCGCGCAGGCCACGCTGACAGCCCCCCGCCTGCCCCTGCCGAAGCCCCGTACAAGAACACACCGCCGAGACCGCGAACATGGCCAACACCGTGACAGACACCGTGAACGACACCGCCCTGCCCAGCAGCATCGACGACACCGCCGCCCGCCTGCTGGCGCACGACTATGTGGCCGAACGCGCGCTGGCCACCACGCTGTTCCTGTCGCTGAAGCTGCAGCGCCCGCTGTTCCTGGAAGGCGAGCCCGGCACCGGCAAGACCGAGATCGCCAAGACCCTGGCCGCGATGCTGGGCCGGCCGCTGATCCGCCTGCAGTGCCATGAAGGCCTGGACCTGGCCGGCGCGGCCTACGAATGGAACTACGCGCGGCAGATGCTGGAAATCCGCCTGGCGGAATCCAGCGGCGCCGGCGGCACCGCCGACGGCCGCGACAGCCTGGCGCGTGAACTGTTCAGCGACCGCTTTCTCACCCGCCGCGCCCTGCTGCAGGCCATCGACCCGGCGCAGCCGCTGCCGCCGGTGCTGCTGATCGACGAGCTGGACCGCGCCGACGAACCCTTCGAAGCCTTTCTGCTGGAAGTGCTGTCGGACTTCCAGATCACCATCCCCGAATACGGCACCGTGCAGGCCCCGCCGGGCCGCCCGCCCATCGTGGTACTCACCAGCAACCGCACGCGCGAGATCCACGACGCCGTCAAGCGCCGCTGCCTGTACCACTGGGTCGGCTTCCCCGACGCCGCGCGTGAAGCCGCCATCCTGGCACGCCGCGTACCTGGCGCGCCGCAGAAGCTGGCCGCCGAAGTGGTGGCCTTCGTGCAGCGGCTGCGTGCGGTCGAGCTGTACAAGCTGCCCGGCATCGCCGAGACCATCGAATGGACACGCGCGCTGATGGAACTGAACGCCGTGCAGCTGGACCCGGAAGTCGTGAACAACACCCTGGGCGTGCTGCTGAAGTACCAGGACGACATCGCCAAGGTGCAGGGCAGCGAAGCGGCGCGCGTGCTGCAGCAGCTGCGCAGCGAAGCGCAGGCGGCGGCCTGACCCCTAGCTTGAAGCCCGCCGCCGGGTGGATAACAGCAGGCGCCCGGCCACGGCTTCGGCATACGCTTGAGGGCCTTGCCACCGATGGGGAGACGATGAACATGAAAGCACTGTCGGCCTTGCTCCGCGCCGGCCTGCTGGCCAGCACCACCCTGGTTCTGCTGCTGCCAGACCCGGCCCATGCCGCGCCCATCACGGTCTCGAACGCCGGCTACTGGCTGGAAACCGTGGGCACGAACACCATCGGCATCGCCGCCGGGGGCACGCCGGCAGGCACGGTGACGAGCCTTTTCGTCGCCAACACCGACCCCCTGGCCGGCACCACGGCCACGGCCAGCCTGCCCAGTGGCGCGACGACGGCGCCAGTGGTCGACCCCACGGGCCTGTGGGCACGGCGGGCTCTGAACCCGAACGCAGCCCAGCTGGCCCCGCTGACCGTGGTCTTCAGCAATGGCCCCGACCAGGCCAGTTTCACCGGCCGCGACCTGACGGGCCTGGTGGCCATGCCCCTGGTCGCCGGTTTGTCGGTGAATGCGGCCGGCAACCCCTTGCGCCCCATCGTCAGCTGGAACCTGCCGGCAGGCGCGGGCGACGTCGATTTCATCCAGATCGTCTTCTACAACGACGACACCAACCTGGAAATCGGCAACCGCGTGACACGGCCTGGCGACACCACCAGCTTCCAGTTCGCCAGCGACCTGCCGCTGAACTTCAATTTCGTCATCAACGTGCGGCTGATCGACCTGGCCGTGGATGGCGACCCCTTCGTCAGCGGCAACATCCAGCGCCAGTCGCGCGCCTACATCAACTACACGTCGCCAGTGCCCGAGCCCACCACAGCCCTGCTGCTGGCCGGCGGCCTGGCTGGCCTGGGGTGGCTGCAGTTGCAGCGCAGGGCCAACCGAAACGGGCGGCCGCTGTGGGGCAAGGCCGCGTGCCCAGGGCCCCTGGATAAACCATGACCCAGGCCGCGCCCGCGACCGACCTGCGCGCGCCTGGCGACCACCTGGCCGCCAACGTCATGCACTTCGGCCGCGTGCTGCGCAACGCCGGCATGCCGGTGGCCACCGACCGCATCCAGCTGGCGCTGCAGGCGCTGCAGGTGGCCGGGCTGGAAAGCCGGCAAGACTTCCACGACACCCTGGCCGCCTGCCTGGTGGACCGCATCGAGCACCGCGACCTGTTCGAGCAAGCCTTCCACATCTATTGGCGCGACCCCGACATCGCCGGCCGCATGATGGCCATGCTGCTGCCGCGCGTGCAGGCCAAAACCGAAGCCGGCGCCCCGCCGGAAAACCGCCGCCTGGGCGAGGCCCTGTTCCCGCACCTGCCCGGCGCGCCCAACCCGCCGCCACCGCCCGAGAAGATCGAAGTCGACGCCACGCTGACCTGCAGCGAACGCGAACTGCTGCAGAAGGCCGACTTCGAGACCATGACAGCCGATGAATGGCGCGCCGCCCAGGCCCTGCTGCGGCAGATGGGCGCGCTGTTCGCCCCGCTGCCGACGCGGCGCAGCGAACGCGCCAGCGGCCCCGGCGGCGGCGCGCGCATCGACGGCCGCGCCACACTGCGGGCGATGGCACGCCAGGGCGGCGAACTGCCGCTGTTACGCTGGCGCCGCCCGGCCGAAAAGCCGGCGCCCCTGGTGGTGCTGGCCGACATCTCGGGCAGCATGAGCCGCTATTCGCGCATGCTGCTGCACTTCACGCATGCGGTTGGCCACGCCGACGCACGCGTGGAAAGCTTCGTCTTCGGCACCCGGCTCACGCGCACGACCCGCGCGCTGCGCCAGCGCGACCCCGACATCGCCGTGGCCCAGGTGGTGCGCGATGTGCAGGACTGGAGCGGCGGTACGCGCATCACGCAATGCCTGCACGACTTCAACCAGCACTGGGCGCGGCGCGTGGCCGGCGGGCGCTGCACTGTGCTGCTGATCAGCGACGGGCTGGAACACGGCGGCGCCGACGACCCGCGCTGCGACCAGCTGCGGTTTGAGATGGAACGCCTGCACAAGAGCTGCCGCCAGCTCGTCTGGCTGAACCCGCTCTTGCGCTTCGACGCCTTCCAGCCGCGGGCCGCGGGCATCAAGGCCATGCTGCCGAACGTCGACCTGTTCCTGCCGGCGCACAACCTGGAAAGCCTACAGCAGCTGGCGCGGCTGCTGGCGGCGGGGTCAAGAAGGCCTGTGGGCGCTGTCTGACAGCGGCGCGCGGCCCCAGCCGATGCCCGCGCGCGGGCCGGGGCCAGATCATGAGCTTGTCCAACAACTCATGACAACAGGAGCTCTCCACCATGACCAACCTGAACATCCGCCCCCTGCTGCTGGCTTTTGCCAGTGCCACGCTCGTCATCACCACCGTCAGCGGCTGCGCCGTGGCGCGTGACCAGTCCACCGTCGGTGCCTACATCGACGACGCCACCCTGACCACCCGCGTGAAGGGCAAGCTGGCCGAGAACAAGGACGTGAGCGCCGCCGCCATCAGCGTCGAGACACTGAATGGCACGGTTCAGCTGTCGGGCTTCGCCAAGACGACGATGGAACGCGGCATGGCCGAAAAGCTGGCGCGCGAAACATCGGGCGTGAAGAGCGTGCGCAACGACATCATCGTGCGCAACTAAAAGCGCACCGGCGGCCAGCTGGCTTCAAGCCAGTGCCGCCTGCAGCCCGGGGGCCACCACCGGCCGCGGGGCGGGCAACTGCACGTCGATGACGGTGCCTTGCCCCGGTGGGCTGCTGATGTACAGCCGCCCACCCACCGATTCAACGCGAAAGCGCATGCCCACCACCCCATGTGCGCCCACCGCAGGCGGGGTGCCGGCGGGCACCTGCAGGCCGCGGCCGTCGTCGGCCACGCGCAGCTGTATCTGTTCGCCTTGCAGCTGCAGCTTCAGCCACAAGCTGCTGGCCATCGCGTGCTTGGCGGCATTGGTGAAGGATTCCTGCACCACGCGGTAGATCACGATCTGCAGTTCCGGCGGCAGCTGCACATCGTCCACGGCCACATGCAGGGCCAGGCCGGAACGTTCTTCGAATTCACGCGCCAGGATTTCCAGCGCCGCCTTCAGGCCCAGGTTGCTCAGCGCCGAAGGCCGCAGGTCTTCGATGATGCGGCGCTTCAGCGATATGCCCTGGTCGATGCTGGCATTCAGATGCTGCAGTCGGTCCAGTAGGTCTGCGGCCGGCGTGCTGCCCAGCGCGCGCTTCAGGCGTGACACGTCGAACTTCGCCGCGGTCAGCAAAGCTCCCAGTTCGTCGTGCAGTTCACGCGCCAGGTGGGCGCGTTCGTCTTCGCGGGCCGTCTGCAGATGCCGCGCCAGTTCGGTCAGCTCGGCGGTGCGCTGGCGCACCTCGCCTTCGAGCATGTCGCGTTCGGCACGCAGTTCGCCAGCGTGGCGGCGCTGCACGCGGTGCAGCGCGGCGCTGTTGCGGAAGTAGAAGATCAGCGCCAGCAGGCTCAGGCCCGTCATCACGCGCACGCCCATGCGACCGTCGTCCAGCGTGGCGAAGATGGCGGTTCGGGCGCTGACCACGCGGCCGTCTTCAGCGGCCAGCACGGCTTCGGCGGCGCGGCGCGCGGCTTCCATCTTCTCGCGTCCGATGTCGGTCAGCAGCAGGCTGCGCCAGCTTTCGTGCTGGCCCTTGTCGTACAGCGCCACGGTTTCCGTCACTTCCGACAGCTTTTCCAGTGTGCGCTGGCGCAGTTCCAGCACCCAGCCGGCCCAGGCGGCATCGCCCGGGTTGCGCTGGGCCAGCAGGTCCAGCGCGCGGGCGATGTCGGCCTGGGCGTCGGTGAAGGGTTCCAGGTATTCGGCGCGGCCCGTCAGCAGGTAGCCGCGCTGCGCCGTTTCGGCGTCCAGCAGGCGGCGCATCAGGGTCTGGACGGCCGTGCGCGTCTGCGCGCGTTCGGACAGGCTGGCCAGCGACGCACCGGCACGCTGGAACGAGGTCTCTGCCACCGCCAGCACCAGCGCCGCAACGGCGCAGGCCAGGGCGATGGACAGGGTCAGCCGGTCAGGCCAGCGCGCCGGCGACAGTGGCGGTGCCATCGGCCAGTTGCCCGCAGTAGGCAATCAGTTCGTCCAGCTCGTGGCTCTTGTCGAACACGCGGTCGGCGCCCAGTTCCTGGCAGCGGCGGCGCATGTCGGGCGTGGCGTAGTTGGTCAGCACCACCCGGTAGGCGCTCAGCCCGGCGTCAGCGGCGGCACGCAGCACGCCCAGGCCCGAACCCTGGCGCAGGAAGATGTCGATGATCACCAGGTCGCACGGTGCCGGCGCCTGGCTGAACCAACGCACGGCTTCGGCTTCATCAGCCACGGCGCCCACCACCTTCACGTCGGCCATTTCTTCCAGCGTCGCGATCAGGTTGTCGCGGATCACGGGGCTGTCTTCGACGATGAAGGTCCTGACGGGGTGCATGGCCATGGAAGTATGCCTGCTCCTGGGTCTGCGATGGCGGGGCTGCGGGTGGCGCAGCAGGGCGGTTACGGCCCCTCTGCCACTGTAGGCGCAGGCCGCCGCCAGCCCTGTCGGCCCGTGGCCTTGCAGGCTGTAGGACGTGTCCGACAGGGCCGGCTGATAAGCTCGGCAGCATGATCAGAATCGGTATCGTCGACGACCACGCCATCGTGCGCACCGGGCTGCGCCAGATGCTGTCTGAACACGTGGACCTGCGCGTGACCGGCGAAGCGCCGAACGGCCGCGAAGCCCTGGAACTGGTGCGCGGCGGCGAAGTGGACGTGCTGCTGCTGGACATCTCGATGCCCGACCAGGGTGGTGTGGACGCACTGGCCGCCATCAAGGCCCGCTTCCCCGACCTGGCGGTGCTGATCCTCAGCGGCTTTCCGGAAGCGCACTACGCCACCACCCTGATCCGCCAGGGCGCCAGCGGCTACCTGAACAAGGAATGCGACCCGCAGGAGATCGCCAACGCCATCCGCACCGTGGCGCGGGGCCGCAAGTACATCAGCCCCGCGGTGGCTGAGCTGCTGGCCGACAAGGCTGCAGGCGGCGGTGGCGACCAACCGCTGCACGACAGCCTGTCGGAACGCGAACTGCAGGTCTTCCTGCGCCTGGCCCAGGGCGAGACCATCGGCAACATGGCCGATGCGATGTTCCTGAGCGTGAAGACCGTCAGCACCTACCGCAGCCGGGTGATGGAAAAGCTGAAGCTGGCCAGCAACAGCGACCTGACCTACTACGCGCTGAAGAACGGGCTGATCCAGTAGCGGGCGCGGCCCTCGGGCTGTGGCGCCGATGTGCGCCGATGTGCGCCGATGTGCGCCGCTGTGGGCCGCTGTGGGCCGGCTCCTACGCCCGCGTGCGGTGGCCACCGGCAGCCCCAGGGGCCGGGATTTCCTACATTGGGTTCACGCCGCGCCCTGCGCGGCGCCACCACAACCCAGGAGGTCCCCATGCTGCATTACGCCGTCGTCTTTCTCGTCATCGCCCTGATTGCCGCGCTCTTCGGCTTCGGCGGCATCGCTGCCAGTGCCGTGGGCATCGCCAAGATCCTGTTCTTCGTCTTCCTGGTGCTGGCGGTGGTCTCGTTCCTGTTCGGGCTGATGAAGAAGGGCTAGGCCTGGGAAGAAACGGGGTGGGGCGGAAGACCCCACACCCGGCGCGGAAAAGAGCACGAACAGCGCATGAATAGCGTTTCACTTGCGGGCGCTTGTGGCCGACATCACGTCATAGATTTCTGATGACGACCCGGCGTGTTCCGGGGCTTGGCCAAGACAAGACACCCCATGCAAGCCTTCCACCGCATGAAGCTGGCGCCCCGGCTCCTGTTCGTATTCAGCGCCATCCTGGCGATCTTTGTCGTGGTGGTGGCAGTTGCGCTGTACACCACGCGCCAGCTGTCGCAAGCTGAACACTGGAACACCCACACCCACAAGGTGATCAGCCAAGGGCAGACCAACCTGACGTCCATGGTGAACATGGAAACCGGCGCGCGCGGCTTCCTGCTGGCCGGCAACGACGCCTTCCTGGAGCCCTGGAAAGGGGGCCAGGCTGAATTCGAAACGTCCTGGGCTGAACTGAAGAAGCTCACCGCCGACAACCCCGAACAACAAAAGCGCCTGGACGCGATGAAGCAGCGGCGCGACGAGTTCGTGGCTGTCGGCCAGTCGCTCATCGACGCTCGCCGGGCCGTGAAGCCGGGCGACGGCAGCATGGACAGCTTCATCCAGGAATTCGCCAAGGGCCGCGACAAGGCCGCGATGGACGGCTATCGCCAGCTGAAGGCTGAATTCCACGACGCCGAAGCCAAGCTGCTGGACGTGCGCAGCCAGCAGGCCGAAGCCAGCCGGGCCGTGATGACGGCGGTGCTGGGCGGCGGCCTGGCCGTGGCCGTGCTGCTGGCCGCTGGTCTGGGGCTGCTGCTGACGCGGTCGCTGCTGCGCCAACTGGGCGGCGAACCGAACGACGCCGCTGCCCTGGCAGAAGCCATCGCCGGCGGCGACTTGACGCGCAGCGTGCCGCTGCAGCCGGGCGACAGCAGCAGCATGATGGCCCGGCTGGCCGCCATGCAGCGCAGCCTGGCCCAGGTAGTGGGCCAGGTGCGCCAGAACTCGGAAAGTGTGGCCACCGCCAGCCAGCAGATCGCACAGGGCAACCAGGACCTGTCGGGCCGCACGGAACAGCAGGCCAGCGCCCTGCAGCAAACGGCCGCGACGATGGAAGAGCTGGGCACCACGGTGCGCAACAACGCCGACAGCGCCCGCCAGGCCAACCAGCTGGCACAGAGCGCTTCCAGCGTGGCCGCCCAGGGCGGTGAAGTGGTGGGCAAGGTCGTCACCACCATGCGCGGCATCAACGACAGCAGCCGCCGCATCGGCGACATCATCGGCACCATCGACGGCATCGCCTTCCAGACCAACATCCTGGCGCTGAACGCCGCAGTGGAAGCCGCCCGCGCCGGCGAACAGGGCCGCGGCTTTGCCGTGGTGGCCAGCGAAGTGCGCAGCCTGGCCCAGCGCAGCGCCGAGGCGGCCCGCGAGATCAAGACCCTGATCGGCCACAGCGTCGAACAGGTGGAACAAGGCAGCATGCTGGTGGACGAAGCCGGCCGCACGATGGGCGAAATCGTGACTTCGATCCAGCGCGTCAGCGACATCGTGGCCGAGATCAGCAGCGCCAGCAGCGAACAAAGCGCCGGCGTGCAACAGGTGGGCCAGGCCGTGACGCAGATGGACCAGGCCACGCAGCAGAACGCTGCGCTGGTGGAAGAAAGCGCCGCCGCAGCCGAAAGCCTGAGAAGCCAGGCCCAGGCCCTGGTGCAGGCGGTGTCGGTGTTCAAGCTGGGCCTGGGCGACAGCCGTAGCCATGGGGCAGCCCATGCGCCTGCACTTGCCCGAGCCCCGTCCCCCGTCACCAGCCGACCGGCCAGCCACACCCCGGTCGGCAAGCCCGCGCAGCCGCGCAAGCCCGCAGCCACGCCCACCAAGGCCGCCCCAGCCGCAGCGGCGTCGGCAGCACCGGCAGCACCGGCAGCACCGGCAGCACCCGCAGCGGCCCCTGCGCCCAGCATGGCCACCAGCGACAGCGACTGGACCAGCTTCTAGGGCAAGCCCGGGCAGTGGAATCGGGCCCGGGACCGGGCAGCCTTCAGTGCAGCTTCACGCGCGGCTCGGTGGTGCGCGTGAGCAGGCGCGAAGCCGAGCCCAGCGCCGTCTTCCAGTACCCGTGCAGCGCCACCTGGTGCATCTTGTAGAGCGACAGGTACATGGTGCGCGCGAACAGGCCTTCCACCCACAGGTTGCCGCCCACCAGCGACCCCATCAGGTTGCCCACCGTGCTGTATTCGCCCAGCGACACCAGCGAACCGAAGTCGCGGTAGCGCCAGGGCTGCAGCGGCTGGCCCTGGATGCGCCGGCGCAGCTGCTTCACCAGGTGCGAAGCCTGCTGGTGCGCAGCCTGCGCCCGCGGCGGCACGTTCATCGGCTGGGCCGGCGTGCCGGGCACACCGCCTGGCGCTGCATGCCCCAGCCAGGGGGCGGCGGCACAGTCACCGATGGCGAACACGTTCTCGTCCAGCGTGCACTGCAGGGTAGGCTGCACCACGAGCTGGTTCAGCTTGTTGGTTTCCAGCCCCAGGTTGCGCAGGAATTCCGGCGCCTTCACGCCAGCTGCCCACACCACCAGTTCGGCCGGCAGCAGTTCGCCGCTGGCCAGCTGCACACCTTCGGCCGTGACGCCCGTGACGCGGGACGCCGTGCGCACCTGCACGCCCAGGCTGCGCAGCAGGGCGGTTGCGGCGGCCGCGATGCGCTCGGGTAGGGCCGGCAGGATGCGCGGGCCGGCTTCGATCAGGTTCAGCCGGATGTCGCGTTCGGGGTCGATCTTTTCCAGGTTGTAGCTGACGAGCGTGCGCGTGGCCTTGTGCAGTTCGGCCGCCAGTTCCACCCCCGTGGCCCCAGCGCCGATGATGGCCACCTGCAGCTGGCGCGGCGCCAGCGGTTCGGCCTGCATGTGGGCGCGCAGGCAGGCATTCACCAGCCGGCGATGGAAGCGTTGCGCGTCCGCAGGGGTTTCCAGCGCGATGGCGTGTTCGGCCACGCCGGGGGTGCCGAAGTCGTTGGTCTTGCTGCCCACGGCCAGCACCAGGGTGTCGTATCCGCGCGTGTAGCCGGGCGTGACGACCACGCCGTCTTCGTCCAGCACCGGGCCCACCTGCACCAGGCGCTGGGCGCGGTCCAGGCCCAGCATTTCGCCCACGCGGTAGCGGAAGCCATGCCAGTGGCTTTGCGCCAGGTAGTCGGTGGCATGGGCGTGCAGGTCCATGCTGCCGGCGGCGATCTCGTGCAGGTGCGGCTTCCAGAAATGCGAGCGCGCCTTCTCGATCAGGGTGATGTGCGCCAGGCCCTTCTTGCCCAGCGTGTCGCCCAGGCGCGTGGCCAGTTCCAGCCCGCCAGCACCGCCGCCGACGATGACGATGCGGTGCAGGCCCGGTGGAACGGGTTCAGGGCGGGGCGTCGGGGTGGGCAGGTTCATGGGTCGGGGCGGTTGCAAGCTCTGCGCCCGCCGATTCTGGGGGACGCGCACAGGCCCGGGCCGGGGCCCGCCCGGTCAGGGCAGGCCGAAGCCCAGGCGCTGGAACTCGGCCTGCGCCGCTTCGCCGCGCAGATGCCGCAGGAAGTCAGCCGCCAGCGGCTTCTGCTGGCTGGCCACACCGACATGGGCCAGATAGCGCACTGGCGTGGCCGTGGCCAGGGTTTCGACCACGCGCAGTTGCCCGGCAGGCGCTGCGGCAGCACTGCTGGCGTAGACGAAACCGGCTTCGACAGCGGCCGCTGCCACCAGGGCCAGGGCCGCCGGTTCGTCGCCCGCCAGGACGATCTTGGACTGCAGCGAAGGCCATAGCCGCTGGGCGTTGATGGCTTCGCGGGCGTAACGGCCAGCGGGTTCAACCGCCTGCTGCCCCATCGCGATGCGCAGCACCTCGGGACGGCCCAGGTCGGCCAGGCGCTGCACAGGCAGTTTCGACCGCGCCGGCACCACCAGCACCAGGGTGTTGCCGGCAAAGGCACTGTTCAGTTCAGGCACCAGAAGCCGACGCTGCACACCGCTGGCCGCGGTCTGCGCGTCACTGCCGGCCAGCAGGTCGAAGTCGGCGCCACTGGCCAGCTGGTCCAGCAGGGTGCCCGGCGCACCGGGCACCAGCTTCACGGCGACGCCGGGGTGGGCGGCTTCGAAGCTGCGGGCCACGGCCGCCATGGGGCGCGCCAGGCTCGCGTCCACGGCCACGGTCAGCGCCCGGGGCTGGGCCTGGGCCACCGTCGTCGCCAGCATCAGCACCCAGCCAAAGTTCAGCGCCTGCCTGAACCAGGCACGCCGGTGGCAGGCGCGCGCGCGGCCGTTGTGTGCGCCCATGCGCTGCCACCGGTCGCAGCCGGCTTCGGGCCAGACGTCTGGCGGCAGGGGTGTCAAAGCCAGCGCGTGGGCATCAGAAGCTGGCCGGCAGCACCGGCGCGCCGAAGTCGCGCTGCAGCGCACGCCAGACGGTTTCGCTCGTCAGCGGCATCTGCACGCGTGCGGCATCAGGCCCCAGGCCGGCGCTGCGCAGCGCGTCCACGACGGCGTTCACCACGGCCGGCGTGGCGCCGATGGTGCCCAGCTCGCCCACGCCCTTGGCGCCCAGGCTGTTGGTCAGGCAGGGCGCGCTTTCGTCGAAGGTGGTCTGGAAAGCGCGGAAGCCGTCCACATGCGGCAAGGCGTAATCCATGTAGCTGGCGCTCAGCAGCTGGCCGCTGTCGGCGTCATACGCCACGCGTTCGCACAGCGCCTGGCCGATGCCCTGCACCGCCCCGCCTTCGATCTGCCCTCGCACGATCACCGGGCTGATGACGCGGCCGATGTCGTTCACCGACGCGTAGGCCACCACGTCCACCTGGCCGGTGCCGGGGTCGACTTCGACTTCGCAAACGTGGCAGCCGTTGGGCCAGCTGGGCGCGCTGGCCTTGGCGCCGCCGGCGGCGGTGATGGCCGCGCCGGGCTGGCGGCCGGCCAGTTCGAACAGGTCGATGGCCAGGTCGGTGCCCACCACGTTGAAGCGGCCGGCGTGGAATTCGATGTCGGCCACCGGTGCTTCCAGCGCTTCGGCGGCCAGGGGCTTGGCGGCGTCCACCGCGGCCAGCGACGCCACGCGCACCGCTGCGCCGCCGGTAAAGAGCGAACGCGAACCGGCACTGCCGAAGCCGTTGGCCCGGTCGGTGTCGCCCTGCAGGATGCGGATGCGTTCGATCGGCACGCCGAACACGTCCACCGCCAGCTGCGCGTAGCTGGTGGCGATGCCCTGGCCCATGGCCATGGTGGCACTGGTCAGTTCCACCCATCCTTCACCGTTCGCGTCGGCCGTGATGCGCACCTGCACGTTTTCTTCCAGCGCGTTGCCGCCCGTCCATTCCAGGAAGGTGGCCACGCTGCGGCCGCGCAGCCGACCGCGGGCTTGCGCCTCGGCCCGGCGCTGCGCGAAGCCGGGCCAGTCGGCCAGGTTCAGGGCCTGGTCCAAGAGGCTTTCGAACGCGCCGCTGTCGTAGGTCTGACCCATCGGGTTGCGGTAAGGAAACTGGTCGGGCCGGATCAGGTTGCGGCGCCGCAGTTCGGCCGGGTCCAGACCCAGCTGGGCCGCCGCAGCGTCCATCAGGCGTTCGACGGTGTAGATGGCCTCGGGCCGGCCGGCGCCGCGGTAGGCGCCGGTGGCGGCGGTGTTCGTCAGCACGGCGCGGATGTGCAGGCTGAGGTTCGGGATGTCGTAGACGCTGGTGCTGACCCAGGGGCCGATGAGCAGCTGGATGGCCACGCCCGCGCCCGTGGGCGTGGCGCCGACGTTGGCCAGCGACGCGATGCGCAGCGCCAGCACGCGGCCTTGCGCGTCCAGCGCCATTTCGGCACGGCTGATCAGGTCGCGGCCGTGCACGGCGGTCAGGAAGTCTTCCAGCCGTTCGGCCTGCCACTTCACCGGCCGTTGCAGCGCCAGTGCGGCATAGGCGGTGACCACGTCTTCGGGGTACAGCGCGGTCTTCATGCCGAAGCCTCCGCCCACGTCGCCCACCAGCACGCGGATGCTCTCAGGCGTCTGCCCCGGCAGCGTGGCGGCCAGGCCGCTGCGCACGCCAGTGGGCATCTGGCTGGACAGGCGCACCAGCAGGCGGCCTTCTTCCACCCAGGCCAGCACGGCGCGCGGTTCCATCGTGCTGGGGGCCAGGCGCTGGTTCACCAGGTCCAGGCTGATGTGGTGCGCAGCGCTGGCGAAGGCGGCGTCGGTGGCGGCAGCGTCGCCATGGCGGGCTTCGGCCAGCACGTTGCCGGGTGCGCCTTCCCAGACCTGGGGTGCGCCTTCCGCCACGGCCTGCGCGGCGCCGGCCACGCTGGGCAGGGGGTCGATGTCGACGAACACGGCGTCGGCCGCGGCGCGCGCGGCTTCACGCGTTTCGGCCAGCACGGCGGCCACGGCTTCGCCCACATAGCGCACCTTGTCCACGGCCAGCGCCAGCCGGGGCGGCGGGCTCATGGCCTGGCCGTCGGCCTGCTTGAAGCCGGCTGCGGGGGGCAGCGGCTTCACGCCCGCTGCCACCAGGTCGGCGCCGGTGTAGACGGCCAGAACGCCGGGCATGGCGCGGGCGGCATCGACGTCGACACCGCGCAGCAGGCCATGGGCAAAGGACGAACGCACGAAGCGCACGAACACCTGGCCGGCGGGCTGCACGTCGTCGGTGTAGCGGCCCTGGCCCTGCACCAGGGCCGGGTCTTCGATGCGGCGCACGGCCTGGCCGCTGCCGAACTTGCCACCGTTGAAGAACAGGTCGGGCGCGTTCATGCGTGGGCTCCTGCAGTGGGTGCAACTTCAGTGGCCAGCAGCGTGGCCGCGTGCTGCACCGACTTGACGATGTTGACGTAGCCCGTGCAGCGGCACAGGTTGCCTTCCAGTGCCTGCACGATCTGCGCTTCGCTGGGCTGCGGGTGCTGCTGCAGCAGGCAGGTGGCCGACATCACCATGCCCGGGGTGCAGAAGCCGCACTGCAGGCCGTGGCAGGCCACGAAGGCTTCCTGCACCGGGTGCAGCTGGCCCGGGGCCAGGCCGCGCATCGGCGCCAAGCCTTCGATGGTGGTGACGCTGCGGCCATCCGCCTGCACGGCCAGCAGGCTGCAGGCCTTGACGCTGGCGCCGTCCAGCAGCACGGTGCAGCAGCCGCACTGCGCGGTGTCGCAGCCCTGGTGCGTGCCCGTCAGGCCCAGCGGGCCGCGCAGCAGGTCGATGAGCAGGGTGGCGGGCTCGGCTTCGGCCGTGGTGGCCTGGCCGTTCAGCGTGAGGTGCAGGGTGGGCATGGCAGCAGGTTGGGGTGAGGCAAGCGTCGAAAGTCCGAGGGGCCGCGGAATGGCAGCCGGCCGGCACGGCATTAAACCGCGCAGCTGCGAAAGCCGCAGAACACATCATCATGCCCCGGCGCGGCGTAGCGGCGCGATTGGGGGTGATGCCAGCGGCGCCGGGTGGCAAAGGACGCCCCGCGCAGCACGCCCTGGCTGCCGGCCGGTGGCGGCAGGTCCGCGCAGCCCGGTGGTGCACTGCCGGCACCGGGCCAGGGGCGGGCGCTGCCCAGCACCCATTCCCAGACATCGCCCCAGACAAAGCCGCGGCTGCTGGCGGTGGCGGCGGCCAGTTCCCATTCGGCTTCGGTGGGCAGCCGGCGGCCGGCCCAGCAGCACCAGGCCTGGGCTTCGAAGCGGGTGACGTGCAGGGCCGCCTGCCCGGCCGGCGCACGCTGCAGGCCAGCGCCCGCGCCGGCGCCCAGACCACGCTGCACCAGCACCCCGCCCAGCAGCTGGGCGACATGGCGCGGGGCGCGGCGGGTGTCGGTATCGGTATCGCGCTGGTCCTGCAGCCAGGCCCAGCCGGCGCTGCCCCACAGTTCAGGCCGGTCGTAGCCGCCGTCGGCGGCGAATTCCGCGTACTGCTGCCAGTTCACAGGCTGGGCGTCGATCTCGAATTCCGGCACGGCCACGTCTTCCTGGCCCCAGGCGGTGAAGGGCACGCCCGGGTGCGACCCGTGCCCGGCCCCCAGCCGCCAGCGCTGTGCCGGCAGCCACAGCGGCGGCCGCTGGGCCCGCGCCGGCGGCGCGCCGCGCTGCAGCCGCACGGCCAGCTGTTCGGCCAGGCGGTCTTCCAGCTGCAGGGCCAGGTGCCAAGGCTGCAGGGCGGCGGGGTCGTCAGCGCTGTCGTGCAGCCGGTCCAGGCTGGCTTCCAGGGTCTGCGCCAGCATGACGCGGGCGGCAACGGCAACATCGTCGCGGACGGCATCGTCAGGGGCGGCGTTCAAGGTCCCGTCTGCCGCCGCATCGCCATCCTGGCCAGCGCCCAGCAGCCAGCGCTGCTGCCACTGCGCGCTGTGCAGGGCCGTGGCCCAGGCTAGCTGCCGTTGCGCTGCCGGCACGCCTGGCGCGTCGAAACCCGCCAGGGTCTGCAGCACGTGATTGCGCGCGTCCAGCAGAGCCAGCGACAGCAGGTCGCGCCCAGCGGCGCGGATGGCCTGCGGGTCGTCCAGCGCGGGGGTGGTCATCGTCGACAGCGGCGGTGCAGGCAGCGGTGCAGGCAGTCGCGCAACACGGCGCCCTCCATCACTGCCCCACCAGCCCGTTGCGGATGGCGTAGACCGTGAGCTCGGCGTTGTTCGCCAGGCCCAGCTTTTCCAGCACACGCGCACGGTAGACCGAAACCGTCTTCGGGCTCAGCGTCAGCGCTTCGGCGATGTCGGCCAGGCGCTTGCCGCTGGCGATCATCACCAGGGTCTGCAGTTCGCGGTCGCTCAGCTTGGTATGCGCGTTCTCCGTCGTGGGCATGGTCAGGCTTTCGACCAGCATCTGCGCGATCTCGGGCGTCACGTACTTCCGCCCCTGTGACACGGTGCGCACCGCCTGCACGATGAGCTGCGGGTCGCCACCCTTGTTCACGTAGCCGTAGGCGCCGGCACGCAGTGCGCGGATGGCGTACTGGTCTTCGGGGTACATGCTGACCACCAGCACCTTCACCGGGCTGCCTTCGTCCTTCAGCGCGTGCAGGGCGTCCAGGCCGCTGCGGCCAGGCAGGTTGATGTCGAGCACCAGCACGTCGCAGGGCGCGGGGCGCGGGCTGTCGGCCTGCAGCCCGCGTTCGTCGGCGCGGTCGGCGCTGAGCTGGCGCATCAGCGCGCGCAGTTCGCCGTAGTCCGCGGCTTCGCCGATCACGCGCAGGTCGGGCGCGTCGGACAAGGTGTCGCGGATGCCACGGCGGATCAGCGCGTGGTCGTCGCAGAGGATGACGTCGATCATGGGCGGGTCTCAGTACTTGGTGGACCAGGCTTGGGCCTCAGCATCGGCGGCAGCGTCGGGGTCGGGGTCGGCGTCTAGGGACAGGGCGGGCGCATCGGCGCGATGGCCATGCAGCGGCACCGACAGGATCAGCGTGGTGCCCGCGGGCCCGCTGCTCAGGTCGACCCAGCCGCCCACGGTCGACGCGCGTTCGTGCAGCCCGCGGATGCCGAAGCTGCGCGTCTTGCCCAGTGCGCCCTGGGCCAGGCCGCGGCCGTCATCGCTGACTTCCAGGCTCAGCACGCCGGCGCTGGTGGACACGTCCACCACCACCTGGCGGGCCTGGGCGTGCTTGCTCACGTTCGTCAGCGCTTCCTGGGCCGTGCGGTAGGCCACCAGGGCCACGCCTGGCGGCAGGGCCAGCGGCAGGGCATGGGCGGCGGCTGCGCTGGGCTGCAGCGGTGCGGCCACGCGCAGTTCGCAGGCGATGCCGGTGCGCTTTTCGAACGCGCTGCACATCCACTGCAAGGCCGCCACCAGGCCCTGTTCCAGGATCGCCGGGCGCAGGTTCTGCATGATGCGCTGGCTGGATTCGATAGCGTGCGTCACCAGTTCCAGTGCGCTGTGCACGCGCGCCGGCAGCTCGGGCGGCAGGCCAGCGCTGGCCGCGGTGTTGCGGCGGATCCAGTCGAGTTCGAACTTCAGCGCCGTCAGCGACCCGCCCACGTCGTCGTGGATTTCACGCGCGATGGCGTGGCGTTCGGCTTCGACGCTGGTCTGCAGGTGCTGGGCCAGTTCAGACAGCCGACGGCGCGAGACCGCCAGTTCCTGGTCGGCGCGCAGCCGGGCGCGTTCGCTGGCAGCGGCGGCGACCGCGTGTTCGATGGCCGGGGCCAGGCGGGCCAGGTTGTTCTTCAGCAGGTAGTCGCTGGCGCCGTTGCGCATGGCCTCGACGGCCGTGTCTTCGCCGATCTGGCCCGACACCAGGATGAAGGGCAACCAGGCCAGGTCGGACCCATCGGCCGCGCCGCGTTCGCGCAGCAGCTGCAAGGCCTGCACGCCCGTGAAGCCGGGCAGGTGGTAGTCGGACAACACCACGTCCCAGGGCTCGCGCAGCGCCGCTTCGAATTCGGTGCGCGATTCGATGCGCATGGCCTGCACCTGCAGGCCGTGGCGCTGCAAGTGGGCCAGGGCCAGGGCGTGATCGGGCTCGGCGTCTTCCAGATGCAGCAGGCGCAGCGGCCGTGCCAGGGCCGGGCGGGCGCTGTCGGGCGGGGGGGCAGCGGCGGCCGCATTCATCGCTGAAGTATCGCAAAGGCCCCCGGCCGCCCCAGCTGCGGGGCACCGGCGCGGCACCGGCACGGCGCCGAATTGCGGCCGCTTTCACCCCATGTTCCGCTCAAGTTGGCGGGCCTGGCTGCCGAAAATCGAGTCATTCAGGGTGCGGACGCCACGTCACGTGCACCCTGCCAGCCCCAACTTCCAGGACATTCGATGCTCGTTCAGGACGCCGCCCCACCGCAGCCACCCGGCCCCGGCATGCCGCTGGCCGCCGCCGCCGACCTGCAGGACCACCTGATGGTGGCCAGCAATGACCTGGAACGCCTGCAGCGCCTGCTGGACGACGCCAGCCAGGCCCTGATGGGGCACTTCACCGGCGCCACCGCCCACCTGGAAGCCGCGCTGCGCCAGCTGGAGGGCACCAGCAGCGCGCACCCCCAGACCCTGCAGGAAGCCCGCCAGACGCTGGGGGGCGCCATCACGGCGCTGCAGTTCCAGGACATGGCCAGCCAGCTGATCGCGCACACCACCCGGCGGCTGCGCAACTGCGCCGACCGCCTGGCCAGCGAAGCCTTCGACGGCGACGAAGAGGGCGCAGCCGTCGTCGAGGCCCTGCCCCTGCGCCCGAACCCGGTGACGCAGGACGAGATGGATGCCGGATCCGTCGACCTGTTCTAGGCCCGCCTCGCTCCGCCCGCCCCTGCCCACTGCCCCGCGCACACCCGCGAACAAGCCCCTTCGAAAGAACCCGCCATGCATTCCATCCTTGCCGTCGACGACAGTGCTTCCATGCGCCAGATGGTGTCCTTCACGCTGAAAAACGCCGGCTTCAACGTCGTTGAGGCCGTAGACGGCCAGGACGCTTTCGAAAAGGCCAACAGCCGCGACTTCAACCTGGTGCTGACCGACCAGAACATGCCGCGCATGGACGGCATCAGCCTGACGAAGAAGCTGCGCGAGAACCCGAAGTTCAAGAGCACGCCGATCCTGATCCTGACCACCGAAAGCAGCGACCAGATGAAGCAGGCCGGCCGCGCCGCTGGCGCCACCGGCTGGCTGGTGAAGCCTTTCGACCCGGCCAAGCTGGTGGAAGTGATCGGCAAAGTGATCAAGTGAGCCCCCAAGCTCGCTAGCGCTCGCTACCCCCCGAGGGGGCCGTCCGCCTACGGCCCGGCGAAGCCGGTTCCGTGGCGGGAAGCTTGAAGAGGACAGTCCCAGAATGAGCACCACACAACACGACAGCAGCGACGCCAGTGCAGCCGCCGGCATTGACCTGAGCCAGTTCTTCCAGGTCTTCTTCGAGGAAGCGGGCGAGAACCTGGAATCGATGGAGCAGATGCTCCTGAACCTGGACATCGCCAGCGCCGACGAGGAAGAGCTGAACGCGATCTTCCGTTGCGCCCATTCGGTCAAGGGCGGTGCTGCCACTTTCGGCTTCAACGACGTGGCCGAGCTGACGCACCAGATGGAAACGCTGCTGGACAAGCTGCGCCGCCGCGAACTGGTGCCCACCACGGCGATGGTGGACGTGCTGCTGGCCAGCGGCGACGCGCTGAAGGCCATGCTGGCCCGCCACCAGGGCAATGGGGCCGATGCCATCGACACGCGCGAACTGCTGGCCACCATCCGCGCCCAGGTGGAAGGCCAGGCCGGCGCAGCACCGGCGGCAGCGGCAACGCCGGCCACGGCAGCCCCTGCCCCCGCAGCGCCTGCGCCAGCCGCCCCGGTGGCCTCTGCCAGCCGCCCGGCCGCCGGCACGCGCGCGCTGGAACTGACCGTGGGCCCGCTGGACAACACCGCGCTAGCCGACAACCTGGTCGAGCTGTTCAAGGAAATCACCGACCTGGGCACGATCGAGCCGCTGGACGCCGGCCGCTCGGCCGACGGCATGCGACGCTTCAAGATCGTCACCGCTTCCAGCGACAACGACCTGCTGGACCTGTTCACCTTCCACGTGGCGCGTGAACACGTCAAGCTGCAGCCGCTGGGCCTGGGCTATGGCTTCCATGACGGCGCGCCTGGCGCCCCGGCCGAAGCACCCCCCGCCAGCGACCCCGGCTACGGTTTCTTCGACGACGCGCCCGGCGCCCCCAACAGCCAGGCCGCAGCCGCCCCAGCCGCAGCCCCGACCGCCGCCGCAGCCGCCCCCGCAGCCGCCAGCCCAGCGCGCGCTGCCGCCGGCCGGGCCGACAAGCCCGCAGGCCCGGTGGCCACGCCGGAATCCAGCACCCTGCGCGTGTCGGTCGAAAAGGTCGACCAGCTCATCAACCTGGTCGGCGAACTCGTCATCACCCAGGCCATGTTGTCGCAAAACGGCAAGGCCATCGACGCCGCGCTGTACCAGCAGCTGGCCAGCGGCCTGGCCGACCTGGAACGCAACACCCGCGACCTGCAGGAAGCGGTGATGTCGATCCGGATGATTCCGATGTCGCTGGTATTCAACCGGTTCCCGCGCATGCTGCGCGACCTGGCCAACAAGCTGGGCAAGAAGGTGGAACTGGTGCAGGTGGGCGAAGCCACCGAACTGGACAAGGGCCTGGTGGAAAAGATCACCGACCCGCTGACCCACCTGGTGCGCAACAGCTGCGACCACGGCATCGAGATGCCAGCCGACCGCGTCGCCAAAGGCAAGCCCGAGACCGGCACCATCAGCCTGATCGCCAGCCACCAAGGCGGCAGCATCGTGATCGAGGTGCGCGACGACGGCAAGGGCCTGAACCGCGCCAAGCTGCTGGCCAAGGCCCGCGAGCGCGGCATCGACGCGCCCGACACCATGACCGACAGCGAGGTCTACGGCCTGATCTTCGCCCCCGGCTTCAGCACCGCCGAACAGGTGACCGACGTGTCCGGCCGCGGCGTGGGCATGGACGTGGTGAAGAAGAACATCACCGCCCTGGGCGGCACGGTGGAAATCGACAGCGCCGAAGGCTATGGCATGACGGTGCGCGTGCGCCTGCCGCTGACCCTGGCCATCATGGACGGCATGAGCGTGGGCGTGGGCGAAGAGGTCTACATCCTGCCGCTGTCCAGCGTGGTCGAAAGCTTCCAGGTGCAGCCAGGCATGGTGAAGACCATCGGCGGCAGCGGCCGCGTGGTCGACGTGCGCGACGAATACATGCCCGTGGTGGACCTGGAAAAGGTCTTCAGCGTGCCGCGCTTCGACTTCGACAAGACCACCAACATCATGGTCGTGGTGGAAGCCGAAGGCGGCCGCGTGGCCCTGCTGGTGGACGAACTGCTGGGCCAACAGCAGGTGGTGGTGAAGAACCTGGAAAGCAACTACCGCAAGGTACCCGACGTGTCGGGCGCCACCATCATGGGCGACGGGCGCGTGGCGCTGATCCTGGACGTGGGCTCGCTGGTGCGCCAGTCGCGCCACTGAGAACGCCCGACCAACACCTTAACGACACCGCCGCCGCACCATGGACACCCTGACCACCCTGCTGCGGCGCTTCAGCGTCAGGCTGCGCATGATCGGCGCCATCGCCGCGGTGTTGGCGATGTTCGCCATCGTGGGCGGGACGGCCTTGCTCAGCGGGCTGAAGATCCAGGAGCTCAGCCATGAATTCACCCAGCATTCGCTGGTGGAAATGGACGCGGTGACGCGCGTGCGAAACGGCGTGGCCGCGGTGCGGCTGGCCGAGAAACAGATGGTCATCGACTACGAGGACAGCGCCAAGGTCGCGCAGTCACGAGCCCAGTGGAACGAGGCCATCGCCAGCGCCAGCGCCGCGCTGGACAGCCTGCTGAAAGGCGAGGAAGACGAAGACAACCAGCTGGCGCGCGAAGCTGTGGCCCTGCTGGCGGCCTATTCGGCAGCTGCGCAGCCGGTGCTGAAGAATGTCGAAGGTGGTCAGTACGACACCGCCGGCGTGGCACAACGCATGCTGGGCCGCGCCCATGCCCAGATGGCCGAGGTGGAAAAGCGCGTGGCCAGCATCTCCGGCATCGTGCAGGAAGAAGCGCAGGCCACCGGCACCCAACTGGGTGCCACCCTGGTGACGGTGCTGTGGATCTTCTGCGCCGTGCTGGGGCTGGTGGTGCTGCTGGTGGTGCCGCTGACGCTGCTGAATTCCCGTTCCATCACCCAGCCGCTGGCTGAAGCTGCAGCGGTGGCACAGGCCATCGCGCACGGCGATCTCACGCGCCACATCGACACCCGCGGCCGCGACGAGCCTGCCCTGCTGATGTCGGCGCTGCACGAGATGCAGGAACGCCTGCGCGGGCTGGTGGGCCAGGTGCACGAAGCGTCGCAAAACATCGAGAACGCCAGCAGTGAAGTGGCCAGCGGCAATGCCGACCTGAGCCTGCGCACCGAGCAGGCGGCGGGCGCGCTGCAGCAGACCGCCAGTGCCATGGACCAGTTCACCGGCACGGTGGGCCAGACGGCCGACAGCGCGCGCAGCGCCAGCAGCCTGGCACAGGAAGCCAGCCAGGTGGCCGAACGGGGCGGCGATGCGGTGCAGCAGGTCGTCAGCACGATGGGCGACATCCAGGGCAGCAGCCGCCGCATTGCCGACATCATCGGCACCATTGACGGCATCGCCTTCCAGACCAACATCCTGGCGCTGAACGCGGCAGTGGAGGCCGCCCGCGCTGGCGAACAGGGCCGCGGCTTTGCCGTGGTGGCCAGCGAAGTGCGCAGCCTGGCCCAGCGCAGCGCCGCTGCGGCGCGCGAGATCAAGGGCCTGATCGAAGCGAGCGTGGCCAAGGTCGAAAGCGGCACCCGCCAGGTGCAGGACGCGGGCCAGACGATGGCCGAGATCGTGGCCAGCGTGCAGCGCGTGAGCCAGACCATCGCCAGCATCAGCGCCGCTGCGGCCGAACAGAGCAGCGGCATCGGGCAAGTCAACCGGTCGGTGACAGAGCTGGACCGCAGCACGCAGCAGAACGCCGCGTTGGTGGAACAAAGTGCCGCCGCCGCTGAAAGCCTGAAGGAACAGGCCACCCGGCTGGCCAGCGTGGTGGCGGCCTTTCGTCTGGACCGGGCCACAGCGGCATGACAGGCCCGCCGGCCACAGCGGCATGACAGGCCTGCCGGCCAGGGCGACCAGGGCCGCCTGATGGTTCAAGCCCCGCCGCGCACGGCCGATAACGCGGTTGCAAATCCAGAAGTCAAACAGCGGTAACCCATGAAACTGAATCAAATCAAGATCGGCCCGCGTCTGGGCCTGGGCTTCGGCATCGTCGTGCTGCTGATGGCCAGCCTGGTGCTTTTGATGGTGCTGCGCCTGTCGCACCTGAGCACCGACAACGCAGAGATCGTCGAACTGCAGCGGCGAGCAGCGGCCGCTGCGCAATGGCGCGCCGACGTGCACCTGAACGCCGCGCGGGCCCTGGCCATCGCCAAAGCTGGCGGCGCTCGCGAAGTGGCCGACTACTTTGCCCCGCAGATGAAGGAGACCACCGAACGCATCTCGGCGGTGCAGAAGTCGCTGACGGAATGGATCGACACGGACCAGGGCAAGGAACTGCTGGCCAGCATCTCGGCCCAGCGCGTGGTCTACCGCGATGCGCGGCAGGGCGTGCTGGACCAGATCAAGGCGGGTGACCTTGCGGCCGCGCAAGCCAGCCTGGACAACAAGATGGCCCCTGCCGCCATCAACTATGTGGCCGCCATCGATGCCCTGGTCAAGTTCCAAAGTCAGCGGGTCGACAACAGCACCGCCAAGTTGGCAGCCGATGTGCGCAGCGCGCAATGGCTGCTGGTGGCAGCACTGGGCGCGGCGGCCCTGCTGGCCTGTGGGCTTGGCTGGGCGATCACGCGATCCATCACCCTTCCGCTGCGCCAGACGGTGGCCGCTACCAACCAGATCGCCGGTGGCGACCTGACCGGCCAGATCAGCTTCGAAGGGCGCGACGAGACTGCGGATGTGCAAAGCGCTCTTCTGCGCATGCGGGAAGCGATGCGCAAGCTGGTAGGCGAAGTGCGCGCCGGCAGCGACAGCATCGGCACCGCCAGTGCGCAGATCGCCAGCGGCAACCAGGACCTGTCCAGCCGCACCGAGCAGACCAGCAGCAGCCTGCAGCAGGCCGCCAGCAGCCTGGAAGAACTGACCGGCACCGTGGGCCAGACGGCCGACAGCGCGCGCACCGCCAACCAGTTGGCCGCCAGCGCCAGCCAGGCCGCCGAACGCGGCGGTGTGGTGGTGTCGCAGGTCGTCAGCACGATGGAAGACATCAATGCCAGCAGCCGGCGCATCGCCGACATCATCGGCACCATCGATGGCATCGCCTTCCAGACCAACATCCTGGCGCTGAACGCGGCGGTGGAAGCCGCCCGTGCCGGCGAACAGGGCCGCGGCTTTGCCGTCGTAGCCGGCGAGGTGCGCAGCCTGGCCCAGCGCAGTGCCGAAGCCGCACGCGAAATCAAGACCCTGATCCAGGCCAGCGTCGAAAAGGTTGAAACCGGCACGCGCCTGGTGCAGGACGCGGGCGCGGCCATGGGCGATATCGTGGGCGGTGTGCAGCGCGTGACCGACGTGATCGGCGAGATCAGCGCCGCCACCTCAGAACAAAGCAGCGGCTTGCGCCAGGTGAACGAAGCCGTCGCCGGGCTGGACCAGATGACGCAGCAGAACGCCGCCCTGGTGGAAGAAAGCGCCGCCGCGGCCGAGAGCCTGGCCGAGCAGTCGCGCAAGCTCAGCGGCGTGGTGTCCAGCTTCCGGCTGGCACCGCAGTTCGACAAGGCCATGCCGGCGCCGCGGCCGCCTGCAGCCAAGCCGGCAGCACCCCTGGCAAGCCAGGGCACGCCGACCAGCCCGAAAGCGCTGGCCAGCCGTGCGCTGGCCCTGGCCAAACAGCCCGCGGCCGGGGGCCACACGCTTGCCACGGCCAGCGCGGTGGCTACCAGCAGCACAGCAGGGGCTGCCCCTGCCCCTGCACCCGCCCGCACACCCGCCCGTGCGGCAGCGCCCGCCCCGGCCCCCAGCCCTGCCCCCGCCGCCGGCGCGGATGGCGACTGGGAAACCTTCTGATTCCCTGATTCCCGTCGCGACCAGACCTACAGAATCCCTTCGGCCCTGCCGATAAACCGTGCACAGCAGCGCAACGCTCAAGGACACCCCCATGGACATGATTGCAGAAGCCCCCCACATCGCCCACGCCGAGGCCGTGCGTGCCTCGTCCAGCCGCGGCGCCCCGGCTGCAGGTGCTGCCGCCAGCGGCAGCACCACCGCAGGCGGCGAGTTCCTGACCTTCCGCCTGGGCGAAGAGGAATACGGCATCGACATCCTGCGCGTGCAGGAAATCCGGTCCTACGAAAACCCGACACGCATCGCCAACGCGCCGTCCTTCATCAAGGGCGTGGTCAACCTGCGCGGGGTCATCGTCCCCATCATCGACCTGCGCGTGAAGCTGGGCTGCGAGAAGGTGGAATACAACGGCTTCACCGTGGTCGTGGTGCTGAACGTGCGTGGCCGTGTGGTCGGTGCGGTGGTGGATTCGGTGTCCGACGTGCTGGAACTGAGCCGCGAGAACATCAAGCCCTCGCCGGAACTGAATTCCAGCATCGACGCCAGCTTCATCACCGGCATCGGCACCATCAAGAACAGCGCTGCAGCAGGCCCGAACGACGCCGCCGGCGCCAGCGCGGACAAGGAACGCATGCTCATCCTGATGGACATCGAGGCCCTGATGAGCAGCGCCGAGATGGGCCTGATCAGCCACTAGCCTGCCGGGCACACCTGCCTTCGCAACGCCGCGGCCACCCCCGCGGCGTTGTGCTTTGTGGCCTTCGCTTGACGCACGCCGCGCCAGATGCGCCGGGCAAGCCTTGCTGTTTGGCGCATGACCCCAGCTCAAGTCGGGGCACGATCCTGCCGAAGAGCAGCCATGGACCGAAAACCTGCTCAACCTGGAGTCAACCCGATGCGCTTTTCCAGAATCCTCCCGCTCCTTCCACTGGCCGGCCTGGCCACCCTGGCCCTGATTGCCGGCCCCGCCCTGGGCAGCACCGACGCCACCAAGGAAGACGCCGTGGCGATGGTGAAAAAAGGCATCGCCTACATCAAGGCCCAGGGCGCCGAGAAAGGCTATGGCGCCATCACCGGCAAGGACCCGCAGTTCATCGACCGCGACCTGTACCTGGTGGTCTACGGCCTGGACGGCAAGTGCCTGGCCCACGGCGCGAACCCGAAACAGGTGGGCAAGGACCTGCTGGAGCTGACCGACATCGACGGCAAGTACTTCGTCAAGGACCGTGTCGCGATGGTCAAGGCCAAGCCCGCTGGCGCCTGGCAGGAATACAAGTTCACCAACCCGGTGAGCAAGAAGATCGAGCCCAAGCTGATGTACTGCGAAAAGCTGAACGAGACTGCCGTCTGCGGCGGCGTCTACCCCTGAACCTCGCAGCACCCCGACCATGAAACTGGCCACGCAACTGCTCATTGCCCCGCTGCTGACGGCGGTGGTGGCCCTGGGAACGGGCGCTGTTTCCAGCCTGATGCAGCAGCGCGAGCGCCTGGCGATGCAGGCGCATTTCGATTCCGATGTCCTGAGCCTGGCCGCCGCGGCCAATGCGCAGCGCCTGTTGGCCGACGTGCACGCTGGCGTCTACCGCACGCAGGCCTTGTCGGAATCGCTCAGCGAAGGCGACATCCAGGGTTTCCGCGGCCGCACCCGCCAGCAGCTGGACGAAGTCCAGGCGGCCGTGGCGCGGCTGGCGGCCGAAGCCGCCGGCGACGAAGCCATGGGTGTGGGCGTGGGTGCTGCGGCCATGCAGATCGAGAAGTACCGCAGCCAGATCGACAAGGCGCTGGAGCTGACTTCGGTCGAGGTCAACATGGGCGTGGCGGCCATGAAGTCGGCCGAAGCCAGCTTCGAAGCCCTGCGCCAGACCCTGCAGTCACTGCTGGACCGCAAGGAAGTGCTGCGCACGGCCTATGTCCAGGACGCTGCCAGCCACGCGCAACAGCTCACCCTGCTGCTGGGCGCCCTGGGCACCGCGGCGACGCTGGCCGCGCTGGCCTATGGCTGGCGTACGCAGCGGCGCATCGTGCGCGACATCCAGGACGCGGCGCGCATCAGCCAGGCCGTGGCCGCCGGCGACCTGACGCGCAGCGTGCACAGCACGCGGTCCGACGAGATCGGCGACCTGCTGCGCAGCACCGGCCACATGCTGGGGCAGCTGCGCGAATCGCTGCAGACCGTGCGCGTGGCCACCGACGGCGTTGGCACGGCGGCGCAGGAAATCGCCAGCGGCAACACCGACCTGAGCCAGCGCACCGAACAGGCCGCCGGCAACCTGCAGCAGACCGCCAGTTCAATGGCCCAGCTGACCAGCACCGTGGGCCAGACGGCCGACAGTGCGCGCACCGCCATGCAGCTGGCCAGCACCGCCAGCAGCGTGGCCGAACGCGGCGGCCAGGCCGTGCAGCAGGTGGTCAGCACGATGGGCGAGATCAACCGCAGCAGCCACCGCATCGGCGACATCATCGGCACCATCGACGGCATCGCCTTCCAGACCAACATCCTGGCGCTGAACGCCGCGGTGGAAGCCGCCCGCGCCGGCGAACAGGGCCGCGGCTTTGCCGTGGTGGCAGGCGAAGTGCGCAGCCTGGCCCAGCGCAGCGCCGAAGCCGCGCGTGAAATCAAGGGCCTGATCCAGGCCAGCGTCGAGAAGGTCGAAGCGGGCACGCAGCAGGTTCAGGACGCCGGTGCCACCATGGCCGAACTGGTCAGCAGCGTGCAGCGCGTCAGCCACATCATTGGCGAGATCAGCACGGCCGCAGCCGAACAGAGCAGCGGCATCGGGCAGGTCAACTCTGCCGTCGGCCACCTGGACCAGATGACGCAGCAGAACGCAGCCCTGGTGGAACAGAGCGCAGCCGCGGCCGAAAGCCTGCGCGAACAGGCCGCACGCCTGGCCGAGGTGCTGGGGCGATTCCAGCTGACACAAGCCGGCGCAGGGGCGACAGCCGAACGGAGCCACTGAGCGCGCGCCCCGGGTCATTCAACCTGAACGCCACACTCCCACGGCGGCGCACCCCGGGGAATACGCGCAGTCGGGAAACTTGACAGCCGCTCAGCGCGGCCGATGCCCCTATCCCGAATAGGCGCAACAACTCCTTGTCAATGCTAACGAACGGCGTTTGTGGCACGCCGCATGCTTCCCGTCGCGCCCACAGCACAGAAGCCAGTGGGGGAGATGTGAACATGAAAACAAACCTGTGGTGCACGGCCGTGGCCTGCGCTCGTCCTGGGGTCGTCATGTCGCTGGTGCTGGCCGCAACTGCCAGCCAGGCCGCGGTGGTGCAGGTCGGCACGCGGGGCGCACTGGGCGTGGCGTCCATCGTCAACTGGTCCAGCTTCGGCCCGGAATTCACCAGCGTCGCCAACGGCACCACGGCAGCCGGGGTCAACGTGACGGGGTCCAGCAGCTCGTTCACAGTCCTGAGCGGCAGCACCTTCAACGCCGACTTCCTGCCCACCGACAACGTGCTGGCGCTGTTCAGCATGAGCACCGGCAACGTCGCTTCCGGCAGCTTCAGGCTCGAGTTTGCCGCGCCTGTGTTCGCCGCCGGCGCGCAGGTTCAGGCCAACGCTTTCGGCAGCTTCTCCGGCACGATCCAGGCCTTCAACAGCGCCAACGTTCTGCTCGCGACCGGCCTGGTCAGCGGCAGCAACGGCGGCAACGGCACGGGTTCTGCCGTCTTCGGCGGTTTCCGCAGCGACGTCGCCGACATCAAGGCCCTCGTGTTCACCGGCTTTGGCGACGGCGCCGGCATCAACCAGCTCAGCGTGGTGCCCGTCCCTGAACCCGCTACCTGGCTGCTGTGGCTGGCTGGCGGCTTGCTGGTGTCGCGCCGGCTGTGCCAACGGCGCTGACAGCCACACCCGGTCAGGCGGCGGCTGCCTTGCTGGGCGTGGTGCTTGTCGGGTCAGCCGCCACGCTGCCGGCCACAGCCACGGCCACACCAGCCACCCCGCCCGCCTGGCGAGAAGCGGCGCAGCACCTGGACCTGTCGCCCGACCAGTCGCGCCGCATGGCGGTGGCCCTGCAGCCCTGGAACGCCCATCTGGCCCGGCACGCGGGCAACCCGGAAGCCACAACGCTGTGTGAACGGTCGCGACAGCTGGAACGCGAAGCCCGCGACAGCGCGCGGGCCCTGCTGACACCGGCACAGCTGAGCCGGCTGGCCCAGCTGGAACAGGCCTTTCTGCTGATGCCCGTCGTCGAATCGGCGCAGAACGCCCTGCTGCTGTCGGCCACGCTGCGGGCCCCGCCGTTGGGGCTGCCCCAGGGTCAGGCCGACCAGATGATTCGCTATCAGCGCAGCGCACCCATGCCGCTGCCGGGCTGCCCAGCCCAGCGCGAAGAGCCCGCCGCTGGGCAGCAGATCGACAGGCCATCGCAGCAGCCCACACGCTGACGCCGCCCTTTACCCCCGACCCGCCAACACATTCAGAGGAGGCGACCATGAGACTAAGAACGGCATTCAGCCTGTTGGCCCTGAGCCTGGGCTTGACCCTGGCCGGCACGGCCACGGCCGCAAGCGACGTGAAGACGACCGAAGCGGCACCGCCGCAGGCGGCGCCCGTGAACCCGGACTACGAAGCCCGCCGCGAACGCGCCCTGCGCATGGTCGAAGCCCGCAAGGGGCGCAAGTCCAAGCTCGAGCGCACCAGCGGCATCACCAATGCCTGGCAGGCCCAGATGCGCGACCCGCGCGGCCTGGAAGCCCGTTTCGACGAACCCCAGGGGGCCCTGACGCATTTCATCGCCAAGCGTGCACCCGCCGGCGTGACCGTGATCGACCAGCGCATGTACGACGCCGGCCTGGCCCAGGCCGCGCGCATGCCGGTGTTCTCGTCGGTGGACAACCGTTTCCAGGGCGCGCCCGGCCCTTCCAGGACCGTCACGCGCGACGGCACCTCGCAGCAGGTGCTGGGCACCTGGCAAGCCCTGGGCCCCGGGAACATCGGCGGGCGCACCCGCGCGCTGCTGATCCACCCCACCAGCCCCAACATCATCTGGGCCGCAGGCGTGGCCGGCGGCATCTGGAAGTCCACCGACGGCGGCAGCACCTGGACACCCAAGGCGGACCTGCTGGTCAACATCGCCGTCAATTCGATGGTGCTGGACCCGCGCAACCCGAACATCCTGTACGCCGGCACGGGCGAAGGCTTCTTCAACGGCGACGCCGTGCGCGGCGCGGGCATCCTGAAGTCCACCGACGGTGGCGAGACCTGGGCCCTGCTGCCCAGCACCGGCAACAGCGACTTCCACTATGTGCAGAAGGTGGTGGTCTCGCGCGGCGCCAGCCAGCGCGTTTATGCTGCCACGCGCACCGGCATCTTCCGCAGCGTCGATGCGGGCGCCAGCTGGACCAAGGTGCTGGACGCCACGGCTGTGAATGGCTGCATGGACCTGGTCATTCAGACCGACCGCGCACTGGCCAACGTGTTCGCCGCCTGCGGCAGCTTCGCCCAGGCCGCCGTCTGGCGCGCCCTGGACACAACCGGCGCGCAAACCTGGAACAAGGTGTTCGAACCCGTGGGCATGGGCCGCACCTCGCTGGCCCTGGCGCCGTCGAACCAGAACATCATCTACGCCCTGGCCGCCAGCATCACCGCCGGCAGCTACAACAACGGCATGCTGGGCGTCTACCGGTCCACCGCCAGCGGCGCTTCAGGCAGCTGGACCACGCGCGTGGACAACACCAGCCCCACCCGGCTGAACACGCTGCTGCTCAGCAACACGGTCTACGGCTTCCTGGCGGACTGCGGCTTCGGCGGCGCCAACCAGTTCCTGAACCAGGGCTGGTACGACAACATCATTGCCGTGGACCCGGTGAACCCGGACATCGTCTGGGCCGGTGGCGTGGACCTCTTCAGGTCCGACGACGGCGGCGCGAACTGGGGGCAGGCGTCGCACTGGTGGTTCAACGCCACGCCCAACACCGAATACAACCACGCCGACCATCACGCGATCGTGTTCCACCCCCAGTACAACGGGACCACGAACAAGACCATGTACACCGGCAACGACGGCGGCGTGCACGTGACGGTGGACGCGCGGGCCCCGGTGGCCTATTCGCCTTCGCCTGTCACGCCAGCTTCGCCGGTGTGCGGCAACACGCCGGCCGGGCTGGTGAAGTGGAGCCCGAAGAACACCGGCTACGCCATCACCCAGTTCTATCACGGGGCGGTCTACCCCGACGGCGAGACCTTCGTCGGCGGCACCCAGGACAACGGCACCCTGCGCGGCACATCGGCAGCCGGCATCGACGGCTGGGCCACGATCCGAGGCGGTGACGGCGGCTATGTCGCGGTCAACCCCAGCAACACGCAACAGGTGTGGGCGGAGAACACCAGCCTCAGCATCCAGCGCAGCGACAACGGTGGCGCCAGCTGGACGGCGGTCACGTCCGGCATCACCGAACCCAGCGGGAACTTCCTCTTCATCGCGCCGTTCCTGCAGGACCCGACCAGCCCGTCGCGCATGTACATCGGCGGCGCCCGTGTCTGGCGCGCGTCGAATGCCACGGCCATTCCGGCGCCCAACCCCTACTGGACGCAAGTCAGCCAGTTCCTGGGCTTCCGTGTCAGCGCACTGGCGGTTTCGCCGGTCGACCCGAACCGCGCCTATGCCGGCACGGCGGCCAACGGCGCGGTGTTCACCACCAACGTCGCCACCACGGCCACCGCAACGACGGTGTGGACAGCCAGCGCGCCGCGCGCCGACACCAACACGGTGTCCTGGGTGGCGGCGGACCCGGTCAACGCTGGTACGGTGTACGCCACCGTGTCCACCTTCAACACCGCGGGCGGTGTGGGGCACGTGTTCAAGTCGACCAACGCCGGCGCCACCTGGACCAGCATCGACGGCAGCGGCGCCACGGGCGTGCCTGACGTGCCGGTGCACTGCATCGTGGTCGACCCTGCCAACAACCAGCGCCTGTACATCGGCACCGACATCGGCGTCTTCGTGTCGGTGGACGGCGGCGCCAACTGGGCGCGCGAAAACACCGGCTTCGCCAACGTCATCGTCGAGTCGATGGCGATCACGTCCGGCTCGCCTCGGCGCATCGTCGCCTTCAGCCACGGGCGCAGCGTGTTCCGCGCCACCCTGCCCTAACGGCAGCGGCCCGGGCCACCAGCCGCCGCCAGCCCGCTACAGGCCGGCGGCGGCCGGTGCGGCCCGCCTAGACGGCGCCCACGCGCCGCAGTGTTTCGAGCACCGGGCGCAGCAACACCTCCCGCAGCCCCCACCAGCCGGCGGCCAGTGCCAGCAGGGCACCGGCCAGGGCGCCGGCCAGCGGCACCCAGGGCGCCGGCGCCCAGGCAAATTCAAAGGCATAGCGCGCCAGCGCCCAGCCCACGGCCATCGCGGCCAACGACGCCAGGAAGCCCGCCAGAGCGCCCACGCCCAGCAATTCCGTGCGCTGCACCTGGCCCAGCAGGCGTGCGCTGGCGCCCATCGCCCGCATGATGGCGAATTCGCGTGAACGCGCTTCGCGCGTGGCGGTGATGGCGGCGAACAGCACCACCAAGCCGGCCAGCAGGGTGAAGCCGAACAGGAATTCGACCGCGCGGATGACCTGGTCCAGCACGCGCTGCACCTGGGCCACGCTGGCCGAGATGTCGACATTGGTGATGTTCGGGAATTCGCGCGACAGCGCGTTGTCGAAGCCGGGCTTGGCCGGCGCCTTGAAGGCGCTGATGTAGCTGACGGGCACGTCATTCATCTCGGCACGCGCAAACAGCACGAAGAAGTTCACGCGCATCGACCCCCAGTCCACCTTGCGCAGGCTGGTGATGCGCCCGCTCTGGGGCTGGCCACCGATGTCGAAGTGCAAGGTGTCGCCCAGCTTCAGGCCCAGTTCCTGGGCCAGGCCTTCTTCCACCGACAGGCCGTCGGCATCGGCCGCGGCGGGCTGCGACCAGTCGCCGCCCACCACCTGGTTGTGCGCCGGGTTCGTGGCGCTGAAGCTGAGGTTGAATTCCCGTTCGGCCAGTCGGCTGGCGCGTTCGCCGGTGAAGCTCTGCGCCGAAACAGGCCGGTCGTTGATGGCCACCAGGCGGCCGCGGATCATCGGGTACCAGTCGTAGCGCGTCACGCCGGCTTCCTGCAGCCGGGCCTTGAAGGCGTCGCCCTGGTCGGGCTGCAGGTTGATGACGAAGCGGTTGGGCGCGTCCGGCGGCGTGGCGGCGCGCCAGCTGCCGATCAGGTCGGTGCGCAGCAGCACCAGCAGCACCAGGGCCAGCAGGCCCACCGACAGGGCGGACACCTGCAGTACCGCGAAGGCCGGGCGCGCGGCAATCTGCCGTGTGGCCAGCACCAGCCAGCGCGGCGCGCTGGCACCGAAAGTCCACCAGCGCGGCGTGCCAGCTTCGGGCACGGCCTGGCGCAGCACGCGCACCGCCAGCCAGGCCATCAGTGCAAACAGGCCGATGGCCACGGCAAAGCCGCCCACCGCGATGGCGCCCAGCTTCAGGTCGCTGGACACCGCCATCAGCAGGGCCACGAAGCCCAGCGTGCCCGCGGCCAGCACGCCGGCTGAGGCCGCCTTCACGCCACCCACGTCGCGCCGGATCACGCGCAGCGGCGGCACCTGTGCCAGCTGCAGCACCGGCGGCAGGCCGAAGCCCAGCAGCAGCGTCAGGCCGACGCCGAAGCCGAAGGCCGCAGGCCACAGCGAAGCGGCCGGCAGCGCGGTCTGCACCAGACCCTTCAGCAGCAGCACGAAGGCGAAATGCACGGCGAAGCCGATCAGCACCCCGGCCGCGCTGGCCGCCAGGCCCACCCAGACGAATTCCAGCGTGTAGGCCCCGGCGATGCGCCGCTGCGACAGGCCCAGCACGCGCAGCATGGCGCAGTCGTCGAGGTGGCGCAGCGCAAAGTCGCGCGCAGCGATGCCCACGGCCACCGCCGACAGCAAGGCGGCCAGCAGCGCCACCAGGTTCAGGAATTTCTTCGCCCGGTCCAGCGCCTGCTGCATCTCGGGCCGGCCGCTGTCCAGCGATTCCACGCTGATGGCGCGCAAGGGCACGCTCTTGATGCGGGCTTCGGTCTCGCGTACGAAGTCGCGCACCAGGGCGTCGCCGCGCGCCGCGCTCAGGGTTTCCGGCGCGGCCACGGCCAGGCGGTAGTTCAGCCGGCTGGCGGGCTGCACCAGCTTGGTGGCGGCCAGGTCGGCCTGCGCCAGCATCACGCGCGGGGCAAAGCTCATGAAGCCGGCGCCGCGGTCGGGTTCGGTGGCGATGATGCGGGTGATCTTCAGCGCGCTGTCACCCAGCAGCAGGGTGTCGCCCAGCTTCAGCTGCAGGCTGTCCAGGATGGCTTCATCCACCCACACCTGCCCGGGTTCGGGCGCGGCGGCCACGGCCTGCACTTCGCCACCCACGGCGCTTTTCAGGCCCAAGCGGCCGCGCAGCGGGTAGCCGGGCGTCACGGCCTTCACGGCCACCAGGCGCGTGGCGCCGCCCTGGTTGTCGGGTGCGCGGGCCATGCTGGGGAACCCCACCGTCTGCGCCGTGCGCAAACCCAGGGCCTGGGCGCTGACCAGCAGTTCGGACGGGGTGGGCTTGTCGCTGCCGACGATGGCGTCGCCGCCCAGCAGCTGGCGCGCATCGCGTTGCAGGCCGTTGTTCAGCCGGTCGGCGAAGAAGCCCACGGCCGTCAACGCGGCCACGGCCAGCATCACGGCCACGGCCAGCAGGCGAAGCTCGCCGGCACGGAAGTCGCGCAGGGTCTGGCGCCAGGCCAGGGCGGTGACGGCTGGGGTGCGGGAGGTGCTCATGCTCTGAAGGTACCCCATCCGGCCGGTGCACGCTGCGTGCAAGGGGCTTGAACGGCCGGGGCTGGCAGCGGTGCTCCAATCACGACATGGTCCGCATGCCCACCTTCTTCCTATCCCATGGCTCGCCCATGACGGCCCTGCAGCCGCGTGAAGCCGGGGCTTTCATGCAGGCCTTGGGCCCTGCGCTGGAAGCCGACTTCTGCCGCCCCAAAGCCATCGTCGTGGCCTCTGCGCACACCCTCACGCGCGTGCCCGCCGTGCTGGCTGCGGCGCGGCACGAGGCGCTATACGACTTCGGCGGCTTCGACCCCCAGCTGCGCACCCTGCGCTACGACGCCCCTGGCAGCCCGGCGCTGGCGGTGCGCGTGGCCGGCCTGCTGCAGGCGGCCGGGCTGCCGGTGCAAAGCCTGGCCGAAGGCGGGCTGGACCACGGCATCTGGACGCCGCTGCGCTACATGTTCCCGCGTGCCGACATTCCCGTGCTGCCCCTGGGCTGGCCGCCGGGCTGGACACCCACGCAGCTGTTCGCGCTGGGCCGGGCGCTGGCGCCGCTGGCCAGCCAGGGCGTGCTGGTGCTGGGCAGCGGCAGCATCACCCACAACCTGGGCCGCGTGTTCACGGGGCGCGGCAGGGTCGACATCGACGCCCCGGCCACGCCAGAAAGCACCGCCTTCCGCGACTGGTGGGCCAGCAGCTCGGCCGCGGCCGACTGGCCGGCGTTGCTGGACTGGCGCCGCCAGGCCCCGCATGCGCAGCTGATGCACCCCAGCGACGAACACCTGCTGCCGTTCTTCATCGCAGCGGGTGCGGGCACTGGCGCCGAAGCGCACGAACCGGGTCAAGCCCAGGGCCAGGGCCCAGGACCGGGCGCGCGCGTCCATGCCAGCCTGACCTTCGGCGACCTGGGCATGGACGCCTATGCCTTCGGCGCGTGGGGTCGAAGCAGGCCGACTGGCGCAGCGGTGGCAGCAGGCTGACACTGTCGCACTCTGACTTCGCTTCGCACCCTGCCCGGCCCACCATGCACATTGCCATCTGGATCGTCGCTGCTCTGCTGCTGGCCCTGTGGTCGCTGCTGGCCTGGGGCGTGGCCGCAGTGCTGGCCCTGGACCCGGCCTGGGTGGGCGACCTGCGGCCGCTGATCGACCAGATCCCCTTCGGCCATCTCCTGGACATCTGGTTACCCGGCTGGGCCGGCCTGCTGCGCGCCCTGCTGGACATGACGCATGCGCTGCTGGGCTGGCTGGGCAGCAGCGCCGGCTGGCTGGTATGGGGCTTGTGGGCCGTGGGCAGCGTGTTGCTGCTGGGCACGGCAGCCGTGTGCAGTGCCATCGTGGCCCTGGTGCGGCGGTCTTCCGCGCCTGCGCCGGCCACGGTGGCGGCAGGGCGCTGAAAGGCCCGGGCAAGACCCCCTCATGTGCGCGGTGACGCGCGGCGCACGGGGGCTGGCGGGGCAGCGCTGGGCTACAGTTTTACTGTTCGTTACCCATCGTTCAACGCAGACGATTTCAGCGGGGCAGCGCCCGCGGCTGCGCAAGCGCCTGGCGCCGGCTCCACTGCCCTACCCAGTGTGCCCAAGCCCGACATGAGACCCAGCGCGTCATCCAACGCCCCATTGCCAGCGACGCCCCGTGCGCCGGCTGTCGCTGTGGCGCGCCGGGCAAGGCATCGCCCTGGCGTAGGGGCACGGGGCTTCACCCTGATCGAAGTGATGATCACGGTGGCCATCGTGGCCATCCTGGCGTCGATCGCCCTGCCCGCCTATGGCGACTACGTGCGCCGGGCGCGCGTACCGCCAGCACTGGACAGCCTGAGCAGCTATGCCACGCGCATGGAGCAGCGCTTCCAGGACACCGGCCGCTACAACGCTGCAGCGGGCGGCTGCGGTGTGCCCATACCGACAGTGGCGAACTTCGTCATCAGCTGCCGCATCGACAACGCCAATGGCACGGCTTTCACCGCCACGGCCACCGGCGGCGGGTCGATGGCCGGCTACGAATACACCATCAACCACCTGCAGGCCCGCAGCACCCCGGAACACCCCAAGGGCCGCGTGCTGACCTGCTGGTCTTTGCGGGGCGGCACATGCGACAACAACTGATGCGGCGCGGCCTGACCTTGGTGGAACTGATGGTGGCACTGGCCATCAGCGCCATCCTGGCCGTCACGGCCGCGCCCTTCCTGGGTGACTATCTGGCCAATTCACGCCTGCGCGAAGCCGGCAATGCGCTGTACGCGGAAGCCTTGTTCGCACAGAGCGAAGCGCAAAAGCGCAACGCCCGCGTGCGTCTACAACTGCAGGGCAACACGGTGCGCACGCTGGACATGTCGGTGGGCACTGCTGGCGACCTGCTGCGCGAATTCACCTTGGCCACGCCCGTGACGGCGGCGGCCAACGTCGACCTCGACTTCGCCAGCAGCGGGCGGCCCGCCACGGGCAACGACCTGGCGGCCAACCTGGTGATGGCGGGCTCGGCCTGCACCGCAGACCGGCGCTGCCCGGGCCTGCGCGTGGACGCCGGTGGCGCGGTGCGGCTATGCAGCGACACCCTGGGCAGCTGCAATTGAACGCGCCGGCCCAGCCCAGACCACGCGCCCCGCACCGGGCGCACACGCCAGCCGCCCGGGTGCGCCCGGCCCGGGGCCTGGGCCTGCTGGACGCGCTCATCGGTCTGGTCCTGCTGGCCGTGGGCATGCTGGCCCTGGCCGGCTTCCAGACCCGGCTGGTGGGCCAGACCACCGACGCCCAGACCCGCGCCGTGGCCATGCAGTTCGCCAACGAACTGCTCAGCACCGCCCTGGTGGACCCGGCCAACCTGGCCTGCTACAGCGTGCCGGCCAGTGCGGGCTGCGCCAGCGTCGTGGCGCGCAACAGCACGGCGCAGTGGGCCGAACGCGTGGCTGGCGGTCTGCCCGGGCCCGTGTCGGTGCAGGCGCTGCTGGCTGGCACCCAGCTGACCGTGCTGATCGACTGGACGGCCAAGAACGGCCAGGACACGTCGCGCCTGCAGGTGGTCACCGATGTGCAATAGCCGGGACGGCCTCCACAGCCGCAACAGCCGCCGCCCCGGTGGCCGCCGCCCGCACCCGGCCGCCGCGCGCGGCTTGTCGATCATCGAGCTCATGGTCGGCCTGGTGGTGGCCCTGCTCGTCAGCCTGGCCGTCGCGAACACGGCCATCAGCTTCACGGCATCGCAACGCCAGGGCATTGGCGCCACTGGCGCAGCCGTGAACAGCGCGGCCGCGCTGACGGCACTGAAGGACGACGTCACCGTGGCCGGCCTGGGTTTCTTCGGCGACTCCAGCTACCTGTGCCAGAAGCTGAACTTCAGCGTCGGCCCCAATATCGTGTCCGACGGCGCGGCGTTCTCGCCCCTGCAGGTGCAGCGCACGGCGGCAGGCGACGTCATCGATGTGGTCTTCGGCACACGCGTTGAATCGGGCGCCAACGTGCGGTTACGCGACGCCAGCGACGGCAGCACCAGCACGCTGGAATCCTTCCTGCCCGTGGCCGTGGACGAAGCCGTGCTGCTGGCGCCAGGCAACCCCGCCAGCGGCCAGCCCTGCCTGGTGCGCAGCGTCACGCAGGTGACCAACGCCACGGGTGCGGCGGCACAGGTGCTCAGCTTCGGGGCCACCGGCCTGCACAACCGCGGCGGCTTTGCCACTGCGCCCTTCTTCAACGACGACGCCCGCATCACCCAGCTGGGCGCGGTGAACTGGCTGCGCTACCGCGTGGTGGACGGCAACCTGGTGGTCGAACGCCCGCTGCAGGGCACGTCGGCCATCGTCGCGCGCAATGTGGTGTCGTTCCGCATGCAGTACGGCGTGTCTTCCAACGCGCCGGGCAGCACGACGCTGGAAGACTGGGTTGACCCGACGGGCGCCTTCGCCGTGGCCGACGCCAGCGTTCTGCCGCGCATCCGCGCCGTGCGCATCGGCCTGATCGTGCGCAGCCCGCAGCCCGAAAAGCGCAACGCCGCTGGCGCCTGCACGGCCGTCGATGCCGGCGACGCCAACAAGCCGCGGCTGTGGAACAACCCACCCGACAACCTGGGCAATGCCGACTGGAACTGCTGGCGCTACCGCACCAGCACCATCGTGGCGCCGTTGCGCAACCTGGTGCTGGGGCAGCAATGAAGCCCGCCATGCCAGGCCCCACCCGCCAGCCGCGCGGCGCCACCATCCTGGTGGTCATCATCCTGCTGGCGGTGATGCTGCTGGGCGCCCTGGCCCTGGCCAAGATGACTGAGGCCAGCACGCTGAGCACGGGCAACAGCACCTACCGCGAAACGTCCCTGCAGGCGTCTGAAATCGGCCTGAACGAAGCCTTCGCGCGCCTGCGCGCCCTGCCGCCCGACGACGAGAACACCTCTACCGGCGGCTGGTACTTCGCCCAGGTACAGGTACAGGACGCGAACGGCATGCCGCAGGTCAACTTCGATGCTGCGCCGCTGATCGAAGTCGGCAACTACCGGGTCAACTACGTCGTCGAACGCGTGTGCTCGGTGGCCGCCGTCACGGAACCGTTGCGCGAATGTCTGGTCAAGGCCATCAAGGTGCCGGAAAGCCGCATCGACAGCGACGACAAGCTGTTCCCGCCGAACTCACGCCAGTACCGCGCCACCGTGCGCGTCACCGGGCCGAAGAACACCACCATCTTCATCCAGTCACTGCTGACCAAGGGTTGAGCACCGCGCCCGCGCCCTGCCGGAGACCCGCCGAATGAAAGCCAAACTGCAATTTGCCAGCTTCGTCGTGGCCCTGGGCACGCTGCTGGCCGGCGCTGCCAGCGGCAGCACGCCGCTGGCCGAACTGCCGCTGAAGGCCGCCGTGCTGGCCAAGCCGAACGTCATCTTCGCGATGGACGACTCGGGCTCGATGGACTGGGAAGTGCTGCTGGACACCAACAGCGGCGTGGCCTGGTGGAACGGCAGCACGGCCTGGGACAGCGCACGCCGCAAACCCCTGGCCAGCAGCCCGCTGGTGCCCTATTCCTACCTGCTGCCGGTCGGCTCTGCCACCGGCGGCGCGATCTACCTGTCCAACAGCATTTACGGCCAGGCCGCGCCGCCCATCAACCAGCTCGCCTGGCTGCGTTCGGCGGCTTACAACCCGGCGTACTACAAGTCCGAGGTCGACTACGTCTACCGCCCGTGGGCACCGGCTTTCCTGGGCGGCACCCTGCGCAGCTTCGGCAACGCCAGCACCACCGCCGCGCCCGCGCACCCGGCTGTGGCCGGCGCACCCACACTGGCGCTGGGCCAGGCCTGGAACAGCACCCAGCCGAACTTTGCTGCCGACGGCTACCGCTTCTACGTGCAGGAAGGCATGGTGCTGCCGGCCGGCACGCTGGTGCTCAGCAGCGCAGCCGACGCGTCCGGGCAGGCCTGCACGGGCAACATCGAGCAGACGCTGACCGCGGCGCAGACCGTGGGCGCAGGGCTGGCCTGCTGGGCGTCGATCCCGTACTTCCCGGCTACTTTCTGGCACCCCGAGGCCTGCACCCTGGGCGCTGACTGCGTGGCCGCGCCCGACGGTGCCGGCACGCTGAAGCGCTACGAGATCCGCGCTGGTACCGCCAGCTACCCCAGCGGCCGCAGCACCGCGGCCGAGCTGCAGAACTTCGCCAACTGGTTCACCTACTACCGCAAGCGCAAGCTGCTGCTGGCGGCTTCGGTGGGCCAGGTGCTGGACAACATCTCGGGCCTGCGGCTGGGGGTGATGGCCTTCAACGTGAAGGCCCCGGTGACGATGTTCGACGCCGATGCGCCGCTGCCAGCCAACAACCGCTATGCCGCAGCCGCCCCCTTCTACCTGAACGCGATGGTCCCGGCCGGCACACCCACGCATGCGGCGATGACGAACATCGCCAATGAATACGACGCCAACACCGGCATCGTGCAGTACGCCTGCCAGCGCAACAACAGCTTCGTCGTGACCGACGGCTTCTCGAACACCGCCACCAGCGACGTCCCGCCGTACAACCGCAGCACCTGGGGCGCGGCACCGCCCTACGCCACCATCACCCCGGGCTCGCTGGCCGACCTGGCGCTGGCGCACTACACCCGGCGCCTGCGGCCCGACCTGCCGGCCGGCCGCCTGGAACCCAGCGCCAGCGGCCTGCCCAATGCCGACCGCAACACCGACCTGCACATCAACACCTACGGCCTGACGCTGGGCGTGCGCGGCACGGTCTGGCCCACCGCCACCGACCCCTTCGTCAGCCCGCCCACCTGGCCGCTGCCGGTGGGCGACACGCCAGCCATGGTCGACGACCTCTGGCACGCCACCCTGAACGGCCGCGGCCAGATGTACCTGGCCACCACGCCCGACGAGACCACCGCCAGCATCCGTGCCGGGCTGGAAGACATTGGCGACCAGACCGGCACCCAGGGCGGCGTGGGCTTCAGCACCGTCAACCTGGCGCGCAGCGACGGCCAGGCCTACCTGGCCAGCTACAACCCCGCGGGCTGGGCCGGCGACCTGGAAGCCCGCACCCTGAACCCCACCACCGGCGCGGTGGGTGCGACCGCGCTGTGGAGCGCCGCCGACCGCCTGGCCGCGCGGCCCTGGGCTGAACGCGTGATCGCCAGCTGGTCGGGAACGGCCGGGGTCTCGTTCAGCGAAGCGGCGGTGGGTGCGCGCGTCAACCCCGCCAACGCCTGGGGACCGACGGCCAACGTCATGGCCTACCTGCGCGGCGACCGCAGCGGCGAAGGCACGCGCTTTCGCATGCGGCGCTCGCTGCTGGGGGCGGTGATCAGCGCCGAACCCGTGGTCGACCGTGAAACCGGTGTCGCGTACCTGAACACCGGTGAAGGCATGCTGCACGCCTTCGACACCACTGCCGCCAACCCTGGCGCCGAACTCTGGGCCTATGTGCCCGGCCTGAAGCTGAACGAGCTGGGCCGCACCACCGCACGGGGCTGGAGCTTCCGCACGCAGAGCGACGGCACGCCGGTGATCCGCCGCACCGACAGCGGCATGAAGCTGCTGGTGTCGGGCCTGGGCGCTGGCGGCCGCGGCTACTTCGCCATCGACGTGACGCAGCCGCGTGGCCTGAACGAAGCCACGCTGGCCACCAAGGTGAAGTGGGAATTCCCGCGTGCAGGCGACGCCGTCACCGCAGCGAAGATGGGCCAGAGCATGGGCCGGCCGGCCATCGTGCGCCTGGCGGGCGGCACGTCGGTGGTGCTGGTGAGCTCGGGCTACAACAACAGCTTCGACGGCAAGGGCCGGCTCTGGGTGCTGGACCCGGCCACCGGCAACGTGCTGAAGGAATACGTCACCGCCGACGGCAGCCTGGGCGCCGAAGCGGGCTTCGCGCATTTTTCCCCCTATGCCGAATCCAACGGCACCGTGCGCTATGTCTACGGCGGCGACCTGCTGGGCAATGTCTGGCGCTTCGATCTGGCTCTGGCGGCCAACGCTACCGGTGCCGTCAACCGCGTAGCCCAGTTGCGCGACGCGGGCGGCAATGCCCAGCCCGTCACCGCTGCCCCCGAACTGCTGGCCTGGCGCAACCAGCGCGTGGTGGTGCTGGGCACCGGGCGGCTGCTGGACATCAGCGACTTCGGCCGCAGCAATGTGCAGAGCCTCTATGCCATCGCCGACGGCAGCCCGCTGGGCAACGCGCGCGCCACGCTGGCGCAACGCGTGCTGAACACCGCCGGTGCCGGCAGCGTGACCGGCCCCACGGTGGACTGGGCCACGCAGCGCGGCTGGTACCTGGACCTGCCAGCCGGCGAGCAGGTCAATACCCGGCCCAGCCTGGCCTATGGCGCGGTGGCGGTGGTGACGAACCGCGCCGGCGGCGCAGACTGCTCGGCCAGCTCGCGCCTGGTGCTGCTGGACGTGACGACCGGCGACCGCTTTGCCGGGGCCACCTTCGTCAGCAGCCTGCTGTCATCCGCGGCGCTGAGCTCGGGCGTGAACACGGTGCTGACGGCCAACGGGCAGACGCTGCGCTACACCCTGCGCGACGACCGCGGCAACATCATCACGCGGGAAGCCGACGGCAGCCGCGCGATCGACCCGCAGAAGAATTCCTGGCGCGAAATCCGGCGCTGAAGCCGCAGACGACGGCCGTGGACGCCTGGCTATGCGCGGCGCGGCCGGGTCATGTGCCGCAATGGCGCGCCATCAGGCGGCTGACGGGGCGAAGCAGGCGTCCAGCGCGGCCCGCCAGCGCGCCTTGTCGCCGGCGGGCGCAAAGCTGGCGTCGAAGCTGTTGGCTGCCAGCCGGTAGGCGTCTTGCGCGCCCAGCTGCGGCAGGGCTTCGAAGGTGGCGATGAAGTTGTCGTTCATGTAGCCGCCGAAGTACGCCGGGTCGTCGCTGTTGACGGTGGCGCACAGGCCGGCAGCCAGCAGTTCAGGCAGGCGGTGCTGGGCCATCTGGGCATAGACGCAGAGCTTCACGTTCGACAGCGGGCAAACCGTCAGCGGCATGCGGTCCTGCGCCAGGCGTTGCACCAGGGCCGGGTCTTCCAGGCAGCGCACGCCGTGGTCGATGCGCTCGACCTTCAGCACGTCCAGCGCGTTCCAGATGTATTCCGGCGGGCCTTCTTCGCCCGCATGCGCCACCACGTGCAGGCCCAGTTCGCGGCAGCGCGCGAACACGCGCGCGAACTTTTCCGGCGGGTGGCCACGCTCGCTGCTGTCCAGGCCCACGCCGATGAAGTGCTGGCGGTAAGGCAGCGCGTCGTCCAGCGTCTGGAAGGCTGCGTCTTCGCTCAGGTGGCGCAGGAAGCACAGGATCAGGCCGGCGCTGATGCCCAGTTCGGCCTGCGCCGCGTCGCAGGCGCGCTTCAGGCCCTGGATGACGGTGGCCATGGGCACGCCGCGTTCGGTGTGCGTCTGCGGGTCGAAGAACAGTTCGGCGTGGACGACGTTGTCGGCGCGGGCGCGCAGGAAATAGGCCCAGGCCATGTCGTAGAAGTCCTGCTCGTGCAGCAGCACGCTGGCGCCGGCGTAGTAGATGTCCAGAAAGCTCTGCAGGTCGGTGAAGGCATAGGCCGCGCGCAGCGCTTCCACGCTGGCGTAGGGCAGTGCCACGCCGTTGCGCTGGGCCAGGGCGAAGATCAGCTCGGGTTCCAGCGAGCCTTCGATGTGCATGTGCAGCTCGGCCTTGGGCATGCTGCACAGCAGGGTGCGCAGGGCGGGCGTCATGCCGTCGCTCCGGTGGCCGCGGTTGCCGGCACGGCCGGGGTCACGCCCGCCGTCGCTGTCACGCCTGCAGCGTGGGCCTGCTGGTCAGCGTGGTAGCTGCTGCGCACCATCGCGCCCACGGCAGCGTGGGTGAAGCCCAGCTTGTAGGCCTCGGCTTCGAACATCCTGAAGGTGTCGGGGTGCACGTAGCGCCGCACCGGCAGGTGGTGGCCGCTGGGTGCCAGGTACTGGCCGATGGTGAGCATGTCGATGTCATGCGCGCGCATGTCGCGCATGGTCTGCAGGATCTCGTCGTCGGTCTCGCCCAGGCCGACCATGATGCCGCTTTTGGTGGGCACGCCCGGCACCTGCTGCTTGAACTTCTTCAGCAAGTTCAGGCTGAACTGGTAGTCACTGCCCGGGCGCGCTTCCTTGTACAGGCGCGGGATCGTTTCCAGGTTGTGGTTCATCACATCGGGCGGGGCTTCACGCAGGATGCCAAGCGCGCGGTCGTCGCGGCCGCGGAAGTCGGGCACCAGCACCTCGATCTGCGTGGCCGGGCTCAGTTCGCGCGTCTTGCGGATGCATTCCACGAAGTGCGCGGCGCCGCCGTCGCGCAGGTCGTCGCGGTCCACGCTGGTGATGACGACGTACTTCAGCTTCAGCGCCGCGATGGTCTTGGCCAGGTTCAGCGGCTCGTCCACATCCAGCGGGTCGGGCCGGCCGTGGCCCACGTCGCAGAAGGGGCAGCGGCGCGTGCACTTGTCGCCCATGATCATGAAGGTGGCCGTGCCCTTGCCGAAGCATTCGCCGATGTTCGGGCAGCTGGCCTCTTCGCACACCGTGTGCAGCTTGTGTTCACGCAGGATCTGCTTGATCTCGTAGAAGCGCGCCGCCTGCGCCGGGTTGCCGGCCCTGACGCGTATCCACTCCGGCTTCTTCAGCATCTGCGCCGGTTCCAGCGCCACCACCTTGATCGGGATGCGTCCGGTCTTGGCCTGCGCCTTCTGCTTGGCGCTGGGGTCGTAAGCGGCGGGGGGCGGGGTCTGGCTCATGGCAAGGGCGTCCATCAAATGGCAGCTTGGGGGGAACCCGGAGTTTAGCGACCCCCCCATGTTCGAAGCCTGTCACCACCCCATTCGGCGGGATGGCCTGCCGCTCGCCAAGGGATAGCCTCGCTCGCTCGCTTTCATCGACAAGTCGGAGACGCTCTTGAAGTTTTCCCCAAGCCCACAGGCTCGGCACCTGGCCATCGCGCTGGCCGCCAGTGCCTTTCTCGCTGCCTGCGGCGGCGGCAGTTCCAACGACAGCATCCAGGTCGTGGCCACCGCCGACGCCTTCACCCTGGCCCCGGGCCAGACGGCCAACCTGCTGGCCAACGACCGTGTCGACGACCGGCCGGCCACCACCACCAATGCCAGCTTCGCGCTGACATCGGGCACGCCGCCTGCCGGCATCACGGTCAGCAACGGCACCGTCACGGTGGCCGCTACGGCCGTGCCGGGCGCGGCCACGCTCACGTACCGCCTGTGTGACATCGCCGACGCTGGCAACTGCGCCACCGCCACGGCCGTCATCACCGTCCCCGCGCCGCCGATCGTCGCCACCGCCGACAGCTTCACGCTGGCCAGCGGTGCCAGTGGCGATGTGCTGGCCAACGACACCCTGGGTGGCGCACGTGCCACGGCCGCCAGCGTCACCGTCAGCGCCACCGGCACCCTGCCCACCGGCGTCACCCTGTCGGCCGCAGGCCTGGTCAGCGTCGGCAGCACGGCCACGCCGGGCAGCTACAGCGTGGCCTACCGCATCTGCCAGACCGTGGCCCCCACCAATTGCGCCACCGCCACTGCCAGCGTCACCGTGCCGTCTGCCGGCAGCCTGGCCGGGCGGGTGGTCGATTCGGCCACCGCGCTGGGCATTGCGGGCGTGCGCGTCAGCGTGGGCAGCGCGAGCGCCACCACCGACGCCACGGGCGCTTTCAACCTGACGGGCGTGCCCCCAGGCGAACGCGTCAACGTCGTCTTCAATGCCAGCACGCATGCCGAGACCTCGCGCATCGCGGCCGTCAGCGGCACCGGCACCACCGATGTACAGGCCCGCATGGTGGCCCTGGGCACCACCGCCCAGGTCGACGCGGCCACCGGCGGCACGGTGAACGTGCCCGGCAGCACCGCCCAGGTGGTTCTGCCCGCCGCAGGCGTACAGCGCGCCGACGGCAGCATCCCCACCGGCAACATCACGGTGCGCGTGACGCCCATCGCCCCGGCCAGCGACACGGCCGTGATGCCGGGCGACTTCACCACCCTGGTCAGCGGTGCCGCCGCGCCGATCGAAAGCTTCGGCGCGCTGAACGTCACGCTGGCCGACAGCGCCGGCGCTGCGCTGAACCTGCGCAGCGGCCAGACGGCGACGATCCGCATCCCGCTGTCCACCCGCAGCGGCAGCCCGCCGGCCACGGTGCCGCTGTTCTTCTACAACCCCAGCACGGGCCGCTGGGTCGAGGAAGGCACGGCCACGCTGGCGGGGTCGGGCACCGCGCGTTACTACCAGGGCACGGTCGCGCACTTCACGACCTGGAACGCCGACCAGGTCTACAACACCGTGCGGGTGACCAGCTGCGTGGCCGACGCCAACGGGGTGCGCATTGCCAACGCCCGCATCTCCAGCGACGGCATCGACTACACCGGCACCAGCAGCGCCATTACTGACGCCAGCGGCAACTTCACCATCCCGATCCGGCGCGCCAGCCGGGCCGTGCTGGTGGGCATCAGCGGCGGGTCGCTGACGAACTCGTTCAACGCCGGCCCCTACACGGCCGACACGACGGTGACGCAGTGCCTGACGCTGGGCCAGCTGGGTTCGGGCGTGACGATGAAGCTGACCTGGGGCGAACGGCCCAGCGACCTGGACAGCTACCTGTTCCTGCCCAGCGGCGCCCGCGTCAGCTACCAGGGCACGGGCAGCTTGACAGCCGCACCCTTTGCCAACCTGGACGTCGACGACACCAGCAGCTTCGGCCCCGAGGTCGTCACCATCACGCGCCTGATGGTGGGCACCTACAAGTACGCGGTGAACAACTTCTCGGGCCAGGGCTCGGGCTTCATCGGGGCTTCGGGTGCGCGCGTGGAGCTCAGCATCCCGGGCCGGTCGATCGAGCTGTTCACGCCCCCAGGCACGGGCGAATCGACTTCGACGGAGTGGTGGCAGCTGTTTGAACTGGACGTGGACGCCCAGTGCAACATCACCGTGCGCCGCACCGGCACCTTTGCGAACAGCGCCCCCACCGCGGCTGCCAGCAGCACCCCGGTGTACTGCGTGCGGCCGGCCAGCTGACCTAGGCCAGTCGGTTCTGCAGGGCCAGCGCCAGGCGCTGGCCCACGGTCTCAACGCTCCCCCCATCGACCTGCAGGCCCAAAGCCTGCAGGTCGATTGTTTTCAGGCCGGCATAGCCGCAGGGGTCGATGCGCGAGTAGGGCGCCAGGTCCATGGCCACGTTCAGCGCCACGCCGTGGTAGCTGCGGTGGTTGCTGATCTTGATGCCCAGTGCCGCGATCTTGCCCAGGCCGCGAAACGGGTCGGCGCTGTCCACGCGCAGCACGCCGTGCCCGAAAGGGTCGTCCAGCCGTACATAGATGCCCGGCGCGCTGCGCACCCGGTGGCCCGTGACGCCCCAGTGCAGCAGCGTGTCCAGCACCGCCTGCTCGATGCGGTAGACGTATTCCTTGACGTAGTAGCCACGCCGCCGCAGGTCGACCAAGGGGTAGGCCACCACCTGGCCCGGGCCGTGGTACGTGACCTGCCCGCCACGGTCGGTGCGCACGACAGGGATGTCACCCGCGGCCAGCACATGGCCGTCGCGCCCGGCGATGCCCTGGGTGAACACCGGGTCGTGTTCCACCAGCCAGAGCTCGTCCTCGGTGTCGGTGCCGCGCGCGGCGGTGAAGGCCCGCATCGCGGGCTCGGTGACGGTGTAAGGCTGGCGGCCGAAGGGGATGATGCGCATGGCGGCGCGAGTCTACGGGGCGGCAGGCGCCGCACGGGCCAGGTGATCAGCCGTCACGGCCCCACTGCGGGCGATCGCGCATCCACTTCGACAGCAGGAACTTCACGCCCTGTGTCGGCGGAAGGCCGGCGTGCCGGGTGAGCGGGTCGACCGCCCCACTGGGAAGCACGTTGTCCCAGAGGAAGGCATCACCCACGCCCCCGCGCACCATAAGCCCGAGCTCCGGAAACTCGGTGGCACCGCCCTCGAAGCTGTCGTTCAGGTAAACGATGCCGGTGGCCACGCGCTGGCCCCGGCGTTCCAGATCGGCGCGCGTGGCTTCCCGTGTCGGGTCGATCCAGTCGCAGTGCGGCAGGTACTGCTGGCCGACCTGGTAGCGCAGCAGCGCCAGGCCCTCGCCGTTCTCGGCCGGATGCCCTAGCGCCGCTGACACCCGCAAGTCCAGGCTCTGCACCACCGCGTCGGCTTCCAGCAGGCCGAACTTGGCGGTGTCATTCGACCGGATCGGGTCGACCGTGGGCTGGCCGTCGCGCCCGATGACGCGGGCCTGCCGCAGCATCGGCAGGCCCTTCAGGGCCATGTACGTGCACTCGTCGGCAGACAGCAGACCAGGCAGGGCCACGATGCGTGGCTGCGCCCAGCGCGTCTGCGCCAGCGGCAAGGCCCGCTCGTGCGGCCAGGCGACTCGGACGCGGACATCTTCCCAGTCGATCGAGGGGCTGGGTGGTGACAGTGGCAGGCGATCAACCAACATCCTGGCGATCGAATCGCCCGCAGCGGCTGCCGACCGCAACAGCGCCGCGCGCACGGGTGCGTGCTCAGGCAGGACGGGTATCAGCATCGCCAGCTGCACCGTGGCCCGCGTCTCACCCGCCTGGGCAGCCTGCAGCAGCCATCCCAGGACATCGGTGAAGTCTCGCGCCGGGCCAGCGACCCCGGCAGCGACCAGCTGCGCAGACAGCGTCATGGCCGGCGCATGACCGCGGGTGGCAGCCTCACGCAGCCGCGCCACGGCCGCCGGCACGTCCACCGGGGCCGCCAGGCCGACGAGATCCCAGATGCCCAGCTGCAGCAGCGCGGCCTGGTGGCCGGCCTGTGCAGACAGTTCCAGCAGGCTGCGCGCACCCGGCGCGTCGCCGGCGCGGGTGCGGGCCTGCGCTTGGTCGAACAGGTGCACGGCGTCCACACCTCGCGGCGCGATCGAACCAGAAGTGGTCGACATCGAAGCGTTTGTCCTCAGCGGCAGGCGTTCGCCACGGTGAAGTCGATCACCTTCAGGCTGCCGGCCATGATGTCGGCCTTGGCGGCATCCACGCGCGCACGCATGGCCGGCGTCACCAGCCTGGCGTTGTGCTCATCAAAGGCCAGGTCCAGCGCGCCTTCCTTCAGGCCCAGCGCCGTGACGCCTGGCTTCACGCCCTGGAAGGCCTGGTAGACCGCGACGTCGGTGCGCTTGAGCATGCTGGTCAGGATGCTGCCCGGGTGCAGGCCGTTCTGGTTGCTGTCCACGCCCACACCCAGGATGCCCAGGTCTTTCGCGGCCTGCAGCACACCCAGGCCCGTGGTGCCGGCGGCGGCGAAGATCACGTCAGCGCCCTGCGCGGCCTGCGCTTTGGTCAGTTCGGCACCGCGCGCCGGGTCGGTCCAGGCGGCGTTGGTGGTGCCGGTCATGGCATAGACCGTCTTCACCTGCGGGCGCGCCCAACGCGCGCCCTGCTCATAGCCGCACAGCACCTTGCGCACCAGCGGGATGTCTTGCCCGCCGACGAAGCCCACCGTGCCCGTCTTGCTGGCCAGCGCCGCCAAAGCGCCCACCAGGAAAGCGCCTTCGTGTTCGCGGAACACGAAGCTCTGCACGTTGGGCAAGCTCACCACCATGTCAACGATGGCGAACTGCAGTTGGGGATAGTCCCGCGCCACGGCTTCGATGGCGCTGGCCTGCGGGAAGCCCACGCCCACGATCGGATTGGCCCCGCGCTGCGCAAAGCGGCGTGCCGCCTGCTCGCGCTGCGCGACGTTCTGGATCTCGTATTCCAGGTACGGCTTGCCGGTTTCCTTCTTCCAGCGCTCGGCGCCCTGCCAGGCGGCCTGGCCGAAGGATTTGTCGAACTTGCCGCCCAGCTCGAAGATGATGGCTGGCTGGGCGCTGGCGGCGGTTGCCGCCAGTGCCAGCGCCGAAGCCAAAAGCCTGACCCACCAGCGCATCAGAAGCTGGCTTTGAACGATGCGCCGAAGGTACGCGGTTCGTTGATGAAGCCGGTCAGGTTGTTGAAGTCGATGCCGCCCACCACGCGGATCTGGTTGCCGATGTTGCGCACGAAGGCGGCGGCTTCGTACTTGCCGTTGCCGAAGATGTAGCCCGCGCGCACGCCGCCTTCCAGTAAAGCCTTGCCGGTGAATTCGGCGCTTTCGTAGAGGAAGAAATTGATCTTGCTGCGGTAGGCCCAGTCGGTCAGCACGTAGGCTTCGCCGCCCGGCACGGCAAAGCCGTAGCGCGCGGTGAAGTTCAGCGTGACCTTGGGGGCCTGGGGCAGCGGGTTGCCGTCGATCGAAACGGTGGGCGCGAATTTGTTGATCGCCGGGTTGATGGGGGCCGTGATCGGATCCAGCACCGTGCAGCCGCTGCCGCAGGCATCCACGCGCAGACCGGGGTCCTTGATCTTCGTGTCGTTGTAGCTGCCACCCAGCGTCAGCAGCAGGTTTTCTGTGACAAAGGCCTGCAGGTCGAACTCGACGCCTTGGCCCCGGGTCTTGGCCGCATTGATCAACTGGTTGAAGTTCGCCGCACCACCCACCGCCGTGAGCTGCTGGTCCTTGATGGTGTACTGGAACACGCTGGCCGACAGCCGCGCGCGTCGGTCGAACAGATCGGCCTTCACGCCGGCCTCGTAGCTGGTGACCTTCTCGCTCCTGGCCACGCTCAACGTGTCGCCGAACAGCAGCCGGCCCTGAATCGAAGGCGCGCGGAAGCCAGTGGCCACGCGGCCGTACACATTCATCGTGGGGCTCACCGCATAGGTGGCGCTGAAGTCACCGCTCGTGTTGTCGGCGCTGGTGCTGACGGTACGGCGACCGATGAACGTGGGGCTGAAGGGCGGCGCCTGGATGCGGTCGGCAACGAAGTCCTTTTCGTCCTTGGTGTAGCGCAGGCCGCCGCGAAGCTTGAGCTGCGGGCTCACTTCCAGGTTGACCGTGCCGAACACGGCCCAGGCCTGGTTGTCCTGCTGCTGCGTGGCGTAGCCGTTCTGTGCGTTGCCGCCCAGGCTGCTGAAGTTGAAGCTGTCGATGTTCAGCTCTTCATCGAACCAGTAGACGCCGCCCAGCCACTGCAGCGCGCCCTTGCCCGTGCTTTCGACGCGGAATTCCTGCGTGAACTGCTTGTGCTGGGGCAGGCCGTCACCGCTTTCGGCGTCGAAGGGGATGAACCCAGGACCAAACGGCTTGCCGATTGGCGCGGGCGCCCCGGCATTGCCGAACCCGCCATCGATGTCGCCGCGGCTGAAGCTCTCGACGCTCTCGTAGCCGGTGATCGAGCTCAGCGCGACGCCGCCCAGGTCCCAGCGCAGGCGCAGGCTGCCGCCCACGCTCTTCACGTCCTGGCTGTTGATGCCGTCCTGCGAAACGCTGCGTTCGTCGAAGCCGGCCACCAGACCGTTGCTGCCGGGCTGAATGATGTTGGCGCGGAAGACACGGGCCGAGCCTTCCAGGTCACGCGCGTGGACGTTGACCAGCGCGCTCAGGTCTTTGGTGGGCGTGATCAGCAACTGCACGCGCGCGGCGGTGTCGTGGTAGCCCTCCAGGTCTTTTGTAGGACCGCTGGCATAGGTGTTCCGGACCCAATCGTCACGGTTCTGCGACTGCAGCGAAACGCGCAGTGCTGCCATGTCCGACAGCGGCACGTTCACGGCGCCCTCGACGTTCACGGCCGAGAAGCGGCCGATGGACAGCGTGCCGTAGCCGCCGAAGGTCTTGCCCGGCTTGGCTGAATCGAACTTCACCACGCCGGCCGGCGAATTGCGCCCGAACAGCGTGCCCTGCGGGCCGCGCAGCACTTCGATGCGCTCCAGGTCGAAGATGGGGAAGCCCTTCAGGATGGGGTTTTCCTGCACCACGTCGTCGAACACCAGGCTCACAGGCTGGCTGGCGTTCAGGTCGAAGTCGGTGTTGCCCAGGCCGCGGATGTAAAAGCGGGGGAAGGCACGACCGAAGCTGGATTCGATGTTCAGGCTGGGCACACGGCCGCTGAGCAACCGGATGTCCTGGCCGCCGCTGTTCAGCACTTCCAGGATTTCGCCCGACAGCGCGCTGATGCTGCTGGGCACGTCACGGATGTTTTCGGTGCGGCGTTCGGCCGTCACGGTGACGGTCTGCAGCTTGCCGGCGTCGGGGGCAGCCGTCTGGGCATGCGCCGGGCTGGCCGCCAACAGGGCCGCCGCCAGGGCCAGCGGGGTCAGCGTCAGGGCCGCAAGGGCTGGGGTGGACAGGTGCTTGGGCATGGGCTCTCCGTAAGGGGGCTGGCTTCGTGTTGCAATGGCTATGCCAGTGCGGCCATCAGCGCCAGATCATCGCGCGCAGCGCGCTGCGAAGTCACCGCGCCACCCCGAGCGCGGCCCACTTGATGCCAATTTGCAACAGCCTGCTTCCATGCTCAACGCCGACCAAACCGCCCAGTGGCAACGCGAAGGCTTCGTCGTGCTGCCCGGCTTCAAGCCCGCCGAACAGGTGGCTGCGGCCTGCCGCCGCGCGGCCGAGATCATCAGCGCCTTCCAGCCTGCGGCCGACACCGGCACCTTTTCCACCCGCGACCGCAGCCGCGTGGCTGACGCCGCGCTGCTGGCATCGGCCGAAGCCGTGCACTGCTTTTTCGAGGAAGACGCTTTCGACGCGCAGGGCCGGCTGGCGGTACCCAAGGAACGGTCGATCAACAAGATCGGCCATGCGCTGCACGACCTGGACCCATTCTTCGACGGCTTTTCCCACGGCCCCGCGCTGGCGGCCCTGGCCCAGGCCCTGGGCCTGCGACAGCCGCAGGTGTGGCAGAGCCAGCTGATCTTCAAGCAGCCGCACATCGGCGGCGAAGTGGGCTGGCACCAGGACGGCAGCTTCTTCCTGACCACGCCGCAGACGGTGACGACCTTCTGGTTCGCGCTGGAAGACGCCACGCTGGACAACGGCTGCCTGTGGGTGCAGCCCGGCGGGCAGACGAGCCCGCTGCGCGAGCAGTACGTGTGCGACCGCACCCCCGGCCAGGCCCCCCGCCTGCGCATGCAGGCGCTGGACAGCACGCCCTGGCCCAGCGCGCGCACGGCCATGCCCTTGCCGGTTCCGGCCGGCAGCCTGGTCGTCTTCGGCGGTTTGCTGCCGCACTACAGCGGCCCGAACCACAGCCCGCGGTCGCGCCTGGCCTACACCTTGCACGCCACCTGCGCCAGCGCGGCGTATTCGCCGCTGAACTGGCTGCAGCGCAGCGCCGCGCTGCCGGTGCGCGGCTTCGATTGATGCCCACGCCTGCAGGCCGGCGGGGCTGGCGGCACCCGATCGCCTGGTTCCGGCGCGCTGCACAATCGCCTTCTGTTTCCCAGGACCTGCCACCCATGACCGAAGTCCCCACCCTCGAGACCGCCCCGGCGTCGAAGATCCACCTCATCGGCGGCGAAAAAGGCGGCGTCGGCAAGTCGATGGTCGCGCGGCTGCTGGCGCAGTACTTCATCGACCACGAAATGCCTTTCGTCGGCTACGACACCGACCGTTCACACGGCTCGCTGATGCGCTTTTATTCCGACTACGCGCTGCCGGCCCTGGTGGACAAGTACGAAGCGCTGGACCGCATCGTCGAAAGCGCCGTCGAATACCCCGGCCGCCGCGTGCTGGTGGACCTGGCCGCGCAGACCCACGACCCGCTGGTGAAGTGGATGGACGAATCCGGCGTGTTGGACATGGCCGACCTGTCGGGCATCGCCCTGCACTACTGGCATGTAATGGACAGCGGCCGCGACAGCGTCGACCTGCTGTCGCGCCTGCTGGACCGCTTCGGCCAGCGCCTGCACTACGTGCTGGTGAAGAACCAGCTGCGCGGCGAAGACTTCAGCCAGCTGGAAGTGTCGGGCCAGCTCGAACGCGCACTCGGCCTGGGCGCCAAGGTCGTGACCGTCAAGCGCCTGCACGATGTAGTGGTGCAGAAGATCGACGCCAAGAACAGCAGCTTCTGGGCCGCCAAGAACGGCGGCGGGATGGACAGCCCGGGCCTGGGCCTGATGGAACGCCAGCGGCTGAAGATGTGGCTGTCCAGCGCCTACGCCGAGCTGGCCAAGGCCGAGGCCTGAAGCACACCCGCAGCATGGACCAGCCCAGCCCGGCCGCCGGCCACATCCGGCTCACGTCCCACCCCAACCAGGGCACGACCGGCGCGCCGGCCATCCAGTGGGGCGCGCCCGACGCGCTGGAACGTGGCCCCGTGGTCGGCACCACGGCCAACCGCAGCCAGCGCAACGTCATCGGCACGCACAGCGGCAGCTACGGCGTCTACCGCGCCCTGGCCGTGGCAGCGGGCAACCTGATGCGCGGCCACCGCGCTGATTTGACCAACACCTTCGCCACCGACCTGGTGGGCCCGCACGCACAGTGGGGCGACCCCGCCAAGATCGTCAGCCTGGACCCCTGGGGCGCCAGCGTGCAGAGCGTCTACGCCGACTACCTGGCGCAGGGCTACGACATTCGGCCCACCATCGCCATCACCAAGGCGCACATCCACCTGCCAGAAATCAAGCAGGCCATTGCCTTCCAGCGCCTGGCCATCGACGGCACGGTGCTGCTGGAAGACGCCAGCGCCACGGTGACCAAGATCGCGGTGGAACCCGTGTGGTGGTTGCCGGGCGTGGCGGCGCGCTTCAAGGTCAGCGAAGCCGAACTGCGCCGCGCGCTGTTTGAGGAAACCGGCGGCATGTACCCCGAGTTGGTGACGCGCAGCGACATCGAGGTCTTCCTGCCCCCCATCGGCGGGCAGACGCTCTACGTCTTCGGCGACGTGCGCGACCTGGCCAACCCCGACGTGACGCTGACCGCCCGCATCCACGACGAGTGCAATGGCTCGGACGTGTTCGGCAGCGACATCTGCACCTGCCGCCCGTATCTCACGCACGCCATCGAGGAATGCATCCAGGGCGCGCAGAAAGGCGGCGTGGGCCTGATCGCCTACAGCCGCAAGGAAGGCCGGGCCCTCGGCGAAGTGACCAAGTTCCTCGTCTACAACGCACGCAAGCGCCAGCAGGGCGGCGACAGTGCCGACAAGTACTTCCTGCGCACCGAATGCGTGGCCGGCGTGCAGGACATGCGCTTCCAGGAACTGATGCCCGACGTGCTGCACTGGCTGGGGGTGCGCAAGATCCACCGCCTGGTGAGCATGTCCAACGACAAGTTCGACGCCATCACCGGCAGCGGCATCGAAGTGGGCGAACGCATCAAGATCCCCGACGCCCTGGTGCCCGCCGACGCGCGGGTGGAAATCGAAGCCAAGATTGCTGCCGGCTACTTCACCGACGGCAGCGTGCCGACCGAAGCCGACCTCGCGCTCGTCAAGGGCCGGGGTCTTGAATGAGCAACACCCCCTGAATCCCAACTCCGACACGCCCGACAACGCCCGCGCGCGCGCCACCCCTTCACGCCACCCGCTGGCTCCGCTGCGCGACCCCGGCACCGTGCGCCTGCGTTGCCAGGCCGTGCTGCGGTCGGTGGAAGACGGCGTCAGCCCCTTCTTCAGCGTGCGCCGCGAAGCGCTGCCCGCGGTAGCCGAACGCGTGGCTGCGCTCACGCGCCGGCGCTTCCCCGACTTGGCCATCCCGCTGCACAGCCGCTGGCGGCATTTCGAAGCCGGTGGCGTGGACCGTCGTGCGCAGCTGGACGCCCTGCTGGCCGGCCGCAGCGTGGGCGAACGCGCCCGCGCGCACTTCGACCTGACGGTGGTGAGCGTGCTGCTGGACGCCGGCGCCGGCCCGCAATGGCGCTACACCGAGCCGCTGGGCGAAGGCGCTGGCCAGGGCGCCGGCGACAGCGACAGCGGTCCCAGCGGACGGGTCTACCAGCGCAGCGAAGGCCTGGGCGTGGCCAGCTTCCGGGCCTTCCTGGCCGGTACCTTCTCATCCACGCCCGACGACCCGTTGCGCGCCGACGCCGCGGCGCTGCAGCGCATTGACGCTTCGGTGCTGCGCGCGGTGTTCCAGGCCAGCCCGTCCAACCCCGTGGTCGGCCTGGAAGGCCGCGCCGGGCTGCTGGCCCGGCTGGGCCAGGCGCTGCAGGCCGAAGCCGCGCGCACCGGCGGCCCGTCGCGCCCGGGCCTGTTCTACGACCGGCTGACCCAGGGCGGCACGCTGACCACGGTGTCGGCCACGGCCGTACTGGGCGAATTGCTGGCGTCGATGGCGCCCATCTGGACCAGCGGCAGCCGCGTGCAGGGCCTGCCCGCTGGCGACGTCTGGCCGCACCTGTGGGCCGGCGCCGCCGTGCCCGGCGGCGTGGACAGCACCACCAGCGGCTGGGTGCCTTTCCACAAGCTCAGCCAGTGGCTGACGTATTCGCTGCTCGAACCCCTGCAATGGGCTGGCGTGCAGGTGACGGGCCTGGACGCCCTGACCGGCCTGCCCGAATACCGCAACGGCGGCCTGCTGCTGGACGCCGGCGTACTGGTGCTGCGCGACCCGCGACTGGCCGCGCGGGTGTGGAAGCCTTCAGACCCCTTGATCGTCGAATGGCGGGCGCTCACGGTGGCGTTGCTGGACGAAGTCGCCCAGCGCGTGCGCGCGGTGCTGGGCAAGACAGCCGAAGAACTGCCCATGGCCGGCGTGCTGGAAGGCGGCACCTGGGCCGCCGGGCGTGAAATCGCGCGCGAACTGCGCGAGGACGGCTCGCCACCCCTGCGCCTGGACAGCGACGGCACGGTGTTCTGAAGGCACACTGCCGACCAGGACTTGCTGCCCGGTCGGCCTTCCGGCCAGTCCGCTGCTTGTCGTTCATTTCCCTTTTCGATCCCCGCCCTTGCCCGGAAGCCGCATGAACCCTCTTTCCATCGCCCTGGCCAGCATCGCCCTGTGCACGGCTGCCTGGTGCCCGCAGGCGCAGGCCGCCTCGTCGGCGTCTTCAGCCGTGTCCGACAGCGTGGGCGTTTCGTCCAACGGCATCTCGGGTTCGCTGAAGACATCGAGCAACAGTTCCAGTACCCGCGACGTGGCCCAGGGCGACTACCGCATCGTCGACGTTGCGCAGGCCGAAGGCCGCCCGGGCGAACTGCGCCTGACCCTGCAGCGTGAACTGCCCGCCGACCAGCCGGCCACGGCGCAGGACACGCTGTTCCTGACGCTGCCGCAGCCGGCCTTTGCCGCCAGCGGCCTGGCCACTGGCGCGCGCGTGGCCGCCACGCACCGCAGCTACGGCATCGAATTCGCCCGCGCCAGCGACAAGGCGCCCTTCTTCCTGGTGCTGGAAGACCACTGGCTGCAGGAACTGGCCGCACGCCCGGTCGTGCTCTGAAGGCCGTGCAGCGGCCAGCCGCTGCCGGCGCGCTGCGGTGCCTGGCCTGGGGGGCAAGGCTGGCCCTGTCCCTGACCCTGAGCTTGGCCGCCGCGCCCGCCCAGGCCGCCGTGCTGCTGCAACAGCATTGCGCCAACCCGCCGGCCCTGACTGTGCAGCAACAAGACCGCCTGCTGCGCTTTGCCGCCTTCATCAAGGCCACGCTGGAAGCCAGCGGCCAGCCGCTGGCCATCGTGGCGCGTTCGGGGCTGGACCTGTCGCGCTTCGGCCTGCGCTATTCGCACGGCGGCATCAGCCTGCGCGACAGCCCCAACGCGGCCTGGTCGGTGCGCCAGCTGTACTACGACTGCGAAGCCGGCACGCCGCGCATCTTCGACCAGGGCATCCCGGGCTTCTTGCTGGGGGCAGACAACCCCGACAGTGGCTACTTCAGCGCCGTGCTGCTGCCGCCGCCCGCCGCCACGGCGCTGCGGGCCCAGGTGCTGGACAGGGCTGGCGCCCTGCAGGCCCTGCACCCGGACTACAGCGCCAACGCCTACGCCTGGGGCCTGCAGTTCCAGAACTGCAACCAGTGGCTGGTGGAAACACTGGCCCTGGCCTGGGGCCCCGCGCCCGCGCCGGGCACCACCGCCCGCGCTGCCGCCCAGGCCTGGCTGCGCGAAGCGGGCTACCAGCCACAGGTGATGGCCGTGGGCAACCGGCTGCTGATGTGGCTTTCCAGCGCCCTGCCCTGGCTGCACGAACGCGACCACCCGGCCGAAGACCTGGCCGCCGGTGTCTACCGCGTCAGCATGCCGGCGTCCATCGACGCCTTCGTGCGCCAGCGCGAACCGCAGGCGCAGTGGCTGGAGTTCTGCCACAACGGCCAGCACATGCTGCTGCGGCGCAACGGCGCCCCCATCGCGGCCGGCTGCCTGCCCGCAGCGGGCGATGAAGTGCTGCCGTTCTAGCCCAGCGATTCAGGCCAGCACCAGCTTGCGCCCGAACGGCGCTGGCGCTGCGGCATGCGCCTCGGGCACCGCCCACAGCACTGGGCAGGCTGGCCGCAGCCGGGCCGGGCCGTCCAGGTCGGTCAGCACCACGATCAGGTCCGGCCGGTGCGTGCCGGCCTCGGCCAGCAGCGGCGTGAAGTCGGTGTTGCCGCCGTCGAAGCGCAGCAGCTTCAGCAAGTCGGCCACGCTACTGCGGCCGGGGCGGTGCACCAGCACCTGCTGCACATGGTCGTCGCCGATCACCAACACCAGGCTGGCCGCCAGGCGGCGCGACAGGGCTTCGATCTCGCGCGCGAAGCGCCGCATCAGCGCGTCGTCGATCGAACCCGACACGTCCACCACCAGTACCAGCCTCGGCACCGGGCGCGTGGCGCTGCGGCCAGGTTCCCAGGGCATGCGGCGCGCGGGGCTGTCTGCACTGCCGCGCCGGGGCTGGCCTGGCGTGCCAGGGCAGCCACCCCGGATGCGACCCTGGTTGGCCAGGTAGGACCGCGAAGGCCGCGACCAGGACACATCGGGTTCCTGCGCCAGCGCGCGCGCCACCTGGGTGCGCAGCACCTGTTCCCAGGGCGTGTGGGTGCGCGGCAGGTCGGCCAGCAGGCTGCGCAGCAGCGAATGCGCGCCGTCGCCGGCATGGGCGCGCTGCAGGCGTTCACTCCAGTCGCGAGCCGCTTCGCTTTCCACTTCCGGCGCTTGCTGCGCGCCCGTGTGCGGCCGCAGGTCCTGCTGACCGCGGCCGCCGAAGGCGCGCGTGCGTGCGGCGCGCGGGCCGTCTCTTCGGCTGTCGCGGGCGCTGCGCTCAGGCGGCGACCGGTCGTCCATCGTGCGGTACAGACGTTCCACGTCCCACTGCGCCAGCGCGGTCTCGTGGTCCTGCTCGACGGCCAGCGTGGCGGCCAGCAGCGGCGGCAGCCGCACGGCGTCTTCCGGCAGGCTCAGCCAGCCCAGGTGCGACAGCGCGCTGTTGACGATGGCGTCGGCACAGGTGTTGAACAGGCGCAGGTCGACATCGCCCAGGCGCTGCTGCAGCTGCAGGCAGCGCTGCGGGTGGCGCAGCGCGATGTGCAGCACCTGGTGCGCCACCCAGCCAGCTTGTTCAGCCAGCGGCAGCTGGCTGAAGGCGGGGCGGTAGTGCAGGGTCTGCCCGTCGGTCCAGACGGGGGTGTCGTGTTCACTGGCCGTGTCGTCTTCATCGGCGGCCAGGTCGTGGTGCCGCACCCACAGCGCCAGCCCGCCTGTGGACGGCGCAAATTCCACCAGGCGCTGGATGGCGCGGGTGCCGCGGTGGTCGCCGGGTAAGGGGTTCAATCCAGGCTTCCAGGCTTCCAGGCTTTGCGGGTTCGGGCTGCCAGGCCGTCGGTCAGCGGGGCTGCGGGGCTTAGGGGCTACTGGCCCTCAGGCCTGCAGCCCGTCGCGGCGGCGCTGGTCGGTGTAGCGCTGGTAGGCCGGGCTGTCCAGCACGGCGCCTTCCAGGCCGGTTTCCAGTGCGCGCTGCAGCAGCAGTTCCATCGCCAGGGTCTGCGCTTCGCGCAGCGGCAGCGCAGCCTGGCTGCCGAGCTGGCCGCGCAATTCGGGTAGCTGTTCGACGATCTCCAGCGCGCGAGCGAGCGCTGGCGCTTCGGTGCAGGCCGCCAGCAGGCCGTAGACCAGGCCGTACAGGCCGTCCAGCGTGCGCGGCAGCAGGGCCAGGGTTTCGGGGCCGCGCTGCGCGGCCAACAGGCGCAGCACGTCGGTGCCGGCCTGCAGTTCGCGCAGCACGCCGAAGAATTCGGCCGCGTTCGCCGCGCCGATGCGGCCCTGCACGAACACGCGCTGCGCCGCTGCGCCCAGGCCCGACTGCAGCACGCTGGAAACGTCTTCCCAGCCGCGCGGGCTGGCGCCCACCAGGTGGTCGTTGGCCAGCTGGGCCTGGGTGTCGTCCAGCCGGTCGGGGCGCACGCGCAGGTAGGCCATCACTTCGGGCGCGAACTGGTGGGCGATGGCGTGGGCCAGGAAGGCGTCGATGGCCGTCTGCACGTTGAAATGAAACATGCGGTCGGCCAGCGCCGTGCCCATGTCGTGGCTGACGGCGCCATGGAAGCTGGCGTTGCCCGCGGCCACCACCTGCCAGCCGTCGGGCAGGCGGTAGTGGCCCACGCGCCGGTCCAGGATGAGCGAATAGGCGCTGATCTGCAGCCGCTGGTCGGCGGCGGTCAGCTCGTCCAGGAACAGCAGGCCTTCGGGCTGGTCGGCCCCGGGCAGGAATTCGGGCGGGAACCACACCGTCTTGCCCTGCACGTCGTCGGCATAGATGGCACCGCGCAGGTCCACGGGTTCGATGGTGGTCAGCCGCAGGTCCACCAGGGGCACGCCGAAGTGCGCCGCCACCTGGCGCACGACGCTGCTCTTGCCCACGCCGCGCGGGCCCCACAGCATGGTGGCGCGCTGGCGCAGCCTGGGGTGGGCGTACTGCTCGATCAGCGCGGCCTTGGCGGTGGCGATCGACACCGGCGGGATGTTCAGCGGGTTGCCGTTCATGGGCGGTCCTGACCAGCTTCGGCCGGCATGGGGGCTGCTGCACCGGCTGCCTGGGCCGCCCAGGCATCGGCCGGCAGCGCCCGGGGCAAGGGCGGCAGTTCGATGCGCGGCAATTCGCGCATCGCAAACAGCCACACCATCAGCAGCGGCGGGGCGTTGAAGATCAGCATGCGATAGACCGAACCCGGCCCCAATTCCAGCAGCGGCACCGCGGCAGAAGCCGCAATGAGCAGCAGGCAGACCAGCAGCGGAAAACCCCGCCGCAGGCTGACGCGCCAGCGCGCAGCGCGGTACTGCGGGTGGAAGGCTGCGGGTGCCGCCCCCAGCACCTGCACCAGGTGTTCGATGCTGCGGCGAAACTTGGCTTCGGCGTCCAGCGCGCGCGCCATACCTTCGCCGCGCAGGCGCAGGGTGGCGCGCCAGCCGGCGCTGTGGCGCGACAGGCGCGACCAGTCCAGGCCCAGCACCGACAGCAGGTCTTCGGGCAGCGTGGTCGGGGCTGGCTGCGCGCGGGCCCGGCCCATGGCTGCCGGGCCGGGTGACCCGGGTGACCCAGCTGCAGCGGACAGCGGACGCAATTCCAGTTCAGCCGGTACGTTCTTCACGCGCGACACCTTCATCACTATCGCCAGACCCGCCAGCCGGGCGCTGGCCTGCACCAGGGTCAGCACGGGTTCGGCCTGCCCACGCGACGGGGGCTGCAGCTTGTGCGACAGCGCGATGCGCACGCCCGCCGCCTGCTGCCACTGGCGCTGCGGCGGCAGCGCGTCTACCCAGGCCAGCAGCTGGGCCGGCGCGGCGCCTTCGGCCTGCAGCGAAGCGTGCAGGCCGAAGGCGGCATCGGCCAGCGCTGACGGCGGCCCAGGCGGCGATGCCGGCAGGGCTCCGGCGCTGTCAGCACCCGCGGCAGTGCCCGCGCCAGCATCCGCATCAACACCCGCCACAGCGCTCAGGCTGCGCTGCAGCGACAGCCAGCCGTCGTCAGCCGCGTCCAGCAGCAGGCTTTCCCGCACCGCGGGCATCTCGGCCACCGCGGCATGGGCGCGCGGGCGGAAGGCCAGCTGGCGGGCCAGACGGTCGGTGGCTGCCAGGTCCACGCTGCGCCCGGCCCGGCTGAAGGGCTCGGCCAGACGCAGGATTTCATGGTGCGTCAGCGGCGGCGGGCCCGGTGGCGCCGACAGCGGCGCCACCGCCGCCGGGGTGATGCGTTCAGCGCGCAGCATCGGTGGCGGGCGGGCTGGCGGGCTGGGCAGGGGCAGCATCCAAGGTCGGCGCAGACCCAGCAGACATGGCCGCAGCCAGTGCCGCCGGCAGGGCCAGCGGGCGGCCATGCGTCAGCCGCGCCAGCACGCGCTGGCCGCTTTCGGCCACCTTTTGCATGCTGGCTTCCAGCAGCGCCATCTCGCGCAGCGACTGCGCGAAGGCGCGGTATTCAGCCGCCTGCGCTTCGGCCAGCGCCAGCGGCGGCGTGGTGTTCTGCAGCGCCGCGCCCAGCCGGGCAAAGCTGTCCTGCACCCGCGCCAGCGGCTCGCGCAGCGCCGGGCTGGCGGCGGCTGGGGCGGCCCCGGTGGCGGCCAGCGCATCCAGGGTCTGCACCAACGTGTGCAGGTGCGCTTCCACGGCCCCGCCTTCGCGCGCGGCCAGCAGCTGCAGGCCTTGCCCGCGCTGGGCACTGTCGCCCAGGGCGCGCAGCGAGTTGTCGCGCAGCCCGTCCAGCTGGCGTTCCAGATGGCGGTTCAGCGCGCTCAGCCGCGTGCCCACGGCCACGACTTCGCTGAGGATCTTGTCCAGGTCGCTCACCACCAGGGTGATGCGGTCGAGGAAGTGGTTCAGGTCTTGAGCCAGTTCGCCGAACTCATCGACCGACTTCACGCCAGCGCGGGGCGACAGGTCCATCACCCCCTTGGCCAGGCCCGACACGGTACCGCGCAGGGCCAGCAGCGGTTCCATCCGCACCTTCATCAGCAGGAACAGCAGCACCGTGTGCACCAGGATCTTCAGGCTCAGCGCGCCGGCCGTCAGGCGCACTTCCTGCCACCACAGGCTTTCCTTGCGTTCCAGGTAGCTGCGCACCGCCACCGTGCCCAGCACTTCGCCCACCTGGGCCTTGACGTGGCAGCCCAGGCAGAACTGCTCGGCCGTCAGCACCACGCTGGCCTGCTGGTGGGTGCCGTCGCCCCAGCGCGGCATCAGGCCCTGCACGTCCATGTTGCGGGTTTCCTTCATCGACGCCACCGTCACCGCGCTGGGCAGCACGGCAATGGCCAGGCCCAGGTCGGTGTAGTTGCGGTCGAGGATGGGGTAGACGGTCTGCGCCGCCAGCGGCCCGCCGGAATTCAGCATGATCGACTTCACGTCGTTGGCCAGCTGCTGCGCCGCCATTTCCACGCGCTTGGGCTCTGCTTGGGCGAAGTCCCAGCGCAGCGCCAGGTAGCGGATCGTCATCTCCACCGCTGCCACCAGCAGCAGCAGCAGGAAGAAGTCCCGGATCATGTGGAACATGAAGGACTGTTCGAAGCGGCTGCTGGCGGCGGGGGGTGCTGACATGCGGCGGGCTGTGCAGTAGAAACTTAAAACAGTACCGATGATGAGGCCAGCGCGGTGGCATGCGGCGGCGCATGGGTTCTGCCTTTTGCCGGCAGGTGGCTGACAGGTCGCTGACAGGTTGCCGGCCAGTTGCCGGCCCCTTTTCGGACCTTGCCACCCCCCCCGGGTCGCAGGGTCCGCGGCCCCGAGACGCGGGGCTGACTTGGCGCCGCCTAGCGCACACACTGGGAACCGTCAACACCCACCGACCTTCTCCAGGGACACCCAAGATGAAAAAGCTTCTGATTGCCGCCACGCTGAGCCTGCCTCTGCTGGCATCCGCCCAAAACCTGCTGACCAACGGCAGCTTCGAGTTCGGCCTGTCGGGCTGGACCGTGACGCAGAGCCCCAGCACGATCTTCCCGGTCAGCACCGTCACCTACGGCACGCTGCCTGGCGCCTTCGGCGAGATTGTCCCGGCTGACAACAACGCCCTGAACCAGAGCCCCGACGCCGTGGGCAGCAATGCAGCGTACTTCGTTGACGACAACGCGGTGCAGACCATCAGCCAGTCGTTCACGATCACGACCGGTGGCCTGTACAACATCGGCCTGTCGATCTACCTGCCCGCCAACGGTTTTGCCAACGCTGGCGAAGCTGTCCTGACGCTGGTGACGCCCAACGGTACCGAAACGGCTCCGCTGAGCGCCCTGGCACCCTCGATCTGGTTCGGCAGCAACGTGGTGCGCACGCTCACGCCGGGCACCTACACCTACAGCTTCCAACTGGCCACCACCGGTGGTGTGTCGAAGGACATCCTGATCGACCGCGCCTACGTCGCCGCCGTGCCGGAACCCACCACCTACGCCATGCTGCTGGCTGGCCTGGGCGTGATGGGCCTGGTCGCTGCCCGCCGCCGCCGCGACTGACCAGCACCGACCGCGAGAAAACGCCCCGGCCCGCCGGGGCGTTTTTCATGGTGGGCACCGCTTATGCTTGTTCACGCCCAGTCCACCATCAGGCCCCGCATGAGCACCCCCACCGTCCACCACATCACCCACCCGCTGGTGCAGCACAAGCTGACGCTGATGCGCCAGAAGGACCGCAGCACCAACAACTTCCGCCGCCTGCTGCATGAAATCAGCATGCTGATGGCTTACGAGGTGACGCGCGACATGCCCACCCAGCTGATCGAGATCGAGACGCCGCTGGAGAAAATGCAGGCGCCGGTCATCGACGGCAAGAAGACGGTGTTCGTGGTCATCATGCGCGCCGGCAGCGGCTTTCTGGACGGCATGCTCGACGTTGTGCCCGGCGCCCGCGTGGGCCATGTCGGCCTGTACCGCGACCCCAAGAGCCTGGTGGCGGTGGAGTACTACTTCAAGATGCCGCACGACATGGCCGACCGCGACGCCATCGTGCTGGACCCGATGCTGGCCACCGGCAACAGTGCGGTGGCCGCTGTGGAACGGCTGAAGGAAACGAAGCCGAAGTCGATCCGCTTCGTCTGCCTGCTGGCCGCGCCCGAAGGCCTGAAGACCTTCCACGCTGCGCACCCTGACGTGCCCGTCTACACCGCTGCCATCGACCGGCAACTGAACGACCACGGCTACATCGTGCCCGGCCTGGGTGACGCCGGCGACCGTCTGTTCGGCACCAAGTAGGCTGCGCTGCACGGTTGGCAGGCTTTCGGTGCCAAGCTTGCGAACGGCACCGACTGACCGGGTGCAGGCTTGAGCGCAGGCCGCCGATGGCGTCTGCCATCTGGATCTGCCATCTGCATCTGCCGTCACCGGCATGACGTAAAACCTCGGGCGACCTGCCATCCACTTCGTTCCCACGACCCCCATGCGACTTCATCTGACAGCTTGCGCAGCCCTGGCGGCCTGCACGGGCACTGCCAGCCATGCCAACCACGGCGGCCCGGTCACGGGCGCGCCGCAAACCGTCATCATCCAGGGCCATTACGACAACGCCGTGGGCACGCAGGACGCCGCGTCGGCCGGCACCATCCGGCGTGAACTGCTGCAGAGCCGCCCCGCACTGCGCCCGGGCGAGGTGCTGGAATTCGTGCCCGGGGTCATCGTCACCCAGCACAGCGGCGACGGCAAGGCCAACCAGTACTTCCTGCGCGGCTTCAACCTGGACCACGGCACCGACTTCGCCACGCGCGTGAACGGCATGCCGGTGAACATGCCCACGCATGGCCACGGCCAGGGCTACACCGATTTGAACTGGCTGCTGCCCGAACTGGTGGAACGCATCGAATACCGCAAGGGCCCGTACTTCGCTTCGGTGGGCGACTTTGCCGCCGCCGGGTCGGCCGACATCCGCTACCTGGCCACGCTGACGCGGCCCTTTGCCCAGCTGACCCTGGGCCAGAACAGCTACCGCCGCGGCGTGGTCGGCGGCAGCACCGCGGTGGCCGATGGTGTCACCCTGCTGGGGGCGGTGGAAGCCGCCAGCACCGACGGACCCTGGACGGTGAAGCAGGACCTGCGCAAGCTCAATGGCGTGTTCACCCTGAGCGGCGGCACGCGCGCGCAGGGCTGGCACCTTTCCGCGATGGGCTACCGCTCGCGCTGGACCGCCACCGACCAGGTGCCCCAGCGGCTGATCGACGCCGGCAGCTTCAACGGACGCCCTTTCGGGCGCTTCGATTCGCTAGACCCCACGACAGGCGGCGAAAGCCACCGCAGCAGCCTGTCGGGCGAATGGCACAACGACGGCCCGGCCGGGCGCACGAACCTGTCGGCTTATGCCATCCGCTACGACCTGGACCTGAATTCAAACTTCAGCTACGCGCTGGAACGCCCCGCCGACGGCGACCAGTTCAAGCAGACCGACAAGCGCAGCGTCTACGGCTTCGACGCCGAGCACATCGTGAACCACGACCTGGGCACCTTCCCGGCGCGCACCGTGGCCGGGCTGCAGCTGCGCCACGACCGCATCCGCGTGGGCCTGTTCGACAGCGTTGCGCGGCAGATCACCGCCACCGTGCGCGACGACGCGGTGCGCCAGACCCAGCTGGGCCTGTTCGCGCAGACCTCGGTGGAATTCACGCCCGCGCTGCGGGCCGTGTTCGGCCTGCGCGCCGACCGTTTCCAGGCGCGCGTGAACGCGCTGACCCAGCCCGACAACAGCGGCCGCGCCAGCGACAGCCAGGTCTCGCCGAAGCTCACGGTCGTGTACGCCGTCACCCCCAAGACCGAGGTCTTCTTCAACACCGGCCGCGGCTTCCACAGCAACGACGCGCGCGGCACCACCGCACGCCTGGACCCGCGCAGCGGCGACCCCATCGACCCCGTGCCGGCCCTGGTGCCGCTGACAGGCGCCGAAGTGGGCCTGCGCACCGAGGCCATCCCGAAGCTGCAGAGCTCGGTCTCGGTCTGGGGCCTGCGTTCGGCGTCGGAACTGGTCTACATCGGCGACGCCGGCACCACCGAAGCCAGCCTGGGCAGCCGCCGGCGCGGCGTGGAATTCAGCAACCGTTGGCAGCCCGTGCCCTGGTTCCTGTTCGACGCCGACATCGCCTTCAGCCACGCCCGGCTGCGCGACGGCAGCCGCATCCCCAACAGCATCGACCGTGTGGCCAGCATCGCCGGCACGCTGAAGGACATCCAGGGCTGGACCAGCAGCCTGCAGTGGCGCTACCTGGGCAGCGGCGCGCTGGCTGAAGACAACAGCGTGCGGTCCATCCCCTCGTCCACCTTCAACCTGCGCGTCACGCGCAGCCTGGGCCCGCAAGCGGCGCTGACGCTGGACGTGTTCAACCTGTTCGACCGCAAAGTGAACGACATCCAGTACTTCTACGAATCGCAGTTGCCCGGCGAAACCGCTCCGGTGGCCGACCGGCACGTGCACCCGGCCGAGCCGCGCAGCCTGCGCCTGACGCTGCAGGTGGGGTTCTGACCATGCCTCGTCTCGCCTTCCACCCCGCCCCGCTGGCACTGGCCTGCCTGCTGGCCGCCTGCGGCACCGCGCTGGCACACGACAGCTGGTTCGCACCCCTGCCGCCCAGCGACCGCGGCGAAGCCCTGTTCGCCTTCGGCACCGGCAACCAGTTTCCGGTGCAAGAGGTCACCATCCCGCTGGCGCAGCTGCGCAGCACCGGCTGCATCAGCGAAGGCCTGCGGCCCACGCCCATGCGCTGGGTATCCGACCAGCCCACGGCCGTCGTGCTGCGGTCAGCCCGGCCCGTGCCGGCAACGGCCGCGCTGACCTGCTGGGCGCAGCTGAAGCCGATCGAAATCGAGATCGACAACGCCACCGTCGACATCTACCTGAAGGAAGTGAACGCCACGCCTGCGGTGCGTGAACGCTGGGCCGCCTTGCGTGCGCGCGGCGTGCGCTGGCAGGAAACCTACACCAAGCACGCCCGCGTGGAAGTGAACCCGGCGGAAGGCACCAGCCCGCTCAACGGCGGCGCCGACGCCGTGGCGATCGAAGGCCTGGGCCTGGACTTGCGCATCGAAAGCCCGCAGCCGCTGCGGGCCGGCGACACCCTGCGCGCGCAGCTGCTGCGCGACGGCAAGCCGCTACCGGGCCTGCCCGTGGAACTGCGCAGCAACCTGAGCCCGATCGGCTTCTGGCGCATCACCGACGCCGAAGGCCGCCTTCAGATGCCCGTGCCGCTGGCCGCGCGCTGGCTGCTGCGGGCTGTCGATCTGCAAGCTTCGGCCGCCAAGGCCGACGCCTGGGACAGCCGCTTCGTCACGCTGGCTTTCGAAGCCCTGCCCAGGCGCTGATGCGCTGCAGCAAACCAAGCAGCGCAGGCCCCGCGGCTGGCGCGGGGCGGGCTTGCAACGTCAGTTCACTGGCGAAGGCACGGCGCTTTCGCTGGTGGGCGCTTCGGCATCGCCCAGCAGCAGCGGGGTGCTGGTCTCAGAGGCTGCCAGCGAGCCGGTGTACGAGAAGTACGCCGCGATCGTGGCCCAGGCGCTGGGGGGCACCGTGTTGCTGGGCGTGACGGGCTCAGCGGGCGGGGAGTCGTTGCCGCCACCGCCACAGGCCGACAGCAGTCCAGCCGCCAGCACTGCCAGCAGATAAGCATTGCGCTTGTTCATCGATACCCCCTTCAACGGCTGCCCGGCAGCGGCGTGTTCAGGTACGGGAAGCCCGGCAGCAACGGCACCACAGCCTGGTCGACAGCGTCGTGCAGGTTGAAGCTGGTGGCACCCAGGGGCACCTTCGACGGGTTGCAGTCGGCGCCGAAACCCAGCGCGTTGCCGGTGCCGTTGGCCACACACAGGCCACCCATCACCGCCACCAGGCTGATGTCGACCACGTCGTCCTTCGGTCGCCGGCCGTTGGGGTAGCCGGCGTTGTCGTTGCCGCCGGCCAGGATGTTGCCGACGATGCCCAGGCGGTTCTGCTGCGCGAAGGGCACAGGCGCGATGGCCGTGTTCAGGCGCAGCATTTCCGACCCCACCACGTTGGCCGGCTTGTTGACGCCGGTGATGCCCGTCAGGAAGGTCGTCACCAGGTCGTTGCGCGGGAAGTTGGTGGGTGCCGTGTTCGGCAGCGCCAGCGCAATTTCCAGCAGCGCAGGCAGGGTCGGGTTGGTCACGTAGTCGATGAACTGGCCGTCGCCGCTGGGGCTGGACGCGTTGAACTTGTCCTTGTCCTTCAGACCGATCACGACTTCGTTCACCAGCGGCATGCCCAGGCGCGACACCTGCACCCAGGCGCCACCGGGCTTTTCGCTGGCCTGATGGCCAGAGGGCGGGCTGGGGTTCAGCAGTCGGGCCTGGCGCAGGCTGGCTGAGGTCCAGCCGCCGATGACGGTTTCGCTGCCAGCCACCAGGCAGCTGCGATGCACTTCCAGCGCCAGCGTGGTGACGTTCTTGTCGCCAATGGTGTTGGGCAGGGCGCCGATGTTGGCCGGGTTGGTGATGACGGACACCGGCGCGTTCACCAGGTCGAAGATCGTGCCCAGGTTGACGGCGAAGGGGTCCTGCCGCTGGCCGACGAAGACCTTGGCCGGAATGCTGCAGCCCGGCACGTTGACGGTGTGGATGTGCTTGGCGGCATAGGCCGGGTAGTCGGGGATGGTCTTGGTGCCGATGTTGTCGACCGGCTTGTCGAACACCGTGGCGCCCCCGCTGGCATTCGACACGGCAGCAGCAGTGCCGGTGCGGCGGTCACCGCGCACGATGGTGATGCCATAGGTCTCGGCCAGGTTCAGGTTGGCGTCGCGCACATTGGCCACCTGGCCAGCCTGGATCAGCGGAATGGCCACGTTCTTGCCGCCCACGGGCAGCGTGATGCCCTGGTTGCGGCCAACGGCCAGCGTATTGGTGAAGCGGAACTGGAAGGTGATGTCTTCTTTCGCGTCGCCGTTGTTGTCGATGTGGACCTCGTACAGCGCGTTCGGGTCCATGGCGAAGTAGTTGGGGCCGCCGTACGCGTCCTGCAGCGGCTGGTAGTTCGCGATCACGGTGACGTAGTCGTTACGGCCGGCTTCGTAGCTGCGGAACATGTAGAAGTCGGTGGCGTCGACTTTCGGGCTGGTGGTGATGAAGGGGGCTTCACGGTGGCTGGATGCCCCGGCGCCTGCGGCGCAGGCCAACAGGACGGCGGCAACCAGCGGGGTGCTGGCAAAACGGTGGATGGACATGGCATCTCCTGGCGTTAGGGGGTAAGCACAGCGGGCTGGCTGAGCGATCAAGACGCAGCAGACCGCCGCGTCTGGCCGGCTCATACGCCGGCCTGTGCCGGCTGGATGCACGGCCCGGTCGCTTTGCGCCCGAAGCGTTGCGGTCGCCGGCGTCGCGCCTTGCGCATCCGCCCAGGCCACCAGCGCGTATGCGCCAGCACGTCGGCTGACACCAGCCGCCCCGCTGTCAGAACCCAGGAGCCCGACCATGTCTGTTTTCCGCCATGCCCTCTATCGCGCGCCAGCACCGCAGGCGCGGTACCTTGCGGCACTGGCCCTGTTGGCCCATCTGGCCTGGGCCGCCCCGGTGCAGGCGCAGGCCGTACCCGAGCCGCTGTTCCTGCCCTATGCCGGCGCCGGCAACCTGGTGCTGTTCGACCCCGCCACCGGCAGTGGCGGTTGGGTGGGCAGCATCGATGCGGTGGACGGGGCACCCGGCGGGCCGGTGCTGCCCTTGGTCAGCGTGGTGCTGTTCAGCTATGACGCGATGACGCAATCGCTGAGCGGCAGCTTCGAATTCACCAGTGCCGCCAGCCTGGGGGCCAGCCTGTTCGGCACCCTGGTCGGCAGCACCGTGTCGGCCAACCCGTTCACCACGGGTGCGCAGTTCGAGATCGACTACACCATCACGGGCGGCACCGGGGCTTTTGCGGGCGCCAGCGGGTTTGCGCTGGCCTTCCTGCAGTACGACCCGCTGGCCGGCGCAGGTGGCGTGGGAAGCCTGAACAACTACGCAGAAGACGGCGCGCTGGTGCTGAGCGCGGTACCCGAGCCTGACAGCCTGGCTTTGGTCCTGCTGGGCGGGCTCAGTCTGGCGCTGGCGCTGCGCGCGCGCCCGCCAGCGGTGGCGCGTAGGGGTCGGCCAGGCCCAGGCCGGCCATGATGCGGCTTTCCAGCGCTTCCATGGCCAGGGCCTCGGCTTCGTCAGCCTCGTGGTCGTAGCCCTGCGCGTGCAAGGTGCCGTGCACCAGCAGGTGGGCGTAATGCGCCGCGATGGCGATGCCCAGTTCAGCGGCTTCGCGTTCCACCACGGGCGCGCACAGCACCAAGTCGGCCTGTACCACCGGGCTGTGGGCGTAATCGAAGGTCAGCACGTTGGTGGCGTAGTCGCGGCCGCGGTAGCTGGCATTCAAGGCCTGCGCTTCTTCGGCATCGACGATGCGCACCGTGACCTCGCCCGGCGCCTGCAGCGCCGCACGCACCCAGCGCGCAACATGGTGGCGCGGCAGCAGGCTGCGGTGCCGCGGGTCTGCAAACTGCAGCGACAGCTGCAGGCCCGGCTTTGCGGACGCTGCCATCAGCGGCGCGCGGCCCGTTCAGGATCCGGCTGTGCCGGTCCGGAACGACCCCCCGCGGGGGGCGGCGACCGCAGGGAGCCTGGGGGCCTGCGTTCATAGGCATCGACGATGCGCGCCACCAGCGGGTGGCGCACCACGTCCTGCGTGCCGAAGTGCGTGAAGGCGATGCCTTCCACGCGCCGCAGGATGTCCTGCGCGTCCACCAGCCCGCTGGGGTGGCCGGCCGGCAGGTCGACCTGGCTGGTGTCGCCTGTCACCACGCACTTGCTGCCGAAGCCGATGCGCGTCAGGAACATCTTCATCTGTTCGCGCGTGGTGTTCTGTGCCTCGTCCAGGATGACGAAGGCATGGTTCAGCGTGCGCCCGCGCATGAAGGCCAGCGGCGCGATCTCGATCAGCTGCTTTTCGAACGCCTTCGTCACGCGGTCGAAGCCCATCAGGTCGTACAGCGCGTCGTACAGCGGTCGCAGGTAGGGGTCGACCTTCTGCGCCAGGTCGCCGGGCAAAAAGCCCAGGCGTTCGCCAGCTTCCACCGCCGGCCGCGTGAGCACGATGCGCTGCACGCCCTGGCGTTCCAGCGCGTCGACCGCGCAGGCCACGGCCAGGAAGGTCTTGCCAGTGCCGGCAGGGCCGATGCCGAAGGTGATGTCGTGGCTCAGGATCTGCTGCAGGTACTGCGTCTGGTTGGCGGTGCGCCCGCTCAGGTCGGCATGGCGGGTGTGCAGCACCACCGGGGCGTCGTCTTCGGCCGGACCGCGGCGATGCAGGGCCGCCATCGTCACGGCTGGCCCTGGCCCCAGGGCGGCCTGCTTCAGTGCCAGCTGCAAGGTCTGTTCGCCGATCGGGGCGCGGGCGCGTTCATACAGGCCGTCCAGCAGTCGCGCGGTGCGTTCGACGGCATCGCGCCCGCCTTCGATGCGGAAACTGGCCTCGCGCCGCGCCAGCGTCACCTGCAACGCGGCTTCGATGCTGCGCAGATGCGCGTCCAGCGGCCCGCACAGGTGGGCCAGACGGCGGTTGTCATCGGCGGGCAGTTCGTGGCGTCGGATCACGGGGGCTTGGGCATTTGCGCACAGGGGCACCGATTCTGGCAGCGCGCACCAACCCGCGCGCGCGGGCCACGGCTGGCGGTGGCGGGCAGAATCAAGCTGGACATGGACCCGAACCCCCCGCACACGAACCGCACGCCCACCCCGTCATCGGCCAGCCCGTCTTTCGTGGGCACCCTGCCGGGCCTGTACGGCCTGCGCTGGCTGGCGGCCTTGTGGCTGTGCCTGGCACTGTTCGCCCCCGCCCCCGCGCAGGCGCAGACCCTGACCATCACCGCCGCACTGGCGGCACCCGGGCCGGATGCCGGGTTTCCGGCCGACAGCGCTGCACGCGCCGTGGCCCTGCCTGACGAATGGGCCGTGTCGCGCCCGGGCTTCGGCGGGTCGCTGTGGTACCGGGTGACGTTCACCCCGCCGGGCAACCTGGCCGGCGGCGAGCTGCTGGCGCTGTACATCGACCATGTCTGCAGCAACTACCGCGTGCTGCTGAACGGCCAGGAAATCGCCAGCGGCGGCCGCATGACGGCCCCGCTGACGCACAACTGCAACCACCCACAGGTCATCACCCTGCCCGGGGCCCTCTTGCGCGCCGACGCCAGCACGCTGGACATCCAGGTGGCGGGCCACCCGCTGGCCCAGGTGGGTTCGCGCCAGCGTGCCGGCGCCTTGTCGGACATCGTCATCGGCCCGCAGTCCGAGCTGGCCGCGCGCCATGCCCAGCGCACCGCGCTGCAGGTCACGGCGCCGCAGGCCGTGGGCGCCACGCTGCTGCTGATGGGCGGCTTCATGTTCGTGCTGGGCTTCATCAACCGGCAGGAAAGCCACCTGGCCTATTTCGGCGCGCTCTCAGTGGGCTGGGCCCTGCTGGATTTGCGGCTGTGGCTGCGCACCCTGCCGCTGTCGCACACCACGGCCGAATTCCTGCTGGTCACCCTGCTGGGCTTCATCACCTGGGTGGCGGTGCAGTTCCTGCTGCGCTATGGCGGCGCCAGGCTGCAGACCATCGACCGCGCTTTGCCGGTGCAGGCCGGGCTGCTGCCTTTGTCATTGATCGTGGCCGGGCCTGAAAACCTGCGCCAGGTGGCCACCGTCTGGTATGCCCTGCTGCTGGCTGAAGTGGTGCTGGCCTCGGGCTGGTACCTGTGGCGCGAAAGGCCGCGCCGGTCGTTCTGGCTGATGGGCCCGCTGCTGCTGGCCATGGCGGTGGCCGGGGTGATCGAACTGCTGGCGCAGCGCACCGGCCAGCGCCCGCTGGCAGCGCACATCGCGGCCCTGGTGGCGCCGGTGCTGTTCGTCATCGTCGGCCTGCGCCTGGTGCAGCAGCAGGGCCGCGCACGGCAGACGGTGGAACAGGACAAGGCCGTCCTGGAACAGCGCGTGGCCGAAGCCGCGGCCGAGATCGAAAACAACTACCGCCAGCTGAGCGAACTGAAGGTGGAACAGGTGACCGAGCGCGAGCGCAAGCGCATCGCCGCCGACCTGCACGACGACCTGGGCGCCAAGCTGCTGACCATCGTGCACACCAGCGACAACGAACGCATCAGCACGCTGGCGCGCGAAGCGCTGGAAGAGATGCGGCTGTCGGTGCGCGGCCTGACGGGCAAGGCCGTGCGCCTGGGCGACGCCCTGGGCGACTGGCGCGCCGAAGTGGTGTCGCGCCTGAACCAGGCCGGTATCGAAGGCGAATGGGAAGCGCCCGAAGACCTGCCGCAGCGCCTGTCCGCGCGCGCCTATGTGCAGACCACGCGCATCCTGCGCGAAGCCACCAGCAACATCATCAAGCACAGCAACGCCACGCTGTGCACGATGAAGTGCACCATCACCGACGGCGACCTGCTGTTCGTGGTGCAGGACAACGGCGACGGCATCGCCCCCGAAACCGAAGGCCGGCTGGACCGCGGCCATGGCCTGGCCAGCATGAAGAACCGTGCCAAACAACTGCAGGGGCAGTGCCTGGTGGAATCCGGGCCTGGCTATGGAACCGTGATACGTCTCACGGTTCCACTGGATCGCGCCACCGAATCGACCCCGGGGGCCTAAGGGATGGCAGCCCCGGCCGATAACATGCCATGCTGACGAATGGGAATTCCCGCATGAAGACGATCCTGCTGCTTGAAGATCTGCCCGAGATTCGCGTCTGGATGCGCAAGCTCGTGTTGCAGGTGTTCCCGGGCGCCCACCTGTCGGAGAGCGCACGTGTGAGCGACGCGATCGAACTGGTCTCGGCCGTCAAGTTCGACCTGGCCCTGATCGACCTGGGCCTGCCCGACGGCAGCGGCGTGGACGTGGTGGCCAAGCTGCGCGAAGTGCAGCCCGACGCGCAGAGCGTGGTGGTGAGCATCCACGACGACGACGAACACCTGTTCCCGGCCCTGCAGGCCGGCGCCTTCGGCTACATCCTGAAGGAACAGGCGCGTGAACTCATCACCGAACAGCTGCAGCGCATCAGCCAGGGCGAACCGCCGCTGAGCCCCAGCATCGCGCGCCGCGTGATGGCCTACTTCAGCGCCAAGGCCAAGCCGCAACCGAACAACGGGCATGCCATGCCCAACGTCAACCTCACCGACCGCGAAAGCGAAGTGCTGCTGCGCGTGGCCAAGGGCTACACCCTGCCCGAGATCGGCGTGCAGCTGGGCCTGAGCCGCCACACGATTGCCGACTACGTGAAGCAGATCTACCGCAAGCTGAACGTGAGCTCGCGCGCCGAAGCGGCGCTGGAAGCCCAGCGGCTGGGCCTGTTCCGCTAACGGAACCGGCCATGCCGGGCGCCAAGCGCCCGGCATGGCCCATCGGTCAGCGGAATTCGGTCTTGCCGCGGGTCAGCCCGGTGGCGTAGACCGGGTTGCTGGCCGTACCCGAATTGATCGTCGTGTTGACGTTCGGGAAGGTGAACTGCGTGTTCACCGCGCCAATCGGGCGCGCCAGCGCCTGGGCCACGGTGCTGATGCCCGAACTGAAGCCGCCCGCATTGCAGGCCTGAACCAGCGTCATGCTGGCCAGCGGCAGGGTGTAGGTGATCATGTCGGCGGTGGTGGGCGTGATGCTGCCCTTCAGCGTGACGTTGCAGTTGCCCCCGCTGCCATTGCTGAAGGTCTGCTGGCCGACCACGAACACGTCGATGTTCTTGTTGCCCGTCTGGCGCATGAAGTTCGCGTCCACGCCCAGGTTCACGGCCAGGTTGGTCTGGCCCGTCAGCGCCAGCCCCGGATGGGTGACGTACATGCCCAGGAAGCCGCCGCTGGTGGGCGGGGTACCGGTCTGCGACGTGGGCGCGCGGGTGGTGACGGCAATGAAGAAGAACTGCGCGTCGTCGGCCACCGGCGGGGTGGAATTGGCGAAGCCACCGCCCGTGAAGGTGTCAGCGTAGTTGGCGAAGTCGCCGCTGAAGTAGCCCCATTCACCGCCCTGCGCCGTGCGCTGCGCGCTGGTGTAGCCGCTGGCAAACACCACCGGGGTGGCGGTGCCACCGGTGCTGGCCGCGGCGGGGTAGACGATGTCGTCGATGAAGTAGGTGCGGGCGCCGCCGGCTGCCGCCCCGGTGGTGCCGAAGTCGAAGAACACCGACAGACGGGTGTAGGTGCTGGCCAGGTTCAACGCCGCAGTGCCGGAAACCGGGTTCGCGAAGTTGAAGCTCAGCGTCTGCCAGCCGGCAGCGGTGGTGACGCGGGCTTCGGTTTCCACCGACACCGTCGGGTCGGCGGCATTTTCCACCTTCATGCGCACCGGGATGTTGGCCACCGGCGACCACACGCGCGCCGTGATGGTGGTGTTGCCGCTGGCAAAGCCGATGCGCGGAATGGCGTTGCCGCTGAGCGTGGACACGGTGGTGCCGCCCCAGAGTTCAGCCGCAGCGCTCTTCACGATGCGCGCCACTTTGTTGGCGGCGTTCGTCGGGTCGGCCACCACGCTGGCGTCTTCGGCGCCACCGAAGCCAGCAAAGCTGGGGGCGGGCGTGGCTTCGAAGTCGATGCGCGACGTCGTGGCCGTGCCGCCACCGCCCGTGGCCACGGCGGGGTAGCTCAGGTCTTCAAAGAAGTAGGTGCGGGCGCCAGTGGCTGAACCGGGTGTACCGAAGTTGAAGAAGATCGAGACCTTGTCGTAGGTGGCGTTCAGGTCCAGCGCCGCCGTGCCGCTGACAGGGTTGGCGAAGTTGAAGCTCAGCGTCTGCCAGGTGTTGGCGGCGGTGACGGTGGCTTCTGTTTCCACCGACTTGGTCGGGTCGGCCGCGTTTTCCACCTTCAGCCGAACCGGAACGTTGGCCGCAGGCGACCAGACGCGAACCGTGATGGTGCGGTTGGTGGCCGAGAAGCCGATGCGCGCCACCTTCAGGTCGGGCAGGTTGGACACCGTGGTGCCGGCCCAGAGCTCGGCTGCGGCGCTCTTCAGCACGCGCGCCACGCGGTTGCCACCACCGGCGGGGTCGGCCACGATACCGGCGTCTTCCGCACCGCCGAAGCCAGTGAACACCGGCGCCGGGCTTTCGTCCATGGTGATGGTGTTGGTGGTGGCCGTGCCGCCGCCCGTGCTGCGACAGGCGGGTGTGAAGCTGCTGCCGACGAACGAGACGTCGTCGAAGTAGTAGGTGCGCGCGCCCGTCGCGGCGCCTGGCGTGCCGAAGTTGAAGAAGATCGACGCCTTGTCGTAGGTGGTGGCTGGGTTCAGTGCCGCCGTGCCGGCGGCCGGGTTCGCGAAGTTGAAGTTCAGCGTCTGCCAGCCGCTGGCCACGGTGACGGTGGCTTCGGTTTCTACCGACTTGGTGCCGTCGGTCGAATCCTCGACCTTCAGCCGCACCGGCACCCCGGCCACGGGCGACCAGACGCGCACCGACATCGTGGTGAGCGTGCTGCTGAAGGGCAGCGTGGCAATGCCGGCGCTCGGGCACACCGACACCGTGGTACCGGCCCAGAGCTCGGCCGCTGCGGTCTTCAACACGCGGCCGACCTTGTTGGCGCCGTCGGTGGGGTCGGTCACGACGGTGGCGTCTTCGGCTCCGCCGAAGCCGGTCAACACCGGGGCGGGCGCTTCCTGGAAGCTCACCAGCGCCGTGCGGATGACCGGGATCACCGTGTTGTAGGCCTTCTGCGCGCTGGTGGCGGCATTGGGCGTGCCCAGCGCGTCGGTCACCGCACCGGCGGCCATGCTCAGCTGCACCATGCCCGTGGTGTTGGGCGTGGGCACCACCACCATGGTGGCTTGGGTCCCGGAAACACGCGTGAAGGCGCCCTTCGTACCCCCCGTGACGGTGACATCGTCGGCCGTGAAGCTGGTGCCGACGTCGCGGTTGAACGAGAAGGTGAAGCGGATCTCGCCCGTGGCGGTTTCACCGCTGACGTTGTTCGTGATCGTCACCACCGGCGCCGCGGTAGTCTGTGGTGTAGCGCTGGAAACCGGGGGCGCTTCGCCGTTGCCGCCGCCGCAGGCGGCCAGGGTCAGGCTGAAGGCGGCGGCGATGGCGGCCAGCAGCGGCGTGGGGGTGTGACGTGGGTTCATGGTGGTGCGGTCCTCGCGGGCGGCGGTGGGCAGTGTGTGGGCGGCATGTGGGGCCGGGTCGGTGTGGCGGGGCGCTTCAGCGCCCGCTGCTGCGGGCCAGTTGCCCGGGTGGCACGGCCAGCTCGACACCGTTGCTGAAGCGCACGGTGATGGCCGACTTGCCAGCGTTGTAGGCCAGGTAGTTGCGCTGCCCGTCCGGCCGCTTGAACACCTGGTAGAAGGTGGTGTTGGCGGTGATGCTGGTGTCGGGTGCGCCCAGCGCAGCCAGGCTCTGCAGGAAGTGCAGCGTGTGGGTGCGGCTTTCACCCGGTTCCACGGCACCCCAGCGGTCCCAGCTGGCCAGCGCAGCGGCCGGGTCGGCCAGGGCCAGGTACTTGGCGAAGACGTCCTGCCAGATGTCCGGCGGGTCCACCTTCTTGCCGCGGCTGGCCCAGATCTTCTGCTCTTCCTTCAGCGCCGCCAGGTTCTTGCGGATGTAGTCGGGGTGGCTGGCGAAGTAGGTCGACACGGTCGTCATCGGCAGCAGGTTGATGCCGGTGATCTGCCGCGGGTCGTCGATCCACCAGGTGTTGTGCGCGTACTTGGCGCCGAACACCATGCTCACGTCGACGTTCTTGTATTCGGGCGCGAACACCTGGCCGTACAGGTCGAACCAGTAGTGCTTCACGGCCTCGGTCTCGGTGACCAGCAGCCAGATGCCCAGGTCGCGCAGCGCGGCGTCGCCCTGCACTTCGCCCCACAGAACGAGGCCCGTCCAGGCGTTCAGCGCTTCGCTGGACGATTCCTGGTTGTTGCCGCTTTCGCCCAGGCCGATGCCCGACGCCCAGCTGTGGCCTTCGTAGGGGTCGAAGTTGCGCAGGAAAGGGAATTCAGCCTTGCCGCGTTCAGTGAAGGCAATGTCCTTGACGAGCAGGTCCACCATGTCGCCCCACTTGCCGCGCGCAGCCCAGGCCGGGTCGCGCAGCGCGATCTCGGCCACCGCGCGCACCCAGTAGCCGTAGTGGAAGTGGTGGTCGTTCATCTGCTTGACCGCGAAGTACTCCTCCGGGTAGCCCACCACCGTGCCCATGGCCTGGTCCCAGTGGAAATACCGGCGGCGGTCGGTGCCGGCAAACCATTCCTCCACGCGCGTCTTCAGCAGGCCCAGCAGGCGCTCGCTGCCTTCCTTGTCGCCCTGCTGTTCGTACACGTCCAGCATCTTCAGCAGGCGCAAGAGGCCCTTGCCCTGCCAGTAGGGGCCTTCGCCCATCACCAGCAGCATGCGGCGCGCGTTGCGGATGTCGGCCTTCATCACATCGCGCAGTTCTTCGATGCGCGGCGAACTGTCGGGCACGGCGGGCCAGAACGGCACGAAGCCGGTGTAGCGCGCCGTGGTCTGGAAGCTCGCGGCCGCCAGCAGCTTGAGCTTGCCGCGCACGGTGTCGTAGGCGGGCCCCAGGCGCGCCGCGACGCTAGCGTTGCCGTGCCAGTGGTGCGGGTACAGGCCCAACAGCGGCGTGGTCTCGCTGCCTTCCAGGGCCTCGGTCTTGGCGGTGAAGGTGGTGCGCACGTCGCCGGTGCTACGGTCCACCTGCCATTCCACGCGCGTGTCGGTGACGGCTGCATAGGCATGCTTCAGCAGCAGGGTCTGTGTCGCTGCGGTCTCGTCAGGCAGGCCGGCCACCGCCAGGTAGCCTTTGCCGGCCGGCAGGCGCGCCAACCATTCGGTGGCCGACGCGGCTTCCCATTGCACGCCCGTGGGCCCGAAGAGCGCATAGGCCGCCCCCTTCACGCGCAGCACCAGCATGCGCGGGTCAGGTGCAGGCAGGCGTTCAGCGGCGGCGGGCAGGCGCACGCGCAGGTCGCCACGGCCCACGCGGAACCAGGCGTAGGGGCTGCCGTGCGCGACGGTGGCGTCGAAGCGGTCCTGCGCGCCCGGGCCGGCGCGGCCCATGCTGATGTCGATGGCCCAGTCGCTGGCCCCGGCCAGCAGCGCGCGGCCGGGTTCGAAGGCCACGGGGGCGATGGTGATGGCGTCGCGGTGCGGGTAGTGGATCTCCACGTCCTGCCGCTCGGTGGGCACCACCTGCTTGCGCGGCAACGCCACTTCCAGGCCGCCTGGCATGGGCCGGAAGCTGAGCGGCTGCGCGTAGATGTTTTCCGGCTGCTCGTTGAAGATCAGCGACGAATACCACTGGTTGGTGGGCGCCGCGCGCTTGAGCATGGCTTCAGTACGGAAGGGCGCGCGCGGCACCGGGGCGTCGGCACCACGCGGCTTCAGGCTCACGGCACCGGCGCCTAGCTTCAGCAGGTCGGCCTGCGCACTGGCGCCGCCGGCCACGACCAAACCCGCGGCCCCGCAGGCCAATAGGGCCGGCCGCAGGCTGGCGGCCAGGCGGCTGAACAGACGACATGTCAGGCTCATGGCAGGGTCCATCGGGCAGGTGGCAGGGCGCCCAGTTGGGGCAGACGGCGCATTCTTGTTTGAAAGCGCTTTCAAAGCATGCTGTCGTTTTCCCGGATGGGGTCGTTACCAGGAGCAGGGAAAACACGAACGCTGGACGCGTTGACGCCCGGGGGTCGGCCGCCCTATCGTATGAAAGCGCTTTCAGAATCTTCCGGACCCGCTGGCGCGCCGCAAGCGTTTCGACCGGCCCAACCGCCCAGGAAGGCACCCATGCCGAACCCGTTTTCCCTGTCGACGCCAGCCCGGCGTCCCCACCGCCAGCCTGGCCAGGCCCAGCGCAGCGGCCAGCCCGAAGGCCACCTCAACCACGACACAGCAGCCCTGCGCGCCCCGCTGCTGGCCACGGCGCTGGCTGCCCTGCTGGCCAGCACGCCGGCCCAGGCAGTGGAATTCGGCCCCTTCAGCCTGACAGGCTTTGCCAAGCTGGAACTGACCCGCACCACCAATGTCTGCGAAGACTGCCAGCGCGAACTGGGCGAAGCCCGCCACCGCCGCTGGGCCGACGACATCGTGCTGGGCAAGCCTTTCGGCACGCGCGATTCGCATGTCACCCTGGTGCAGCCTTATCTGGGCTTCAAGCAGAAGATCGGCGGCGGCTGGGAAGCCTTCGGGCTGCTATCGCAGCGCTGGCGCGATGGCAAGGTCGACCTGAAAGGCTGGGTCTTCGAACGCAACGTCGGCCTGGCGCATGAAGACTACGGCCGTCTGACGCTGGGCGCGATGACCACGCGCGGCTGGAGCGTCCCCGACTTCCCGTATTCCTTCAAGGCCATCAGTTCCGACTTCTGGGGCGGCGGCAGCGGTTCCACCCCGGCCTGGAGCGACGCCGGTGCCGGCTACGGCCTGCTCAGCCGTGCCGCGCGCTACATGACGCGGCCGGTGGAAATGCTGGGCGGCGACGTGCTGTTCGAAGCCACCTACGACATCAGCAAGAAGGGCTGGAAGCGTAACCGGCCGCAGTTCCTGGAGCTCTACGCGAAGTACATCGGCCGCGAACTGCTGGTGGACGTGGTCGTGCAGTCGTCCAAGAACGGCGAACCCGTGGCCTGGGGCAAGGCGCCCTTCGGCGGCCTGACGCCTTTCCCGGAGGACGACCCGCTGCTGGGTGGGTCCAGCCAGGGCATGGCGCTGGTGATGGTGCGCCACGTCATCGACGGCAAGCTCGAACTATCGGGCGGCCTGCGCTTCAACCGCTGGAGCGGCGCCTACGCCGTGCAGACCACCACCGGCCCGCTGGGCCGCTGGAACAACATGTTCAACGTCGACTGGGGTGGCGTCGACGCCAACGGCGTGCCCAACCCGGGCTATGCCGCGCGGTCTACCGACTTCATGCTCGGCACGCGCTACCGCATCAACGACAAGCTCACCGCCGGCCTGGGCCTGACCTACCTGGGCAAGGCCAGCACCGACAACCCCAGCGAACGCGGGCAGAGCAACACGCTGCTGGTGGGCACGGGCAGCGTGGGCTACACCGTCAACAGCTACCTGCAGCTGTCGGCCAGCGCCAGCGTCTACGAATTCGGCCGCAAGGGCCAGGCACCGCTGTCGATCCCGGCGCACAACGCGTTCACGAACATCGATTCGCGCGTGGCCAAGCGTGGCAATTCCATTGGCGTCAGCGCCAACTTCACCTTCTGAGGTCGCCCATGAATTCCCGACACTCCCCCCACCGGCCCGGCCGCCGCCCGCGGCTGGCCCTGGCCACTGGCGCGCTGCTGATGCTGGGCGCGCTGGGCGTGCTCGGCTTGACCGGCTGCGGCGGTGGCGGCAGCGGCGGCGTCACCGACCTGGGCGTGTCGCAGACCGCCGAGCGGCGCGCGCTGCCCGAAGCCTTCGTCACGCGCACGGCGGTGAACTATTCGCCCTACCGCACGTCGCGCAATGAATCCGAGCTGCGCAACGAAGTCATCACCCCCGCCCAGGTGCTGGAAGACCTGCGCCTGGTGCAAGCCACCGGCATCGGCATGATCCGGCTGTTCAGCAGCCGTGCCTTTTCCGAGACCGTGCTGCGCGTGATCCGCGACAACCAGCTGGACCTGAAGGTACAGCTGGGCGCCTTTCCCAACCCCGTCACGGGCGTGGCTGCCGAAGCCGACAACCAGGCCGAGCTGGACGCCGCCATCCGGCTGGCCAACACCTACCGCGACATCGTGCTGGTGGTGAGTGTCGGCAACGAGAAGATGGTCGAATGGTCGGCCGCCAAGATCGACCCGAACGTGATGGCCGGCTATCTGCGCAAGGTGCGCGCGGCCATCACCCAGCCCGTCACGACCAACGACAACTGGCTGCTGTGGGCTTCGGTGCCGCGCGTGATCGCCGAGACGGTGGACTTCGCCGCCGTGCACGTCTACCCCTTCCTGGACACCTTCTACGACCCGCTGCGCTACGACTGGCGACAGAAAAGCGTGCCCGAGGCGCAGCGTGCGCAGGCGATGATCAACGCCACCATCGTCGAAGCCAAGCAGCAGTTCGAAAACGCCCGCGTTGGGCTGGCGCGCATCGGTCTGCCGGACCTGCCCATGGTCATCGGCGAAACCGGCTGGGCCGCGGTGGACGCCGCCGGCGGCCCGGCGCTGGCCTTCCGCGCCCACCCCGTCAACCAGAAGATGTACTTCGACGCGCTGCAGCAGTGGGCGCGCGACGGCCGGCGCACCACCAACGGCCCGAAGGCGATCTTCTTCTTCCAGGCCTTCGACGAACCCTGGAAGCAGGGCGACGACGGCTGGGGCCTGTTCAACGTGCGGCGCGAAGCGCGCTTCACGGTACAGAGCCTGGGCACCTGCGGCGTGACCTGGACCTGCGAGGCCGGCACCTACACCATGGCCGACGCCGTGAAGTGGGTGCCGCCCACACTGAACCCAGCCGTGACCGCGCCGCGCTACACCTTGTTTGCAGACGCTGTCACCGCCGGCGAACAGCGCGCCGCCGGCCTGCGCTGGGACCCGTTTGCCGCCAGCAGCTACCGTGAAACCCCGGCCGGCCTGCCTTCGGCCGACGGTGGCGTGCACTTCGAAGTCACGCCGAACCCGGTGGACTTCGGCTGGGGCCTGTTCCTGTATTCCGACGCCGGGCGGCTGGAAAACCTCTCGGGCTTCAACAACGGGCGGCTGAACTTCCTGGTGCGCAGCGACGGCTACCCGGGCAAGATCGAAGTCGGCATCAGCACCGACACCGAAGACCGCGACGTGCAGGAAGCCTTCCTGCAGATCGGGCCGGGCGACTTCGGCTACTGCAACAGCAACGGCTGGTGCCCGGTGTCGATCCCGATCTCGGCCTTCCTGGCTGCGAACCCGAAGCTGGACCTGCGCTACGTGAACTTCCGCTTCATCGTGGCCGACCGCTACAGCTTCACCGGCAAGCCACTGAACCTGACGGGCCTGCCACCGGTGCGCATCGACGGCCTGCACTGGACGCGCTGATGGCCGCACCGCTGGCTGCGCCGGCACCGCTGCCCTGGGTGCTGAGCGCGCGTGACGAGCGCCACGGCCAGGCGCTGCGCCTGGCGCCGCAGCCGCCCCTGCAGCCCGCCGCAGAGGCCGGCGCCCATGCCAGCGCGCCCGCGCGGCTGTGGGTGGACAGTACTCGGCGCTTCCAGGTGCTGGAAGGCTTCGGCGGCGCCTTCACCGAAGCCGCCGCCAGCACCTGGCTGAAGCTGTCGGCCGCCCAGCGCGACGCCCTGCTGCAGGCCTACTTCTGCCCGGCGCAGGGCCACGGCTACACCTTGTGCCGCGTGCACATGAACAGCTGCGACTTCGCGCTGGGCAACTACGCCCATGTGGACGAACCCGGCGACACCGCACTGCGGAGCTTCAGCATCGCCCGCGACCACCAGGCCCTGCTGCCGATGATCCAGGCCGCGCAGCGCGTGGCCGCCAGCGCGGGGCGGCAGATCAAGCTGCTGGTGTCGCCCTGGAGCCCGCCGGGCTGGATGAAGGACAGCGGGCGCATGAACGACGGCGGCCGCCTGAAGCCCGAATACCGCGCCGCCTGGGCGCAGTGCTTCGTGCACTTCATCCGGGCCTATGAGGCTGCCGGCGTGCCGATCTGGGGGGTTTCCGTGCAGAACGAACCCGAGGCCCGCCAGCGTTGGGACAGCTGCTTGTACACCGCCGAAGAAGAACGCGACTTCGTGCGCGACCACCTGGGCCCTGCGCTGCATGCCGCCGGGCTGGCCCATGTGCGCGTGGTGGTGTGGGACCACAACCGCGACGCGATGGTGGAACGCGCCAGCGTCATCTATGGCGACGCCGAGGCTGCCAAGTACATCTGGGGCACCGGCTTCCACTGGTACATGGAAGACCACTTCGACCACGTGCAGCTGGTGCACGACGCCTGGCCCGACAAGCAGCTGCTGTTCACGGAAGGCTGCCAGGAAGGCGGCCCGCACTGGGGGCGCTGGGAACTGGCCGAGCGATACGCGCGGTCGATGATCAACGACCTGAACCGCTGGACCGTGGGCTGGATCGACTGGAACCTGCTGCTGGACGAACAGGGCGGGCCCAACCACGTGGGCAATTTCTGCAGCGCGCCCTTCCTGGCCGTACCCGCTGAAGACGGCCTGCACGCGCAGAGCTCCTACGCCGCACTGGGCCACTTCACGCGCTATGCCCAGCCGGGCGCGCAGCGCGTGCTGTGCGCCGCCACGCGCGAAGCGCTGGAATGCACGGCTTTCGCCAACCCCGACGGCAGCCTGGCCGTGGTGGTGCTGAACCGCAGCGACCACGACCTGGCCTTTTCCCTGGCCATCGACGGCGTGGCCCATGCGGCCGACCTGCCGGCGCATGCCATGGCCACCTATACGCGGCCCGCCGCATGAAGGGCCCGTTATGAGCGCTAGCCACAAGGTCCCGTTCGGCCACAAGGTGGCCTTCGGTCTGGGCATGCTGGCCAACCAGATGTTCCCGGCCGTGCTGGGCATCTTCATGGTGGTGCTGGTGCAGGACATGGGCTTCCCCACCTGGATGTGGGGCATCCTGTTCTTCCTGCCCCGCGCCTACGACGCCGTGCTGGACCCGATCATGGGTTTCGTATCGGACAACACGCGCTCGCGCTGGGGGCGGCGGCGGCAGTACGTGTTCGTCGGCGCCATCATGCTGGGTGTGTCCTTCATGGCCATGTGGCAGCTGCACCGGGCCGACGGGCTGACTTACAACTTCTTCTACTTCCTGATCTGGTCGCTGGTGTTCTTCACCGGCCTGACGGTCTTCAGCATCCCCTACGTGGCCATGGGCTACGAGATGAGCGACGACTTCCACGAACGCACCAGCATCATGGCGGTGGCGCAGTGGATCGGTCAGTGGGCCTGGGTCATCGCGCCCTGGTTCTGGGTGGTGATGTACGACCCGGCCTGGTTTCCCAACGCCGACACGGCCGCGCGCAGCCTGTCGGTCTGGGTGGGCGTGGCCTGCATGCTGCTGGCGATGGTGCCCGCGCTCTTCATTCCCAGCCGGTCGACGCTGAACGACACCCACCTGGTACCGCTGACGCTGGCCAACGTGGGCGCCGGCGTGAAGGAACTGCTGGCCGGCTTCAAGGAAGCCTTTGCCTGCGCGCCCTTTCGCAAGCTGTGCTTCAGCACCTTCCTGATCTTCAACGCCTTCAACACGGTGGCGTCGTTCTCGTTCTTCATCGTCGTCTACCACCTGTTCAACGGCAACACGGCGGCAGCCGGCATCTGGCCGACGCTGTTTGGCAGCGTCGGCGCACTCATCACCACCTTCGCCGTGATTCCCACCGTGGCCTGGATGTCCGGGAAGGTGGGCAAGAAAAAAGCTTTCATGGTGTCGCAGGGCATATCGCTCATCGGCTATGTGTTGCTGTGGTTCCTGATGGTGCCCAGCAAGCCCTGGATGTTCATGCTCGCCCTGCCCTTCTTCAGCTTCGGCATCGGCGGGCTGTTCACGCTGATGATGTCGATGACGGCCGATGTCTGCGACCTGGACGAACTGGCCACCGGCAAGCGGCGCGAAGGCGTGTTCGGTGCCATCTACTGGTGGATGGTGAAGCTGGGCTTTGCTGTGGCGGGCCTGCTGAGCGGCGCGATCATGGCCTTCGTCGCCTTCACGCCCGGCGCACCGATGCAGCCCGACGGCGCGGTGGACGGACTGCGCCTGTTCTATTCCGGCGTACCGATCGTCGGTACCCTGCTGGCCCTGTGGGTGATGCGCGACTACGACCTGGACGAGGCCCGCGCCGTGGAAGTGGCAGGCGAACTGGAACGGCGCCGGCAGCACGCTGCCGCAGCGGCATCTCGCGGCTCTGGCGCGCGCACCTGGCTGGCCGACCATGGTCTGGAACTGGCGTCCCAGGAGCGGTCGCCCCTGGCCGGGCAGACACACGCCGAGATTGCCACCCGCTTCACTGAACTGCGCGCCGCCGGCCTCTACGGTCTGTGCTTCAGCGCCTATGCGCAGGGCCAGGGGGCGGGCGACACGATTGCTGCAGACCAAGTGCGCCGCCGTATCGCGGTGATCGCGCCGCACACGCGCTGGGTGCGGTCCTTCGCCTGCACCGAAGGCCATGAACAGATACCCGCCATCGCCCGCGAGCACGGCCTGAAGACGATGGTCGGCGCATGGATTGGCGCCGACCGTGAACGAAACGAACGCGAAATCCAGGGCCTGATCCAGCTGGCCCAGGCCGGGCTGGTGAACATCGCCGTGGTCGGCAACGAAGTGCTGCTGCGCGGTGAACTGCCGGAAACCGAACTGCTGGCCTACATCCAACGCGTGCGCGCGGCCGTGCCGGCCGACGTGCCCGTGAGCTGCGTGGACGCCTATTACCTGTTCCTGGAACGTCCGGCGCTCACGGCGGCCTGTGACGTGCTGCTGCCCAACTGCTACCCCTTCTGGGAAGGCGCCGACATCGGCTGGGCCGCGCACTACCTGCGCCGCATGCACGCCCTGGTGCAGGCTGCCGGCGGCGACAAGCGCGTGATGGTCGCCGAAACCGGCTGGCCCGGCAGCGGCCAGGCCGTGGGCGATGCCGTGCCATCGGCGGAAAACGCCATGCGCTACTTCATCGATGTGCAGCAATGGGCACGGCGTGAAGGCATCAAGCTCTTCTACTTCTCGTCCTTCGACGAGCCCTGGAAGCTGCGGCAAGAAGGCGAAGTCGGCACGCAGTGGGGCCTGTGGGACAAGGACGAGCGCCCGAAGTACGGGGCTTGATGCAAGGGCGAACTGGCCTACGGGGCCAGGCTGGGCTGCTCTGGGCCATCAGCTGCCGCCCAGGCCCCGGGCATCCGGCTGAAGATCAGCCGAACTTCAGCTTCGCGTCCTTGTCCCACAACCCCCAGAAGGCGCCCACGTCGCCTTCTGCGCCCACTTTCCAGGCCTCGTCGAAGGCTGCGAAGTGGAACCACTCGATGCCTTCGCTTTCGGCCCAGGCGGCGGTGTCGACGAAGTACTGCATGGCCGCCTCGTGGCCGGGCACGGCGGCGTGGAAAGCGCTGCCCTGGTCAGGCCAGCCGGTTTCGCTGATCAGCACGCGCTTGCCGGGGGCGGCGGCGCGGGTCTTGGCCAGCATGCGCTGCATGTAGGGCAGCGCCTGGTCGCGCGGGCAGCCTTCCCAGAAGGGGTAGCAGTTCGTCATCACCACATCGCAGGCTGCGGTCACGCGCGGGTGCTTTTCGAACAGGAAGTAGGCGTCGACATAGCCCACCGGCACGCCCGGCAGCGCCTGCTTCACGCGTTCGATGCAGGCGATCAGTTCGTCTTCGCCCAGGTCTTCGCGCAGCAGCACTTCGTTGCCCACGGCCACGATGTCGGCATGGCCGGCTTTGGCCACGGCGATGACGCCTTGCAGTTCGCGTTCGTTGATCTCGGCGTCGGTGCCCAGCCAGGCGCCCACCAGCGTCTTCAGGCCCAGCGCGTGGGCGATGGCGGGCGTCTGTTCATGGCCGTCGGTGCAGGAAAAGCTGCGCACCCAGTGCGCGTGCGGCTGCACGATGGCCAGCCGTTCGCGGATCTGTGCGGCGCTGACCTGAGAACCCGGCTGCTGGCCTTCCAGATACGGGCTAAAGCACAGGCCGTGCACGCCGCGCGCCAGGGTGGCGCGGAAGGCTTCGTCCAGGCGCGCGCGCTCGGCCGGCGGCAGGGCCGGCGGGGGTGCGGTGACGGGCTGCACACCTGGCTGAAACGTGCTGCCGCTGCCGCGCTCGTTGCCGGGCGGGGTGGGGTGGGGTCGGCTCATGGGCTTGTCTCCGCGGGATGTTCTTGTCGTTGGGCTTGATGGCCTTATGGCCTTATGGCTAGTAGGCCGGGCCTCTACAGCCGGCGCTCGGCCACGTGGCCAGGCTCCCAGGGCATCACGCCCGGGCCGCGCGCGGCGGCGGGGCCATAGCCGCCCTGTCTGTCGTAGACGCGCACGTAGTCCACTACCAACTCGGCCGGGAAGGGTGTCTGCGGGTTCGGGTGGCCTGGGAAGTTGCCGCCCACGGCCACGTTCATCAGCAGGTAGAAGGGCTGGTCGAAAGGTGCCGGCCACGGGTTCAGATCGGCTTCCGATGCCGCTTCCACGCCCTGCCCGCCTTCGAGCCGGCTGCTGCTCCACCAGTGGCGGTAGGTGCAGGTCTGCACTTCGTCGACGAAGAAGCGGATCTCGCCCGGTTCCCATTCCACGGCGTAGGTGTGCCAGTCCGACACCTGGCTGCCGCCTGGCAGCCGGTGCGTGGTGGTGATGAGCGAGCGCCGGGGATAGGACGAACCGAAGTGCAGGCTGTTCAGCACTTCATGCGGTTCCTCGCCCACGATTTCCATCAGGTCGATCTCGCCGCTGGCGGCCCAGCCGCCGTAATGGTCGTCCACCGGCAGCATCCAGATCGCCGGCCACAGGCCCTTGCCCCAGGGCACGCGCGCGCGCACTTCCACGCGGCCGTACAGCTTGCTGAACAGCACCCGGCCGTCGCGTGCCTTGGTCTTCAGCCGCGCCGACGTGTAGCCGCAGCCATGCAGCGGCGCCTTCACGGCGCGGATGAACAGGCAGCTGTCGCGCAGCTGCACGTTTTCGGGGTCGCCGGTGTAGTACTGCAGTTCCTCGTTGCCCCAGCCCGGCACCCACTGGTGCACGCGGTAGTCGTAGAAACCGTTGCCGAGGTCGAAGTCCCATTTGCTGCGGTCGATGGCGCTGCCTTCGAACTCGTCTTGCCAGACCAGGGTCCAGCCAGGGCGTTGGTGTGCGTTCATGGGTTGGCGGTGGGGTGACGGTGGCAAGGCGGGCCTGCGGCCCGGGGCTGGCGGATCGCAGATCAGGCCGCGGCCGCGGCCACCGGTGCGCGCTGGGCGTGCTGGGCCTGCAGGAAGTCGCGGTACCAGAGGTAGCTGTCCTTGGGTGTGCGCTGCAGCGTGGCGTAGTCCACGTGCACGATGCCGAAGCGCTTGGCGTAGCCCGATGCCCATTCGAAGTTGTCCATCAGGCTCCAGACCATGTAGCCCACCATGGGCACGCCCTGGGCCAGCGCGTCGCCCACCGCGGCGATGTGGCTGGCGATGTAGTCGGTGCGTTCCTGGTCGTGCACGCGCGGGCCGGCGTCGGTCTGCACCAGGGTGTCCTGGAAGGCAGCGCCGTTCTCCTTCACGTACAGCGGCGGCAGCTGCCAGTCGCGGTGCATGCGCAGCAGCAGTTCGGTCAGGCCTTCGGGCACGATTTCCCAGCCCATGTCCGTCAGCGGCTTGCCGCCCTGGTGCACGTTCCAGGCGCCGCTGGCGCTGACCACGCCGCGGGTGTAGTAATTGACGCCGAGGAAGTCCATGGGCGTGGCGATGATGTCCATGTCGCCGGGCTGCACCTGCGGGGCGTCGCTGCCCAGGTGCTGCCACACGTCTTCGGGGTACTGGCCCTTGAACAGCGGGTCCATGTACCAGCGCACCGAACGGCCGTCTTCCAGGCGCGCGGCGGCCGCGTCTTCAGGGCTGCTGGTGGCCGGGCCGATGGGCGACAGGTTCAGCACGATGCCCAGCCGCGCCGGGCAGCCGTCGGCGCGCAGGGCCTGCAGCGCCAGGCCGTGGCTCAACAGCAGGTGGTGCGCCACCTGCATGGCGGTACCGCGGTGGCGCTGGCCGGGCGCGAAGATGCCGTGTTCATGGCCCAGCACCGCCATCACCCAGGGTTCGTTGTGGGTGGTGATGCTGACCACGCGGTGGCCCAGACGCGCTGCTGCCAGCCGGGCGTAGTCGACGAAGCGGTGCACGGTCTCGCGCGCCGCCCAGCCGCCCTGGTCCTGCAGCGCCTGCGGCAGGTCCCAGTGGTTCAGCGTGAGGTAGGGCTTGATGCCGCGGCGGATCAGCCCGTCCACCAGCCGTTCGTAGAAGGCCATACCGGCTTCGTTCACGGGGCCGCTGCCGCTGGGCTGCACGCGCGGCCAGCTCATCGAAAAGCGATAGGCGTCCACGCCCAGGCCGGCGATCAGGTCCAGGTCGGATTCCAGCCGGTGGTAGTGGTCGCAGGCCAGGTCGCCGTTGGACCCGTCGGCGATCGCGCCGGGCTGGCGGCAGAAGCGGTCCCAGATCGATTCGCCCCTGCCGTCGGCCTGCGCTGCGCCTTCGATCTGGAAGGCGCTGGTGGCCACCCCCCAGACGAAATCTGGCGGAAACGGGTGCTGGGGATGCAGGGGGACGGGTGAGTTCATGGGCGACGGTGGGCGGCAGTGCTGGCCGCGCGGCTGCACGGCGAGCCTGTTGAACGGCGCAAGCACCTTCCAGACCATGGCCGGGCTTGCCGCCCTGCGCCGCCTGCCTGTGGGCCTGCCCAGGCACTTTTGCCAGCGTTTTGAAAGCGCTTTCAAAAGTCGTGGCGAGTGTGCTTGCAGCCCTGTCGGCTGTCAACCGGGGATAAAGCCGGGGTCAGGCCGGGGTTAGGCCGGAGGCCGGGTGCTTTCGCGCAGGATCAGGTGCGGCGGCGGCAGCACGGGCGCGGGTTCGGCACCCGCCAGCAGCTGCAGCATGGCCTGCGCGGCCAGGCGGCCGAGCTCGTGCACGGGGTGGTGCACGGTGGTCAGCGGCGGCGTGGAATAGACCGCCGTGGCCAGGTCGTCGAAGCCCACCAGCGAGACATCTTCCGGCACGCGCAGCCCACGCCGGTGCAAGCCCAGGCGAGCACCGAAGGCCATCTGGTCGTTCGACGCGAACACGGCCGTGAAGGGCGTGCCACTGTCGGTCAGGCGCTCGATGGCGGCCAGGCCGCTGGCTTCGGTGAAGTCGCCTGCCAGTTCCAGCGCCGGCACCGCTGGCACCCTGGCCGCCGCCAGCGCCTTGCGGTAGCCCCGCAGGCGCTGCTTGCCGTCGGGGTGCTTCAGGTCGCCGCAGATGAAGGCAATGCGGCGGTGCCCCAGGGCCAGCAAGTGCTGCGTGGCCAGGCGCGCGCCTTCTTCGTTGTCGTAGTCCAGCGCCACCAGGCCCGGGGCGCGCAGGCTGCGGCCCGTCACCACCACCGGCAGTTCCTGCGCCATGGTGCTGAGCGCCGCGTCGCTCAGCCGGCCGGTGAGCACGATCATGCCGTCCACCCGGCGCGAGCGCAGCGCGTCGATGCAGCGCGCTTCCTGCGCGGCCGACCACTGCCCGCTGACGAACAGCGCGCTGTAGCCGGCCGGCGTCAGGGCTTCTTCGATGCCGCGCAAGGCGCTGCCGTAAAACGGGCTGTCGATGGCCTGGGTGACGACGCCGATGCTCAGCGTGCGCCCGCCCGCCAGGCCGCGCGCCACCGGGTTGGGCACGTAGCCCAGGCGGGCGATGGCAGCGTCGACCGCGGCGCGCTTGTCGGCGCTGACGATGGCCGTGCCGTTCAGGATGCGCGACACCGAAGCCGCCGACACACCCGCGGCTTCGGCCACCATTTCCAGCGTCACGCGGCCCGCGGCCTGCCCTGTCCACCGGCCCTTGCCGCCATCCTTGCCCCCGCGCGCCGTCTGCCCCGCCATTGCCAAGACCCCCTTCCATGCGGCACAAGCACGCCTTGCAGCGCCGGCCTGCAGCCTGGTGCACCAAGTCTACGGGGCATGCACCAGCCCGGCCCGGCGCGGCACCTCGCGGCAACCCGGTTGAGGGGGCGTTAACGCTCCCTGAACGCTTCCTGGCTCTTCAGCATCGGCCGCAGCATGAAGCCCAGCACCGACCGCTGGCCGGTGCGGATTTCCACCTGCCCGGTCATGCCCGGCAGCACGGGCAGCGCTTTGCCACCCGCCTGCAGGGTGGCGCCGTCGGCCTGCACCATGGCGCGGTAGTAAGTGCCCTCGGAAGTGGCGGCCTGGTCGGTGTCGCCCAGGGCGTCGGGGCTGATGGAGTAGACCTTGCCCTTCAGGCCGCCGTAGACCGTGTATTCGTAGGCCGACAGCTTGATCTCCACCACCTGCCCCACGCGCACGAAGCCGATGTCGGCCGGCTTCACGCGCGCTTCTACCAGCACGCGCGGGCCCAGGGGTAGCAGTTCCATCACCGGCGCGCCCGGGGCCACCACGCCGCCGATGGTGTTGCTGCGGATCTGCTTGACCACGCCGCGCACCGGCGATGTGAGCGTGGTGCGCCTGAGCATGTCGTCGCGCACCACCAGCTGCTCTTCCAGCAGGGCCAGTTCGGTGCGCACGCGCACCAGTTCGCTGGCCGCGTCCTGACGGAAGCGGTTCACGCGTTCCTGCGCCTGCAGGTTCAGGTCATTGACCTGGCGGCGCAGGCGCATGACCTCGACTTCGCTCATCAGGCCCTTGGCCGACATGGTCTCGGCCACGACCAGTTCTCGCTGCACCAGGCCCACGCTGCGACGCGTGCTGGCCACGGCTTCTTCCACCCCGCGCAGCCGGGCTTCATAGCTTTCGGTTTCGCCCTGCACGATGGCCCTGGCCGCCAGCACCTCGGGCGGGAAAGCCAGCGCCTTGCCGCCGGCTTCGGCCTGCAGCCGCGCCACCGCGGCCTTCAGCGCCAGGCGCTTGGCCTGGCCTTCGGCCTGTTGGGCTTCGAAGCGCGTGGGGTCCAGCACGGCCAGGGGCTGGCCGGGGCTGACCTGCTGCCCTTCGCGCACCATCACCTGGCGCAGGATGCCGCCTTCCAGGCTGGCGATGACCTGTTCACGCCCGTCGGGCACCACGCGGCCGCTGGCGCGGGTGACGATGTCCACCTGAGTCACCGCCGCCCAGCCGATGGCCAGCAACAGCACCAGCAGCATCAGGTAGACCGCATACATGGCCGCGGGCGCGGCTTCCACCACCTGCGCGCCGCCCACGGCGCTGATGAAGGGCACGTCGCTGCGCTGCAGCTCGGGCCTGCGCGAGCCACGGCCGAAGATCTTCACAGCGCAGCCTGCCGTTCCTGCGGCTGCATGCTGGGGTGCTGCACCACGTTCGTGGCTGGCGCGGCACCCGGGGGCTTGGCGGCACCGGACAGCGCAGCCAGCACCTGCATCTTGGGCCCGTCCATCACCAGCCGGCCAGCGTCCACCACCACGATGCGGTTCACCAGTTCCAGCACCGCCGGGCGGTGCGTGACCACGATCAGGGTGCAGTCACCGCAGGCCGTCTTCAGCTGGCGCAGGAAGGCGACTTCGCTCTGCGCGTCCATCGAACTGGTGGGCTCGTCCATCAGCAGCACCTGGGGCTTCATCACCAGGCAGCGCGCCAGCGCCACCAGCTGGCGCTGGCCGCCGGACAGCAGGCTGCCGGCTTCGCCCACCGGCAATTCCCAGCCCTGCGGGTGGCTGGTCACCAGGCGGTCCAGGCCTGTCAGGCGCGCCACTTCGGCCAGGCGGCCGGCGTCCGCGCCGGCGCGGTCCAGCAGCACGTTGTCGCGCAGCGTACCGCTGAACAGGCGCGGGTCCTGGCTGACGAAGCCCACACGCGCGCGGTAGTCGGCCGGGTCGATCTGGCGCAGGTCCATGCCGTCGGCTTCCACCATGCCTTCGCTGGGCAGGTACAGGCCCGCCAGCAGGCGCAGGATGGTGCTCTTGCCCGAACCGATGCGCCCCAGGATGGCCACGCGTTCACCGGCGGCAAAGCGCAGCGTGACGTTCTTCAGCACGCGCGGCCCGCCGCCGGGCGTGGCCTGCGTCGCCCCACTGCCGGCGATGGCCTGGCTGGGGTAGCTGAACGATGCGTCCACCAGGCCCAGCGCGCCGCTCAAATCACGCCGCGGCACGTAGGTCTTGCCGGGTTCCCGGTCCAGCGGCTGCTGCATCACGTGGTCCAGTGCGCGCATGGCGGCGCGTGCGCCCTGGTAGCGCGTGGCCAGCTGCACCACGCTGGCCAGCGGAGCCACGGCGCGGGAAGCGAACATCACCGCGGCCACCAGCGCCCCGGCTGTGAGCTGCTTGTCGGCGATCAGGAACACGCCCGCAATCAGCATCACGATGGTGATGAGCTGCTGCGACACGACGGAAATGTTCATCGTCAGCGCGCTGATCTTGCGCGAACGCAGCATCGCTTCGGCCGCGGCGGCGGTGGACGCCTCGTAGCGCCGCAGGAAGCGGCCCTGCGCGCCCGCGGCCTTCAGGTCTTCCAGCCCGTCCACGGCTTCCACCAGCACGCCGTGCAGGTCGGCCAGTTCGGCCTGGTGGCTGTTCATGGCGCGGCGCAGGCTGCCCTGGATCAGCACCGACATCAGCAGCAGCAGCGGGATCGCGATCACCAGCACCCAGCCCAGCGGCCCGGCGATGACGAAGGTCATGGCCACGAACACCAGGATGAAGGGCAGGTCCGACAGCGCCGACAGCGTGGCCGAGGCAAAGAATTCCCGCACCTGTTCCACCTGCGCCAGGTGGTGGGCATAGGCGCCACTGGACGTGGGCCGGTGTTCCATGCGGATGCCCAGCGTCTGCCGGAACAGCGTGGCGCCGACGATCAGGTCGGCCTTGCGGCCGGCCATGTCGATCAGGTAGGCGCGCAGCTGGCGCGCCACTAGGTCCAGCACCAGGGCCAGCGCACTGGCCGTGGCCACCGCGGCCAGCGTGACGAAAGCCTGGTGCGGGATGACCTTGTCGAAGATGACCGAGGTGGCCAGCCCCGTCACCAGCGTCAGCATGTTCGACAGGAAGGCCGCCAGCAGCGCGCCGCGGTAGTAGGGCACGAAGCGGCGCAGCGTGCCCCAGAGCCAGTGGCTGCCGGGGTCGCGCAGCTCGGCCGCGTCCTGCCCCTGGCCGGTGGCTGGCGTGGGGATGGGCGTGGCCACCAGGGCCAGGCCGGTGTATTCGGGCGTCAGCTCGTCTTCGCTGGCGGTGCAGGCGTGGTGTTCGCGCCCGGGCATGACGATGTCATAGCGCCGCGCGTCGGCGGCATGCCGGGCCACGACGATGCAGGCATCGCCTTCCTTCAGCAACAGCACCGCCGGTAGCAGCAAGGTGTGCAATTCGGCCAGCGGGCGCTGTACCAGGCCGGCGCTGTAGCCGGCCTGGCGCAGGGCCTGCAGGGCCTGGTCGGGCGCCAGGCGGGTGGGGCCGGTGGCGCTGCCGCCCGGGGTGGGCGAAGCCAGGCCAGATAGCAGCGATTCCGGCGTGCGCTCGCGGCCATGGTGGCGCGTCAGCCAGCTGATGGCGTGCGCCAGCGCGTCGTTGTCCACATCCCAGCCGGGGGGCATGGCGTCGGGCGCGGGGGTGGGCACGGCAGGGTCGTTCATGCGCCTTCGTCAGCGGGCCGCCCGAGCCGCACGCGCCTTGAGCGCCAGGTCTTCGAAAGCGGCTTCGATGTCGCGCACGATCTGCGGCACATCGAACAGCGGGCTGCTGCGTGCGTGTTCAGCCAGGTAGCGTTTGCACGAGGCCACCCGCGCCGGCGTGCAGCCCAGGGTGATGGCCAGGCGTTCGTATTCGGAAAGGCTGTCGGTGACGAGGTCGGGCAAGCCCACCGCGTGCAGCAGGCTGCCGGCCATGCGGCTGATGTAGGTGCGCCCGGCGCGCGTGAGGATGGGCGTGCCCATCCACAGTGCGTCGCTGGCGGTGGTGCCGGCGTTGTAGGGGAAGGTGTCCAGCACCAGGTCGGCCAGCGGGAAGCGGGCCAGGTAGTCGGCTGGCGCCACGCGCGGGGCGAACACCAGCCGTTCGGCCGCCACGCCCGCGGCCGCGGCGGCGGCCAGCATGTTGGCGCGTGCCGTGTCGTTGTCGGCCAGCAGCCACAGCACGCTGCCGGGCACGGCGCGCAGGATGCGCAACCAGGCCGAGAACATCTCGGCCGTGAACTTGTGGTTGTTGTTGAAGCTGCAGTAGACGAAGGCCCCTTCGGGCAGGCCGTACTGGCTGCGCTGTGGCGGCGCGCCCACCACGCGCTGGCGGTCGCTGACCTGGTAGCAGTGCGGCAGGTAGATGGGCTTTTCCGAACAGAAGGGCAGCAGTTCGGGCGGCATCACGAAGCGGTCGGCCAGCATCCAGTCCACCCCCGGCAGCGCACTGGTGCCGGGCAGGCCCAGGTAGCTGACCTGCACCGGCGCTGCCCGAAAGCCCAGGATGGCCGGGCGCGCGCCGCTGGTCAGGCCCTGCAGGTCCACCAGCACGTCGATGCCGGCCTGGGCGATGAGCCGCGCCGCGGTGGCGTCGTCCACCCCGGCCAGGCGCACATGCTGGTCGATGGCCTTCAGGATGCGCTGGCGCTGCGGCTGCTGCGATTCGGGCGTCCAGTCGAAGGCCCAGACTTCGAAGCGCTGGCGGTCGTGCAGTTCGAACAGTTCGGCCGTCAGCAGGCCCACGGCGTGGGTGTGCAGGTCGCCGCTGAGGTAGCCGATGCGGATGCGCGTGTCTGCCCCCTCGGGCCGCGCCGGCACCTGCGCATGCAGCGGCGGGCCGGCCGGCGGCTTGGGCACGCGTTCATGCACGAAGCGCTGGGCGCTGATGAGCTGCAGTGCCGGGTCGTCGGACAGGCCCATCATCGCCAGCAGCGACGTGCCCATCAGGAACTGGTGGGGCGTGACATCGCCCACGGGCAGGTCGTGCGGCCAGGCGCATTGCTTCTGGCGGATGTGCACGTAGTGCTGCACCACGTCGGGCTGGGCGGCCTTGGTTTCCAGGCTGCGCCGCATCAGGGCTTCGGCTTCGGGGTAGCGGCGCGCGGTTTCCAGCAACCGCGCGCTGTTGTTCAGCGCGTGCAGGCGGTGGTCCAGGGCCGCGGCGGGTTGAGCGTCGGCCACCTGGGCCCAGGTGGCCAGGGCGGCGTCAGTTTCGCCACGGCGTTCCTGCAGGTGGCCCAGGTTCAGCAAGGCCGGGGCGAAGCCAGGGGCGAATTCCAGCGCGCGGCGGTAGGCGGCTTCGGCTTCGGCCTGCTGGCCAGCGGCTGACAGCGCCGTGCCCCAGTTGAAGCAGGCCATGTGGCGCAGTGGCGATGTCGATTCCGCCACCCAGCGCCCGTACAGCTGCGCCGCCGCCGCCGGCTGGCCGGCCGCCTGCAGGGCGCCGGCCTGTTCCATCAGCGCGGGCAGGCTGAGCTCGCCCAGGGGCGGGGAAAGCGGTTTGGCGACGGTGGCGGTGCTCATGTGGCGGCGGGGGCTACGGCGGGCGGCGCACGATGCGTCCGTACCCTCGGCATGCTAGGCACGCGGGGGCCCGGCGACAGGGCGAACAGGGGGCCGAAACACCGCCTTATCGGGCGGCGGCGCCGGGCCGATGACGCCGCGCCAGCCTACTTGTTCATCCAGCCCATGGCCGTGGGCAGCCAGGTGGCGATCGCCGGGAACACCAGCACGATGACCACCGCCGCCAGCTGGATGTAGATGAAAGGCCAGACGCCGCGGTAGATCTCGCGCGTCTGCACCACGGCCGGCGCCACGCCGCGGAAGAAGAACAGGCTCCAGCCTACCGGCGGGGTCAGGAAGCTGGTCTGCATGTTGATGCAGATCAGCGCCGCCAGCCAGACCATGTCCACCCCTTGCGCCGCAAAGTAGGGCAGGAAGAGCGGCAGCACGATGTAGCTGATCTCGGCCCACTCCAGCAGCACGCCGGCCACGAACAGCACGCCCATGAAGAACAGGATGTCGGTGGTGGTGCCGCCGGGGATCAGCGCAAACAGGTCCTGGATCAGGCGTTCACCGCCCAGGCCGCGGAAGGCCAGGCTGAAGGCCTGCGCCGTCATGATGACGAAGAAAATCATCACGCTGGTGTTCAGCGTGTCTCGGCAGGTCTCGCGCAGCACACCCACCGTGAGCTTGCCGCTGAGCGCCACGATCAAGAGCCCGCCCAGCGCCCCAATGGCCGCAGCTTCGGTGGGGGCGGCCACGCCACCCATGATCGAACCCAGCACCGCCACCACCAGCAGCAGCGCCGGCATCACGCCCTTGATGAGGCGCACCACCAGCTGCCCGCGCGACAGCGCATCGCGTTCGGCGGCCGGGATTGGCGGCGCCTTGTCCGGGTGGCGCCAGGCGTAGACCAGGATGTAGGCGATATACAGGCCGGCCAGCATCAGCCCTGGCACCAGGGCGGCGGCGAACAGCGTGCCCACCGATTCGTTCATGATCTCGGCCAGCAGCAACAGCACCAGTGAAGGCGGAATGATCTGCCCCAGCGTGCCGCTGGCGCAGATGGTGCCGGCGGCCAGCGCGTGGTCGTACTTGTATTTCAGCAGCGTGGGCAGCGCGATCACGCCCAGCAGCACGATGGTGGCACCGACGATGCCGGTGGTGGCGCCCATGATCACGCCGAAGACGATGATGCCCACGCCCATGCCGCCGGGCACGCGGCCGGCGATGTGGCCGATGACTTCCAGCATGTCCTGCCCCAGGCGCGACTTTTCCAGCATCACGCCCATGAAGACGAACATCGGCAGCGCCAGCAAGGACTGATCGGTGGCCACGCCGTAGATGCGCGCCGGCAGCAGGTTGAACAGGCTGTCGCCGAAGCCGATGAAGCCGAAGACGATGCCCGTGGCGGCCGCGGCGTAAGCCACCGGCACACCCACCAGCAGCACACCCACGAAAGCCACCAGCATGGCCAGGGCCAGCAGTTCAGTGCCCATCGCCGGGCCCTGCTTCAGATGCCGGTTTCGCGCCCGCGAGCTGCGCGCCGGTGCGCACCACGGTCGTCACCGCCACCACGGCCAGCAGCGCGTAGCCCGAGACCACCAGCGACTTGACGGCCCAGCGCCAGGGCAGGCCGCCGGGGTCGGGCGAGATCTCGGCCAGCGACCAGGAATGGGCCGTGAACTTCCAGCCCAGGTAACAGACGAAGACCGAGAACGGCAGCATCACCAGCAGGGCCGTGAGGAACTCGATCCACAGCTTGGTGCGCGCGCTGTAGTGCTGGTAGAACAGGTCAACCCGCACCTGCGAACCGCGCAGCTGCATGCTGGAGATGCCCCAAAGCGCCACCACGGCCATCAGGTGCCATTCCAGTTCCTGCAGCCACACCGTGCTGGCGTTGAAGAAATAGCGCGCCAGCGTGTTGCCGCTGATCAGCAGCACCATCGCCAGCGTCAGCCAGGCCGTCAGGCGGCCGATGCGGTCGATCACCGCATCGGCCGCGTCCACCAGGCGCAGCGCGGGCGCCGTCATCCCCGCGACTTGGACAGGAAGGTCTCTTCGCTGATCTCCGACCAACGGTCGTGCTTCTTCTTGAAGGTGAAGAAGGAGTCGTGCACCTTGCGCGTCATCGCGTCCTTGGCCGCGGCTTCGTTCAACACCTCACCCGTGGTCTTGCGCAGCGCCGTCACCACGTCGGCCGGCAGTTCGCGCACCACCACCTTGTCGCGGTTGACGAGCTGGTCCAGCGCATCGGCGTTGCGCGCTTCCAGCAGGCACAGGCCTTCCTGGTTGGTGGCGTCGGCGGCGGCGCGGACGATCTCCTTCAGGTCGGCCGGCAGGGCGTCCCAGATCTTGCGCTGCATGACGATCTCGCTCACGGTGCTGGGCTCGTGCCAGCCGCTGCCGTAGTAGTTCTTGGCGGCGTTCTGCAGGCCCAGGCGGGCATCGAGGAAGGGGCCGACGAATTCCGCCGCGTCGATGACGCCGCGCTCCAGCGCCGGGAAGATCTCGCCGCCCGGCAGCTGGCGCACTTCCACGCCTTGCGCCGCGTAGATGCGGCCGGCCAGGCCAGGGATGCGCATCTTCAGGCCCTTCAGGTCGGCCAGGCTCTTGATTTCCTTCTTGAACCAGCCCGTCATCTGCACACCGCTGCAGCCGGCGGCAAAGGGCATCACGTTTAGCGGCTTGTAGACCTCTTCCCAAAGCGCGTTGCCGCCACCGAACTGCAGCCAGGCGTAGTGGCCCAGGAAGCTCATGCCGAAGGGCACGGTGGCGAAGTACTGCGCCGCGAAGGTCTTGCCCGACCAGAAGTAAGACACACCGTGGTTCAACTCGACCGTGCCGCTGGACACCGCGTCGAAGCCTTCGAAGGCCGGCAGCAGTTCGCCGGCGGCGAAGATCTGGATCTTGATGCGGCCACCTGACATCTTGTCGCAGCGCTCGGCGAAGGCCTGCGCACTGCCCGGGCCGACTTGGTAGAACGGCAAGCCGGCGGGCCAGGTGGTGGTCATGCGCCAGCGGTAGGTCTGCTGCGCGTGCACGACGGCGGGCGCGGCCAGTGCGGCGCCGGCAAGGCCTGCCGTGCCTATCTTCAGTGCCGCGCGCCGGCGCGACAAAAGGTGAGTGTCTTTCACGGGAGCTCCAAATGATTGAGAAAAGCAATGCCACGCGCCAACCGCCCCGCCAAGTTGAGCTGCACGGCGTCAGCCGTGTCAGCTCGAACGCGGCGAGATAGGCCGGCGCGCAGCGTCCGGCCTATCAGTTAGTAGGTCTTGTACGGCAGGAACTTGCCGCTCATCGTGATGGCCACGCGGTCGCCGGCGGCGTTCGGTTCACGCTGCAGGTCCATCTTGAAGTCGATGGCCGACATGATCCCGTCGCCGAACTCTTCGTGGATCAATTCCTTGAAGGTAGTGCCGTACACGCTGACGAGTTCGTAGAAGCGGTAGATCAGCGGGTCGGTGGGCACGCTGGTGGGCAGGCTGCCCTTGTAGGGCACGACCATCAGCCACTTCTTCTCTTCGGCGGTGAGGCCGAAGATCTCGGCCACCACGCCGGCCTGCTGCTCGGTCAGCGTCATCTGGCCCAGGCAGGCGGCGGTCACCCATTCCTTGCTCAGGCCCACTTGCGTGGCCACGTCGGCCCACTTGATGCCCTTGCTGACCTTGGCGGTGATGATCTTCTCGGTGACGTCAATGCGGCTCATGGTGTTCTCCTCAGGGGCTGGAAGTGGGGGCGAAGTTCAGGCAACGTGCCGCAACGGCACGACCTTGGCGGTGGCTGGCATGGCGGGGTCGGGCTCGGGCTCCGGGTCCAGGCCGGGGCTGACGACCAGAGGCTGCGCCGGCGCGCGGCCATGCGACAGGTCTTTGCTGCGCGCCACCAGGAAATCGACCAGGTGGTTGCGGATGCGGTAGTACTGCGGGTCGTGGTGCAGGCTGGCGCGGGTGCGCGTGCGGGGCATCGTGTTCTGCACGATCTCGGCCACGCGCGCCTGCGGGCCATTGCTCATCAGCAGAATGCGGTCGGCCAGAAGAATCGCTTCGTCGACATCGTGCGTGATCATGAACACGGTCTGGTGCGTTTCGGCACAGATGCGCAGCAGTTCGTCCTGGATGGTGCCCCGCGTCAGTGCATCCAGCGCACCGAAAGGCTCGTCCAGCAGCAGCATGCGGGGCTGGATAGCAAAGGCGCGAGCAATGCCCACGCGCTGCTTCATGCCGCCAGACAGCGCGCTGGGTTTCTTGTCGATGGCCGCGCTCAGGCCCACCAGGGCCACGTACTTTTCAACGTGTTCGTCCACCTGCGCGCGGCGCCATTCGGGCCACTTGCTGCGCACCGCAAAGGCGATGTTCTTGCGCACGGTCAGCCAGGGCATCAGCGCATGGCCCTGGAACACCACGCCGCGGTCCAGGCTGGGGCCGGCCACTTCACGGTTGTCCATGAACACGTGGCCCATGGTGGCGGTTTCCAGGCCGGCCAGCACGTTCAGGATGGTCGTCTTGCCGCAGCCGCTGTGACCGATGATGCAGACGAATTCACCGGGGTGGATGCCGAAGTTGACGCCATCGAACACCGGCTCGGGCGACCCCGGGTAGGCCTTGCCCAGGCCTTCCACCTTCAGAAAGGGTTTGTCGTCAGTCGGCATAGGTCACCGCCTTTTGCAGGCGCGCAAACATCAGGTCCAGCAACATGCCCACCACGCCGATGACCAGGATCGCGAAGATCACGTTCGGCAGGCTCAGGTTGTTCCACTCGTTCCAGACGAAGTAGCCGATGCCGGTGCCGCCCACCAACATTTCAGCAGCGACGATCACCAGCCAGGCGATGCCCATGCTGATGCGCATGCCCGTCAGGATGGTGGGCGCGGCCGCGGGCAGGATCACCTCGAAGGCCTTGCGCAATGGCGAGACTTCCAGCGTGCGCGCCACGTTCAGCCATTCCTTGCGGACGCTGGCCACGCCGAAGGCTGTGTTCAGCAGCATCGGCCAGATGCTGCAGATGAAGATGACGAAGATGCCGCTGATGGCGCTGTCCTTGATGGTGTAAAGGGCCAGCGGCATCCAGGCCAGCGGCGAGATCGGTTTCAAGACCTGGATGAACGGGTCCAGCGCGCGGTAGATCAACGGGCTCATGCCGATGACGAAGCCCAGCGGAATGGCCACCAGCGCGGCCAGCAGATAGCCCAGGCCCACGCGACCCAGAGAATGCAGCAGCTGCAAGCCCAAGCCCTTGTCGTTGGGGCCGTTGTCGTAGAACGGGTTGCTCAAATGGTGCCAGGCTGCGCCGCCCATCTGAGCCAGCGTCGGGAAGCCGCTTTTGCCCGCCGCAGACGGTGCCGCCGCGCCGGCCGGGTCCTTGCCCATTAGCTTGGCGTATTCGATTTGCTCGGGCGTCATGGCCGGCACGGGCGCGGCCGGTGCCGCCGCGGGCGCGCTGGTCAGCAGATGCCACACGCCCAAGAACAGCCCCAGCAGCAGTACGGACAGCAGCGTGGCCTTCAGCGATTCGCGGCGCGCGGCCGACCGCGCATTCAGGGTGGCGGCATTCATCGCAGCGCCCCTGAGCGGGGCCGCCGGATCAACAGGCTCGGACGGGCCACGGTCATGCCGCCTTGCTGATGGGGAAGCTCTTCAGGTATTCGGCCGGCTTGGCCGGGTCGAATTCCTTGCCCATGACCTTGAACTTCTTGTAGGCCCCATCGGGCACCGGCTGGCCCAGTTCCTTCATGTACTTCTTGGCGTCGGTCAGCAGGAACACCTTTTCGGCGATCTGGCGGTAGTTCACGTCGCCCTTGACGTAGCCCCAGCGCTGCATCTGCGTCAGCATCCACACGGCCATGCTCTGCCAGGGCACGGGGTCGAAGTCGGCGCGCTCGGGCACGCTGCGCACGTTGCCCAGGCCGTCGGCGAAGCGGCCCGTCAGCACCTGCTGCAGCACGGCTTCGGGCTGGTTCAGGTATTGCGTGGGCGCGATCACCTTGGCGATCAGTTCGCGGTTGGCCGGCTTGCGCGCCATGTCGGCGGCCGTGAGCACGCTGCGGAACAGCGCGGCGAAGGTGTTCGGGTTCTCCTTGATGAAGCCTTCGGGCACGCCGAAAGCGCAGCAAGGGTGGCCGTCCCAGATCTCGCGGCTGAGGATGTGGATGAAGCCCACCTCTTCAAACACCGCGCGCTGGTTGAAGGGGTCCGGGCCCAGGAAGCCGTCGATGTTGCCGGCGCGCAGGTTGGCCACCATTTCGGCCGGCGGGGTGACGCGCAGCTGCACGTCGGTGTCGGGGTTCAGGCCGAATTCCGCCAGGTAGTAGCGCAGCAGGAAGTTGTGGATGCTGTAGTCGAAGGGAATGGCGAACTTGAAGCCCTTCCAGTTCTTCGGGTCGCGGTTGCCCTTGTGCTTGTTGGCCAGCACGATGGCCTGGCCGTTGATGTTCTGGATGGTGGCCACGTTCATCGGCTGGGCCTGGCTGCCCAGGCCCATGCTGATGGCCAGCGGCATGGGGCTCAGGAAGTGCGTGGCGTCGTACTCCTTGTTCATGATCTTGTCGCGGATCAGCGCCCAGCCGGCGGTCTTCATCAGCTGCACGCTCAGGCCCTGCTGGCGGTAGAAGCCCAGCGGGTCGGCCATGATCAGCGGGCTGGCGCAGGTGATGGGGATGAAGCCGATCTTCAGGTCCGTCTTCTCCAGCGCCTTCTTTTCCTGCGCCATGGCCTGCAGCGAACCGATGGGCATCACGCTGGCAATCGCTGCCATCGCGGTGCGGCGGCCCACGGCCTTCAGGAAGCCGCGGCGCAGGTTCTCGTTCGGGAACAGCGCCTTGATGAGGCTGGCTTCCATGAACTGGCGGCCCAGGCTTTCGGCGTCCGGCGCCGCACGGCCGTGGTCCTGCGGCGCGTGGTCGGCGCCGCAGCCGCACTTCAGCATCAGCGGGCGGTCGGCGTCGTACGGGTCGTAGGCGCTGGCTGCAGTGGTTGCGCTTGATGTGATGGATGCAGGGGCGCTGCGGTCGGGCTGGCTCATCGAACGGGCTCCTTCAGGACTGGTTGCCACTGTAGAAAGCAGGTTCCGTGCGCGCCATCGCGGCAGCGGGCGACCGGGCGTGGGGCCGCGTGTGAGGCCTTGTAGGGCCAGCCCTACAAGCCAGGCGCAGCGGGCGGGTTTCTTGCAACCAGCCCACCCGCATGCCCTACAGCACCCCACCCGCCGAACCCGCCGCCACGGAATGGCGCGCGCAGGAACTGCTGCTGCTGACGCAGGTGATGCGCAGCATCGGCCGCAGCCTGGCGCCCGAGGTGGTGCTGCGCGAAATGCTGCACCTGATGAGCGAACTGCTGGGCCTGAACCGCGGCCGCATCGTGCTGGCCGACGCCCCGGGCGTGGGGGACGCCAGCACGGCCGGCACGTCGCGCATCCAACACGCCTACGGTTTGACGCGGGAAGAGGCGGCGCGCGGCGTCTACGCCCGTGGCGAAGGCGTCACCGGCCGCGTGCTGGCCACCGGGCAGCCGGCCATCGTGCAGGACGTGGACGCCGAGCCCGTGTTCCTGTTTCGCGTGGTGCCCCGTTCGCGCCTGCCGCCCGAGACGGTGGCCTTCATCGCGCTGCCCATCGAAGTCGAGCGGCGGACCGTGGGCGTGCTGGCCTGCCACCGCATCCGCAGTCGCCACCGCCAGCTGAGCGACGACGTGGGCATCCTGCGCATCCTGGCCACACTGGCCGGGCAGCTGCTGCAGCTGCAGCGCCTGGTGGCAGCCACCACCGCGGGCTTGCGCCAACGCAACGACCAGCTCACCCGCGCGCTGGAAAGCGCCGCGGCGCGCTACGGCATCGTGGGCACATCGGCACCGCTGCTGCGCGCCCTGGGCGAACTGGAACGCGTGGCGTCGGCCAGCGCCAGCGTGCTGCTGCTGGGCGAGTCCGGCACCGGCAAGGAACTGTTTGCGCGCGCCCTGCACCTGTCCAGCCCGCGTCGCGACGCGCCTTTCATCAAGGTCAACTGCGCGGCCATTCCCGAAGCGCTGTTCGAGAGCGAACTCTTCGGCCACGAACGCGGTGCCTACACCGGCGCGCAAGGCGAACGCGCTGGCTGGTTCGAGCTGGCCGACGGCGGCACCATCTTTCTGGACGAGATCGGCGAATTGCCGCTGGCCCTGCAGACCAAACTGCTGCGCACGCTGCAGGAAGGCACCATCCTGCGCCTGGGCGGCAAGCGCGAAAAGAAGGTGGACGTGCGGCTGGTGGCTGCCACGCAACGCGACCTGGAACAGGAAGCCGCGCGCGGCAGCTTCCGGCGTGACCTGTTCTACCGCCTGTACGTCATCCCCATCCGCCTGCCTTCGCTGCGCGAAAGACCCGAAGACATCCCGCTGCTGGCCCTGCACTTCCTGAACCGCGCCAACCAGGCCCACCAGCGCAACGTCCACTTCAGCCCCGAAGCCCTGGCGCAGCTGGCCCAGCACCCCTGGCCCGGCAACATCCGCGAACTGGCCAACCTGATCGAACGCGTGGTGCTGCTGTCGGACACTGCGGCCATCAGCGCCCGCGCGCTGGCACCCATGCTGCAGGGGCCACTGTCGTTCAGCCCGGCTGCTTCGACTACCCACGCGCCCACGACACTGCAGGCCCCTGGCGACGCGCTGGTCCGGGACTACCGCCGTGCCGATTCCCACCCCGCCCAGAAACTGCAGGAAGCGCTGGCGCGAGCTGGCGGCAACCAGTCGCGCGCCGCGCAGTCGCTGGGGATGACGGTGCGGCAGTTCAGCTACCGCTGGCAGAAGCTGGGCTTGCCCAAGGGGTGAAGCGGGGCGCTCGTGGGCTCGCGCCTTGTTGTGTTGCCGGCGATGGCTTTCTGGCGTTGCCCGGCGAAGGCGGGCTGGGGCTGGCTGTGGCGCTTAGCTGCGGCGGCCTCCGCTGGCGCTGTAGGGGGCGCCGAGCAGCCCAGGGAAGTCGGCGCGCAGCGCCGACCGCCACCTCCAGCGCCAGCGCCGGGCACCGCCTGCCGCGAACAGCGAAAGCGCCGACAAGCCACCGGCTGACAAGGGCAAAACCTTTGTCGACATTGCCAAACGCAATGTCGAACTTTGTCATCAACAAACCGCCATCACAGCCCGCCAAGGCCACGCCCCAAACGCCACGCGAACGCGTGTGCTCCATAGGCAAGACCCAGCAGATCAACCCGCACAACCCGCCGTGGCACGCGCGTTGCGATGGCATGTGGCGTCCAACCCCGCAACGCCCCACCACACCCCGCCAGGAGCCCCGCCATGAACCCGCAGCCCGTCCTCGTTTCGCCCGCCGAACTGCAGTCCCTGATGGCCACCGAGCCCACCGTCGTGATCGACACGCGCGACGCCGACACCTACGCCGCTGGCCACTTGCCCGGCGCCATCAACATGCGCGAGATCTTCACGTATCTCGCCACTTCCACGGCCGAAGGCCTGGATGCGCTGAAGACCACCTTTGCTGAAGCCTTCGGCGCCGCGGGCCTGAGCGGCAAGGAAACCGCCGTGTTCTACGAAGACGCGCTGAACAGCGGCTACGGCCAGAGCTGCCGCGGCTACTACCTGCTGACGTGGCTGGGCTACCCCAAGGTGCGCGTGTTGAACGGCGGCTATTCGGCCTGGAAGGCTGCAGGCCTGCCCACGGGCACGGAAGCCGGGGCGCCCACGCCGGCGGCCTTCCCGCTGGGCCCCACGGCCGACGTGATGCTGACCAAGGAACAGATGCTGGCCGCACTGGGGTCTGACGTGGTGCTGCTGGACGTGCGCGACATCGACGAATGGACCGGCGAGAGCTCGTCGCCGTACGGCAAGGACTTCGCCCCGCGCAAGGGCCGCCTGCCGGGTGCCAAGTGGATCGAGTGGTACCGCTTCATGAAGCCCAGCGCGATGGGCCCCCAGATCAAGAGCCCGCTGGAAGTGCAGGCCGAATGCGCCACCGCCGGCATCGCGCCCACCGACACCGTCTACCTGTACTGCTTCAAGGGTGCGCGCGCTTCCAACACTTTCCTGGCGCTGAAGCAGGCCGGCTTTACCGACGTGCGCATGTACTTCGGCAGCTGGAACGAGTGGTCGCGCGACGAGAGCCTGCCCATCGAGACCGCGCCGCCCTTGGTGACACCCATGACGCGTGTGCCCAAGCTGGCCGTGGCCGCCTGAACTCGACACCCAACAACCACTACCCGAACCCCGAGCTGCTGAGGAGACCCCCATGTCCGCTGTGATCGAACCCACCACCGTCAAGGCCTACCTGCGCCCCATCGACCGCGATGGCCTGATGAAGTTTGCCGCCGCCGGCCGCGACAACCCCGCGCGCCGCGGCACCAACAAGGTCAAGACGGTGATGGAAGGGCAGTATCGGTCGCTCAGCTACGTGGGCCAGCACGCGCCCGTGGTGGTGGACGAGCCGCCGCACCTGTTCGGCGAAGACACCGCGCCGGCGCCAGGCGAGATCGTGCTGTCGGCCCTGGGCGGCTGCCTGGGCGTGGGCATCACCGCCGTGGCCACCTGGAAGCAGGTGAAGCTGACGAAGCTGGAACTGTTCCTGGAAGGCGACATCGGCAACCCCGCGGCCTGGGGCGCGGGCGGCGCCGAGATGCTGCCGCCGCAGATGGGCTTCCAGGCCATCCGCGTGAAGGTGGTGCTGGAAGGCGATGCGTCGCCTGAAGAACTGGCCGAGATCGTGAAGCACGCGAACTTCTATTCGCCGGTGGCGAATTCGATGCGCAACCCGATCCCGATGACCGTGGACATGGCCTGACCCGGCCGCCGCCCCACCACCCCACCGAGCACATCCCATGAGCGCAGTCCTGGAAGAACGCCCCCTGGCCGCGACGGCCGAACTGGCTGAACCGGCTGATTCAGCCGATGGCCGCGCTGACGCCGCCAGCGCCCTGGTGGCGGCCGTGCGCCTGTTGGCCGACGGCCCCTTGCGCGACGCGGCCGACGCCACCGACCGCGGCACCTACCCGCGCGCGCTGATGCAGGCCCTGGGCGCGGCCGGCGCCTACCGCGCACACATCGGCCCCGGGGCTGCAGCCGGCGACTTCGCCAGCGCCATCCGCGCCATGGCCGAGGTGTCGCGCGTGTGTGGCGCCACCGGCTTCATGGTCTGGTGCCAGCAGGTCTGCGGGCTTTACCTGCAACAGTCGGGCAACCCCGCGCTGACGGGCGACTTCCTGCAGCGCCACATCAGCGGCCAGCAGCTGGGCGCCACCGGCATGAGCAACCCGATGAAGGCCTATGCCGGCATCGAACCCCTGCTGCTGAAGGCCACGCCCTGCGAAGGCGGCTACCGCATCAACGGCACCTTGCCCTGGGTCAGCAACCTGGGCGCCGACCACTACGCTGGTGTGCTGGCTGGCGTGGAAGGGCTGCCGGAAGGCCAAACCCGCGAAGTGATGTTCCTGCTGCGCTGCGACGCGCCGGGCGTGGAACTGCGCAACTGCCCCAGCTTTTCGGCCATGGAAGGCACCAACACCTGGGCGCTGCGGCTGACGGACCATTTCATCGGCGCCGACGAGATCATTGCCGACCCCGCCAAGCCCTGGATTGCGCGCATCCGCGCCGGCTTCATCCTGCTGCAGACCGGCTTCGGCCTGGGCGTGACGCAGGGCGCCATCGATTCGATGTGGGCGGTGGAACCGGCGCTGGGCCATGTCAACCAGTACCTGGAGGACCGGCCAGATGAGTTGCAGGCCGAACTCGACGCGCTGTGGGAACGCATCGAAACGCTGAGCCTGACGCCGTTTGCGCAAGAGAAGGACTACTTCATCGACGTGCTCGATGCCCGCGCCCACGCCAGCGAACTGGCCTTGCGCGCGGCGCAGTCGGCGCTGCTGCATGCCGGCGCGCGCGGCTACCTGCTCAGCAGCGACGTGCAGCGCCGCGTGCGCGAATCGCACTTCGTGGCCATCGTCAGCCCGGCGATCAAGCACCTGCGCAAGGAAATCGCGCGACTGTCGGCGCCGGAGATGCCGGCATGAACGTCGCTGCCGGGGCCATTGCCGCCACGGCAATGGCCGGCTTCCGCCAGTACATCTGCCACGTCTGCGGCCTGATCTACGACGAAGCCCGGGGCGACGCCGACAGCGGCCTGGCCGCCGGCACGCGCTTCGAAGACATCCCTGAAGACTGGGCCTGCCCGATCTGCGGCGTCGGCAAGGCCGACTTCGAACCCTACGTGCCCGAACCTGCCGTGGCGCGCAGCCTGCGCCGCAGCAGCAGCCCACGGCGCGCAGCGGGTTCAGCGCAGGGCGCTGCGCGCAGCGACGAAGGCGTGCTGATCGTCGGCGCCGGCCGGGCTGGCTGGGCCGTGGCGCAAGCCCTGCGCGAAGCCGATGCGCAGCTGCCCATCACCGTGCTCAGTGCCTGCCATGGCGACGTGTATGACAAGCCGATGATGTCGGTGGCCGTGGCGCGCGGCCTGGCACCCGAGGCCATGGCACGCGAAAGTGCGGCCCAGGCGGCAGCGCGGCTGAACGTGCGGCTGCGCAGCGGCACACAGGCCGTGGCCATCGAGCCCCGCGCGCGCCGGCTGCGCACCACGCGCGGCACGCTGCGCTACCGCCATCTGGTGCTGGCGCATGGGGCTGAATCGGTGCTGCCGCCGGTGCTGCCGGCGCAGCAGGTCTGGCGCATCAACGACCTGGCGGCCTACCAGAAGCTGCGCGCCGCGCTGGCCAGCGGGCCGCAGCACCTGGCCATCGTCGGCGCCGGGCTGGTGGGTTGCGAACTGGCCAACGACCTGGCCCTGGCCGGCCACCGCATCACCCTGCTGGACCTACAAGCCCTGCCGTTGGCCGCGCAGTTGCCGGCCGCCGCCGGGCAGCGGCTGCTGCAGGCCTGGCAAGGCCTGCCCATCAGCTTCCTGGGCGGTGTGCAGGTTCAGGCCCTGCAGGCGGGCACCACAACCCGCTGGTGCCTGCGGCTGGCCGATGGCCGCCAGATCGATGCCGACCAGGTGATCGCCGCCACCGGCCTGCGCGCACCCACTCGGCTGGCCCGCAGCGCGGGCCTGGCCTTCGACAGCGCGGCCGGCGGCATCAACGTGGCCGCGCAGACCGGCGCCACCAGTGTGCCGGGCATCTACGCGCTGGGCGACTGCGTGGCCATCGACGGCCGTGCCAGCCGCTACATCGAACCCATCGCCGGCCAAGCGCGCGCCATCGCCGCGGCTATGCTGGGCCAGGCGCCGCCGGCGACCAGCACCTGCAGCCCGGTGCTGCGCGTGAAGACCAGCGCGCTGCCCATCACCGTCACCGGTGCTGTGGGGCCTGCTGCCGGCCCCTGGCACACCACGCAGGACGACGCTCAGGCCCTGTGCCTGCAGCAACGCGGGCCGCAGGGCCAGCCGCTGGCCGAACTGGTGGCACGCCGCCCCGTGACAGCGCCATGAAAAAAGCCCGCCGGCAAAGTGCTGGCGGGCTTTCAGGTGCTGCGGTCACAGAAGTGGCCGCGCCTTGCTTTCAGCTCAGGCCGAAGGCAGCAACACCGAATCGATGACGTGGATCACGCCGTTGGTGCAGGCGATGTCGGTCTTCACGACATTCACTTCCGAATTCAGCTTCACGCCACCGGTGGTGCTGATCTTCAGTGCCGCGCCGTTGACGGTGGTGGCGGTCTTGCCGTCCATCGTCATCACGTCAGCGGCCATCACCTTGCCGGCCACCACGTGGTAGGTCAGGATGGCCTTGAGCTTGGGAATGTCCTTCAGCAGGCCTTCCACCGTGCCGGCGGGCAGCTTGGCGAAGGCTTCGTCGGTGGGTGCGAAGACGGTGAAGGGGCCGGCGCCCTTGAGTGTGTCGACCAGGCCAGCGGCCGTGACGGCAGCAGCCAGAGTCTTGAAGGTACCCGCCGCGACGGCGGTGTCAATGATGTCATGCATGTGAATTTCCTCGGTTGCCAAAACGACCTGCTCCGAAATTCACCAGTTAACGAACAGCGTGTGAATCCAACAAATCGAACTGGACCTTAGGCGCTTTGGCCACATGTGCTGGCGGTAGGGCTACTGCGCCGGCCAGCCCTTGCGCGGGGTCAGCGGTAGAAAGCTTCGACCCGGCCCTTCAGCTTGATGAGCAGCGGATGCCCGCGCCGGTCCACGGCCTTGCCGGCGGGCACCTTCACCCAGCCTTCGCTGATGCAGTATTCCGACACGTCGCTGCGGTCCTTGTCGTTGAAGCGGATGCCGATGTCGTGTTCGAATACGGCGGCCAGGTAGTGCGGGCTCTTCGGGTCGATCGACAGGCGGTCGGGCAGTTCGGGGCGGGCGGTGGCAGGGTCCGGGGTGTTCATGGCGGGCGAAAAGATGCTGGTCAGCCCGCAAGGCTAACCGCAGCAGCCCGCGGCGCCGGGCCTCAGCCCGCCAGCACCCCGTGCTGCACGGCGTACAGCGCCAGTTCGACGTCGTTGCGCACGCCGGTCTTTTCCAGGATGCGCGCGCGGTAGGTGCTGACAGTGTTGGACGACAGCGCCAGCGCGTCGGCGATCTCGCCCACGCTGCGGCCCTGGCTGAGCAGGCGGAAGACCTGGTATTCGCGCTGCGACAGGCGTTCGTGCAGCGGCAGGTCGGCGCCCTTGCCGTGGCTGCCGCCGGCGCCCACGGCGCTGGCCAGCTGTTCGGCCACGCTGGCGGTGATGAACAGGCCGCCCTGCGCCACACGGCGGATGGCTTCGATCATCTGTTCACTGTCGGCACTCTTGTTCAGGTAGCCGGCGGCGCCCAGCTTCAGGCTGCGCACGGCGTACTGCCGGTCGGGGTAGGTGGACAGCATCAGCACCGGCAGCTTGGGGAATTCGTTCTTCATCTGCTTCAGCACGTCCAGCCCGTCGCGCTGCGGCATGGCGATGTCCAGCAGCACCACGTCGATGCCGCCCTGGCGCACGCGGGCCACGGCGTCGGGGCCGTTGGCGGCTTCGCCTGCCAGGGCCACGTCCGGCGCATCGGCCAGGATCAGCTTGATGCCCTGGCGCACGATCTGGTGGTCGTCGCAGACGAGCACCCGGATCACGTCGCTGCCGCCCCGTCATCGCCCAGCGGCATCACCAGCCGCACGCGCGTGCCCTGCCCGGGCGCGCTGTCGATCGTCACCCGCCCGCCGAAGTGCCCGGCGCGTTCACGCATGCCCAGCACGCCGAAGCTCTGCGGGTCGGCCAGCGCCGCAGGCGCGGCGCCCACGCCGTCGTCGCGCACGTCCAGGTACAGCACCGGCTCGGGCGGGCCGTCGACATGGATGCCGATGCGCACGCTGCGCGCGCGGGCATGGCGGGCCACGTTCGTCAGCATCTCCTGAAAGATGCGGAAGATGGCGATTGCCTGCCCGCCCTGCGGTGGCGCCACGCCGGCGGCCACCACGCACTGCAGCGTGGCGTCGAGTTCAGCGCTGTCGGTGAATTCCTGCGCCTGCCATTCCAGCGCCGCCCACAGGCCCTGGTGGTCCAGGATGCTGGGCCGCAGGTCGGTGATGATGCGGCCGACCTTGTCCACCGCGGTGTCGATCAGCCGGCCCATGCCCTGGCACTTGGCCTGCAGCGCGGGCCGGTCCTCCGACGCCAGGCCCACGCGCCGGTGCAACCACTGCGTGTCCATCTTCAGCGCCACCAGCAGCGAACCCAGTTCGTCGTGAATTTCGCGCGCGATGCGCTTGCGCTCGGTCTCGCGCACGGCTTCCAGGTGGTTGGCCAGGTCGCGCAGTTCGCGCGTGCGCTCGGCCACGCGCTGTTCCAGTTCGTCGTGGCTGCGGCGCAGCAGTTCTTCGGCGCGCTTGCGTTCGGTGATGTCGACGAAGGTGGCCACAGCGCCCTGCACGCGGCCGTTCTCGATGACGGGGTGGCTGCTGTATTCGGCCGGGAAGCAGCTGCCGTCGGCCCGCCACAGCACTTCGCCGTCGATGCGGCAGGGCAGGCCCTGGCGGAAGGCGTTGAAGATCGGGCAGTCGCTTTCCGGGTAGTGGCGCCCGTCGGCGTGGGAATGGTGCATCAGCGCGTGCATGTTGCAGCCCAGCACTTCTTCGGTGCGCCGGCCCAGCATCTGCGCCGCGGCGCGGTTCACGAAGGTGCAGCGGCCGTCCATGTCCACGCCGAAGATGCCTTCGCCCGTGCTTTCCAGCAGCAGGGCCAGGCGGTCGGCCGCCTGGGCAGCCGTTGGGCTGATCAAGGGACTGTGGGGGCTGGGTGCTGACATGCACCAAGGCGGCGCAAGGCGCATGCCAGGCACCGGCCCGAAAAAGGTTTCGCCTACCTGTCGATCCGCAGCCAAGCCGCGCATCACTGATGCAAGCCCGCCCCACTGGCGCGGCTTGCTGGGCGCCCGGCGAGCCGGTAGCGTGCGCCCGGCCACCCCTTGCAGCCGGATGAGAAAGCCCACCATGGAATACATGCTTGTCTTCAACGAAACCGCCGCCGACAACGCCCAGGGCCAGGACCCGGCCACCGCCCCCGCCTACTGGGGGGCCTGGAACGCCTACGTCGGCGCGATGTACGGCGCGGGCATCGTCGTCAGTGGCAACGGCCTGCAGCCGCCGCACACCGCCACCCACGTGCGCGTGCGCAATGGCCAGCGCCAGGTGCAGGACGGGCCCTTTGCCGACACGCGCGAGCACCTGGGCGGCTATTTCATCGTCAACGTGCCCAGCCTGGACGTGGCGCTGGAATGGGCCGCCCGCGCGCCCAACACCGCTACCGGCACGACCGAGGTCCGCCCGGTGCTGCAGATGCCGCCAGAAGGCCCCGGCGCGTGACCGAGCCCCCGGCGCAGGGCGCGGCCGCCGCCACAGTGGCAGCCACGGCCGCTGCAACGGCCCCAGCTGCTGCGACGGCAGCAGCCGCCGCCCGCCATAGCTACGGCCGGCTGGTGGCGCTGCTGGCCTACCGCTGGCGCGACCTGGCGGCGGCTGAAGACGCGCTGGGCGAAGCCTTCGCCAGCGCGCTGCAGCACTGGCCGCGTACGGGCGTGCCCGCGGCACCCGAAGCCTGGCTGATGCGCGCCGCACAGAACCAGCTGCTGCAGGCCGCACGCCACCGCCGGGTCGAACTGGACCCGCTGGTCACCGCCCTGATGGCCGAAGAACCCAGCGTGCCAGCGCCCCAGGCCGGGCCCGAGCTGCCCGACGACCGGCTGAACCTGCTCTTCGTCTGCGCCCACCCGGCGCTGGCCCCGGCCCTGCACGCGCCGCTGATGCTGCAGGCCGTGCTGGGGCTGGACGCGGCCACCATCGCCGAAGCCTTCCTGGTGTCGCCCAGCGCGATGGCGCAGCGGCTGGTGCGCGCCAAGGCCAAGATCCGCGACGCCGGCCTGCGCTTCGAAGTGCCCGAAGCGCGCGAACGCCCGGCGCGCCTGGCGGCCGTGCTGGAAGCGCTGTATGGCGCCTTCACGCTGGCCACCCACACCGCGCGTCAGGGCGACGTGGATGCGATGCACACCGCCCGTCAGGGCGACGCGACCGCGATTCACACCATCCGTCAGGGCGACGCGGCGGCCCTGCCGGCTGCGCTGTCGGGCCTGGCCGACGAAGCGCTGTACCTGGCGCGCCTGGTGGCAGCGCACCAGGCCGACAGCGCCGAAGCCCTGGGCCTGCTGGCGCTGATGCTGTTCTGCCAGGCGCGCCGGCCGGCACAGTTCGACGGCGCCGGCCACTTCGTGCCGCTGCTGGCGCAGGACACCCGACGCTGGCAGCGCCCGCTGCTGGCCGAAGCCGAACGTGCGCTGTGGGCGGCAGCGCGGCTGCGGCAGCCCGGCGTCTTTCAGCTGGAAGCCGCCATCCAGTCGGCGCACTGCCAGCGCTTGGCCACCGGCGCGACGCCCTGGGCCGTCATCGCCCAGCTTTACGGCACCCTGGTGCAGCACTTCCCCAGCACCGGGGCTCAGATCGGCCGCGCGGTGGCGCTGGCCGAAGCCGGCCAGCTGGCCGCCGGCCAGGCCGTGCTGGCCGACCTGGCGCAGCAGGCGGCCGACGTACCGGCCCAGCGCGAGGCCCTGGCCCGGCACCAGCCCTACTGGGTGGCCAGCGCCCACCTGTTGGCCCTGGCCGGCCGGCAGGCAGAAGCCAGCGCCGCCTGGCAGCGCGCCGCCGGCCTGACCGAAGACCCGCGCGTTCGGGCCTATCTATTGCAGCGCGCAGCGGCACCTTCGGCACCCGGCGCGGTTTCCCCTGCTCAGGCCCTTCAGACCCGTCAAACCCTTCAAGCCGAGCAGGCCGAGCAGGCCCCGCCCCGGGCTCAGTAAATCTCGGGGACGATCATGTCCGCCGGCACCGGGCGTCGGATGTAGTCGGGGTTGCGCACGCGTTCCGGCAGGGCGATCGCCGGGCGTTCCACCTCGGCATAGGGCATCTGCTGCAGCAGGTGGGCGATGCAGTTCAAGCGCGCGCGTTTCTTGTCCACCGCCTGCACCACCCACCAGGGGGCTTCGGCAATGTGCGTGCGTTCCAGCATTGCTTCCTTGGCCACGGTGTAGGCCTCCCAGCGGCGCCGGCTTTCCAGGTCCATGGGGCTCAGCTTCCACTGTTTCAGCGGGTCGTTGATGCGGCCCAGGAAGCGCAGGTGCTGTTCGTCGTCGGTGATGCTGAACCAGTACTTCAGCAACTGCACGCCGCTGCGCACCAGCATGCGTTCGAATTCGGGCACGGTGCGGAAGAACTCTTCCACTTCATCTTCGCTGCAAAAGCCCATCACGCGTTCAACGCCGGCGCGGTTGTACCAGCTGCGGTCGAACAGCACGATCTCGCCGGCCGCCGGCAAATGGGCGATGTAGCGCTGGAAGTACCACTGGGTCTTTTCACGGCTGTTGGGCGCCGGCAGGGCCACCACGCGTGCCACGCGCGGGTTCAGACGCTGCGTGATGCGCTTGATGACGCCGCCCTTGCCGGCTGCGTCGCGGCCTTCGAACAGGATCACCACCTTGTGCCCGGTGGCGGCCACCCAGTCCTGCAATTTCACCAGTTCGGCCTGCAGGCGGAACAGTTCGCGGAAGTAGCGGCGGCGGTCGCTTTGCGCCGTGGCACTGCCGGGGTCGCGGTCTTCGATTTCGAGTTCCAGTTCCTCGTCATAGCCGTCGAGCAGCTCGTCTTCGATGCGCTGCAGCAGGCGGGCGTGGTCGTCGGGGCTGAGGTGGCTGATGTCGCTGGGGTTCATGGCGGTGCGGATGGGGGCGATGGCAGGAAGGGGACCGGGCCGAGCACAGGCAAGGCCCCCCGGCACCGTGCCCGGTCTGCGTGACAAGGGCGTGACAACTGGGGGTCGCCACGGCCGCCGCGCCGTGCCACAGTGGCGCGCGCCATTCGGCCAGCCCGGGCCCGCCCGGGCCCGCATGCTCACCCAACCCGGCGCCGCACGCGCCAACGAAAGGCCTGCCATGACCCTGCCTACCGCTGTTGCCGCCGCCCTGCTGGGCCTGGCCCTCGTCTACAGCCCGGCAGCAGGTGCAGGCTGCCCGCCGACCTGCGCGACGGCGTCCAGCGTCGTCAACGCCGCAGGTGTGCCCACCAAGCTGGCGCGCGCCGCGGCGCAGCTGCAATTCAGGGGTGACACGCTGTCGCCCGCTGCCGCGGGCGCGGTGAAGACTCTGGCCGCCGAGATCAAGCGCCTGCCCGCCAGCGCCCGCGTGACGCTGCGCGTGGGCGCCGACGGCAGCCTGACCGGCGCTGCCGCCAGCAGCCAGGTCAGCGCGCGCCAGCGCGCGGTGCAGCAGGCCCTGGAACAGCAAGGCGTACGGGCCGCACAGCTGCTGCTGGAAGCCCTGCCCTGAAGCTGCCAAATCCCCGAGCGCCTGATCATTTGGGCACAGATACTGCGCAGACCAGGGACGCTAGCGCTCACTGACCGTTTGGTCGGCGCCGCCCTGCAGCGCCACCAGCGCCAGCGAGAAAGCCTGCAGGCGCTGCGCCAGCAACAGCTGGGCGGGCAGCGGGGCGAGGGCTGCACCCTGCGCCTGGGCGTGCGTCTTTGCCGGTGCTGGTGCTGGTGCCGGTGCCTGTGCCTGTGCCTGTGCCTGTGCCTGTGCCTGTGCCCTCGCCAGCAGCGCCTGCCCGGCGCGCAGCGTGCGTTGCAGCTCGGCAGTGGCATCGGCCCGCGCGGCCAGCAGCCAGGGGGCGTCGGGCGCGCCAGGCAGCAGCAGGGCCGCGGGATCGTGCGCGCTGGCCAGCATGGCCTGCAGCAGCGCATGGGCGCGTTGCAGGTCGGCCAGCGCGTCGGCGCCGGGCTGCATGGCCAGCGCTTGCAGCGCGCGGGCGGCCTGGTTGCGCTGCTGCAGGTCGCTGCTGGCCTGGGCGGTGTCCAGCGCCAGCATGCCGTCGTGCACGCGCAGCAGGCTGTCGTCACCCAGCAGGCGGCGCGCGCGCTGCACCGTCATTTCCAGGCTCTTGTGCGCGGCTGCGCCTTCGCTGTCGGGCCACAGCGCGTCGGCCAGCTGGCGCATGGGCGCGGCAGCTTCAGGCCGGCAGGCCAGGTAGCGCAGCAGTTCCAGCGGCTTCGCCTGGGGCTTGGCCTGGCGCGGCAAGGGCTGGCCGTGCAGGCGCAGTTCGAAGCCACCCAGCAGCCGCAGCCCCAGCGCCCAGGGCCAGCTAGGGCCGGCGCCTGCGGGTGCGGGCAGGCGGCGGTCGGCCACCAGTTCCCGCACGAAGGCGGTGTCGCTGGCCGGCGCCCAGCGCAGCGCCAGCGCGCAGACCTCGGCCGCGCGCGCCGGCAGCAGGCGAAAGAACATCGTGTAGCGCAGGGTTTGCGCCTGGCGCAGCGCCGCCTGCAGCAGCGCCGGGGCGCCGGCGTCGCCTTCGCGGGCCAGGCGCTGGGCCGCCAGCAGGCCGTGCAGGCACTGGAAGATGGCGCGGTCCCGGCTGGGGGCTGGGGGCGAAGGCGGGCCGGCGTCCGCACCCGGTCCGCCCGCCCCATCCAGCCCGGCCAGGCGCGCCAACAGGGCCAGCGCCTCGTCTTCCCGGTCCAGGGCCAGCAGCAGCTGCGCCTGGTCGGTGTGCAGCGCGCCGCGTTCGGCGTCGTTCAGCCCGGCTTCGTCGGCCAGGGCCAGGGCGTCGGCCAGCAGGCCCTGCGCGCGCACGGGCTGGCCTTGCAGCAGGGCCAGCCGGGCGCGCATCTGCTGCAGCCACAGCAGCTGCATCGGCCGGCCGGCGCCCCAGCGCGGGTCGATGGCGGCTTCCAGCGCGGCGGCGTCGGGCAGGCGCTGGCGGTCCAGCAGCAGGCGCAGCATGGCCAGGCTGGCCATCAGGGCCTGGTGCGCCAGGCCATGCGTGCGGGCCAGCGCCAGGGCCTGCTGCCAGGCGGCTTCGGCCACGTCCCAGCGCCCCACCTGGTAGCAGGCAAAGCCCAGGGTGTGGTGCCAGCGCGCGCGCATCAGCGGCGGCGCCTGTTCGAACAGCGCCGGGGCTTCGACAGCGGCCTGCAGGCGGTCGAACTGTTCGAACTGCTGGCGCGTGAAATGCGCATTCACCAGCACCTGGGCCACCAGCAGCCTTTCGTGCGCGGCCAGCGGCGGGCCCAGGGGCTGCAGATGCTGGTGCAGGCGCGCCAGGGCCAGGCCGGCGCCCTGGGCCTGGTCGGGTGCCAGCACGGCGCGGGCGGCTTCGCCCAGGGCCTGCCAGAGTGCGGCGAAGCGCTCGGGGTCTGAAGCTGGCGCGGCGGGCGCGGCCATACCGGGTGCTTCAGCCCGCTGCGAGCGCTGCACCCAGTCGCCGACGCCTTCCATCGCGCCCATGTCCACCAGGCACAGCGCCAGCGCGATGTGGGCGTCCAGCTGCGCAGCAGCCGCGTCGCCCGTAGCCAGGTGGCCGGCGTGGGCCAGGGCCAGGCAGGGCATGGCGTCGGCACCGTCTTGCAGCAGGGCGGCCAGCGCACGCCAGCGCGCCACGTCGGGCCAGGCGGCCAGGTCCTGCACCGGCACGGCCGCACAGGCCGCGGCCAGGGCGGGGCCATCGGCCTTCTGCCAGCACCGCAGCCCGTGGCGCACCAGCCAATCGGCAGCGGCAGCGGGTCCCGCTTCAAGGGGTGTCATGCGTGGGTGATCCGTGGGCGGGGGGATTCGATGCTTCGTTCCGTGGGCAAGACGTCCACGTCAACCGCAACGCAACCCTTCCACCTTTCCAGGAGAAAACCATGAGCCAACTGATTCTGAAGCGCTTTCAATGCGTCGCCGAAACCGATGAAGTCGGTGCCGACAGCCCCTACTTCCTGACCTTCATCGGCGACATCACCAATGGCAACACGGCGATGAAGCTGACGCGCCAGGGCAACTGGCACAACGAAGTCGACCAGGGCGAGATCTGGCAGGTCAACGCCCCCATCGCCAGCGGTTTCGACTTCAAGCCCGCCAAGACCCTGGTGCTGTGCGCCATGGTCGAAGAAGACGAGGGCCTGGACATCAGCAGCCAAGAGGTCGAGAACATGCACGCGGCGCTGACCCAGCGGCTGAACCAGTACCGCGCCACCGGCGCCAACATCGTCAAGCCCATCATCACCAACGGCATGGTGTCGGCCTTGCGCGGCCTGGTGCAGGTGAGCCTGTTCACCGCCGCAGGTGCCAGCGACGACCTGGTGGCCGTGAAGGCCCTGAAGCTGAACGGCAACGCCGGCGACCAGGCGGTGGTGACACTGGTCGGCGACGGCGGCCGCTACAACGTGCGCTACGCCGTGGCCTGAACGCCGATCGTGCCCGCGGTCGACAGCAGGGCCCGCAGGGTGCCCAGGCTGTCGGCTTCGTGCAGCGGCTTGTCGTGGCGGATGCGCAGCATGCGCGGGAATCGCACGGCGATGCCGCTCTTGTGGCGCGGGCTGGCCTGGATGCCTTCGAAACCGATCTCGAACACCAGGCTGGGCCGCACGCTGCGCACGGGGCCGAATTTTTCCAGCGTGCTGGCGCGGATGACGCGGTCCACGGCTGCGAATTCCTCGTCCGTCAGGCCCGAATAGGCCTTGGCAAACGGCAGCAGCTGCAGCGTGCCCGGTACGGCCGGGCGACGCGCGGCAATCGCTTCGACCACGCCTTGCGCTTCGGCAGCGTCCTGCGGCGGGCGATTCCAGACGGCGAAGGTGTAGTCGGTGTAGACGCTGGCGCGCCGGCCGTGGCCGGCCTGGGCGTAGATGAGCACGGCGTCCACGCTCAGCGGGTCGGTCTTCCACTTCCACCAGGTGCCGTCGGCCTTCGTGCGGCCCACGCCGTAGCGGCCCTGAAGGGCTTTCAGCATGAAGCCTTCGACGCCGCGTGCGCGCGCCGATTCACGCAGTGCGGCATAAGCCGCCCAGTCAGTGGCTTCTACCAGCGGCGACAGGCCCAGGCCAGGCGGCGCCCCTTCCGACCCTTCCAGCAAGCCCTGCAGGCGCGCGCGGCGCAGCGCGTGCGGCACGCTGCGCTGGTCTTCGTGTTCGCGTTCCAGCAGGTCGTAGGCCACAAAGCGCACGGGCGCCTCGTTCAGCAGCTTCTTGCCCACCGTCTTGCGGTTGATGCGCGGCTGCAGCGCCGCAAAGGCCGATGGCTGTTCAGCGCCGGCGGGCCAGACCAGCAGTTCGCCGTCCAGCACCGTGCCATCGGGCAGAGCCTGCGCCGCGGCCACCACTTCGGGGAAGCGCTCGGTGATCAGCTCTTCCCCGCGCGACCACAGCCAGACCTGCCCCGCGCGCCGCACCAGCTGGGCGCGGATGCCGTCGTACTTCCATTCCACCAGCCAGTCCTGCGGCGCGCCCAGCGCGGCTTCGAATTCGGCCGGCGCGATCTGCAGCGGGTGCGCCAGGAAGAAGGGGTAGGGCTGGCCGGCGTCCTGCAGCGGCGACGCTTCATGCGACAGCAGGGCTTCGAAGCGCGCTGCAGTGGGCGTGCTGCGCGCGTCGGTGTAGCCCATCATGCGCTGCGCCAGCTGCTTGGCGTCCAGCCCGGCATGCGCAGCCAGGGCGCGCTGCACCAGCAGTTTGCTCACCCCCACGCGGAAGCCGCCGCCGATCAGCTTCACCAGAAGAAAACGGCCTGCGCTGTCCAGTTCTTCCCAAGCTGCCAGCACGCGCTGGGCCTGTTCTTCAGGCGCCAGGCCGCGCAGCGGCAGCAGGCGTTCTTCTACCCAATGCGCCAGTCCCGCATCGTTGCCGCCGTGCCCCGGCGGCAGCACATGGGCGATGGTCTCGGCCAGGTCGCCAACGGCCTGGTAGCACTCTTCGAACAGCCAGTCGTCGATGCCGGCGCGGCGGCAGGCCAGTTCGCGCAGCACCGCCGTGGGCACCACCTGGCGCGGCTTGCCGCCGGCCAGGAAATAGGTGGCCCAGGCGGCGTCTGCCGCCGGCGCGGCGGCGTAGTAGCGCGCCAGGGCGGCCAGCTTGTCGCTGGTGGCGGTGCTGGCGTCGAGCTGTTCGTACAGCGTGGCAAACAGGCGCATCGGCGCTTCAGGCCCCGCCTGTCATTCGCCTTCGGGCACCCGCACCACGGTCACGGGCACCGGGCTGTGGCGCAGCAGGGACTGCGTCACTTCGCCGCTGTTCGTGGTGCCCACGATCACAGCGTCGCAGCCGTAGTTTTCCAGCAGTTCCACCAGCAGGGTGGCGGGTTCGCCACCGGCGACTTCGCTTTCGTAGTCGGCACCGGCGGCTTCGAGCAGGGCTTCGGCCGGGGCCAGCAGTTCGGCGCCGGCGTCGCGCTTGATGTCGGTCAGCCGGTCGGTGTCGTGCGCCACCACCACTTCGTACAGGGTGGCCGGCGGCTGCACGTTCACCAGCACGAAGTCCAGCTTCAGCCCGCCTTCGCGCAGCTGCAGGGCATGGCAGACGGCGGCCAGTGCGGCGGCGCTGCCGTCGATGGGCAAGAGGACTTTCATGGCGCGGCTCCGGCGGGCTCAGAAGCTGTATCTTGCGCCATCGCCGGCGTGGCCACGGCTTCACCGTCGTCAGCGCCGAATTCGGTGCGGAAGCTGCCGGCCTGCAGGCCCTGCTGCTGCAGCCAGCGCACCATCACCGCTTCATAGCCGTGGGTCACGATCACACGGCTGGCGCCAGTGGCGGCAATGGCGCGCTGCAGGCCCGGCCAGTCGGCATGGTCGCTCAGCACGAAGCCGCGGTCCAGGCCCTGGCGGCGGCGACCACCGCGCAGCTGCATCCAGCCGCTGGCGAAGGCGTCGCTGGGCTCGCCGGCCGGGCCGTTGAAGCGCCGCGCCCAGGCACTGCCCAGCACCGCCGGCGGCGCCACCACCAAGGCGCGCTGCAGGCTGGCCGGGTCCGCCACGTCGCTGACCAGCTGGGTGGCCGGCAGTGCGACGCCGGCTTCGCGGTAGGCGCGGTTCAGGGCTTCGACCGCGCTGTGCACGACGATCGGGCCAATCGAAGCGTCCACCCCCGCCAGCAGGCGCTGCGCCTTGCCGAAGCTGTAGCCCAGCAGCAGGCTGGCGCGGCCGTCGGCGGCGTTCGCCGCCCACCAGGCGTTGATCTCGGCCATCACGTCGCGCTGCGCCCGCCAGCGGTAGATGGGCAGGCCGAAGGTGCTTTCGGTGATGAAGGTGTGGCAGCGCACGGGCTCGAAGGGCGCGCAGGTGAGGTTGTGTTCAGCGGCTTCGTCTTCGCTGCCGCGGGTGTAGTAGTCGCCTGAGGCCACCCAGACCTGGCCGCGGTGTTCGATGCGCACCTGGGCAGAGCCCAGCACATGGCCGGCCGGGTGCAGGCTGACGCGCACCTGGCCCTGCGCGCCATTGATGACCACCACTTCGCCATACGCCAGGCCCTGCAGGGCGATGTCGCCCAGGCGCGAACGCAGCACGCCGGCGCTGACGGCCGTGGCGAGATAGGCACCGTGCCCGCGCCGCGCATGGTCGGCATGGGCATGGGTGAGCACGGCACGGGGAACCGGGCGCCAGGGGTCGATGTGGAAGTCGCCGGCCGGGCAGTACAGGCCTTCGGGCCGCAGCACGATCAAGTCGTCTGCGGGGGCACCGGCAGGATCGTTCAAGCGCCCTGCCCCAGAAAAGTCCGGCGGATGTCCAGGCTGCCGCGCACGCCCACGTCGGCGCGGTGTGCGGTCAGCCAGCGGTCGGCGGCGGCCACGCCCAGCGCGTGCAGCTGCTGCAGGAACGCAGGCTGGGTGTTGAGCTTGCTGCTGGCGCCCAGCGGGGCCAGGCCGGCGTCGTCGGCCACCATGTGCAGGCGCAGGTTCTTGTAGGCGCCGGCGTCCAGCCGGCCTTCGGCCACCAGCTTCTGCACGAAGGCGATGGCGCGCAGTTCGCCCAGCAGCCCGGCGTTGAAGGTGATCTCGTTCACGCGGTCGGCAATCTCTTCGGCCGTGTCGGGCACGCTGGGGCGCGACAGCGCGTTGATGCGCACCAGCAGCAGGTCCAGCGCCGCGCTGCGGTAGATCAGCGGCCACAGCGCGGGGTTGCCGCTGTAGCCGCCGTCCCAAAAAGCCTCGCCGTCGATCACCACGGGCCGGAACAACTGCGGCAGACAGGCTGACGCCAGCAGCGCGGGGATGTCCAGATCAGCCGGGCGGTTGCCCTGGGCACGGTTGTCGAAGATCCGCGGCTGCCCGGTGCGCACCTGCGTGGCGGTGACGAACACGCGCAGCGGGCTGGCCAGCAAGTCGGGCTGGCGCACATGGCGTTCGACGATCTCGCGCAGCGGGTCCAGGCCCAGCGGGTTGAACTGCTGGGGCGCGAACAGCCGGGTGAAGCCGTTCCACCAGACATAGAACGGGTTCTGGTTCAGGTTGAACAGCGACAGGTCGATGCCCGGCGGCAAGGCCCCTGTCGCAGCCGGCGCATCACCGGTGGCCCCGGCCCCGCCGAAACACGCGCGCTGGCCGCCCACGTCGTGCCAGAAGGCTGCCAGCGCGGCGCGCGCACCGGCGCGCCCGCCCCGGGCCCAGCCGCAGGCCATGACGGCGGCATTCAGCGCCCCGGCACTGGTGCCGGAAACAGCGCTGATGGGCAAGTCGTCTTCCTGCAGCAGGCGGTCCAGCACGCCCCAGGTGAAGGCGCCGTGCGAACCTCCGCCCTGCAGGGCCAGGTCCAGCGAAGCGGCGGCAGCGGGGCGGCGGGGGGAAGGGCGGCGGCTGGGCATGGCAACAAGCAGAAAGGAACCGGAAGGGGGGCACCGCTGGCAACCCGGGAAAGTGCCAGGGCCAGGGGGCCACGAACCCCCCGGAATACGGACATGTGCAGAGGTTAGCCGCTCGCGGGCGCAGACATACTTGTGCCCATGCTGAAGCTGGAAGAAGCCCTGGACATCGACCCCCCGCTGTGGCGGCTGCTGCTGGACCCGCGCGGCCGCATCGCGCGCGGCACCTGGTGGCTGTACGGCCTGCTGCTGCCGCTGGGCCTGGGCCTGCTGCTGCACGCGCTGCTGGGCATCGCGCGGGTGCGGGCCGAGGTGTCGGAACACCTGGTGAACCTGGTGCTGCTGTGGCCCACGCTGGCGGTATCCATCAAGCGCTGGCACGACCGCGACAAGAGCGGCTGGTGGGTGCTGATCGTGCTGGTGCCGGTGGTGGGCTGGCTGGCGGCCATCGTCGTCAACGGCTGCCTGCCCGGCACGCCGGGGCCGAACCGCTACGGCCAGGAACCGCGCTGAACCTGGCCGCCTTCGCCTTCGTCTTCGTGTTCGTCTTCAGTACCGGCCGGTGATGCCCGCCAGCCGCAGGTAGATGTTGGCCGCCCAGGCCACAGCCGCGCGCCGCAGCCAGCCGCGCAGGCCGCCGCCGCGGGCCACGCCGGCGTGCACTTCCTGCGAAACGGCAAACGCGGCGTCGAAGCGCTGCGCCAGGGCCAGCGCGAAATCGGCGTCGCGCACCACCACGTTGGCTTCCAGGTTCAGCAGCAGGGACAGCGGGTCGATGTTGCTGCTGCCCACGGTGGCCCAGTCGTCGTCCACCAACGCCACCTTGGCGTGCAGGAAGGCGGGCGTGTATTCGAAGATGCGCACACCATTCGCCTGCAGTTCGTCGTACAGCGCGCGTGCGGCTAGCGCGGCGATGCGGTAGTCCACCTTGCCCTGCATCAGCAGGCGCACCTGCACGCCGCGCCGGGCCGCTGCGCGCAGCGCACGCCGGAAGCTGCGGCCGGGGTAGAAGTAGGGCACGGCGATGTCCACGCGGCGCTGGGCCTTGCGGATGGCCTCGACATAGCTGCGTTCGATGGCGCGGCGCTGGCGCAGGTTGTCGCGCACGATGAAGGCCGCGCGCATGGGCAGTTGCGCCGCCGCGCTGTCTGCCAGCACGGTGGCGCCACGCAGCTGGCGCAGCAGGTCCATGGCCTGGCGCGCCGGGCGTGCACCGCGCGCCAGCGTGCGCACTTCCTCGCGCCAGGCGCGCGCCAGGTGGGCACGCGCCCACATCGCGCGCGTGGTGGCGTGCACGCTGCGCGCCAGCGGGCCCTGCACCTGCACCGCGAAGTCCAGCCGCGGGGTGTCGGTCCAGCCGTGGTTCATGTCATGCCGGTCGTCGATGATGTTGATGCCGCCGACGAAGGCCACGGTCTCGTCGCAGACGCACAGCTTCTGGTGCAGCCGGCGCAGCTGCCCGGGCTGCAGCCAGGCCCACCAGCGTTCCAGCGGGCGGAACACTTCCAGCTGCACCTGCGCGCCTTCCAGCGCCTGGCGCAGCATGGGCAGGGTGGCCTTGCTGCCGAAGCCGTCCACCACCACGTGCACGGCCACGCCGCGCAGCGCTGCCTGGCGCAGCGACTTGACGATGCCCTGCGCGGCTGGGTCGTCGTGGAAGATGTAGGTGGCCAGCCAGACCTCGTGCTGGGCAGCGTCGATGGCGGCGCACATGCCCGGGAACAGCGCGTCGCCGCCTTCCAGCAGCTGCACCTGGTTGCCGCCCAGGTAAACCGGCGCGGGCACAGCCGTCCAGGCGCGCAGGCGGGCAAGGTCTTCGCGCGCGGGCATCGCCCAGGTCCTAGGCGAGCTGCAGCTCGGCCACCAAGGGCAGGTGGTCGGACATGCGCGCCCAGCTGATGCCACGCGGCACCATGGTCGACGTGCAGGCCAGGCCGCGCAGGTAGAAGCGGTCGAGCGCGAACACCGGCGCCAGCGACGGGAAGGTGGCCTGTTGCAAGCGCACGCTGGCCGGCGGCACGGCGCGCGCCAGGCCCAGGTCCGCCATGGGGCCGTCGAGCTTCTCGCCCCAGTCGTTGAAGTCGCCGGCCACCACCAGGGTGGCGCCGGCCGGCACATGCTGGTCGATGTAGCGCGCCAGGCGCTGCACCTGGCGCACGCGGCTGGCGTGCACCAGGCCGAAGTGCACCACCACGGCATGTACCGTCATGCCGTTCCAGGACACCGGCACGTGCAGCAGGCCGCGCTGTTCGAAGCGGTGGTCGCTGACGTCCTGGTGGCCGATGTCGCCCAGCGGCCAGCGCGACAGCAGGGCGTTGCCGTGTTCGCCCTGGCGCGTGACGGCATTCGTGCGGTAGGCCACCTCGTAACCTTCAGGCGCCAGATAGTGCGCCTGGCCTTGCGCCGGCCAGCCGAAGGACGTGCGGTCGAAGCGGCGCGATTCGCCGTGGTGGAACAGCCGCACTTCCTGCAGGAACACCAGGTCGGCGTCCAGCGCCTCGATGCCCAGGCCCAGGTTGTGGATCTCCAGCCGCTTGCGCGGGCCCACGCCGCGCACTCCCTTGTGGATGTTGTAGGTAGCCACGCGCAGGCCGCTGATGCCGGTGTAGGGCGGCAGCAGCGTGCTCTGCAGGGGCTGCAGGCGCTTCACGGGCTGGCGGGAAGGCTGGGGCTGGGGGCAGGATCGCCGCTGCGCTGCGGCAGCTGGTGGATGGCCTGGGCGTTGCTGGGCGAAAAGCACAGCTCGGCCGCCTGTTCCCAGGGCAGCCACTGGTACTGCAGATGTTCACGCGGGGCCAGCACCACGGGCGTGCCAGTGGGCACCTGCAGGCCGAATACATGTTCAGTGTTGTGCGTCACGCCCGGCGCGTAGCGGTGGCGCCAGGTGGTGAAGATCTCGTAGACGTTGGCCTGCTGCCAGTCCGTCAACACGCCGCCGACACGGTCGACATCGATGCCGGTTTCTTCCAGCACTTCGCGCCGCGCGGTGGCGGCCAGCGGCTCGTCTTCTGCGTCCAGCGAGCCGGTCACGCTCTGCCAGTAGCCGGGTCGGTCGGCGCGTTCGATCATCAGCACGTCCAGCTGCGGTGTGTGGATCACCACCAGCACCGAGCGCGGAATCTTCGGCGGCTTCGCAGGAGTCACGGCGGTGGCTTCAGACACCGCTGACCACCGCATCCAGCGCATCCAGCACCGTGGCCCGTGCAGCGGCCACCGAAGCCACGGGCGCGCGCAACAGGCGCGATGGCATCGCCGCACACTGGTGCGCGGCCAGATAGAGCGATTCGCCCTGCACCGTGACCGTCTGCACCAGGCGGCGCGGCAGGCCGGCGGGCGGCCGCGGCAGCCTTTGCAGCGGCATCACCAGGCGCGTGGGCAGGCGGTTGAGCTGCGGGCTTTGCAGGTCCACCAGGAAGGGGAAGCCGTCACGCGTGGCCGGCGTCGGGTTGGCATACACGTCGAACTGCGCCATCGCGTTCACCAAGGCCTGAACTCTTCACCGAAGCTGCCGTACTTCTCGAAGTGTTGGTTCTGCAGCTCGACCCAGTCCTTGTACTTTTCGTAGAAGGCATGTCCTGGGTCCTGGCCCTTGCTGGCTGGGAGCTGTTGCGCCGCCAGCAAGGCGTCGTACATGGCCGCCGAGATCAGCACGCTGTGGCGGCGACCCTGCTTTTCGATCACCACGGGCTCGCGCTGGCAATGGTCAAGCATCTGGCCCAGCCGGTTCTTGGCTTCGGTGGCGGTGACTTCCATGGCAGGCCCTCGGGTTGGCATTGGCCATTTTAGCTACCGGCCCGCCTGTGCTGCGGCAGGCCTGTTCTTCATCAGGCCTTCACGGCAGCGACATCGCCGCCGCAGAGCATCCGCGTTGCGGTGGCCATGCTGGCCATCGGCAGAGGCGCTCGAGGCGCCCTGCTTTCCACCCCCGCACGACAACGAGAGGAATGCCATGAGGAACCCCCACCTGATCCTGCCCTTGGCCCTGGCCGCCGCGCTGGCCTGTGCCGCCCGCCCGGCCCTGGCGCAGGCCACGCTGTCAGGCTTTGCGCTGATGCCGGCCGCCAGCTTCAGCGACGGCCCCACATCGGGGCAATTTGCGGGCGCAGGCGCCGGCGGCAACCTGCTGCCCTTGATCAACAAGCAGCCCGTGCAGGGGGTGTCGACCATCCTGGCAGGCCCCACGGCCGGCACCTACACGGTGATGACGGACAACGGCTTTGGCGCCCAGAACAATTCGGCCGACACCCTGCTGCGCATGTACACGCTGCGCCCGGACTGGAAGACGGCCAGCGGCGGCAGCGGCACCGTGAGCCCTGTCAACTTCAACACCGGGGCCGCGCTGCCGGACTACAACGCCGCCAGCCGCATCACCCTGGCCGACCCGGACCGCCGCCTGGGCTTCACGATCCAGGCCGACCTGGCCAACTACTACGGCAATGCCGCCAACCCGGCCGTGGACCCCAGCATCCGCGCCGGCCGCCTGCTGACGGGCGCCGACCTGGACACCGAATCGGCGCGCCGCGACAAGAACGGCAACTTCTGGTTCGGCGACGAGTTCGGGCCTTTCCTGGTGAAGACCGACGCCACGGGCAAGGTGCTGGCGCGCGAAGTGCCGCTGCCGGGCGTGCAGTCGCCGCAAAGCCCCTACCTGGGCGGCGGCACGCCCAACCTGGGCAGCTCACGCGGCTTCGAGGGCATGGCCATCAACCCGGCCGGCGACCGCCTGTACACGCTGCTGGAAGGCACCGTCACAGGCGACCCGGCGCGCACGCTGCGCATCAACGAACTGAATGTCGACACCGGCGCCTTCACCAGCGCGCAGTGGGTCTACCAGCTCGAAACACAGGGCACCGCCATTGGCGAGATGACGGCCATCAGCGACACCGAGTTCCTGGTGATCGAGCGCAACGGCGCCACGGCCACCGGCGGCGGCACGCCGTTCAAGAAGATCTTCAAGGTCGACTTCACCCAGCTCGACGCCAACGGCCGGCTGAAGAAGACCGAGATCGTCGACCTGATGAACATCGCCGACCCGAACGACCTGAACGGCGACGGCAGCACGGTGTTCACCTTCCCGTACGTGACGATCGAGAGCGTGCTGATCCTGGACGCCAACACGCTGCTGGTGGTCAACGACAACAACTTCCCGGGCACCGGCGGCCGCCTGCCGGGGGTGTCGGACCCGACCGAGTTCCTGCGCATCAGCCTGGCCAGCCCCGTGCCCGAACCCGGCGCCTGGGCGCTGATGGCGGCCGGCCTGGCCGTCACCCTGCGCCTGGCGCGGCGCCGCCGCGGCTGACAGCACAGCGGGGCCCGAAGGCCCCGCTGCTGGGAAGTGCGGCGCCGGCGGCGCGGCGCTTCAGGCCGCTGGCGCGGTGTTGCGCAGCCGGATGTGCAGCTCGCGCAGCTGCGCTTCGTCCACGCTGCTGGGCGCACCCGTCAGCAGACACTGGGCGCGCTGGGTCTTCGGGAAAGCGATCACGTCGCGGATGCTTTCCGCACCCGTCATCAGCGTGGCGATGCGGTCCAGGCCGAAGGCCAGGCCACCGTGCGGCGGCGCGCCGTACTGCAGCGCGTCGAGCAGGAAGCCGAACTTGACGCGCTGCTGCTCGGGCGTGATGGCCAGGGCTTCGAAGACCTTGGCCTGCACGTCGGCGCGGTGAATCCGTATCGAGCCACCGCCGATTTCCCAGCCGTTCAGCACCATGTCATAGGCCTTGGCGATGCAGGCGCCAGGGTCGGTCTTCATCAGCGCTTCGTGCCCGTCCTTCGGGGCGGTGAAGGGGTGGTGCACGGCCGACCAGCGCTTGGCGTCTTCGTCGTATTCGAACATCGGGAAGTCCACCACCCACAGCGGCGCCCAGACGTCGTTGAAGAGGCCATGTTCGCGGCCGAAGTCGCTGTGGCCGATCTTCACGCGCAGCGCGCCCAGCGCGTCGTTCACCACCTTGGCCTTGTCAGCGCCGAAGAAGATGAGGTCGCCGTTGCGCGCGCCGGTGCGGGCCAGCATCTGTTCCAGCGCGCCATCGTTGAGGTTCTTGACGATCGGGCTCTGCAGCCCGTCGCGGCCCTTGGCGACGTCGTTCACCTTGATCCAGGCCAGGCCCTTGGCACCGTAGATCTTCACGAACTCGGTGTAGGCGTCGATCTCGCCGCGGCTCATCTCGCCACCGCCGGGAATCCTGAGGCCCGCCACGCGACCACCCGGGGTGGTCGCAGGTCCTGAGAAGACCTTGAAGTCGACCGTCTTCATGATGTCGGTGAGTTCGGTGAACTCCAGCTTCACACGCAGGTCGGGCTTGTCGCTACCGTACTTGTGCATCGCCTCGGCGTAAGTCATTTGCGCGTAGACCGGCAGGTCCACGCCCAGCGCCTTGTGGAACACGCGGCGCACCATCGCTTCGGTGATGGCACGGATCTCTTCTTCGTTCAGGAACGAGGTCTCGATGTCGATCTGCGTGAATTCAGGCTGGCGGTCGGCGCGCAGGTCTTCGTCGCGGAAGCACTTGGTGATCTGGTAGTAGCGGTCGAAGCCCGCCACCATCAACAGTTGCTTGAAGAGCTGCGGGCTCTGCGGCAGCGCGAAGAACATGCCGTCGTGCACGCGGCTGGGCACCAGGTAGTCGCGCGCGCCTTCGGGCGTGCTCTTGGTGAGCATCGGCGTTTCGATGTCGATGAAGCCTTGCTCGTCCAGGAACTTGCGCACCTCGATGGCCACGCGGTAGCGCAGCATCAGGTTCTTCTGCATCTGCGGGCGGCGCAGGTCCAGCACGCGGTGCGTCAGGCGCACGGTCTCCGACAGGTTCTCGTCGTCCAGCGGGAACGGCGGCGTGACGCTGGGGTTCAGCACTTCCAGCTCATGGCACAGCACTTCGATCTTGCCGCTGGTCAAGGCAGCGTTCTCGGTGCCCGCAGGGCGCGCGCGCACCTTGCCCACCACCTTCAGGCAGAACTCGTTGCGCACGCTCTCGGCGGTGGCGAACATCTCGGCGCGGTCGGGGTCGCAGACGACCTGGACCAGGCCTTCACGGTCGCGCAGGTCGATGAAGATCACGCCGCCGTGGTCGCGGCGGCGGTGGGCCCAGCCCATCAGGGTGACGGTCTGGTCGAGGTAGGTTTCGCTGACCAGGCCGCAGTAGGTGGTTCTCATGGCGAATGCTCCGGAAGTCGATTCAATCGGAAGGAATCAGGAAAAAGGGGTGTTCTGGGGCGGCGCTGTGGGGCGTGCAGCCCGCGGGCTGCGCGTCAGGACTGGCCGGCTGCCGGGCCGGGCCAGCCCCGTCAATTTCGTGCCGGCGCGGCCAGCGCGGCCGGGGGCAGGCCCGTCGGGCCGACCACCCCCATCGAGATGACGTACTTCAACGCCTCGTCCACGCTCATCGCGAGGTCCAGCACATCGGCGCGCGGCATCATCAGGAAGAAGCCCGAAGTCGGGTTGGGCGTGGTCGGCACGTAGACGCTGACGAAGTCGCCGCTCAGGTGTTCAGCCACCTCGCCGCCCGGCCGGCCGGTGACGAAGGCGATCGTCCACGAGCCCTGGCGCGGGTACTGCACCAGCACGGCTTCGCGGAAGGCGTTGCCATTGCTCGAGAACAGCGTGTCGCTGACCTGCTTGACCGAGTTGTAGATGCTCTTGACGATGGGGATGCGGCTGATCACCCGGTCAGACTGTCGCAGCCACCACTGGCCCACCATGTTGGCGGCAAACATGCCGGTGAGCAGCAGGCCCAGGGCCAGTACGGCCACGCCGAGGAAGGGAACGTCCTTCAGGCGTTCCAGGTTGGCCGCAGCGCTGGCCGGCAGCACGGCCTGCGAAGCCGACAAGACGCTGGCGAAGACCCCGTTCAGTGCCCCGTAAAGCCAGGTCAGCACGCCGATGGTGATGCCTAACGGCAACCAGACCAGCAGGCCGGCGACGAGGTACTTTTTCACGGCGGCGGCCCGGCTTCAGCTGCTGGCCGCGGGGGCGGGCGGGGGTGCCGCAGCGGGGCTGGCGACCGGGCTGGCGCTCGGGGATGCCGCACTGGCGGGCGCTGCGGCAGCGGCAGCGGCAGGCGCGTCGCCGCCAGCCGCGGGGGCGGCGGCGGGAGCGCCGGCTTCGCCGTCCTTCTTCGGCGCTGCGGCCGTGTTGCCGTTGCGGAAGTCGGTCACGTACCAGCCTGAACCCTTCAGCTGGAAGCCGGCGGCCGTGACTTGCTTTTCATAGGTGGCAGCGCCACAGGCCGGGCAGACCGTGAGCAGCGGATCGGACATCTTCTGCAGCACGTCCTGCGCATGGCCGCAGGTGGCACAACGGTATGCGTAAATGGGCATGGTGGGCAGGACTGGCGTAAGGAACGAAACGATGGAAAACCCGCGATTGTAGGCGGGGCACCGTGTTTCAGCCCGCGCCGTGCAGGCCCCTGAACAGCAGCCGCGTGATCAACAGCCCAAGCACAAAGCCCGCCGCCAGCCACAGCGCCGTCTGCAGCAGCCGGTTGGTGCGCCGCTGTTCGGCCAGCAGGGCCAGCAGCGCGGGCGAATCGGCCGGTTGCGCCTGCTGCTGCAGGGCCTGGTGCAGCAGGCGCGGCAGCTCGGGCAGCAGCTGGGCGTAGCGCGGGGCTTCGGCCTTCAACTGCTTGAGCAGGGCACGCCAGCCGATCTGTTCGTTCATCCAGCGTTCCAGGAAAGGCTTGGCCGTGGTCCACAGGTCCAGCTCGGGGTCGAGCTGGCGGCCCAGGCCTTCGATGTTCAGCAGCGTCTTCTGCAGCAGCACCAGCTGAGGCTGGATCTCGACATTGAAGCGGCGGCTGGTCTGGAACAGCCGCATCAGCACCTGGCCCAGCGAGATGTCCTTCAGCGGACGGTCGAACTGCGGTTCGCAGACCGCGCGGATGGCGCCTTCCAGCGCGTCCACCCGCGTACCGGCCGGCACCCAGCCGCTTTCGATGTGCAGTTCGGCCACGCGCTTGTAGTCGCGCTGGAAAAAGGCCAGGAAGTTGTAGGCCAGGTATTCCTTGTCGCGGTCGGTCAGGGTGCCCACGATGCCGAAGTCCAGCGCGATGTAGCGCCCGAAGGTGGCCGGGTCCAGGCTGACCTGGATGTTGCCGGGGTGCATGTCGGCGTGAAAGAAGCCGTCGCGAAAGACCTGCGTGAAAAAGATCGTGACACCGTCCCGCGCCAGCTTGCGGATGTCCACCCCCGCATCGCGGATGCGGTCGATCTGGCTGATGGGCACGCCCTTCATGCGCTGCATCACCATCACACCCTGGGTGCAGTAGTCCCAGACCATCTCGGGCATCAGCACCAGGTTCAGGCCGTCCATGTTGCGGCGCAGTTGGGCGGCGTTGCTGGCTTCGCGCACCAGGTCCAGTTCGTCGTGCAGGTAGCCGTCGAATTCGGCCACCACTTCGCGCGGGCGCAGGCGCCGGCCGTCGACGCTGAGGCGTTCGACCCAGCGCGCCAGGGTGTGCAGCAGGCTCAGGTCCTGGTCGATGACCTTCAGCATGCCCGGGCGCACCACCTTGACAGCCACTTCGCGCCCGCCATGCAGCACGCCGAAGTGCACCTGGGCGATGGACGCGCTGGCAATGGGTTCGGCGTCGAAGCTTTCGAACACGTCTTCGATGCGTTTGCCGAAGGCTTTCTCGATCAGCTGCCGGCTCTGCGCGGCCGGGAAAGGCGGCACGCGGTCCTGCAGCCGGGCCAGTTCGTCGGCCACGTCCAGCGGGATCAGGTCGCGGCGCGTGGACAGCACCTGCCCGAACTTGACGAAGATCGGGCCCAGCCGTTCCAGGCCCAGGCGCAGCCGTTCGCCGCGCGGGGCGTCCAGCCGCCGGCCGATGGTGACGATGCGCACCAGCAGCCGAACCCAGCGCTGCGGAAACACCGACAGCGCCACCTCGTCCAGCCCGAAGCGCAGGACGGTGACGACGATGAAGACCAGGCGGCCGAAATGCTTCAAGCGCGGCTCACGCCGTGTTCACGCCGGCCGGCGCCAGGCCGCAGGCAGGCCAGCGGCTGGTCATGGGCAGGCGGCGTCATTCGGGCGCGCGCGGGCGCCAGCGTTCGCCCAGGCCCTGCGCGCCGCGCACGGCGGCCCGCAGCGCCCCGGCGACCGCACGGCCGGCCTGGTGCAGCTGCTGCGCGACGCTGGGGCCGAAGAACCGTTCCAGGTCGGCGGCCACGTCCCAGCGCAGGTGCTGGCTCAGCCAGTTGATGTCGCCAGCCAGTTGCGCGTCGCCGTCCACCTGCAGCGGCGGGGGTTCTCCGGCCATCAGGCGGGCCATCAGCAGGGCCGGGTTGGCGGCGTCCAGGCGCACCTGCAAGTCGGCCAGCCCTTCAGGCTTCAAACCCTGCCATTCCAGCAAACCGGCCGGCGTGACGCGCCAGGCCAGCTGCGGCGGCGCTGGCAGCAAGGACGGCCAGGCCGTGAACTGCAGTTCGATGCGGCGGCCGGCATGGGGGCGCAGGCGCTCGGTGGCGACGGCTTCGCTGCCCAGCACATGGTTGATGACCAGGGTGAGCCGTTCCAGCAATGCTGGCGCGAACATCGCTTGTAGGGTGTGCAACATTGCCTGATTGTAGGCAACACCCCCCGGTTAGAGGGCTGCTGCCGACTGCTTTGACCGGGGTCTGCTTAGGCCAGAATCCCCCATTTGTAGTTCTGCGGCCCGGGTGCCCTGCACCCGTGCGGGCATGCTTCTTTCTTTTTCGAAGCCGGCCAGCAGACCTGCCCAGCGATCACCCACGCTGCCTCACGGCGACCCATGTTCGAAGATCGAGACTACAAAAGAACTTTCTTCAGCGCACCGCAGTCGGTGACATCGCTGGTGGCGGCGTTCCTGGAACCCAGCATCACGGTGGCTGTGTTCCTGGGCGTGTCATGGCTGTTCGACGAACCCATCGTGCGATCGGACCTGACGCTGTGCCTGCTGATCTTCGCCCTCACCTTCCCGGGCCGCAACCGCTTCTGGGACCGGCCCCTGAACGCCGCAGTCGACATCTTCAGCAGTTGGCTCAGCCTCCTCTTCATCCTGCTGCTGTGCGGCTATGCCACACGCAGCCTGGGCCTGTTCAAGGTCGAAGTCATCCTGTGGTGGGTGCTGGCCACACCGGTGCTGCACTGGTGCGCGGTCTTCGTTTCGCGTGCTTGGCTGCGCCAAGCCGCCAGCCGGCCTGAAAACCGCCGCACCGTGGTGGTGGTGGGCGCGGGCGCGCTGGGCGTGAAGGTGGCGCATGCGTTTCGCACCAAGGGCGACATCGGGCTGGCCTTCCTGGGCTACTTCGACGACCGCGCCGACGACCGGGTGGACGCCGAAGCCGCCGGTTCGCGCCTGGGCAGCCTGAAGCAGGTGGCCAGCTACGTGCGGGAACACGGCGTCAACCAGGTCTACATCACCCTGCCTCTGGGGTCGCAGCCGCGGATCCTGGAACTGATGGAACAGATCCAGGGCACCACTGCCAGCATCTTCTTCGTGCCCGACGTGTTCGGCATCAGCATCATCCAGGGCCGGCTGCAGGACATGAACGGCGTGCCGGTGGTGGGCCTGTGCGAGACCCCGTTCACCGGTACCAACCGCCTGGTCAAGCGCCTGTCTGACCTGGTGCTGGCCTGTCTCATCCTGGTGCTGATCTCGCCTGTGCTGCTGGTGGTGGCCATCGGCGTGAAGCTGTCTTCCCCCGGGCCGGCGATCTTCCGGCAGCGCCGCAACGGGCTGGACGGCAAGGAAGTGATCGTCTACAAGTTCAGGTCGATGCGCACCCAGGACAACGGCCCGGTGGTGAAGCAGGCGACCAAGGACGACCCGCGCATCACGCCTTTCGGCGCCTTCCTGCGCCGCACCAGCCTGGACGAGCTGCCGCAGTTCATCAATGTGTTGCAGGGCCGCATGAGCATCGTGGGCCCGCGCCCGCACGCCGTGGCGCACAACGAACAGTACCGCCAGCTCATCAAAGCCTACATGGTGCGCCACAAGGTCAAGCCTGGCATCACCGGCTGGGCACAGATTCACGGTCACCGCGGCGAGACCGACACGATTGAAAAGATGCAGGCGCGGGTCGAATACGATCTGGAATATCTGCGCAACTGGTCGCTGGGCCTGGACCTGCAGATCATCGCCCGCACCATCAAACTGGTGTTCTTCGACCGCAATGCCTATTGACGGCACCCGGCACAGACACCGACACACACAGGGACCGTGCATGCGTCAACGCCTCACTCTTCGGCCTCTTCGCCAGCTTCGCCACCTTCGCGCCAGTGCCGGCCTGCTGGCCGCTGCTGCGTTCTGTGCCTGCGCGCCTGCCGCCTGGGGCCAGACCAGCCCCTACTACGTTGGTGTGGCGCAGACCTTCACGTACGAATCCAACCTGCTGCGGCTGCGCGAAAACCAGATCGCGCCGACCGGCTTCAGCGCCAACGACACGATTTCCAGCACGGCGCTGGTGGCCGGCGTCGACCAGACCTTCGGTCGCCAGCGCCTGTCGGGCAGCGCTTCGCTGCGCGCCAACCGCTATGTCGACAACAAGAACTTTGACAGCTCAGGCTACAGCCTGAACCTGGGCCTGGACTGGGAAACGATTGAAAACCTGTCAGGCCGTGTCAGCGTCGGCGCCGACCGCAACCAGCGCGCCGATCTGCGGGACCGCGTGGGCCGCTTCATCACCGACGCCAACGCCGAAGACGCGCAGCGCTTTTCGGCCACGGGCCGCATCGGGCTGGCCGGGCCGCTGTCGATCGAAGGCGGCGTCAACTACTACGACCTGTCGTACCAGGCTGCAGCCGCAGCCTATGCCGAATACCGGCAGACCGGCGGTTCGCTGGGGCTGCGCTACCGCCTGGGCGGGGCCACCAGCGTGGCGCTGTCGCTGCGCACGTCGAGCACCGACTACCCGAACCTGCTGATCAACTTGCCCGACCCGCGCGACAAGCGCAAGCGCAACGACGTCGACCTGAACTTCGTCTGGGTGCCAACAGGCGCCAGCCGGTTTGACCTGACCATCAGCCAGGGGCGCACACGCTACGAACAGCTGAACGACCGAAACTTCAGCGGCGCCACGGGCGCATTGACCTGGAACTACAACCCGGGCGGCAAGCTGCGCGGCAACCTGCGCCTGGCGCGCGACACGGGGCAGTCGTCCGACCTGAACACCACGGCCTTCAGCCAGGCGACCGACGCGCTGCGTGTGTCGGCCGACTACGACCTGACGGGCAAGATCCTGGCCAGCGCTTCGCTGCAGGTCTATCGCCGACAGCTGGACGGCGCGGGGCAATTCGTCACCGGCCTGCGCGGCAGCGACCGCGGCGCCATTGCCAGCCTGGGCCTGCGTTGGGTGCCCCTGCGCAGCCTGACGGTGGGCTGCCAGGCCAGCTATGAAACGCGCGGCGACAACAGCGTCCCGCAGCTGCAGGACGCCTACAGCGCCAAGACCGCCAGCTGCTACGGCCAGTTCACGCTGCAGTAAGCCCGCGCGCCCCTGTCCATGGCCACCGTCCTGCTGACCGGAAGCGCCGGCTACATCGCGTCCCACACCTGGCTGGCCCTGCTCGCGGCGGGCTTCGATGTCATAGGCGTGGATGACTTTTCCAACAGTTCGCCCGAGGTACTGAACCGGCTGCGCCAGCTCTCGGGCCGCGAGCCGACATTCGAGCAGGCCAATGTCTGCGACGAAGCCGCGCTGGACGGCGTGTTTCAGCGCCACCGCATCGACGCCACGGTGCACTTTGCCGCCTTCAAGGCGGTGGGTGAATCGACGAGCATGCCGCTGGCCTACTACACGAACAACCTGGGCGGCCTGCTGACCACCTGCCGGGTGATGCAACGCCACGGCGTCAGGCGTTTCGTCTTCAGTTCCAGCGCCACGGTCTATGGCGACCCCGAACGCCTGCCCCTGGTGGAAAGCGCCCCGCTGTCGGCCACCAACCCCTACGGCCAGACCAAGCTGATGGGCGAGCAGATCCTGCGCGACCTGGGCGCTTCCGACCCGGCCTGGCAGACCGCCATCCTGCGCTACTTCAACCCTGTGGGCGCGCATGAAAGCGGGCAGATTGGCGAAGACCCGCGCGGCACGCCCAACAACCTGATGCCCTATGTGGCTCAGGTGGCGGTAGGCCGGCGCGCTGAGCTGACGGTCTTCGGCAACGACTACAACACCCCGGACGGCACCGGCGTGCGCGACTACATCCACGTCGTCGATCTGGCCGAAGGCCATGTGGCCGCACTGCGCCGCCTGCTGGACCACACCGGTTCGTTGACTGTGAACCTGGGCACCGGCCGCGGCTACAGCGTGCTGGATGTGGTGGCTGCGTATGCGCAAGCCAGCGGCCGGCCGGTGCCCTACCGCGTGGCCGCGCGCCGCCCTGGCGACGTGGCGGCCTGCTATGCCGACCCGGCCCTGGCCCGCGAACTGCTGGGCTGGCAAGCGCGCCACGACCTGGCGCAGATGTGCGCCGACAGCTGGCGCTGGCAATCGAACTACCCCAACGGATTTTCCGCATGAGCCTTTCTGTCCAACCCGTCATCATGGCCGGCGGTTCCGGCACCCGGCTGTGGCCGCTGTCGCGCGCCGGCTTCCCCAAGCAGTTCCTGGTCCTGTCAGGCAACACCAGCCTGTTCCAGCAGGCCGTGGCGCGCCTGCAGCATCTGGCCGCACCCGGGCAGACGCTGGCAGCGCCGCTGATCGTGGGCAATGAAGACCACCGCTTCCTGGTGCTGGACCAGCTGCGCGAAACGCGGGTGGAACCGGCCGCCGTGCTGCTGGAACCGACAGGCCGCAACACCGCGCCGGCCATGATGCTGGCGGCCCTGCAAGCCCTTGAGGCCGGGCAGGACCCGGTGCTGGTGGTCACGGCCGCCGACCAGACCATCCAGGACGAAGCCGCCTTCACCGCTGCGCTGCAGCGTGCCGTGCTGCAGGCCGCGCAGGGCGCCATCGTCATTGCCGGCATCACGCCCACCCAGCCCGAGACGGGGTACGGCTACATCCGCGCCGAAGCTAGCGGCGCTGAACAGCTGGTCGCGCAGTTCGTCGAAAAGCCCGACCTGGCCACGGCACAGAAGTACCTGGCTGCCGGCAACTACTACTGGAACGCCAGCATCTTCGTGCTGAAGGCGTCGGTGTGGATTGCCGCGCTGGAACGCTTCCGCCCCGACATCGCCACCACCTGCCGCCAGGCCTGGGCCGCGCGTTCTTCAGACGCGAAATTCGTGCGCCCGGGCAAGACCGAATTCGCGGCCGTGCCTTCGGAATCCATCGACTACGCCGTGATGGAGAAATGCCCTGGCGTGCTGGACATCCGCATGCAGGCGCTGGACGCTGGCTGGAACGACCTGGGTGCCTGGGAAGCCGTCTGGCAGGTGGCGCCGAAAGATGCTGACGGCAACGCCGCCGTGGGCGACGCGATGGTGAAGGACAGCCACAACACCCTGGTCCACGCCACCAGCCGCCTGGTGGCCGCCGTGGGGCTGGAAGACGTGGTCGTGGTCGAGACCGCCGACGCCGTGCTGGTGGCCAGCCGCGAGCGCAGCCAGGACGTGAAGAAGATCGTCGCCCAGCTGGGCGTGGAACAGCGCGGCGAACAGGCCCTGCACCGCAAGGTGCACCGTCCCTGGGGCTGGTACGACAGCGTGGACAGCGGCCCGCGCCACCAGGTCAAGCGCATCATGGTCAAGCCCGGTGCTTCCTTGAGTCTGCAGATGCACCACCACCGCGCCGAGCACTGGATCGTCGTCAGCGGCACGGCCGAGGTCACGGTGGACGAGAAGGTCGTGCTGCTGGCCGAAAACCAGAGCATTTACATCCCCCTGGGCGCCACGCACCGGCTGCGCAACCCAGGCAAGCTGCCGCTGGAGATCATCGAAGTGCAGTCGGGCAGCTACCTGGGCGAAGACGACATCGTGCGCTTCGAAGACACCTATGGGCGCGTAGCCAAATGACCGTTCTCGTCACCGGCGGCGCCGGCTTCATCGGCAGCAACTTCGTGCTGGACTGGCTGGCGTCACCGCAAACCCGTGACGAGCCGGTCGTCAACCTGGACCTCCTGACCTACGCCGGCAACCTGCAGAACCTGGCTGCGCTGCAAGGCGACACACGCCACGTCTTCGTGCAGGGCGACATCGGCGACCGCGGCCTGGTCGATGCGCTGCTGGCCCAGCACCGGCCGCGTGCGGTGCTGCACTTCGCGGCCGAAAGCCATGTCGACCGCAGCATCCACGGCCCCGGCGCCTTCATCAAAACCAACGTCGAAGGCACCTTCACGCTGCTGGAAGCCACGCGCGCCCACTGGCAAACGCTGCCCGAGGTCGAACGCGCCGCCTTCCGCTTCCACCACGTCAGCACCGACGAGGTCTACGGCAGCCTGGCGCCCGACGCACCCGCCTTCACCGAGACCCACCCCTACGAGCCCAACAGCCCGTATTCCGCCAGCAAGGCTGCCAGCGACCACCTGGTGCGCGCCTGGCACCACACCTATGGGCTGCCAGTGGTGACCACCAACTGCAGCAACAACTACGGGCCTTGGCATTTCCCGGAAAAGCTGATCCCTCTGATGATCGTCAACGCCCTGGCCGGCAAGCCGCTGCCGGTCTATGGCGACGGCCGGCAGGTACGCGACTGGCTCTACGTCAGCGACCACTGCAGCGCCATCCGCGCCGTGCTGGCCGGCGGCCGGCTGGGCGAAACCTACAACATCGGCGGCTGGAACGAGAAGGCCAACATCGAGATCGTGCACACCGTGTGCGCCCTGCTCGACGAACTGCGGCCCAGTGCAGATGGCCCCTACGCCTGGCTCATCACGCACGTGAAAGACCGGCCGGGCCACGACCGACGCTACGCCATCGACGCGCGCAAGATCGAACGCGAACTGGGCTGGCGCCCGGCCGAAACCTTCGACACCGGCATCCGCAAGACCGTGCAGTGGTACCTGGACCATGGCGACTGGGTGGCCAACGTGCAGAGCGGCGGCTACCGCGACTGGCTGGCCACCAACTACGCGGCGCGGGCATGAACATCCTGCTGTTGGGCTGCGGCGGCCAAGTGGGCTGGGAACTGCAGCGTTCGCTGGCGCCGCTGGGCGCCGTGACGGCCTGCGACTTCGACACGCCAGGTGACCTGAAGGCCGACTTCTCGCAGCCAGAATCGCTGCGCGCCCTGGTGTCGCGTGTGCAGCCGGCGCTGATTGTCAACGCCGCGGCCCATACCGCCGTCGACAAGGCCGAGAGCGAACCCGACCTGGCCCGTGCCATCAACGCCACGGCGCCCGGCGTGCTGGCCGAAGAGGCCGCGCGCAGGGGTGCCCTGCTGGTGCACTACAGCACCGACTACGTCTTCGACGGCAGCGGCAGCCAGCCGCGCGCGGAAGACGCGCCCACCGGACCCCTGAGCGTCTACGGCCGCACCAAGCTGGCAGGCGAAGAACTGATCCGCGCCAGCGGCTGCCACCACCTCATCTTCCGCACCAGCTGGGTCTATGCCGCACGCGGTGGCAACTTCGCCAAGACCATGCTTCGGCTGGCCGCCGAACGCGAGCTGCTGAACGTCATCGACGACCAGATCGGCGCGCCCACGGGTGCGGAACTGCTGGCCGACGTGACAGCCCACACCGCGCTGCGCACACTGGCCCAGCCCACGTTGGCTGGCACCTACCATTGCGCGGCCGGTGGCCAGACCAGCTGGCACGGCTATGCGCAATTCGTCATCGAACATGCCCGTGCGGCGGGCATGGCACTGAAGGTGGCGCCGGACGCCATCAAGCCCATCCCCACCAGCGCCTACCCCACGCCTGCAGCCCGGCCGCTGAATTCACGCCTGGCCACACACAAGCTGCAGCAGGCCTTCGGACTGTCGCTGCCGGAATGGCAAACGGGCGTGCGACGGATGCTGACTGAACACCTGAACCGATAGGAACGCCGCCATGCAACGCAAGGGCATCATCCTGGCCGGTGGCAGCGGCACGCGGCTGCACCCCGCCACCCTGGCCATCAGCAAACAGCTGCTGCCGGTGTACGACAAGCCGATGGTCTACTACCCGCTGTCCACGCTGATGCTGGGCGGCATGCGCGACGTGCTCGTCATCAGCACGCCGCAGGACACGCCGCGGTTCCAGGCCCTGCTGGGCGACGGCAGCGCCTGGGGCATGAACCTGAGCTACTGCGTGCAGCCCAGCCCCGACGGGCTGGCGCAGGCCTTCATCCTGGGCCGGCCCTTCGTGGGTGGCGCGCCCAGCGCGCTGGTACTGGGTGACAACATCTACTACGGCCACGATCTTGCGGCCCTGCTGAACCGGGCCGATGCGCGCACCCAAGGCGCTTCTGTCTTCGCGTACCACGTGCACGACCCCGAACGCTACGGCGTCGTCGAGTTCGACGAACACCAGCGCGCGCTCAGCATCGAAGAAAAGCCCAAGCAACCGCGCAGCAATTACGCGGTGACGGGCCTGTATTTCTACGACGAACAGGTGTGCGACATCGCCGCCAGCATCAAGCCCAGCGCACGCGGCGAACTGGAGATCACCGAGGTCAACGCCCAGTACTTGCGGCAGGGCGAACTGGACGTGGAGATCATGGGCCGCGGCTACGCCTGGCTGGACACCGGCACGCACGACAGCCTGCTGGAAGCCGGGCAATTCATCGCCACGCTGGAAAAGCGCCAAGGCCTGAAAGTGGCCTGCCCGGAAGAAATCGCCTACCGCCGGGGCTGGATCGACGCCGCGCAGCTGGAAAGGCTGGCACAGCCGCTGCTGAAGAACGGCTACGGCCAGTACCTGAAGCAGATCCTGAACGAACAGGTGTTCTGATGCGCTTCGAAGCCACCGCCCTGCCGGGCGTTGTCATCATCGAACCCGCAGCCTTTGGCGACGACCGCGGCTGGTTCATGGAAAGCTTCCACCTGGGCAAGTTCGAAGCCGGCCTGCGCGAACTGGGCTTGCCCGCGCCGCGGCCCTTCGTGCAGGACAACCACTCCGTCAGCAAGGCCGGCACGCTGCGCGGGCTGCACTACCAGCTGCCACCGCACCCGCAAGGCAAGCTGGTGCGGGTGACACAGGGCGCAGCTTTCGACGTGGCCGTCGACATCCGCCGCGGCTCGCCCCATTTCGGGCGCTGGGTGGGCGTGGAGCTGTCGGCCGCCAACCGGCGCCAGCTGTGGGTGCCCGAAGGCTTTGCACACGGCTTCGTGGCGCTGGAAGACGACACGCACTTTCTCTACAAAACCACAGACCTGTATGCCAAGGCCTGCGAACGCAGCATCCGCTGGGACGACCCAGCCATCGGCATCACCTGGCCCTTGCCCAGCGGTTTGACCCTGCCGCTGCTGGCGCCCAAGGACGCAACTTCGCCGCTGCTGGCAGAAGCCGATCTGCCCAAGATTTAGCGGGAACGGCCTCGACGACTGCTGTCGGGCCTTTGCGGTCAATTGGCGCGGTCCCTTCGGGTCGTTCAGTTGGTCCCTGGGGCTGCGGGGCTTGGGTGGCCCCCGTCGCGAAGTCAAGGAGGAGCCGGCGCAGTGGCCTGCGCAACCGTCGGCATGCGAAGCGCTGGCGGGGGACATGAGCGTAGGGGGCCACCCGACTGACGCAGCCCTGGGAACAACGATGTGATCCGAAGGGTCCGAGCGAACTACAGCCACAGAAGAATCCAAAGCCATCGGATCTGCAAGACGGCAAACAAAAAACGCAGCCGAGGCTGCGTTTTTCTTTGGCAGGGCCGAAGCCCTGGCCAGGCGCTTTAGACGCCGCGGATGTTCGAAGCTTGCGGGCCCTTCTGGCCTTGCTTCACTTCGAATTGCACCTTCTGGTTTTCGGCCAGGCTGCGGAAACCGCCAGTGCTTTGAATTTCGCTGAAGTGGGCGAAAAGGTCTTTGCCACCACCGTCGGGGGTGATGAAGCCGAAGCCCTTGCCGTCGTCAAACCACTTCACGGTGCCGGTTTGGGTTGCTGTTGCGTTCATGTTGGAATCCTTTCACGGTTGCTGCGCAGCACATGCTGACGCAGTGCAGAAGCGGGCCAAGAAATCACCGATCAAGGGGTTCCACCGGCAACCCGTCGCCAGCAGGTCGGGTGACCCGGGGCGGGTTGCGGCAACACGCCGTCAAACCAAGTACTGTCTTGCTCAAATCTACCTCGGTAATGTAGCAGCCTTTGGCACATGGCCGCGCCCGATGCCGTGATATTCGATGCCCATGCCCAGCAGCAGGGCCGGGTCGTAGATGTTGCGGCCGTCGAAGATCAACGGTTGCTTCAGCGTGGCCTTGATGCCGTCGAAATCGGGGTTGCGGAATTCCTTCCACTCCGTCACGACCAGCAGGGCGTCGGCCCCGGTCAGCGCTTCGGCCTGGCTGGGCACGAAAGCGATGCGTGGCAGCTGGCTCATCACGCGCGCGGCTTCCTCCATCGCCACCGGGTCGTAGGCGCGCAGGCTGGCGCCGCGGCGCACCAGTTCTTCGGCAATCACGCGGCTGGGGGCGTCGCGCATGTCGTCGGTGTTGGGCTTGAAGGCCAGGCCCCACAGGGCAAAGGTCAGACCAGACAGGTCTTCGCCGAAGCGCTGCAGCACCTTGCGCACCAGCACATGCTTTTGCCGTTCGTTGGCGGCTTCCACCGCCTGCAGCACGCCCAGGTCCAGGCCGTTTTCGCGGCCGGTGTGGATCAGCGCCTTCACGTCCTTCGGGAAGCAGCTGCCGCCATAGCCCGTGCCGGCATACAGGAAGTGCGTGCCGATGCGCGGGTCGCTGCCGATGCCGCGGCGCACCTGTTCGATGTCCGCACCCACCTTGTCGGCCAGCAGCGCCAGCTCGTTCATGAAGCTGATGCGTGTGGCCAGCATCGCGTTGGCGGCGTACTTGGTGAATTCGGCGCTCTTCACGTCCATCAGCTGCAGCCGGTCGTGGTTGCGCATGAAGGGCTGGTAGAGCGCGCGCATCATCAGCACAGCACGTTCGTCGTCTGCACCCACGATGATGCGGTCGGGCCGCATGCAGTCTTCCACTGCCGCGCCTTCCTTCAGGAATTCCGGGTTCGACACCACCGCAAATTCCATCTGCAGGCCCCGCGCCTGCAGGGCTGCGTTCACCGCCGCCCGTACCCGGTCGGCTGTACCCACGGGCACGGTGCTCTTGTCGACGATGACCTTGTAGTCGGTCATGTGGCGGCCGATGTTGGTGGCCGCAGCCACCACGTACTGCAGGTCGGCCGACCCGTCTTCGTCGGGCGGCGTGCCCACGCCGATGAACTGCAGCGTGCCATGGGCTACGGCGGCCGCGATGTCGGTGGTGAATTGCAGCCGGCCCGCTGCGGTGTTGCGGTGGACCACTTCTTCCAGCCCGGGTTCATGGATCGGAATGCCGCCGGAATTCAGCATGCGGATCTTGCGTTCATCCACATCCAGGCAGACCACGTGGTTGCCCAGTTCTGCCAGGCAGGCCCCGGTGACCAGGCCCACGTAGCCGGTGCCGACAACAGTGACTTTCATGTTCGATCGCTTAGATGAGGGGTCGGAAAGGGTTTTCGTCAATTGTGGCGCGCCGCCGGCGGCTGCCGGCCGGGGCGGCGGTGATATCTTCCGCGGTGAACCACGCTTCGTCTTTCCATCCGCTCATCTGCCAGCCCGCTGGCCACCCCATGACCAAAACCGCACTCATCACCGGCGTCACCGGCCAGGACGGCGCCTACCTGGCCGAACTGCTGCTGAGCAAGGGCTACATCGTCCACGGCATCAAGCGCCGCAGCTCGCTGTTCAACACCGA
>JAIXRN010000045.1 GCA_027485165.1 Rubrivivax sp.
GCTTCAACCGGCGCTACGACTTGCGGGCCATCCTGAACGGCCTGCTCTACGCACTGGTCCGCGCGCCCAGGCGTCCGGAGTGCGGGATCAGGGTTGCTGAACTTCATCGCTAATCAGGACCTGTCTTGCAGCATCGCAAGCGGACTCACACCGCCGCAGGCGGCTTTGGGCTCGACGTTCCAGTTCCTTGCATAGACATCGAGCAAGTCTTCCGCGATTGAGAAGGCTATGTGGTACTTGACCGCGGCATCCTCCGGGCCACGCCACGCCGCTGAGAACGGGCTGTTGCCGGTGGAAGATGGAAGCATCTCCATGCACTCCGCCAGGAACGCATAGAAGCCTTCGATGCAGGCGCGTGCCCTTGGATCGCCTACTCGCTCGCTGACGACGTTGCATTTCAGGAGGTCCTTGGCGACACGCAGGTTCTCGGCGGACAGGTGACTAGCGTCGGCGTCCAGGGCCAGCTCCCGCCAGAGGCGAGCACCAAGCACTTCGGCTGGATACGCAGCGTTGTCCGCGTAGCAGAAGTTCCTGTTTTGAATGGTCAGCGTACTCCGCCTCGGCGGCTGCAGCGCTCGGACCAGCACTCGCTTCACGTCGTTGGTGTCGTATCGCGCGCGCCAGCTCAGCGCGCTTGACATACACACCCACGTTTCGCGGTCCAGGAGGACCAGCGCCCAAGGACGGCGGGCTCCGCATGAAATGAACCTCCCGGCAGCAGCAGGCGCCAAGATCTCGAAGCTGGCATGAAGCCGGTGCTCGTCCATTTCCAGCCGATCCAATGCGAGCCCTTCGCCACGGTCGGCACCCGCTTCTGCCGAACGCTGGTCTCGCTGCGCGAGCTTGCCCGCTTCATCGCCCTGCTCGTTGGTGACCGTGCGCACGGGGGTATCCCACTTTCGCAGGCAGTACCAGTCCCAGATCGCGTTCTCGCCCATCCTCTTTGCGATGAACGGCCACTCGTTGCGTTTGTCCAGTTCGTGATCCCGACACAGGGAGTGAAAGGCATGAATCAGCGCCTTGCGCGTGACGAGGGCTACAGGCGGAGCGCTGCCGATTCGACGCTCTCGAGAGAACTGGATCATTCGCTTGAGGATCTCCGGGTACTTATTGAAGCAGTCACCCAAGATGCCTGACTGCCCAGACCCTAAGGCCCCATGCGAAGGGTCGAACGGCTTGCTTCGGTCGGGACGCTTTCGGCTCGGCTTTTTGTATCCGGGGATGCAGACGAAGAAGCCCAAGTACTGGCCTGTCACCGGATCCTTCTCAAGAGCCTGCTCGGCAAGTCGCCGTGCGGCCAGAGCGGTCAGTCCCGTTTTCTCCTGAATCGCATGCTCTGATTCGCCCAGAAACCACATCCTCACCGCGGAGCGGCGAGCGGCGTACGCGTCTTGCTTTTCCTTCGGAATAGTGTCGACGGCAGGCGACAGCAGGCTTTGGACGATGTCGGCACTGCCGATGATCTCGTCGCGCGTGCGCCTGAGTCGAGCGCTCTTGACGTCGGCGGCTGCAGTGGAGTCGTTAGCGCCCATCGCTACCGCCCCAAGTGACAAGCCAGCGCACGCTGAGACCCTCAGCAGCGAGCGGCAGGCAAACCCTGCCCTGCATCCGCAGTTTGGCGGCAACAAGCATTGCGGTCGATTCTTGGCACCCAATGCGGGCGGCCAGTTCCGCAACCGTATGAGGCGCCTTCGCGACGAGAAGCAAAGCGGCAGCTTCTTCCTTGGAGGTGTTGAGAGTGCACCCGCAGTAGAGAACGTTCTGGAGCGCCAGGCGGCTCGACAGCTCCATCCGTCTCTCAGCGAAGAAGCCCCACGTGAACAGGCGGTAGTCAGCGTCGGCCGCTTGGGCGAAGTTGCGCTTTGCGGCGACGGCTGGCGACTGACTCGATCTGTCCGACCTGGCTAGGCTGCAGTCCCAGTAGCAGACTGCGCCGGTTCGCAAGGTCAGTCGCAAGGGAACGTGCGTTGACCTCTGCTTGCCTGCGTCTTGGTAGTGAATGACCTGACGGATCAGCTTGACATCGCAGACACCAGGTTCGGTATCTGCCCAAGCCAGCAACGCCTCAGACACGCGGTTCGGAAGGCATACTTGCCCCACCGTCGGGCTGAGAACATTGTGTTCGCTGTAGCCCGTCCGCTTGCGCGTGCGTGGTGGCTGGGAAACCTCCGTCGGCTCGGGCCGCGAAACCCGTGCGACCAGGGCAGTTCTCGCCAGTACGAGGAGAGACCCTTTCCGTTCGAAAAAGGGATTGGAATTCATGTTGCGCCGCCGCAATCGACGAACTGCAAGACAAAATCCCCCCCGATCCCCTTGACGCAGGGGATCAAGCGCCCGATACTTCACCACGCATCAGCCGGCAAGTTGATTGCGTTTCGGACGAAGATTGTTGTGTTGCCAGCGAGCCGCTCTAGGCTTCCTTTCGGCAAGTAGCTTGTTGGAACCCCCTAGCGTTCAACGCTAGGGGTGCTTCCTAGAGCCCCCAAGTCAATTGCACATATGCATGTCCTTGAAGGCGCTGGGCCTTCGAGGATACGGCTACCTGCCATCTGCCGCAACCAAATTTTCGTTGTAGATCAATGACTTACGTGTATAGCTTTCTACACGACCGAGTCTGCTATACATATAGAAGCTGTGCACTTCGATAACCGATCACATCAATCTATACGTGTATAGACTTCTACACGAACTAGTTCCGTGTTTATACAGAAGGTGCACTCTTCGAGAATCGACCACGTGAGTCGATCGATGTCTTCCAGCCGTGCTTGGAGATCCTTCACAAACGGTTGAATCAAGAACCGCATGCAGTGCGCGGCGTAGAGCGCGCGACGCCTGAATTCTTATCCAGCCACCATTTGCGAGCGCCTAATTCAACGATTTGCACTAGCACCCATTGCAGGCGCCTAAATCACCGACAGGTGCAGTGGCCCAAAAATCAACGACTTACGTCGGTCTCGGCTAGATCACGCAACGCTGCGGCAACCACGGGAACGGCTATCCGCGGGCGGCAGCGGCAGCGGCTGAGCCAGCCATCGCCGTCAGCGCGGCCGGGGCACCCAGTCGCGCACGAAGCGATCCAGGCGTTGCTGCTTCGTCAGGCAGACGGAATCCATCAGCGCCACGTCCAGCCGCACCCCCGGTTCAGCTGGCCCCAGTTGGATGTTGGCATCGCGGGCCAGCTCCGTTGCGCGCTGGTCGGCCCGCTCATCGTCGCAGCGCCTGGGCACGGGCGCGGCCAGCACCAGGGCGATCTGGCGCAAGACGACCCAGGTCAAGGTGGCGTCCAGGCCCGTGGCCACCACCTCGTGTGTGGCGGGCTGGTTCAGGCGCTGCAGGGCCTGGGGTCCGCAGGCCTCGTCGACCTTCCGAGGGTCCAGCCGTGCCAGCACCGCTGCCAGCCGTGGCACGGCCGCCAGGCGCGGCGATGGCTGCAGCGTCATCGCCCGGCGATTCACTTGCACCACGGGCAAGGCCTGGGCTTCGAACAGCGCCAGGCATTGGTCGTCATTGCGGCGGCCCACGGCAGCCGCCCGCAGCATGTCTTCAGCCAGGGTCATCCAGCCGTCGCTGACCTGCACGCGCACCGACCCGAAGCGGCGGTCGTTGCGCGCCCGTGGCAGGCTGCTGCGCTCGAAGACGAATTCCATGCCGCGCAGCCGTTCGCGCTGCGACAACGACAAGTCTTCGCGCAGCAGCACCAGCTTGCGCAGCGCGTTGCCTGTGGCTTCGAAACGCTGCTGTGCCAGCCTGACGTCGCCCGCGCTGCGCGCTGCGGCGGGCGTGGCGCTGGCCGTGGCCAGCAGCACCAAGGCACCCACGAGGGCTGGCCATTGCCGGGGCTTCATCGCGTCTTCGCCTGGGCCGGCTCGCTGCAGTCGTCCACCCACTGCTGCGGCAGGAAGTTGGGCAGCACGCCGTCCAGCTGTGCCCAGGACCAGCGCGTGCCAGCCTCGCACTGCACCGCCAGGCTCACGGGCACGCGGCAGCGTGGAAACGGCTCCTGGCTGGCATTCTTGAAGTCAACCACTTGCAGCACACGCAGTTCGCCCGGTGCCAGCGTGCGGCTCAGTTTCAGGGTCCAGCCGCCCTGCCCCCGCTCGTCCAGCGGGTTGAGCACCAAGGCATCGGGCTGAAAAGCGGCACGGCCAGGGTTCAACACGGCCAGCGTCATCACACGCCGTTGCTGCGGGCTCGATTCTTCGTGTTCGTACCAGGAAGCGCGCAGGCTCGGGCAGGTCTGGCAGCCCGAAATCAACAGCGCGGCCGCCAGGGCCATGCTGGCGCGGCGCATCAGCGCGTGCCCCCGTCCTGGCCGCGCACGCTGCGTCGCGGGTTGACGTCCTTGATCGAGCCTTCCAGCTGAATCAGCGCTGTTTTGATGTCGTTCAGGCTCTTGGCCAGGGGCGCGATGTCAACCGTCATGCCGGGGTCCTTCATGGTCTTGACGAGATTCTCAAGTTGGATGGTCAGCGCCCTGAACTGCTCGGCAGACGCACCGGCGGGCGGCGCCCCCTGCACCAGCAGCTTCTGCAGCGTGATGACGGCGGTCTGAAATTCGCGGCTGACGACCACGCTGCCGCTGCCCTGTTGCAGCAAGCTGTCGGCCGCCTGCTGCAGCCTCGCTGCCGCGTTGTTCAGCGCCGCGACATCGATGCTGGCCTGGGTGTCGACCTTCAGGCCTTCGGCCAGCAGACGGCGTGTGTCGTCGCTCAGGCGCAGTTCGGTACCTGACAGCTTCACGCTCAGGCCTTCACGCAGCAGCGTCCGGTCCTCGGCCGCCAGGCGCACTTCACTGGGCGCCAGGCTGACCGTGCCCACCACACCCAGGGTGCCACCCACCGTCAGCGCCGTGGCCAGGGCTGCGCCGCCGCCCAGCTGCCCCAGGCCGTCCAGCAGGCCGCCCGTGGCGGCGGGCAACGGGGGCAGCACCGGGTGGCTGTCGGGTTCCTGCTGGGGCGAAGAAACGCTGGGCCCCGGCGGCGCCGCGGCGGCGCCGTCGGGCCCTGCAGCCGGCCTGGGCCATCGCCGGTCCATCGGGAAGCACTGCTCGGCGGTGTACAGGCCGAGCAGCCGGTAGCACTCGAACTGGGTCTCGTCGAAGAACTGGTCGGCCGTGCTCTGGTGCGGAAAGGCGTTGGCCTCGCCGTCCCCGGCGGCGTAGTGCGCCAGCTGGGGCAGCGGCTCGTCGCCCGTCAGCCGCGGCTTCATCAGGTACAGCCAGCCATCGTCGCGCGGGTGGTTGCCGTCGCGGGCCGAATAGCGGATGCGCCCCACCAGCAGCCTGTCGAATGCGGTCTTGCGCCCCGGACCTGGCAGCTGCGCTGGCAGGTCGATGGGGATGCCCAGGTCGACGCGCACCTTGCGCACCGTGTCGTGCAGGTCGCTGTACCGGAACTCGGGGTCGCAGGTGGCGTCGACGACGACGATGCGGTAGCAGCGCCGGCGCACCATCTCGTACAGGCCCAGGTTGTCGAAGTGGCCGCCGTCCGACAGGTAGACCGAACTGGCGTCGTCGGTGGTGGCGCCGCAGGCCTCGTCCAGCATGGCGCGGAAGGGCACGGCCGGCTCGTCCCGCTCCCAGTGCCCCTGCCCTGCCGGCCCCGGGTTGGGCAGCCACCAGCCCAGGCGCACGTTGAACAGCGTCATCACGAAGGTCACCAGGGGCGAGCTGTGGTAGCCCATGTTGGGCGAAGCCGCCGCGCCGGAAATGGTCAGCGCGCGGCCCAGCGACATGCCGTTTTTGCCCCCGTACAGGTCGCTGCGGCAGTAGCCCAGGCCGTCGGCGCCGCAGCGCAAGGGCGTGACAGTGAACGACGCCGCCTTGCGCTGCTGCCAGGCCAGCCGCCGGCTGGAAGGCTTCACCAGGTTCAGCGCAATGTTCACCACGTGGAAGGGCCGCACCGGGGGCGTCGGCTGGCCGCTGGCGTCATGGTCGCTGACACGCGGGTTGTCGTCGGCGTCGAAACCCGTGAACCAGTGCGGGCGCCGGCGCGCGCGCACCGACCCCAGATAGGCACGTACCAGCCGGTTGCCGTACATGCCGTGCAGCGAAAAGGTGTTGGCGCCGATGAGGTGCGAAAACAGCATCGCGAAGCCCAGCAGGGCCGTGGCCGTGGCCAGCAGCAGCCCGGGCTCGGCGCTGATCAGCACCTGTTCGAAGACGCGGGCCTCGGCCGGGCGCACCGCGGGTTTCACGGCGCCAGCCGCAGCGGCAGACGCTGCGCCTGCGCTGGGGGCCAGCGACGCCAGCAGCGCGTCCTGCCGATGCAGTTCATTGATGGCGCTCAGGTCTTCCTGGCAGGGCGCGTGGCGCCATTCGGCCAGCCAGTCCGGCCGCGCGTCATGGCACTGTGCCAGCATCGTGCTCGCGCTCAGGCTCAGCACCAGCAGCAGGCTGACGATCACCAGCGCCGCCATCAGGTCCAGCAAACGCAGCCCGGTGGCCTTGACGAACGTAGACGCCCGCCGCTTCAGCGTGCTGCCGTTCTTTCCCCAGTAGCCGGCCAAGGCCGTGGCCACGCCCAGAATCGTGCCGCCCAGGCCGATTTCCACCCCGCCTGGCAGCGCGCCGCCAAAGGTGTCCAGCAGCCACAGCGGCAGGTGCACGGTCAGGCCGAACAACAGCACCCATGCCAGGCTGGCCAGCAGCCAGCTGCCCGTGGCCCGGGCCCACCATTCGCGGTCGTCTTCGTTGCTCTGCCGTCGCACCAGGCCGGCGTACAGCGACAACGCCAGCCAGTAGCAGCCCAGCATGGCTGGCACCGAAGCGATGGCGTACAGCAAGGGGTGGCTGCCGTCGCGTTCGTCCAGCGTCACCGGGTGCTGGAAAGCCAGCCACAGCAGGACACCGCCCACGACGCCGATCACGGCCACCCAGAAAGCCCCGACCGCCCCGTTGTCGGCTGGCCGCAGCGCGACCTGGCGCTGGCGCCGCCACACCAGTCCCGCGGCGATGCCCACGCCGTGCACCAGAACGCCCATCAGCGCGAACTTCCAGCCGGCGGTGCTCTGCAAAGCGTCCTGCCAGGCGGCCGCCACGCCCAAGAGGATGGCCGCCAGCACCATGGGAATAAAGCCGAACCAGCTGAAGCGGCTGGTCGGTGCGCGGCCCTGCGGCAGCCGCTGGCCCTGGGCGTCGGTGCGCGGTGGCGGCAGGTCCGACACGGTGTAGGCAATGCTCACCGCTACCAGCACCGCGGCGGCCAGGGCCAGCGACGGGGCGGCCAGCGGCGGCATGTTCTGCAGGGCCAACAGCGCCACATAGGCGCGCGGCAACAGCACCACCGCCGCCAGCAAGGGCAGCCACACGCACAGGTTCAGCAGCAGGTTGCGCAGGAAGATGGCCACCAGCGTGAGCGCATCGAAAGATAGGCCCCACACCGGGCTGAGGTAGTTGCTGTAGGCCCGCAGCCGGCTGACCGGGTCTTCCTGGCCCAGAACATTGCTGCGTGCTGTGCCTTCAGCCGCAGCCCGGGGCTGGATGCCGTCGGCCAGCAGGTGCTCGAAGCGCGACCAGTCGCCCTTTTCCTGGCGCAGCCAGCTGGTCAGCCAGCTGCCGATGTAGCCCCCGCCCGAAACCGTGGACAGGTAGTCGAAGGCCTGTATGCGGCGGCTGCGCGTGAATGCCTGCAGCACGCCCAGGCTGAAGGTGGCACTGCGGATACCCCCGCCCGACAAGCACAGCGCCACAGGGCGCCTGTGCCGGGGCAGGGCATGGATCTCGTTGGCGCAGTCGCCCAGCTTGGGCACGCCCAGCAGCACGCGGGCGGTTGCGCCACCCGGCAAGGCCGCCCGCCGCAAGGCCTCTGCGCTGCCGGGCAGGGGTGGCAGCCAACGGGGGTTGATGCGGCGGTATTCCTCGATCAGGGCATCGTCGACGGCCACCACTTCGTCGGGCATGGGGTGCCCTGTCTGTGGCCCAGTCTGCTGGACCGTTTGCGGGCCGGTCTGCAGCCCTATCGCTTGGCTGGCCTGTCGACCTGCGTCCTGCTTTCCCTGGCCTTGCGGCTCTTGCATGCTGCGTCTCCCGAACCGGCCATGTTCGAAGCAATGCAGCGGAGCGTCAACTCAGAAGCTGGGGATGCTGGGCCGGCCCCGACTGTGTTCACGCCTCTCGCGCGGGCTGCGCGCCACCGCAGCCAGGTGCGCCTTACGCATTTCTGCCGGTATCGGGGCCAAAGCGAACGGCCGGGCCGTACAGCAGCGGCCAGCCCTGGTAGCCTGATTGCGCCATTTGGTTACCCTGCTTTCACGGGAGGTTCATAGGGCAGACCCCGTTGTGCGCCCCAGCCCCCCAGCCCACCATCAGGCCCAGGCCGAGCCCTGGACCCGCGTCGAAGGACACCCGCGAGATGAGCGCCCTGCACCGCCTGCTGCACGTGACCGACCATCCCGCCCGCCCCGGCGCCCCTGCCCCGCGGCACCTGCTGCTGGCCCATGGCTACGGCTGCGACCAAAGCATGTGGCGCGACATGCTGCCGCTGCTGGCCGACCATCACTGCATCTGCTTCGACTTCCCTGGCACGGGCGCCGGCAGCCTGGAAGCCTACGACCCCACCCGACACGCCAGCCTGCAGGGCTATGCCGACACCTTGCTGGAACTGGTGGCCGCGCTCAAGTTGCCCGACCTGGTGGTGATGGGCCATTCGGTCAGCGCGATGGTGGCAGCGCTGGCGGCGCGCCAGGCGCCGCAGCAGGTGCCCGAACTGGTGATGCTGTGCCCGTCGCCCTGCTACCGCAACGACGGCCCGGGCTACGCCGGCGGCTTCGATGCCGATCAGATCGACGGCCTGCTGCAGGGCCTGGCCGACGGCCAGGGGCCTTGGGCCCAGGCAGTGGCCCCGCTGATCATGGGCAACCCCGACCGGCCCGAACTGGCACGGGAACTGGCTGGCGCTTTCTGCGCCATGGACCCCACCATCGCCCTGCGCTGGGCGCGCGCCACCTTCCTGTCCGACTTGCGGCCGCTGCTGCCCCAGGTGGGCGTGCCCAGCCTGGTGCTGCACTGCCGCGAAGACGCCATCGCCCCGCCGCAGGTGGGCCAGTGGACGGCCGACCAGCTGCCGCAGGGCCGCATCGCCTGGCTGGACGCCACAGGTCACTGCCCGCAACTGAGCCATCCCGACGAAGTGGCGCGCGTGTTGCTGGCCGAACTGGCCCATCCAGGCGCCGCCGGCAGTTCTGCGCGCTGGCAGTGAAGCAGTTGGAGGCCATGCCCTTGACCCTGCCGGTACCCGCCACACCGACAGCGCTGGCCCCGACGCCATGAACAGCCTGGCCGCCCCGCCCGTCGACGCCTGGCCTTGTGCAGGCCTGTGGCTGGACCGCGACGGCCGCGTCGGCGCCATCAACGCCGAATGCGCTGGCGCCCTGGGCGTGTGCGCCGACGAGGTGCTGGGCCGGAGCCTGGGCGACCTGCTGGCGGCGCCCAGCCGCATGCTCTGGCACAGCGCGCTCTGGCCCGCGGTGCAGGTGCGCGGCCGCGTCGACGACGCGACCCTGGTGTTCAACACCCGCAGCGGGCCCTGGGGCGCCAGCGCTGCGGTGCGCCTGGGCCAGGGCAGCGACCTGCCGGGCTTCAGCGTGCTGCTGCTGCCGGCTGGCGACCGCCAGCGCGTGCAGGAAGAACTGCGCAATGCCCGCCGCAGCCTGGAAGCCATCCCCGGTGCCGTGCTGCAGTGCCGCCGCCGTGCCAACGGCGAACTGGAATTCGCTTATGCCAGCTCTGGCGTACTGGACCTGTTGGGGCTGACCCCGGCCCAGGTGGTAGGCCCCGGGAGCGTGTTGCTGGGCGCCCTGCTGCCGGGCGACGCCAGCGCCTTCGAGGCTGGCCTGGCCCAGGCCGAGGCCGCCAACACGGCGCAGGCGCAGCAGGCCGGCTTCGTGGCGGTGCCCGCCACCTGGCGTGTCAGCGTGCATGCCACGCGCCGGCCACGGCGCACGCTGGAATGGCTGGCGCAGTGCGAAGTCACGGCCGGCGCAGGCGACACGGGCGCCCTGTGGCACGGCGTGCTGCTGGACGTGAGCGAACGCGAACGCCTGCAGAGCGAACTGCGCGAACAGATCGCCACCGACGAACTGACCGGCCTGCCCAACCGCCGCGGGCTGCGCGACCCGCTGCAGCAAGCCATCGACGGCGGCGAGCCTTTCGCGCTGTTCTTCATGGACGTGGACCGCTTCAAGCAAGTCAACGACAGCCTGGGCCACGAAGCTGGCGACAGCCTGCTGCGCGAAGTGGCACGCCGCCTGCGCCGCGCGCTGCGCCCCGCCGACCGGCTGCTGCGCCCGGCCGCCGGTGCCGACGGCGCGCTGCCCGCCAGCCCGCTGGCCGCGCGCCTGGGCGGGGACGAATTCGTCGTGCTGGTGCAAGGCCTGAGCGACCGCGACCGCGCCGCGACGCTGGCCGAAAGGCTGCAGGCGCGGCTGGCGCAACCGATGTCGCTGGGCCGGCTGCGCGTGCACCCGGGGGTGAGCATCGGCATTGTGCTGGGCGACCGCCACAGCACGGCTGCGCAGCTGATGCGCGACGCCGACACCGCCATGTACGAAGCGAAGCGCCAGGGGCGCGGCCGCTACGTGCACTTCGAGCCGGCCATGCATGCACGGGCCGCGCAGGCGCTGAGCCTGGAGGCCGAGCTGCGCGACGCCTTGGCCCGCCAGCAGTTGCGCGCGGTGTTCCAGCCCATCGTCGACATCAGCAGCGGTCGCCTGGTGGGCATGGAAGCGTTGGCGCGTTGGCGCCACCCGCAGCGCGGCGAAGTCTCGCCAGCCGATTTCGTCCCGCTGGCCGAAGACGCGGGGCTGATCGCTGCCCTGGGCGAATCCATCCTGCGCCAGGCCTGCCAGCACTACGCCGGCTGGGCCCGGGCCGGGCTGGCGGTACCGCCGCGGGTGTCGGTCAACCTCAGCCGTGCGCAGCTGGTCGACCCCGGGCTGCCCCAGCGCGTGAAGGCCATCGTCGAAGAATGCGGTCTGACCTGCGGCGCGCTGCAGTTCGAGATCACTGAAAGCCTGGCGATGCAGAACGACGGCGCGCTGGCGGTACTGAGCGCGCTGCGCGAACTGGGCATCCAGCTGGCGCTGGACGACTTCGGCACCGGCCATTCGTCGCTGGCCGCGCTGCAGAGCCTGCCGGTGCGGCAGCTGAAGATCGACCGCAGCTTTGTGCGAGAAGTGGAAACCAGTGCTTACCACCGCGCCCTGGTGCAGGCGGCGCTGCAGGTGGCGCACGCCCTGGAACTGGAAGTGGTGGCCGAAGGGGTGGAAACCGAAAGCCAGGCCCGCACCCTGGCCGACCTGGGCTGCACCCGGGCCCAGGGCTACCTGTACGCGCGCCCGCTGGAAGCCGACGCCATGGCCACCTACCTGGCCACCGACCGCGGCCCAGCGCCGGCCTGGCCGCCAGCCACCATCGTGCATGCCGCCGGCCATTCGCGCGCACACCAGGTGCTGATCACCGACGCGCAGGGGCTGACCCTCTTTGCCAACCCCAGCTTCTGCCTGAACACCGGCTACAGCCTGGCCGACATCCAGGGCCGCAAGCCCGGCAGCCTGCTGCAGGGCCGTGACACCGACCCCCGCGCGGTGCAGCAGCTGCGCGAAGCCGTGGCCAGCGGCCAGGGCTGCCTGGGCGTGGAGATCGTCAACTACCGCAAGGACGGTACGCCGTTCTGGGTGCTGGTGGACATCGAACCCGTGCGCGACAGCCAGGGCCGGGTGGAACGTTTCGTGTCGGTGCAGAGCGAAATCACCGCGCAGCGCGCCGCGCTGGCGGAACTGGACATGCTGCGTTCGCGCAGCCGCCGCGTCGCCGAACTGGGACTGGTGGGCTTCTGGGAACGCAACCTGCACAACGGCGAAGGCCAGGCCGACGACACCACGCGGCACCTGCTGGCCCTGCCGCCAGGCGCACCCATGCCCAGCTGGCCGGCGCTGGCCGAACGCGCCACGCCCGAAAGCCGCCCGGCCCTGCTGGCGTACTTCGACGCCGTGCAGGCGGGCGCGCAGCGCGGGGTGACCGAATTCAGCCTGCTGCAGCCCGACGGCCAGCCCGTGCACCTGCAGACGATGTGGACGCGCGAAGGCGACAACATCCTGGGCGTGCTGGCCGACGTGGGCGGCAGCCAGCAGCTGCGGCGCGAACGCGAAGTGCTGCTGCATCAGCTGGAACTGGCGTCGCTGGCAGCCAAGCAGTATTTCTGGCGCTACGACCTGGCCAGCGGCCTGGTGGACCTGCTGCCGGCGCGCGGTCATCCCTACCCAGTCGACGCCCAGGGCCGCTGCACGGCCGAAGCCATTCTGGAGGCCGTGCTGCCCGAAGACCGGCCGGCGCTTCAACGCGCACGCCAGACGGCCACGCAGCAGCCCGGCGTGGTGGAAGCCGTCTACCGCCTGCGCGACCCGCAGGGGCAGGTGCGCTATCTGCTCTCACGGCGCATCGGCTGGCACAGCCCGAATGCCGCCCCTGGTGCCCCGGCCCAGGTGCTGCTGGGGGTATCGGTGGACATCACGGCCGAACGCATGCAGCAGGCCGAGCTGCAGGCGCTGGCCGAGCAGAACGCGCTGGTGCTGGAAGCGGCGCGGTTGGCGCCTTTCCGGCTGGACCTGCGCGAGATGGTTTTTCACTTCGGCGCCCCGTTTGCGCGCATGTACGGGCTGGCCGAAGACTGCCGCCAGCTCACGCTGGCGCAGTGGGAAGCCTGTGTCCACCCCGACGACCGCCAGGCCCTGATCGAAGCCGGGCGGCGCTTGCGCAATTCCGACGAATGCGGCGTCTCGCAGACCCGGTTTCGCATCGTGCGGCCCGACGGCAGCGTGCGCGTCATCCAGGGGCACCGGCAGGTGCTACGCGACGCCAATGGCCGCGCCCTGGTGATGCTGGGCGCGCACGCCGACTTGACTGCCCAGCCTCCAGCCTGAACCCGCAGACGCGGGCCGCCTGGCGGCCGCCGCTACAGCGGCAGCAAGTGGCGCAATTGCGCCCAGGCCTGGCTTGCCGCCGCCAGGTCGGCCGCCCCTTCCAGCAGCTGCGCCTGCTGCGCCGGGCCTTCATGGCCCAGCATGCGCAGCACGCTCTTCAGGCTGTGCCCCTGCAGACGCAGGCTGGCCAGGTCGCCACGGGCCGCGGCGGCGTCGCCGACATCGCGGTCCACCGCAAACTGCACCCGGCAGGCGGCTTCGAAGCGGTCGAACAGCACGGCATCGCCACCAAAGGCATGGGCGATGGCGCGCTGCCGGCGTTTCTGTTCAGCGTCAGGTGCAGGCGCAGCCGATGGCGCGTGGCCCGCCGAGGCCTGCACGCCGTCGCGTACGCACGCCAGCAGTTCGGCCACCGATGCCGGCTTCAGCAAGTGGCGCCACACCTGCAGTTCAGCCATGCGCTGCTGGCTGGCGGCGTCCAGGCGGGCGCTGAAGACCACCGTGCGGGGCAACGGCTGCGCCACAGGCTGGCGCGCCAGGCCTTCCAGCAGGTCGAAGCCCGTGTCGCCCGGCATCATCAGGTCCGTGACCAGCAGCGTCACGGGGGCCTGCGCCCGTCCGGGTATCGCCTGGGCCAGCACGGTGCGCGCCTGCGCCACGCTGGCGCACAGCTGCAGGTCCAGCGGCTCGTCTTCCAATGCCAGGGCCACGAAGTGGCGGATCGACGCGTCGTCGTCCACCCACAGCACGCGCGGCCTGGCGGGCATGATCACCGCTGCGCCGCCAGCGCCTGCGCCAGCAGCGGTGGCAGGTCCAGGGCCAGCCGCGGCTTGTGCGCCACCGGCACGTCTTGCAGCGCCAGGGCATAGGGCTCGCGCTGGGCTTCGTCCAGGCCGGTGACGACGATCAGCCGGCTGCGCCCGAACGCGGGGTGCGAACGCAGGCCCGTGATCAGCGTGGCGCCATCAATGCCAGGCAGCAGGATGTCGACCAACAGCACTTCGGGTTGCAGCTGCCCGGCCATCGCCAGCCCGGCGATGCCGTCGTCGGCCAGGCGCAGGTCGACCTGCGGAAAGTGCTGCTGCAGCAGCAGCCGCACCAGCGTCTGGGTGTGTCGTGAGTCCTCGATCAGCAGCACACAGGGCCGCTGGCCCGCGGGCGCGTCGCCGCGGCGCCGTTGCCAGCCCGGGGCCGCTGGTGCGGCCGCGGCGGGGGCCGCGCCCTGGCGCGACTGCTGCCAGCGCTGCAGCGACTGGCGCGATATGCGGCGGTGCCCGCCCGGCGTCTTCCAGGCCTGCAGTTCGCCCCGGTCCACCATCAGCTGCACCGAACGCACCGCCAGCCCCAGCAGCCGTGCCGCTTCCAGGGTGGTGCAGACATCGGCGTCGGCAGGTGCGGCGGTGTGGGGGAGCGCGGGTGACATGCGTGCGATTTTGCCGGATCGGCGCGGGTGATCGGCCAGAGACGGCCAAAGACGAAATCAAAAATATCAATTTGATCATAATTGCGCGCTTCGCCTGCCAGCCGTCCGACTCCAGCCCCAACCCCCTGCCATGAAAAGCATCCTGCTCGTCGAAGACCACGCCGACATCCGGCGCCTGATCCGCATGACCCTGGAATTCGAGGGCGTGCAGATCGTCGAGGCTGCCGACGCCCAGCAGGGCTGGGACCTGGCGCGTGAACAGGCGCCCGACCTGGTGCTGCTGGACGTGATGATGCCGGGCCCGATGAACGGCCTGGACCTGTGCCGGGCCCTGAAGGCCCACCCCCAGCTGCGCGAAGTGCCGGTGATCATGCTGTCGGCCTGCGACGCCCCGGGCGACGCCGAACGCGGCCTGGCCGCAGGCGCCTGGCGCTATCTGGTCAAGCCCTTCAGCCCGATGCAGCTGCTGGACCTGCTGCACGACCTGGTGCCAGCGTGAAATTACCGCCGCATCCGGCTGGTCTGGACACCAGCAGCGCCCCTGCGGCCGAAGCGCACTGCTTCACCGACGCCGCTGCCGCCCAGATGGAACGGCTGGTCGCGGATTTCGGCCGCATGTACCGCGAACGCAACGACGCCCTGCAGGAAGTGGCGCGCGCCCACCACGACGCCCTGCTGCGCCTGGCGCGCGCGGCCGAGTTCCGCGACGACGACACCGGCGTGCACATCGTGCGCATGGGCTGGCTGGCCTGGGCCCTGGCGCTGCGCCTGGGCATGGACGAACGCCAGGCGCTGATGCTGCGTCAGGCCGCACCGATGCACGACGTGGGCAAGATCGGCATGCCCGACGCGGTGCTGAAGAAGCCCGGCAAGCTGACACCCGAAGAACGCGCGGTGATGAACGAACACCCACGCATGGGGGCCGACATCCTGGGCCGGTCGCGCATACCGCTGTTTCAGCTGGCGGCCGAAGTGGCCCTGGCGCACCACGAACGCTGGGACGGCAAGGGCTACCCCAGCGGGCTGGCGGGCGAAGCCATCCCGCTGTCGGGCCGCATCGTGGCCGTGGTCGACTTTTTCGACGCGCTGACCATGGACCGCTGCTACCGCCCGGCCCTGGCCGACGACGTGGCGCTGGACATGCTGCGCCAGGAACGCGGTGCCGCCTTCGACCCGCAGGTGGTGGACGCCTTTCTGGCGGCTGCCCCCGACATGCTGGCCCTGCGCGACCGCATCACGCGCGAACGGCCCGGGCTGGAAACGCTGGCGAGCCCGGACCTCTAGGCCGTCCGCGCCCCGATGCCGCCCCTTCCCCTTCACATCTCTACATCCATTGGAACCGCGATGACACCGACTACCCAGCCCCGCCCTTCCCCCGCCCGCCGGCTGGCTGGCCTGGCCGCCGTTCTGGCCGCTGGCCTGCTGGCCGCGGTGCCTGCCGCCCAGGCCGGCGCCGTGCAGGACCGCGTGCGCAGCGCCGGGCAAGTGAAGGTGTGCATCTGGCCCGACTACTACGGCATCAGCCTGCGGCACCCGCGCACACAGCAGCTGCAGGGGCTGGACATCGACCTGTCGGCGGAACTGGGCCGCGACCTGAAGCTGCCCGTGCAGTACGTCGATTCCTCGTTCCAGACCCTGGTGGACGACCTGAAGAACGATCGCTGCGACGTGGCCATGTTTGCCATCGGCATGCTGCCGCAGCGCATGGCGGTGCTGGGTTTCACACGGCCCTACCTGCAAAGCGACATCTATGGCGTCACCACCAAGGGCAGCCGCGTGGTGCAGCGCTGGGAAGACATCGACAAGCCCGGCGTGGCCGTGGCCGTGCAGGCTGGCACCTTCATGGAACCGGTGATGACGGCAGCCCTGAAGCAGGCGCGCCTGGTGCGCGTGGCCCCGCCAGCCACGCGTGAACGCGAACTGGAAGCCGGCCGCGTGGACGTGTTCATGACCGACTACCCCTACAGCCGCCGGCTGCTGGACAACGCCGACTGGGCGACGCTGATTTCCCCGCCATCGCCGTTCTACACCCTGCCCTACGCCTACGCGGTGAAGCCGGGCGATGAAGCCTGGCTGGCCCAGGTAGACGACTTCGTGGCCCGCATCCAGCGCGACGGGCGCCTGGCCGCTGCCACGAAGCGCCACGGCCTGGAAGCCATCGTGCGGCTGAAGTGAGTCCCCTGCCCCCGCTGGCCGCGCTGCCGCACCAGCAGCGCCGGTCGCGGCGCTGGGTGCCGCTGGCGGCCGGGGCCTTGCTGCTGCTGGCCGTGCTGGCCGCTTTGCTGCTGCTGGGCCTGCACGAACGCCGCCAGGACGAAACCCGGGCCCTGGACCGCAGCGAACTGATGGCCCGCGTGCTGGCCGACAGTGCCACGCGCAATGTCGAAGCCGCTGCTCTGGCCGCTGCCACGCTGGCCGAACTGCTGGCGCGTGGCGTGGCCGCCGACAGCCCGGAGATGCGTGCAGCCCTGGCACAGACGCTGGTGAACCTGCCCTTCCTGCGCGGCATCGGCCTAGTCGACTCGCTGGGGCAGGTGATCGGCAGCAACGTGCCGGCTGAGGTTGGCCAGACGGTACGCATCGACGCCCTGGGCGTGCTGCCCGACAACGGGCGCGACCGCCTGGGCCCGGTGGTGTCGGCCCGCAGCCTGAGCGACCTGGACGCCAGCCGCCCCGCGGCGGCAGCGCCCGCTGGCGTGGGTTTCCTGCCGCTGCTGCGCCGGGTGGCCATGCCGCAGGGCGGCCCGCTGCTGGTGGTGGTGCAGATCAACCCGCAGGCCTTTGCCACCTTTCAGCAGCTGTTGCTGAACGACAAACAGTTCGACGCGGCGCTCGTCAGCTACGAAGGCCGCTTGGTGGCAGCCACGTCCGGCGTGCTGCGCCAGGCCGGTGAGAGCCTGACCCCGCTGCCGCCCTTCAGCCAGTTCCTGCCGCGGCTGGAACAGGGCCGCTGGCAGGGCGACGGCCTGCGCACCGGCGTGCAACTGGGGGCCTTTCGCACGTCGGCCAGCCGGCCACTGCTGGTGATCGTGGAAACTGGCCTGGACGCCGTGCAGGCCCAGGGCCGCGCGCGTGAACGTGGCCTGGCGCTGGCGGCGCTGGTCGCAGCAAGCCTGATCGTCGGCAGCAGCCTGCTGTGGCTGCGCTACATCCTGGCGCGCGAAGCAACGCGGCGCGAACTCGACCGCGCACAGCACGAAGTGGCGCGCAGCGAGAGGGCGCTGAGCATCACCATCAAGAGCCTGCAGGAACTGATCTTCCGCAGCGACGCCCAGGGCCGCCTGAACTTCGTCAATGAACGCTGGACCGCCATCACCGGCCTGGAACCCGGCAGCGCCCTGGGCACCACCCTGGCCGACCGTGCGCCAGCGGCAGAAAAGGCGGCCGTGCAGGCGCTGTTTGCCGAGCACACCGACAGCAGCCTGCGCCGCGCGCAGGTGGTGCTGGTGGACGTGGCCGGGGAAGAGCGCTGGTTCGACGTGGCCGTGATGCCGCTGCAGCAGGAAGGACGGCTGGTGGGCTTTGCCGGCAGCGCCATCGACGTGACCGCGCGCACCGTGGCCCAGCGCGCGCTGCAGGCCCAGCTGGCCTTCACGGGGCAGCTGATGGAAGTCAGCCCCTTGCCCAAGTCGGTGGTGGACGTACAGCGCCGTTACGTCGTCGTCAACCGCGCCTGGGAAGACTTCACCGGCCGCCAGCGCAGCGACGTGGTGGGCCGCCCGGTGGGCAGCCACCTGCCGGCTGACCAGCAGGCCTTGCACGAGGCGCAGGACCAGCGGATGCTGGCCAGCGGCCAGCCGCAGCGCTATGAGGCCGTGGTGCAGCACCGCGACGGCACGCCGCGCGACGTGGTCATCAACAAGCTGCTGCTGCCCGGGGCCGATGGGCAGCCGCTGGGCATCCTGTCGGTCATCGTGGACGTGACCGAGTTCCGTAACGCCGAACGCGCCACCCGAGAGGCCCGCGACGCAGCCGAAAGCAACCTGCGCGCGAAGTCGGAATTCATCGCCAACATCAGCCACGAACTGCGTACGCCGCTGCAGTCGATCATCGGGTTTTCCGAACTTGGGCAGATGCGCAGCCGCGAACAGGCGCGCCTGGCGGCCATGTTCCAGGACATCCACGGCGCCGGCCAGCGCATGCTGGGCCTGGTGAACGACCTGCTGGACCTGGCCAAGATCGAAAGCAACATGGGTACCGTGCACCTGGAACGCAGCGACCTGCGCCCGCTGCTGCAGGCCGTGGTGCGTGAACTGGGCCCGCTGTTGCTGCAGCGCGGGCTGCAGGCGAACATGCAGCTGCCGGGCACGCCGCTGCTGGCCAAGGTCGACACCCTGCGCCTGGCCCAGGTTCTGCGCAACCTGCTGGCCAACGCCATCAAGTTCTCGCCGCCGCAAGGCGTCATCGACGTGCTGGCCGAGCGCTACGACGACGACGAACTGTGCATCCGCGTGGCCGACCGCGGCCCGGGTGTGCCCGAGGCCGAACTGGAGGCGATCTTCGAACCCTTCGTGCAGAGCAGCCAGACCAAGGACGGATCGGGCGGCACCGGGCTGGGCCTGGCCATCTGCCGCAAGATCGTCCATGCCCACGGGGGCAGCATCACGGCCGACAACCGGCCAGGCGGTGGTGCCGTGTTCAGCGTGTGGCTGCCAGCGGGCGGCACGGCGCCGACGCGGCCGGCACCGCTCTAGGCGCGAAGCTCACGCACGGCCTTCAGGTACGGCCTTCAGGCACGGTCTTCAGACAAGACCCTCAGCAACCATCCTCAGGCCGCAGGGCTGCGCAAGCTGGCGTACAGGTCCAGGTAGGCGCGCGCCGGGCCGGCCCAGCCCAGGGGCTGGCCCATGGCACTGCGCATCAGGCCGTGCCAGGTGTCGGCGTTTTGGTAGGCGGCCAGCGCCCGGCGCACACAGCGTTCGAAGGCCGCCGGCACCGCCAGGTCGAACACAAAGCCGGTGGCACGTCCGCTGGCCAGGGTGGCTGGGTCGGCGTCGATCACCGTGTCGGCCAGGCCGCCCACACGCCGCACCAGCGGCAGGGTGCCGTAGCGCAGGCCGTACATCTGCGTCAGCCCGCAGGGTTCGAAGCGCGATGGCACGGCAATCACGTCGGCCCCGGCCACCAGCCGGTGCGCGCGCGCTTCGTCGTAGCCCATGAACACGTGCACGCGGCCCGGGTGGGCCTGCTGCGCCATGCGGAAGGCGGCTTCCAGCGCCGGCTCGCCCGTGCCCTGCACGGCAAACTGCACGCCGGCCGAGATAAGTTCCGGCATCGCCGCCAGCACCAGGTCCAGGCCCTTTTGCGCCGTCAGCCGGCTCACCACCGTCAGCAGCAGAGCGTCGTCATCGGGCTGCAGCCCCAGTTCCGCCTGCAGCGCACGCTTGCAGTCGCGCTTGCCTTGCAGGCGTTCGACGTCATAGCGGGTGGCGATGGCAGGGTCGGTGGCGGGGTTCCACAACGCGTCGTCGATGCCGTTCAGGATGCCCAGCACCTGTTTGCCGCGTTCGCGGATCACGCCGTCCAGCCCGCAGCCGAACTCGTGCGTGGCGATCTCGCGTGCGTAGTTCGGGCTGACGGTGGTGACGCGCGTGGCGAACTTCAGCCCGGCTTTCATGAAGCTGAGCTGGCCGTGATATTCCAGGCCTGCAGCCGACAGCAGCCGCGTGGCCACGCCCAGCAGCGCCCAGTCGGGCATCGGAAACAGGCCCTGGAAGGCCAGGTTGTGCACCGTGAACACGCTGGACGCCGGCGTGGGCAGGTGTTCGGCCATGTAGGCGCAGGCCATGGCAGCGTGCCAGTCGTGCGCGTGCACCACGTCCGGGGCCCACATGGGGTCGGCGTCTTCGGCGGCCAGGTGCGCGGCCACCCAGCCCAGCAGGGCGAAGCGCTGCAGGTTGTCGGGCCATTCCTCGCCCTGGCTGTTCTGGTACGGGCTGCCGCCGCGCTTGTACAGATAGGGGGCGTCGATCACGTAAACCGGCAGCTTGGTGCCAGGCATGCGCGCCAGCAGCAGCCGCACCCGCAAGGCACCAAAGCACGAGCCGATGTCGATCACCGTGCGCGCGCCCAGCACGCTTTCCATCACCGCCGGCAGCCCTGGCAGCAGCAGCCGCACGTCGGCGCCTTGCTCCGCCAGCGCCACCGGCAGTGCCGCCACCACGTCGGCCAGGCCGCCCGTCTTCACCAGCGGGAAGACTTCGGCCGCTACATGAAGAATCTTCACGTCGCGTTGTCGTAGGTGTTGGGGCGCAGCATGTCGCGGGTGACCAGGGTGATGCCGGAATCGGTGCGGTGAAAGCGCGCCGCGTCGGCAGCAGCGTCTTCGCCGATCACCATGCCGTCCGGGATGTGGCAGTCGCGGTCGATCACCGCACGGGTGATGCGCGCGCCGCGGCCCACCTGCACGCCGGGCAGCACCACCGACCAGTTGACCTGGGCATGGGAATGCACCCGCACATTGGAAAACAGCGTCGAACGGAAGACCGAGCCCGACACGATGCAGCCGCCAGAGACCAGCGATTCAATGGCCATGCCGCGGCGGTCGGGTTCGTTGTGCACGAACTTCGCGGGCGGCAGCTGGGGTTGGTAGGTCCAGATCGGCCAGTTGGTGTCGTACAGGTTCAGCAGAGGGTCGGTGGCGGTCAGGTCGATGTTGGCGTCCCAGTACGCATCGATCGTGCCCACGTCACGCCAGTACGGCGGCTGGCCGATCTTGCCGCCCACGCAGCTCAGCTCGAACGGGTGGGCCACGGCCAGGCCAGCCTTCACCAGGCGCGGGATGATGTCCTTGCCGAAATCGTGGCTCGACGTCGGGTCGTTCATGTCGCGTTCCAGTTCGCGATATAGAAAGCGCGCATTGAAGATGTAGATGCCCATGCTGGCCAGGCAGCGGCCGGGCTTGCCGTGCATCTCTGGCGGCTCGGGCGGCTTTTCGACGAAGTCGACGATGCGGCGGTCTCCGTCCACGGCCATCACGCCGAAGGCTTTGGCCTCTTCACGGTCGACTTCGATGCAGCCGACCGTGCATTCGCTGCCGAACTGCCGGTGCAGGGCCACGTGGTCAGCCAGCATCACGGCGTAGTTCTGCTTGTAGATGTGGTCGCCGGCCAGCACCACCACGTAGTCGGCGCGGTAGGCAGCCAGGATGTCCTGGTTCTGGTAGACGGCGTCGGCCGTGCCGCGGTACCAGCTTTCTTCGTCCACCCGCTGCTGCGCGGGCAGCAGGTCGACGAATTCGTTCATCTCGCTTTTCAGGAAAGCCCAGCCGCGCTGCAGGTGGCGCAGCAGGCTGTGGCTCTTGTACTGGGTGATGACGCCGATGCGGCGGATGCCGCTGTTCATGCAGTTCGACAGTGCGAAGTCGACGATGCGGAACTTGCCCCCGAAGTAGACCGCCGGTTTGGCACGGCTGTCGGTGAGGTTCTTCAGCCGGCTGCCGCGCCCGCCGGCCAGCACCAGGGCCACGGCCCGCCGGGGCAGGTCGAAGCTCTGGGCCAAGTCTGTCGATTTCATCTTGTCTCCTGATCGGTCGGGTCGTGCAAGAAAGTTACAGTACCGCAGCGGCTATTCCAGGCCTATGCCAGGACTTCAGCTGATAGAAATGACTTCAAAGAAACCGCGTAAGCATCTGACGGAAAACACGTTTTTGAATTCTGTTGATCCATCGATCATCGCCATTCAGTCAAACCTGTAGCTAAACTACATAAACTGTCTGCGCCAGCGGGTTGACCGGCTACCCCGCCGTGCCAGACACTGGCCCGACCGTACCGGCGCATTGCCAGCGTGGCACGCTGTCTGCAAGCCCTGTTCCGCCATTCGCTTTCGTCACCGCACAGCACCATGAACAACCCTGTCCAAACCCCGCCGCTGGCCGAAGCCAGCACCGCCGCCCTGGACCGCCACCTGCTGGCCACGGTCGGCACGGCGCCCGGCGTGGCCACGCGCACGGACATCATGCACGCCGTGGCCCAGATCGCGCGAGAGGCGTTGTCCCGACGGTGGGTCAAAGGCGACAGTGCCGACCGCGCCGCCAAGGCCCGGCGGGTGTACTACCTGTCGATGGAATTCCTGATCGGCCGAACCCTGGGCAACGCGCTGCACGCGCTGGACCTGCAGCACGACATGGCCCAGGCGGCGCAAACGCATGCCACCGCGCTGGAAGACGTGGCTGGCACCGAAGCCGACGCCGCCCTGGGCAACGGCGGCCTGGGCCGGCTGGCGGCCTGCTTCCTGGACAGCATGGCCACGTTGGGCCTGCCGTCTTTCGGCTATGGCATCCGCTACGAATTCGGCATGTTCGCGCAAACCATCCAGAGCGGCCGCCAGGTCGAATACCCCGACCCCTGGCTGGTGGACGGCACGCCCTGGGAATTCCCGCGCCCGGGTGTGGGCTACCCGGTGCGCTTTGGCGGCTGGGTGGAACAAGCCGCCCTGCCCGGCCAGCCGCCAGTCTGGCGCCATGCGGGCGAAGTCAGCGCCAAGGCTTTCGACATGGTGATCCCCGGCCACGGCACCGAACGCGTCAGTACGCTGCGGCTGTGGAAGGCGTCGGCCCCGGCGCACATCGACCTGGCGGCCTTCAACAGCGGCGACTACGCCCGCGCGGCCGAATTCAAGAACCAGTTCGAAAACATCAGCTGGGTGCTGTACCCCAACGACAGCACGCCCGCCGGGCGCGAACTGCGGCTGCGGCAGGAATACTTCTTCACCAGCGCGTCGATCCAGGACATCCTGGCCCGCCACCTGGCCGAGCACGGCACGCTGGCCAACCTGTCGGACAAGGTCGCCATCCACCTGAACGACACCCACCCCGCCATCGGAGTGGCCGAATTGATGCGCCTGCTGGTGGACGAGCAGGGCTTCAGCTGGGCCGCCGCCTGGGCGCAGACGCAGAAGGTCTTCAGCTACACCAATCACACGCTGATGCCCGAAGCCCTGGAAACCTGGCCCGTGGCGCTGATGCAGCAGGTGCTGCCGCGGCATCTGGAAATCATTTTCCGCATCAACCACGACTTCCTGGTGCTGGCCGCCAGCGTGCGCCCGGGCGACGACGGCTTCCTGCGCCGCCTGTCGCTGATCGACGAAAGCGGCGAACGGCGCGTGCGCATGGCGCACCTGTCGATCGTCGGCAGCCACAAGGTCAACGGTGTCTCGGCCCTGCATTCCGACCTGCTGGTGCAGACCATCTTCAGCGACTTCGCCGCCATCTGGCCCGACCGCTTCACCAACATGACCAACGGCGTCACGCCGCGCCGCTGGCTGGCGCAGGCCAACCCGGGGCTGGCCGCGCTGCTGGACGCGCGCATCGGCCCGGCCTGGCGTCTGCAGCTGGACGAGCTGAAGAAGATCGCCCCGCTGGCCGACAGCAGCGACTTCCGCCGCCAGTTCATGGCCGTGAAGCTGGCCAACAAGGCCCGGCTGGCCGCGCACATCGAAGCCAGCACCGGCGTGAAGGTCGACCCTGCCAGCCTGTTCGATGTGCAGGTCAAGCGCATCCACGAATACAAGCGCCAGCTGCTGAACGTGCTGCAGGTGGTGGCGCGCTACCAGGCCATCTGCGCCAACCCGGGCGCGGACTGGGTGCCGCGCACCGTCATCTTCGCCGGCAAGGCGGCTTCCAGCTACGTGACGGCGAAAAACGTCATCCGGCTCATCCACGACGTGGGCAGCGTCATCAACGACGACCCGCGCGTGGCCGGGCGGCTGAAGATGGTGTTCATCCCGAACTACGGCGTTTCGGTGGCCGAAGTCATCATGCCCGGGGCCGACTTGTCGGAACAGATCAGCACCGCCGGCACCGAAGCCAGCGGCACCGGCAACATGAAGCTGGCGCTGAACGGCGCGCTGACCATCGGCACTGACGACGGCGCGAACATCGAAATCCGCCAGCAGGTGGGCGACGACAACATCTTCATCTTCGGCCTCAGTGCCGCGGAAGTGGCGGCCGAGCGCGCCTCCGGCTACCAGCCGATGCGCATCTACGAATCGCACCCGGCAGTGAAGGCCGTGCTGGACGCCATCGGCGGCGGCGCCTTCAGCCCTGAAGAACCCGGCCGCTACCGCGCGCTGGTCGATTCGCTGCTGTGGGGCGGCGACCACTACCTGCTGCTGGCCGACTTCGACGGCTACTCCGCAGCGCAGGCGCGCGTGGACGCGCTCTACCGCGACCCGCAAGCCTGGGCGCGCAAGGCGATCGCGAATGTGGCGGGCATGGGCTTTTTCTCGTCCGACCGCACGATCGCCGAATACGCGCAGCAGGTCTGGGGCATCCAGCCGCAGCGCAGCGCGCCGCCGGCCCTGGGTTGACCTGGCCCCGTGCGCGCGCCCCCGGCCGCGACAATGCCCCCACGATGCTGAGCCTGCAAGAAACCGAGCTGCTGCGCCAGGGGCGCCACCCCGACCCCTTTGCGGTGCTGGGCCCGCACACCGCGCCCGATGGCCGCACCTGGGTGCGAGCCTTCCTGCCCGGCGCCCTGACGGCCTGGGTGCTCCCCCAAGGGGCGCAGGGGCAGAGCGCATCCGCCCCGGCGCCGCTGGGCATGCGCCACGAAGACGGCGTGTTCGAAGGGCCCTGGTCGGGTGGCACCGCCTACCGGCTGGGCGTGCGCTGGGCGGACGGCAGCGAATCGCAGGTCGAAGACCCTTACCGCTTCGGCGCCGTGCTGGGCGAAGTCGACGCCTGGCTGCTGGCCGAAGGCAAGCACCTGCGGCCCTTCGAAGTGCTGGGCGCAAACCTGCGGGTGTTGGACGGTGTGGCCGGTACCGCCTTTGCCGTCTGGGCGCCCAACGCCAGCCGCGTGAGCGTGGTCGGCGACTTCAATTTCTGGGACGGCCGCCGCCACCCGATGCGCCTGCGGCGCGAATGCGGGGTGTGGGAGATTTTCCTGCCTGGGGTGACCGAAGGCGCGCGCTACAAGTTCGAACTGCTGGCCGCCGACGGCCGGCTGCTGCCGCAGAAAGCCGACCCATTTGCCCGCCAGGCCGAACTGCGCCCGGCCACGGCCAGCGTGGTGGCCGCGATGCCGCCGGTGGCCCCGCCTTCGCTACAGCGCCAGGCCGCCAACGCGCTGGACGCGCCCATGGCCATCTACGAAGTGCACCTGGCCAGCTGGCGCCGCAAGCCCGAGGAAGGCGACCGCTGGCTGAACTGGGACGAGCTGGCCGCCACCCTGGTGCCCTATGCCGCCGACCTGGGCTTCACGCACCTGGAACTGCTGCCCGTCAGCGAACACCCCTTCGACGGCAGCTGGGGCTACCAGACGCTGGGGCTGTTCGCGCCCACCGCCCGCTTCGCCAGCCCGCAGGACGCGGCCAGCGGCGGTTCTGCCGCGGGCTTCCGCCGTTTTGTCGACGCCGCGCACGCCGCTGGCCTGGGCGTGCTGCTGGACTGGGTGCCAGCGCACTTCCCCAGCGACGCGCACGGCCTGGCCGAATTCGACGGCACGCACCTGTACGAATACGCCGACCGGCGCGAGGGCTTCCACAACGACTGGAACACCCTGATCTACAACTTCGGCCGCACCGAGGTGCGCAACTTCCTCGTTGCCAGCGCGTTGTACTGGCTTGAGCGCTTCGACATCGATGGCCTGCGTGTGGACGCCGTGGCGTCCATGCTCTACCGCGACTACAGCCGCAAGCCGGGCGAATGGATACCGAACGTCCATGGCGGCCGTGAAAACCTGGAAGCCATTGCCTTCCTGAAGCGCACGAACGAAGTCGTGGGCGGCGAACGCCCGCAAGCCGTGACCCTGGCCGAAGAAAGCACGGCCTTCCCGGCCGTCAGCCGCCCCACCTGGGCCGGTGGCCTGGGCTTTCATTTCAAGTGGAACATGGGCTGGATGCACGACACCCTGCAGTACATGCAGCGCGACCCCATCCACCGCCCCTACCACCACGGCGAGATGACTTTCGGCCTGGTCTACGCCTTCACCGAAAACTTCGTGCTGCCCATCAGCCACGACGAAGTGGTGCATGGCAAGGGCAGCCTGCTGGCGAAAATGCCCGGCGACCGCTGGCAGAAGTTCGCGAACCTGCGGGCCTACCTGGGCTTCATGTGGGGACATCCTGGAAAGAAGCTCTTGTTCATGGGCTGCGAATTCGGCCAGGAACGCGAGTGGAACCATGACATCAGCCTGGACTGGCACCTGCTGGACCAGCCAGAACACCGCGGCCTGCAGGCCCTGGTGCGCGACCTGAACCTGCTTTATCGCGCGCACCCGGCGCTGTTCGAACAGGACTTCAGCGGCGCCGGCTTTGAATGGGTCGACCACGAAGACGCGCGCCGTAGCGTGCTGAGCTTCCTGCGCAAGTCCGCCAGCGGCCAGGTGCTGCTGGTGGTGTGCAACCTGGCGCCTGTCGTGCACCATGGCTTTCGCCTGGGCGTGCCCTGGGCCGGCACCTGGCGCGAACGGCTGAACACCGATTCGGCCCATTACGGCGGCAGCAATGTGGGCACGCCGCTGGGTGCGGCGGCCACCGAGGCCGTCTACAGCCACGGCCGGCCGCAGTCCATCGTGCTGAGCCTGCCGCCGCTTGCCACTGTCTTCCTCGAATGGACCGACTAGAAATGAGGCCCCCAAGCTCGCTGCGCTCGCTACCCCCCGAGGGTGCCGCCCGCCAGCGGCCCGGCGAAGCCGGTTCCGCGGCTGGGGGCTTGGGGCTGGGTAGCGTTGTTGCCGGTCTGGAAGAAGGCCAGCCCTGGCCGATGGGCGCCAGCGTGCGGGACGGCGGCGTGAACTTCGCCGTGCCCTCGGGCCACGCCACGCAGATCGACCTTTGCTTGTTCGACGCCGCGGGAACGCAGGAAGTGGCGCGCGCGGCCCTGCCCGGCCGCAGCGGCGACGTGTTCCACGGCTTCCTGCCAGGCGCTGCCGCCGGCTTGATCTACGGCCTGCGCGCCCACGGCCCCTGGCGGCCCGACCGCGGCCACCGCTTCAACCCCAACAAGCTGTTGCTGGACCCCTGGGCGCGCGAGATCGTGGCCCCGCCCGGCGGCTTCAGCTGGCAGGGCCCGCACTACGGCCACGACCTGGAACACCCCGCCCACCTGGACCCGCGCGACAACGCCCGCTGGGCCCACAAGGCACGCGTGGTGGCCGACACCTTCGACTGGCAGGGCGACCGGCACCCGCGCACCCCGCTGGCGCACAGCGTGCTGTACGAACTGCACGTGCGCAGCTTCACCATGCGCCTGCCGGGCGTGCCCGAAGCGCTGCGCGGCACCTATGCTGGCCTGGCCCACGATGCCGCCATCAGCCACCTGCAGCGCCTGGGCGTCACGGCTGTCAGCCTGCTGCCGGTGCACCAGCTGCTCAGCGAAGCGCGGCTGGTGGACCATGGCCTGGTCAACCACTGGGGCTACAACACACTGGGCTTCTTCTGCCCCGAACCGCGCTATGCGGCCACGTCGAGCCCGCGTGAAGAATTCCGCCGCCTGGTGCAGCGCCTGCACAGCGCCAACATCGAAGTGATTCTTGACGTCGTCTACAACCACACCTGCGAAGGCGACGAGCGCGGCGCCACGCTCAGCTGGCGCGGACTGGACAACGCTGGCTGGTACCGCCTGCCGCCCGACGCCAAAGACCGCTTCGACAACTACAGCGGTTGCGGCAACACGGTCGACATCCGCCAGCCGCGCGTGCTGCAGATGGTGCTGGACAGCCTGCGATATTGGGTAAAGGACTTTCGCGTCGACGGCTTTCGCTTCGACCTGGCCCCGGTGCTGGGACGCGGCGACCACGGCTTCGAACGCGACGGCCCCTTCTTCAAGGCCGTGCTGCAGGACCCGGTGCTGCAGGGCGCCAAGATGATCGCCGAGCCCTGGGACATCGGCCCCGGCGGCTACCAGGTGGGCCACTTCCCGCGCGGCTGGTGCGAATGGAACGACCACTTCCGCGACACCACGCGCGCCTTCTGGCTGGGGGGTGATTGCACGCGCGGCGAAATGGCCCTGCGCCTGGCCGGCAGCAACGACCTGTTCCAGGCCCGCCAGCGCCCGCCGTCGGAAAGCGTCAACTACATCGTCAGCCACGACGGCTTCACGCTGGCCGACCTGGTCAGCTACGACCTGAAGCACAACGAAGCCAACCTGGAAGACAACCGCGACGGCCACGGCCACAACCTCAGCTGGAACTGCGGCTGGGAAGGCCCCACCACCGACCCCGCCGTGCTGGCCCTGCGCGCCCGCTTGCAGCGCGCGCTGCTGGCCACCCTGCTGCTGGCCCAGGGCACGCCCATGCTGGCGGCGGGCGACGAGATGGGCCACAGCCAGGGCGGCAACAACAACCCCTACTGCCAGGACAACGCCATCACCTGGATCGACTGGGCGCGGGCCGACACGGCGCTTGTCGACTACACCGCGCACCTGATCGCGCTGCGCAAGCGCCTGCTGCCGCTGGGCCCGCGCTGGTACACCGGCGTGACCGACGCACGCGGCCTGGCCGACCTGGCCTGGCTGCGCCGCGTGGGCGAACCGATGACGCCCGAGCACTGGGACAACCGCATGTCGCGCATCCTGGGGGCCTACATCGGCGCGCCCGGCCAGGGCACTGAGCCGCTGCTGCTGCTGATCAACGGCCGCGCCATGGACGCCAGCTTCCGCCTGCCGCCCGGAAGCTGGGTGGCAGAACTGGACAGCAGCGCCGCCGATGGCCGTAGCAGCTGGCGCCGTGACGCGGGCGACCCGAACGAACACTTCATGCTGCGCGCCCGCAGCCTGGTGCTGCTGCGCGCCGCAGCCACCACCGACAAAGGACCCCGGCCATGAGATTCGCCCGCGCCAGCGGCGTGCTGCTGCACCCCACGTCCCTGCCCGGCCCGCATGGGTCGGGCGACTTCGGGCGCGATGCCTACCACTTCGTCGACTGGCTGGTGGCCGCCGGCCAGAAGCTGTGGCAGCTGCTGCCGCTGGCCGGCATCGGCCCGGGCAATTCGCCCTACATGAGCAATTCGGCCTTCGCCGGCAACGTGCTGCTGGTGGACCTGGCCGAACTGCAACAGCAAGGCTGGCTGGACGCTGCGGACGTGGCGCCGCTGCCCGCTGCCGACGCCGCGCAGATCGACTTCAGCCAGATGTACCCGTTTCGCATGGCCCGCCTGGCGCAGGCCGCGGCGCGCTTTGCTGCGGCCGGCACACCCGCGCAGCACGAAGACTTCGCGAAGTTCCACGCCGAACAGGCCAGCTGGCTGGACGACTACGCCCTGTTCATGAGCCTGTGCGAAGCCTGCGGCTGGCAAGACTGGTGCCTGTGGGACCCGGCGCTGGCCGGCCGCGAACCCGCCGCCCTGGCCACAGCGCGCGCGCACCATGCCGACCGCATCGCCTTCTGGCAGTTCTGCCAGTGGCGCTTCTATCGCCAGTGGGCGGCGCTGAAGGCCTACGCGAATGGCAAGGGCGTGCAGATCATCGGTGACACGCCGATCTTCATTGCATACCTCAGCGCCGAGGTTTGGGCCAACCAGCATCTGTTCGAGCTGGACACGTCACCCAGCAACTGGGGCCGCCCCACCGTGGTGGCCGGCGTGCCACCGGACTTCTTCGCCGCCACCGGCCAGCGCTGGGGCAACCCGCTGTACCGGTGGAGCGAGCATGCCAAGGACGGCTACGCCTGGTGGGTGGAACGCATCCGCCGCACCTTCGAGCTGGTGGACATCGTGCGCATCGACCACTTCCGCGGCTTTGCGGGCTACTGGGAAATCCCGGCCAGCGAACCCACGGCGATGAACGGCCGCTGGGTGCCGGGCCCGGGCGAAGCGCTGTTCGAGGCCATCAACAAGGCGCTGGGGCCTGACCCTGTCGCCATCATTGCCGAAGACCTGGGCGTCATCACCCCCGACGTGGACGCGTTGCGCAAGAAGTTCGGCCTGCCGGGCATGCGCATCCTGCAGTTCGCCTTCAACGGCGACGCCAGCGACCGCTTCCTGCCGCACCACCACGAACCCGACACCGTGGTCTACACCGGCACGCACGACAACGACACCATCGCCGGCTGGTGGGCCACCGCCACCGACCACGAACGCCACTACGCCCGCGGTTACCTGAACACCGACGGCCACGACATGCCCTGGACGATGATCCGCGCCGCCATGGCCAGCGTGGCCGACACCTGCGTGCACCCGCTGCAGGACGTGCTGGCGCTGCCCACCGATGCGCGCATGAACTTTCCCGGCCAGGAAAGCGGCTGGTGGGGCTGGCGCTTCCAATGGTCGCAGCTGCAGCCCTGGCATGCGCAGCGGCTGGCGGAACTGGGGCGGCTGTACGGGCGTTGATGCTGAAGCGCACGCCCTAGCCAGCAAGCCGCGACGGGGCCTGCAGTAGACTGCGCAGAATCCTGTCATCTGCCCAGAAAAGGAGCCGACCATGGGCTTTTCAGCCAGCGACGTGGTGCCGTTCACCCAGGCGCGCGCCAACCTGTCCGAATTGGCCGACCAGGCCAAGGCCGGCGCCGAGAAGATCATCACCAAGAACGGCGAAAGCTACGTCGCCCTCATCGACGCAGAGCGGCTGGACTATTACCACCGCCTGGAGCGCGAGCGCATCCACCTGCTGCTGATCGACGACGCCAGGCGTGGCCTGGCAGACATCGAAGCCGGCCGCACCGTCGGGGCCGATGCCGCCCTCGCCCAGCTCCAGCAGCGCCGCGCCGCAGTTGCAAAGTCAGCAGCCCGCACGACGACTGGCAAGACCGCCAGGAAGCGTGGCTGAGGGTCTGTACCAGGTCGAACTGACCGCGAGCTTCCTGGAACGGCTGGACGCCATCGAGGCGTTCCTGACCGAAGCCGACGCAGCCTTTGCCTTTGACGAGCTGCTGGCCGAACTGCGCGCCACCGTTTTCCCCAACCTGGCCCGGTTCCCCCGCATCGGCCGGCGCTACCTGAACCACCCGCCGCAATCGGCTGAGGCCCTAGCACAGCTTGCAGCGCTGCCCGCCGGCGCAGCCAGCGCACTGCGCGAATACCTGCATGGCGACTACCTGATGCTCTACACAGCCATGGACGCCGACACCACGGTCTATCTGTTGTCGATCCGCCACCACCGACAACTGTCCTTCGACTTCGCCCGCCTCTGGCCGGGCGTCAACACGCCAGCCGGGCGCTGAGCCGCCATGTCCTACTTCTATCAAGTCGGGCGTTGAGGTTGACAACTATTGTCAAGCAGCCCAGCATCCTTGCATGAGCCGCAACACCATGAGCTTTGTCTTGCCCGAGTCCATGCGCGCCTACATCGACCAGGAAGAACAAGCCAGAAAGCGCCTGCGAGATCTCATCGAAGAAGGCCTGGCATCGGGGCCCGGCCACCATCGCAGCAAGGCTGACGAGCACGACTTGCTGGCCATAGCCCGCGGCGTGATCGATTGAAACCGGCTGGCTTGCGGCCGCAAGCGCAGCGCGACCAGCAAGGCGAAGTGCGCTACTACCGACATGAAGGTGGCGTCCGCCTGGCGCCCAAGGCAGCCAAGGCGACCGAGGCAGCGCTGGACCAGATCGAGCCAGGACATCGCCGCGATCCGGAGTGATGCCTGGGTGTCGGAGTGAACAGCCGCCAGGCGAGCTTCCATCCACCGAGCCATAGATCGCAAGTCCATGACCCGCACGCCGCAGACTGACCCGCGCGAAGCCGCAGAAGCCGCCGACCTTGGGGCCGCCCGGGCTTACATCGAACGCTGGCGTGGCATCACCGCGTCCGAGCTGTCCACCGCGCAAAGCTTCTTCACCGAACTGTGCGAACTGCTGGGCGTACCCCGCCCCACGCACGAGACGCACTACATGTTTGAGCGGCCCATCACCTTCCAGCACGGTGACGGCAGCACCAGCCCCGGGCGGGTGGACTGCTACAAGCGCGGGCACTTCGTCTGGGAAAGCAAAAAGCTCAAGTCGGGGGTGGCTGCGCAGGCCAGCGGCGGCGGCAAGAAGACCAGCAAAGCGTTCGACGACGCGCTGCTGAAGGCCCGCACCCAGGCCGAAAACTACGCCCGCGCCCTGCCCGCCGCCGAAGGCCGGCCGCCCTTCGTGGTGGTGGTGGACGTCGGCCATGTCATCGAGCTGTACGCCGAATTCACCCGCTCGGGCGGCACCTATACCCCCTTCCCCGACCCGCGCAGCCATCGCATCCGGCTGGACGAACTGCAAGACCCGGCCATCCGCGCCCGCCTGGCCCTGCTGTGGACCGACCCGCTAAGCCTGGACCCGTCCCGCGCCAGCGCCAAGGCCACCCATGCCGTGGCCGCCGAACTGGCCGTGCTGGCCAAGAGCTTCGAAGCCGACGGCCACGCCCCGCAGGCCGTGGCTGCCTTTCTGAGCCGCTGCCTGTTCAGCATGTTTGCCGAAGACGTGGGCCTGCTGCCCACCGTGGGCACTGAAGGCCTGGGCAGCTTCACGCACCTGTTGCGCCTGTACCGCGAGCAACCCGCCACCCTGGTGCAGATGCTGCGCGTGTTTTGGCAGGGCATGGACGCCGGCGGCTTCAACCCCGCCATCGCCCACGACCTGAAGCGCTTCAACGGCAAGATCTTCAAGGGCGCCGCCGCGGCCGACTACGTGCTGCCGCTGGCGCCCGCGCAGATCGACGGCCTGCTGCGCGCGGCCAGCGCCAACTGGAAGGAAGTGGAACCCGCGATCTTCGGCACCCTGCTGGAACGCGCGCTGGACCCTGCCGAGCGCCATGCCCTGGGCGCGCACTACACGCCGCGCGCGTATGTTGAACGCCTGGTGCTGCCCACCGTGGTGGAACCGCTGCGCGCCGACTGGGCCAACGCCCAGGCCGCAGCCGTGCTGCTGGCGCGCGAGGCCGAAGCGTTAGAAGCCAACCCGCCATTGCGCAAGGGCGGCAGCACCCACGACACCTTCGACCCCGTGCAACTGGCCAAGGACAACCGCGCCCAGGCCGACCATGAACGCAAGGTGCGTGACAAATGGGAAGAAGCGCGGCAAGAGATCCGCCGCTTTCACCACCAGCTGTGCACGACCCGCGTGCTGGACCCGGCCTGCGGCAGCGGCAACTTCCTGTACGTGACGCTGGAACACCTAAAGCGCCTGGAAGGCGAGGTGCTGAACCAGCTGCGCGAATTCGGCCCCGTTTCCGAAGCGCTGACCGAAGGCGAAACGGTGACGCTGCGGCAGCTGCTGGGCATCGAGATCAACGCCCGTGCCGCGGCTCTGGCTGAACTGGTGCTGTGGATCGGCTGGCTGCAGTGGCATGTGCGCACCCTGGGCCTGGCTGGCGTGGCCGAACCCGTGGTGCACGACTACGGGAACATCGAGAACCGCGACGCGGTGCTGGCCTATGACCGGGTGGAACCAGCGCTGGACGCGACGGGCAAGGTCATCACGCGCTGGGACGGCGTGACGTTCAAGACGCACCCGGTGACGGGCGAGAAAGTGCCCGACGAAGCGGCGCAGGTGGCGCAGTGGGCCTATGTGAACCCAAGGCCGGCGGAGTGGCCGGCGGCGGAGTTCATCGTGGGGAATCCGCCGTTTATTGGCGCCGGGGCGATGCGAGCCACGCTGGGCGACGGCTATGCCCAGACGTTGCGCGCCACCTGGCCTGAAGTGCCCGAAAGCGCGGATTTCGTCATGTACTGGTGGAACCACGCCGCCGCCGAGGTGCGCGGCGGCAGGTCAAGGCGCTTCGGACTGATCACGACCAACAGCCTGCGGCAGACCTTCAACCGACGCGTCATCGAAGCCCACTTGAGCACGGCCAAAGACCCGCTGACTCTGGCCTTCGCCATTCCGGACCATCCGTGGGTGGACAGTGCGCAGGGCGCTGCTGTTCGCATTGCCATGAGCGTGGGTACGCGGACGGATGAGGAGGGGCGTTTACTGGTGGTGGGCGAGGAAAGAGCTTCCAGCAGCGACGAAGTGGATGTGCGGCTGGACGAAAGGCGTGGCCTGCTGCACGCAGACTTGCGCATTGGCGCCAATGTCTCAAGTAGTGGGGCAATGCGTGCCAACCACGGCATTTCCAATCGTGGCTTTGAGCTAGGCGGCGCAGGATTCATCGTGACGCGGACTGATGCAGCTTCCTTGCTCCGTTGTCAGCCTGTTGAGGCGAAGGACAAAGCTAGTGCTGCCAGGGCGCCTCTCATACGTGAGTATCGGAACGGCAAGGACCTAATGGCCAAATCCCGCGATGTGCTTGTAATCGATACGTTTGGTTTGGAACCTGCCGATCTGCGCGAACGTTTCCCAGCAGTTTTCCAGTGGCTCGTTGAGCGCGTGAAGCCTGAACGTGATGTGAATCGTGACGAGAAGCTACGCACAAACTGGTGGCTGCACAGACGTCTACGCGAAGAGCTGCGCGCTGCCCTACGTGGACTGCCTCGCTTTATTGCTACGGTCGAAACCGCGAAACACAGGACTTTCCAGTTTCTGGATGCGAGCGTCCTTCCGGACAACATGCTGATTGCCATCGCGTCGGATGACGCGGTTTGGCTGGGCGTCCTGTCAAGTCAAGTGCATGTTGAATGGGCGCTGGCTGCAGGCGGCCGCCTCGGTGTCGGCAACGACCCGCGCTACAACAAATCCCGCTGCTTCGAACCCTTCCCCTTCCCCCACGAAGACACCGGCCTCACCCCCGCCCTCACCACCCGCATCCGCGACCTGGCAGAGCAACTCGACGCGCACCGCAAGGCCCGCCAGGCTGCGCACGACACCGTCACCCTGACGGGCCTCTACAACGTCCTCGACAAGCTGCGCCGCGGCGAAACGCTCACTGCCAAAGACAAGACGCTGCACGAACAAGGCCTGGTGAGCGTGCTGCAATGCCTGCACGACGAACTGGACGCCGCCGTGCTGCAGGCCTACGGCTGGGCTGACCTGGGCCCCGTGCCCTGGGCCGATGAAGCCGCCCGCAACGCCTGGACGGAAACCCTGCTGGAACGCCTGGTGGCGCTGAACGCCAGGCGCGCTGCTGAAGAAGCCGCCGGCACCGTGCGCTGGCTGCGGCCGGAATTTCAAGACCCCGCACGCCGTGCCGCCGCGGCCCGCACCGAGCCCGCCGCACCACCTGCGCCCCAGCAGGCCGCCATCGCAGGCGTGGAGACCCGTGCCGAGGCCGAGGCGCGTGCGGCGGCCGACGACAGCCGCCGTGAGGGCGCTGACGACGACAGCGACACGACAGCCTCCGACGTCGCGGCCAAGCCCGTCGCCACCGCGCAGCCCTGGCCGCCGAACCTGCCCGAGCAGGTGCGCAGCGTCGCCCAGCTGCTGGCCGCCAGCCCCGCGCCACTGCCGCTGGCCGCTATCGAAGCCCGCTTCAAGGGCAAGGGCCCGTGGAAGAAGGGCCTGCCCCGCATCCTTGAAACCCTGGAAGCCCTGGGCCGCGCGCGCCAGGAAGCCGGTGGCTGGCGGGGCTGACGCAGGCCGCAGGTCGATCATCCGGGCCAGCCTGGCACCCACGACGTCGTCGGTGGACATCGGCCGCGGTCCTGGATGTTCCAGGAAATGACCGCCTTTGAATGGATTGCCGAAGGAACTTGCGACTGGCATTCACTCGCGATTCGTTCCCTGACAGCGGCTGAGATCAGTTTCATGACCGACTCGATAGGCTTCAGCGCTTGATGCCGTTGCTTCGTCAGCCCGGCTGACCATCGGTCAGCATACGGTCGCGCCCAGCGCGACTTGCCGACACGATGCGCCCATCCCCAAACCGGCACCCCTTTCATGACTTCACCCTTGAACCGTCGCCGTTTTTCAGCCCTGCTGGCTGGGCTTTCCGCCAGCGTCGCATGGCCCGGGCCCGCCTGGGCCCGGCTGGCCAAGCCGATGCGCGCGCGCCTGCAGCCTGTCACCGACGTGCTCTGGGGCGAACGCTTGGTCGACCCCTACCGCTGGATGGAAGACCCTTCAGACCGCGACTGGCTGCCCTTCATGCGCAGTCAGGCGGCGTATGCACGTGCGCGCCTGGACGCCCTGCCCCTGCGCAGCCGTTTGCTGTCGCGCGTGGCGGCCCTGTCCGGCGAACAGACGCAGGTGGTCTACCCCCGGCCTGCCGGTGACCGTGTGTTCTTCGAAAAGCGCGTCGCCGGGGCAGCGCGTTTTGTGCTGACCGTGCGCCTGGCAGACGGGCCCAAGGGCGGCACCGAGCGCGTGCTGGTGGACCCAGCCACGCTGGCCACGGCGCCCCAGACGGCCACGATTGATTGGTGGATGCCGTCGCCCGACGGCGCCTACCTGGTGTTTGGCTATTCACTGGGCGGGTCGGAAGCGGCGGTGGGGCGTGTGGTGGACGTCGCCACGGGCCGCCTGCTGCCCGACACCCTGGCGCACGTGCCCTATGCCAGCCCGTCGTGGCTGCCCGACGGCAGCGGCTTCTTCTACAACCGCTTTGCAGGGCTCGCTGCCGGGGACCCGGCGTACTACAACGACCGCAGCGCATGGCTGCACCGCATCGGCACCGACCAAGCCAGCGACCAGCGCGTGATGGCGCGCGGCCTGCACGCCAGTGTGCCGATGACGGCCATCTCGTCACCCGATCTGCAGGTCGGCATGGGTTCTGACCAGGTCGCGCTGATCGTCCGCGAGGGCTACGTGCGTTCCTTCGCGCTGTATCTGGCTGAACGAGCGGCCGTCCTCAGTGGCAAGGCCGTGTGGCGTCGCGTCTGCGGCCCTGACGATGGCGTAGCCGACTTCGCCATCAGCGGCGCAAATCTATTCCTGGTGTCGACGGCAAAAACACCCCAGGGCCAGTTGCTGCTGGCTTCTGCGGCCAGCGGCAGCCTGGCCAGCGCCAAGCCGCTGGTACCGCCAGGCGATGCCGTGATCGACGAGCTGAACGCCACCCGCGACGGCGTCTTCGTCACCCTGAACCGTGGCGGTGAGCAAAGCTTGCAGCATGTGCGCGCTGACGGCAGCACCCAAGCCATGGCCCTGCCGTTCAGCGGCTGGATCCAAAGCGTGGCGGTCGCGCCGACCGCCAGCCCTGCCGACCCTGCGGGTGCAGCCGGTGCAGCGCCTGAATCGCGCGAAACCTCTGACGCCACAACCCTGGTGCGCATCACCAGCTGGCTGGAACCGGCGGTGGTGTTTGCCGTCAACAGCCGCACGGGCCTGGCCACCCGCAGCGATCTGCAGCCGCCGTCGCCGATCGACCTATCGCCCTATGAAAGCCGCCGCATCATGGCCACCGCCCGGGACGGCACGAAGGTGCCGATTTCGATCATCGCCAGGAAAGACCGTCGGGGCCGGCCCAGCCCCTGTCTGGTGCAGGTGTACGGCGCTTACCAGTGGCCGTCGCAACCCATCTTCGATGCCCGCGCCATGGCGCTGCTGGAAGCCGGCGGCATGGTGGCCACGGCGCATGTACGGGGCGGCGGCGAATACGGCCGGGCCTGGCACGAAGCCGGCATGAAGGCCAACAAGCCCAACACCTGGCGTGACCTGATCGACTGCTGCGAGACCTTGATCGCCCAGGGCTGGACCGCCAAGCGGCGCATCGCCATCCTGGGCGGGTCTGCAGGCGGCATCGCCGTGGGCCGGGCCATGACCGAGCGGCCCGACCTGTTCGGCGCTGTGATCTCGAAGGTCGGCATGAGCAACCCGCTGCGCGCCGAGTTCGAACCCAACGGCCAGCCCAATGTGCCGGAGTTCGGCAGCGTCGGCACCCGCGAAGGCTTCCTGGCCCTGAAGGCGATGGACAGCCTTCACGCCGTGCTGGGCCAAGCTGCCAGGCTGCGCTACCCGCCCGTGCTGCTGAGCACCGGTCTGAACGACGCACGGGTGGCGCCGCACAACGCCGCCAAGATGGCGGCGGCCTTGCAAGCCGCTTCACCGGGCAGCGACGTGCTGCTGCGCGTGGACTTCGACGGCGGCCATGTGACGAATGGCAGCGCCAAGGACAAGGCCGACGCGGAGTACGCCGACGACTTCGCGTTCATGCTCGCGCACACGACCGGGCGATCCTGAATGGCACCGCCTGGCGTGAAGCAGACGGGGCGCCGGCGTGGGGTGGCGGCGTGCTGCCCCGGGATGGGTGCAGCTCAGCCGTCGCTGGCCGCTGGTGGCGCCATCGCCGCCAGCAGTTTGTCGGCGGCCATCGGGCGCGCGAAGAAGTAGCCCTGGCCGTAGCGGCAGCCCATGGCCTGCAGCATGGCCACTTCGGCCGGGTCTTCGATGCCTTCGGCCACGCTGACCATACCCAGGTTCTCGATCACGTTCACGGTGGCGTGCGCCACCGCCAGCACGTGCGGGTCGCGCCCCAGGTCGGTGACGAAAGCCTTGTCGATCTTGATGGTGTCGAAGGGGTAGTCGCGCAGGCAGCCCAGTGAGGAGGTGCCGGTGCCGAAGTCGTCCATCGCCAGGCGCACGCCCAAGGCGCTGAGCCCGATCATCAGCTCGCGTGCACCAGCCGGGTCTTTCATCACCTCGCGTTCGGTGATCTCCAGTTGCAGCGCCGATGCCGGCATCGCCGCGTCCGCCAGCGCCGACCGCACCACCAGCAGCAGCCGGTTGCCCAGCGCCATCTGCACGCGCGACAGGTTCACGCTCATGCCTGCAGGCGCCGCGGCGGCGTCCTGGCGCTGCCACAACGCCCATTGCTGGCAGGCGCGGCGCAGCACCCATTCGCCTATGGCGATGATCTGCCCGGACTCTTCGGCGATGGGGATGAACTCGTTGGGCGACACGGCACCGATGTCGGGGCTGTGCCAGCGCAGCAGGGCTTCCACCGAACTCATCTTGCCGCTCTCGAGGTCGACGATCGGCTGGTAGACCAGGCTGAACTCTCCGCGCTGCACCGCGTTGCGCAGGCCGGCTTCGACGCGCAGGGCACGCGTCAGGCGCGCATGCATGCCGTCGTCGAAGACCACGGTGGTGCAGCGGCCGGCGCGCTTGGCCTCGTACATGGCCGTGTCGGCGTTGCGCAGCAGTTCGTGCGGCACGGCGCACGGCCCTTCGCCCAGGGCGATGCCGATGCTGGCGGTGGAATGCAGCTCGTGCCCCTTCACCCGGTAAGGCACGGCCAGCGCCAGCTGCAGCCGGTCGGCCACGCTGCGGGCTTCGTCGGTGTTCTCGATGCCAGCGGCCACGTAGACGAATTCGTCGCCACCGAAGCGCGCCACCATCGACCCCGCCGCCACCGCGTCCGGCCCGGCGGCCGCCAGCACGCCGCGCAGGCGCAGGCCCAGCCCCAGCAGCAGCTCGTCGCCGGCGTCGTGGCCCAGGGTGTCGTTGATGAGCTTGAAGCGGTCGAAGTCCAGAAACAGCAGCGCGAAGCGGAAGCTGGGTTCGCTGCGCGCGCGCTCGGCCAGTTGCTCCAGCCGCTGCATCAGCACGCTGCGGTTGGGCAGGCCAGTGAGCCGGTCCTGTTCGGCGGCGGCGCGCAGTCCGCGTTCCATCGCCTTGCGCTGCGATATGTCCTGGATGATCGACCACAGGTAGGGCCGGCCATCGCTGGCCACCACGCGCGTGCCGCTCAGCAGCACGTCCACCGCATGCCCGCCGCGGTGTTGCAGCGTGGCTTCGCAGGGGCCGTAGCGCCCGGTCTGCTCGACTTCGGCCAGGTTGCGGTCGCGCAGGCCGGCCAGCTTGCCTGGCAGCCGGCCGTTCATGGCTGGCCCCAGCAGCTCGTCGCGGCGGTAGCCCAGCATGTCGCACAGGGCCTGGTTGTAGTCGGTGGCGCACAGGGTCTGCAGGTCGACCAGGCCGATGCCGACCGGCGCCAGTTCGAACAGGCCATGCAGCATCGTGTAGGCCTCGGCGGCTGCGATGGCGGCCGACTTGCGCTCGTGGATGTCTTCGTGCGTGCCCAGCATCAGCAGCGGCTGGCCGTCTGCACTGCGCGACGCCAGCCGTCCGCGTGCATGCACCCAGCGCCAGCTGCCGTCGCGATGCCGCATGCGCAGCTCGATGTCGTAGTGTTCCAGCGTACCCGCGAAGTGCTGGTCAAGCTGGGACATCGCTTCGACGGCATCGTCCGGGTGGACGTGGCGCTGCCAGGCCTGGAAGTCCAGAGGCGCCAGATCGGCCAGCGTGTAGCCGATGATCTCGGCCCAGCGTTCGGTGAAGCGCACCGCACCACTGGCGACATGCCATTCCCAGGTGGCCGTGCGTGTGCCCTTCAGCGTGGTGGTGAGCAGCTGCCACTGGTCATGCAGCTGCAGTTCCAGTTCGCGCCGCGCCGTCACGTCGGCGAAGCTGCACACCACCCAGGGTGCGCCGTCGTCGCGCGGCAGCAGGGTGGTGTTCACCGACAGCCAGCGCCGGCTGCCATCCGGCAGTTCAACGCCCATCAGCACGTTGCGCAGCGGCCCGCCACCGCGGAGCGTGCGCATCGCCGGGTGTTGGTGCCCGGGCAGTGCCTGGCAGTCCGCGTCGATGATGCGCCAGCGCGGGTCCAGCGAAGTGACGCCGATCAGTTGTTCGTGGCTCAGGCCCAGCAGGCGTTCAGCGGCCGGGTTGCAGTCGACGATGGCGCCGTTGGCGTCTTGCACCACCACGCCGGCGGCGGCGGTTTCCAGCACGGCGCGGATGCGTTCGGTGGCGGCGTCGCGGGCAGCGATTTCCGGCTGTACGGCAATGAAGCCGGTCGGCGGTGCCCCCGGCCGGCCAAAGGGCTGGATGTCGAGTTCGACCCAGTAGCGTTCACCGTCGCGTGCGCGGTTGCGCAGCCGCGTGCGCACGCGTTGCCCGGCGTTCAGCGCTGCGCGCAGGCGCAGCACCTCGGCCGGGTCGGTCTCGTCGCACTGCAGCACCGAACCCGGCGTCTTGCCGAGCATGTCTTCCAGTGTGAACCCCGTGCGTTCGACGAAGGCCTGGTTGACCCACAGCACGCGACGCTGCGCGTCGGTGACGATGGTCGGGTGGCTGGTGCGCGTGAGCAGCTGTTCCAGCTGCGGCATCGTGCCGTCGATGCGGCGCGCCAGCAGGACGCTGGCGGATTCAGGTGCGTTCATGGTGGCCTCGCGCTCACATGCCTGCCAGCAGGCGCTGCATCGCTTCGGGCAGGCCCGCGGCGACCTCGTTGCAGGCACTGGCTTCCAGGCCCAGCGCTGCCGCCACGTCCGGCGCGGGCGCGCTGTCGCACAGCGCGGCCAGGCCGAAGCCGGCAGCCGCCGCGATGCCGTCGCCCAGCGCCAGCAGGGCCGGCAACGTGTCGATGCCGCTGAGCGGCGCACCGTCAGGCGCCACCAGGGGTGCCGCGTGATGCACTTCGATGCTGCGGCCCAGCCAGGGCGGCAAGCCCCAGGCCTCGACCAGCCTGGTGCCCCAGGCGGGGTGGTGCGCGGCGACGTAGCCGCCGTCGGACGGCCGTGCTGCGCGCGGGTGGTCGGGCTGGACAGCGTCGCTGGGTTCAGCCAGAGCGTCCGCCAGCACCTGCGGCCGCAGACGCGCCAGCAGCACGATGCCGATGTCGTGCAGCAGGCCGGCCATGAAGGCTTCGCCGTCGACGCCGCAGCGCGCGCGGGCAGACAGCGCCTGCGCCGCGACGGCCACGGCCAGGCTGTGGCGGCGAAAGCTCTCGGCGTCCAGCAGCCGCCCCAGCGCCGGCACCGAGATGCGGTCCATGCACCCGGCTGCGGCAATGCCGCGGATCGCCGCCAGGCCCAGTACCTGCACCGCCCGGTCGACGGTGCCCACCGTGCCAGCGCGGCGGTAGAAAGGCGAATTGGCGACCTTCAACACGCGTGCGGCCAGGGCCGGCTCTGCGCTGAGACAGCGCATGACCTCGGCCACGTCCACTTCGCTGTCGTACAACAGGGACAACAAGCGCGCCGTGCCCGTGCCGCCGCCCGTGGCGCCCAGCGCCTTGGCGGCAGCGGCGATCTCGGCCGGGCTGATGTCGTCCGCCGGGGGCGCGCTGGCTGGGGTCATGGTGGTCGGGTCTCTGCAATGGCTGGCTGGGCCAGCTGGGCCCTTGTGGGTCGGGCGCTTGGCACGGTTATCGGTGCTTTCCAGCCCAGCTTTTTGTTTTGAAACCCAAGATTTGTAGGGCTTTTCCATCGCTCGGGCTCATCGGCCCAGCCCGGCGCCAACTGGCCCCGTGGGCCCGCGGGGCCGCGTCACCTGCGCGACAGGGCAAGCCCGGCTGCCACCCCCGGGGCAGCCCCGCCAGAATCGTGCGCATCGAGCCCGATCCTGGAGAACCCCGCATGACGCAGATTCCTTTTCGCCGCCGCAGCGTGCTCGGCCTGGCCGCCGCCGGCATCGCCGCCCCTTGGGTGCACGCCCAGAGCGGGCCGTTCCCGAACAAGCCCATCACCCTGATCGTGCCCTGGCCGGCCGGCGGCAGCACCGACCGCCACCACCGCACGCTGGCCGAACTGGCAGGCAAGATCCTGGGCCAGAACATCGTGGTCGAGAACAAGCCCGGCGCTGGCGGCACCCTGGGCCCCAGCAGCATGGCGGCCACGGCCAAGCCCGATGGGTACACCATCAGCCAATACCCGCTGGGCATGCTGCGCGTGCCGCACATGCAGAAGGTGGCCTTCGACCCCATCAACGACTTCAGCTTCATCCTGGGCGTTTCGGGCTACACCTTCGGCTTCGTGGTGCGCGCCGATTCGCCGTACAAGACCTTCAACGACTACATCGAAGCCGCGCGCAAGGCACCGGGGCAGATCAACTACGGCAGCACCGGCATCGGTACCAGCCCACACCTGCTGATCGAGGAACTGGCTGCCGCAGCGAAAGTGGAACTGAACCACATCCCTTTCAAGGGCAACGCCGACCAGATGCAGGCCCTGATCGGCGGCCACGTGATGGCCGCCAGCGACGCCACCGGCTGGGACAAGTTCGTCGACGCCGGCCAGATGCGCCTGCTGCTGACCTTCGGCGAAGCCCGCACCGCGCGCTGGCCGCAGGTACCCACGGCCAAGGACCTGGGCTACAACGTGGTGAGCACTTCGCCCTACGGCCTGGTGGGCCCTAAGGGCATGGACCCGGCCGTGGTGAAGACCCTGCACGACGCCTTCAAGCAGGCCATGGACGACCCCAAGCACGCCGAACTGATGACGCAGCTGAACCAGAGCGTGTGGTACCGCAACGGCAACGACTACCGCCAGTGGGCCGTGGCCACCTTCGCCAAGGACAAGGCGCTGATCGAACGCCTGGGCCTGGCGGCGAAGTGAAGCCGCCAGCCTCTGCGCGACGGTGAGCCCCGACACCCTGCCCGCCCAGCTGCGCCTGCACGCAGCAGCGCGCCCGCAACAGCCGGCCCTGGTGCAGGGCGACGTGGTCCTGACCTACGCGCAGCTGGACGCGCTGGCCGACCGCTTTGCCGCCAGCCTGCAGCAGCACGGCGTGCAGCCCGGGCAGGCCGTGGCGCTGTGCGGCGACAGCACGCCGCTGCAAGCTGCGCTGTTTCTGGGCGCGCTGCGCGCCGGCGTGGTGGTGGCGCCGCTGGCGGCCAGCAGCAGTGCCGCAGCCCTGGCGTCGATGCTGGCCGACGCCCAGGCGCAATGGGTGTTTGCCGACGCCAGCGCGGCCGGCTTGCTGCCACAGCAGGCCCTGGCACGCACGGTGGCGCTGGACAACGGGGCGCCAGGCCAGCCGCTGGCGGACTGGTGGCTGCCCGAAGGCGCGCAGCCCGCAGCGGTGGACATCGCCCCCGGCCACCCCTTCAACATCATCTATTCGTCCGGCACCACGGGCACGCCCAAGGGCATCGTGCAGTCGCACGGCATGCGCTGGCAGCATGTGCAGCGCGGTGCGAAGTACGGCTACAGGCCCCGTACCGTCACCGTGCTGGCCACGCCGCTGTACAGCAACACCACCCTGGTGGTGTTTTTCCCCACCCTGGCCTTCGGCGGCACGGTGGTGCTGATGCGCCGCTTCAACGCCGCCGCCTACCTGTCCCTGGCCCAGCAGCACCGTGCCACGCATACGATGCTGGTGCCCGTGCAGTACCAGCGCATCATGGCCCTGCCCGAATTCGGCCAGTTCGACCTGCACAGCTTCCACACCAAGTTCTGCACCAGCGCGCCCTTCCCGGCCGCGCTGAAGGCCGACGTGCTGGCGCGCTGGCCGGGCGGCCTGGTGGAGTTCTACGGCATGACCGAAGGCGGCGGCACCTGCATCCTGGAAGCCCATGCCCACCCCAGCAAGCTGCACACCGTGGGCCAGCCGGCCGAAGGCCATGACATCCGGCTCATCGACGAAGCCGGCGTCGAACTGCCTGCGGGCACCACTGGCCAGACCGGCGAAGTCGTGGGCCATTCGCCGGCCATGATGACGGGCTACCACGGCCAGCCCGAGAAGACGCGCGAAGCCGAATGGTTCGCCGCTGACGGTCGGCGCTACATCCGTACTGGCGACATTGGCCGCTTCGACGAAGACGGCTTCCTGGTGCTGCTGGACCGGCGCAAGGACGTGGTCATCAGCGGCGGCTTCAACATCTACCCCAGCGACCTGGAAGCCCTGCTGCGCCTGCACCCCGCCGTGGCCGACTGCGCGGTGGTGGGCGTGCCTTCAGAAGCCTGGGGCGAAACGCCGGTGGCCTTCGTGGTGCTGCGGCCCGGGCCAGTGGCAACGGCCACAGAGGCTGAAGCACTGCGGACCTGGCTGAATGCCCAGGTGGGCAAGACGCAGCGGCTGGCGGGCCTGCGCTTCATCGACGAACTGCCGCGCAGCGCGATCGGCAAGGTACTGAAACGCGAACTGCGGCTGGCCTGGGCCGGGTGAACGGCCGCAGCGGCGGTTCACCCGGCCCAGGGCCTTTCACCGCGCAGGAAGGCAGCGGCGTCGGGCGGCAGGTCGGTGGTGAAGAAGTCGTGCGCCGGCAGGTCCACGGCCACCCGGCCATCTTCCAGGTACAGCACACGGCTGGCCAGGCGTTTGACCTGGCCCAGGTTGTGGGTGCACATCACCAGCGTGACGCCGGCTGCGGCCACGTCGGCGATCAGCGCTTCGACCTCGCGCTTGGCCGATGGGTCCAGGCTGGCGGTGGGCTCGTCCAGCAGCAGGATGTCGGGGCGCAGCGCCCAGGCCCGCGCCAGCGCCAGCCGCTGCTGCTGGCCGCCTGACAGCGAACGGGCGTCGCGCCCGCCCAGGCTGTGCAGGCCCACGCGCTGCAGCGCTTCGGCACACCGCGCGGGGCGCTCGGCCGCCGGCACGCCCTGCAGCCACAGGCCCAGCAACAGGTTGCACCGCACTGACAGGCGCAGCAGAAAGGGCCGCTGGAACAGCATCGCGCAGCGGGGCAACCGGCCTTCGGGCTGCAGCGGCACCGCCAGGCGGCGGCCGCTGGTGGGCTGCAGCAGGCCGTGCAGCAGGCGCAGCAGGCTGGTCTTGCCGGAGCCGTTCGCGCCCACCAGGGCCAGGCGTTCGCCGCGCCGCAGCAGCAGCCGGGTGGGCTGCAGCGCCTGCACGGGGCCGAAGCGCAAGCTGGCGTCTGCCAGCTGCAGCAGTTCAGACCCAGGCAGGGCTGGCGCGGCAGCTGCGCCCGAGGGTGTGGGGGCTGCCGAAGGGCCTGCGACCGCAGGCGCAGGCAGAGCGGCCGGCTTGGCCACCATGGCCGGCATGTCTGGCATGTATGGCCTATCTGGCGCTATCGCCGCGGCACGCGCCTGCAGCGCCGCGATGCCCAGGTTGACGATGCCCACCACGCCCAGCAGCACCAGGCCCAGGGCCAGAGCCAGCGGCAGGTCGCCCTTGCTGGTTTCCAGCGCGATGGCCGTGGTCATCACGCGCGTGACACCGTCGATGTTGCCGCCCACGATCATCACCGCGCCCACTTCCGAAATGGCGCGCCCAAAGGCCGTCAGCAGCACCGTCAGCACCGCCAGGCGTTCGTGCAGCAGCATCAGCAGCGCGCGCTGCAGCGGGCCCGCGCCCAGCGACTGCAGCTGTTCGCCGCCTTCGGCCAGTGCGTCCAGCACCAGCCGGCGCGTGAGGGCTGCGATCAGCGGCACCACCAGCACGCTCTGCGCCATCACCATCGCCGCCGGCGTGAACAGGATGCCCAGGCTGCCCAGCGGCCCGGCGCGCGACAGCAGCAGGTAAACCGATAGCCCCACCACCACCGAAGGCAGGGCCAGCAGGGTGTTCAGCCCCCACACCACCACACCCTGGCCAGGAAAGCGCGCCACCGCCAGCCAGGCCCCCAGCAGCAGGCCAGCAGCAGCGCCCAGCGCACAGGCCGACAGGCTGACGCGCAGCGACAGGCCCACCACCTGCAGCAGTTCGGGGTTGGCGCTGGCCACCAGGCCCAGGGCCAGACGCAGGCTCTCGGCCACCGTGCTCAAGGCTGTGGCACCGGTGACCGGTGCAGCGCGCCGGCGGCCGGGATGTGAACAGGGCTGCAGGCAGGCAGGGGCACGGCAGAATCAGACGCAAAGCCTTCGATTGCACCATGAACCTGCCCGCCCCCCGGAACACAACGCCGGCCCTGGGACCTTCCCCCGTGGCCGCGGGCGACGCCCAGCTGAGCCTGGAAGAAGCCCGCGCCGCCATCTTGCGCGCGCTGCCCAGTGCGCTGGCCGCTGCCGGCCTTGCGGGTCACGCCGGCCAGCCAGGCGCTGAAGACGTGCCGCTGCTGTCGGCCCTGGGCCGGGTGCTGGCGCAGGACATCTTGTCGCCCATCGACGTGCCGTCGCACGACAACTCGGCTATGGACGGCTATGCCTTCGACGGCAACGCGCTGGCGGCCGGCCAGCCGTTGGCCCTGCAGGCCGCGGGCACCGTGTTCGCCGGCCCGCCGTTTGCGGGCAGCGTGGGCCCGGGCCAGTGCCTGCGCATCATGACCGGTGCGGTGATGCCCGCCGGCCTGGACACCGTGGTGCCACTGGAACTGTGCCGGGTGGAAGGCGACCTTGCCCTGGGTACAGTGCATGTCGCCCCTGGCCAGCTGCAGCCGGGCGAAAACCGCCGGCTGCGCGGCGAAGACCTGGCCTGCGGCAAGCCGGCCTTGCGGGCCGGGCGCGTGCTGCGGCCTGCCGACCTGGGGCTGGTCGCATCGCTGGGCCTGGGCACGGTGCCCGTGCGCCCGCGGCTGCGCGTGGCGGTGTTTTCCACCGGCGACGAACTGCGCAGCCTGGGCCAGCCGCTGGACCCCGGCTGTGTCTACGACAGCAACCGCTACGCCCTGATGGCGGCCCTGCAGCGCCTGGGCATGGACGTGCTGGACCTGGGCGTGGTGCGCGACGACCCGGCCGCCCTGCAGGCCACGCTGGAAGCCGCGATTGCCGGCGCCGACGCCGTGCTGACCAGCGGTGGCGTGAGCGCCGGCGACGCCGACCACACCCGCGCCCTGCTGGCCCGGCTGGGTGAGGTCGCGTTCTGGAAAGTGGCCATGCGCCCCGGCCGCCCCTTCGCCTTTGGGCCGGTGCAGGCAGCCGGCCGCAGCAGCTGGCTGTTTGCCTTGCCGGGCAACCCGGTAGCGGCGCTGGTGAGCTTCTACGCCCTGGTGCGTGACGGCTTGCTGCAGCTGGCCGGTGCGCGGCACGAAGCCCTGCCCGTGCTGCAGGCGCGCTGCGTGGACGGCGTGCGCAAGCGCCCCGGTCGCACCGAGCTGCAGCGCGGCCGCCTGACCCGCGCGGCCGACGGACACTGGCAGGTGCAGGTGGCGGGGTCGCAAGGCGCGGGCATCCTGAGCAGCATGACGCAGGCCAACGCGCTCATCGTCGTGGCGCACGATCAGGGCTCGGTGCCTGCGGGCGGCCTGGTCGACGTCTGGCCGTTCGACGGCCTGGTCTAGAAGATCAAGCGCGCGGGGGCTCGGGCTCTGAATCGAAGCGTTCGAAGCCGGTGTAGCAGAGGAAATGCCGGTTGGCGGCGCGGCCGAAGAGTGTCATGCCCAGCCGGCTGGCCATCTCGTGGCCCATGGCGGTGACGCCGTTGCGCGACACGATGATGGCCACGCCCATCTGTGCCGACTTCATCACCATCTCGCTCGTCAGCCGGCCCGTGGTGTAGAAAACCTTGTCGGCGCCGTCCACGGCGTGAAGGCCCATCCAGCCGGCGATGGTGTCGATGGCGTTGTGGCGGCCCACGTCTTCGCAGAACATCAGCAGCTCGCAGGACTGCGGCGTGACGCGGAACAGCGCGCAGCCATGCACCGAACCCGCCTTGCGGTGGATGCTGTTGCGCTGGCGCATGGTTTCCAGCATCGCGTGCAGGCTGCCCTGGCGGATGCGAGCCACGTCGGCGCCGGGCAAGGCCACGGCGTCGATGGCGCTCATCATGTCGCCGAACACTGTTCCCTGGCCGCAGCCGGTGGTGACGACGCGCTGCGCGGTGCGCGCTGCCACGTCATGCAGGCCTTCGTGCGTCTTCACGGCTGCGGCGCCGACATCCCAGTCGACGGTGATCGACTCGACCTCGGTCACGCTGTCGATCAGGCGCTGGTTGCGCAGCCAGCCCAGCACCAGCAGTTCAGGGCTGGCGCCCAGGGTCATCAGCGTGACGAGTTCGCGCTTGTCGACGAACACCGTCAGCGGCCGTTCGGCGGGTATGGGGATGTGCCGGCGTTCGCCGTATTCGTCCAGCACCTCGATGTTGCGCAGCAAGGGGGCGGCAGCCGCGGTCAGCATCGGGGCACCCGCCACGGGCGGCAGCGGGGCCGGGCAGTCGATGGCGGAGGGTGGGGCTTCAGCCATCAGGGGTGGCACCGCCAAGGGCGCAAACAACGGTCAAGCCTTTTGGGCGCGGGCATTGGCGTGGATCGTACCCATCTCGCTGTCGCCCATGAACGGTGCGATCATCGATGTCGCGCCGAGAGCCGCGATCAGCCGCGCGACCCCCACACCATGAGCCTGGACCCCCAAGACATCACCGGCCTGGTGCTGGCCGGCGGCCGCGGCACGCGCATGGGCGGCGTCGACAAGGGTCTGCAGCAGCACCAGGGCTTGCCGCTGGCCCAGCAGGCCCTGCTGCGCCTGCAGCCCCAGGTGGGGCAGCTGATGATCAACGCCAACCGCAACCTGGCCACCTACGAAGCCATGGGCGCGCCGGTCTGGCCCGACCCGCTGCCCGACTTCCCCGGCCCGCTGGCTGGGCTGCTGGCCGGCCTGAGGCATTGCAACACCCCGTACCTGTTGACCGTGCCCTGCGACACCCCGCACTTTCCAGCCGACCTGGCCCAGCGGCTGGCGCAAGCCCTGTGTGACCAGCAGGCCGATGTGGCCATGGCCGCGACGCTGGAAGACGGGCAGACCCGTGCCCAGCCGGTCTTCGCGCTGGTGCGCAAGAGCCTGCTGGAAAGCCTGGCCGCCTACCTGGACCGGGGCGAACGCAAGATCGCTGTCTGGATGCGGCAGCATCGCTGCGTCGAAGTGCCTTTCGACGACGGCGCCGCCTTCTTCAACGCCAACACCCTGGCCGACCTGCAGCAGTTGCAAAGATGACCTCAGAACCCACAGAACCGAACGATCAGACCGAAGCCGAAACCATCAAGGAACCGCGCCGCTGGCAGGACTACGGCTGGACAGCCCAGGTCATCAAGAACGACGACGACGAAGGCTGGGCCGTGGCGATGACGAAGATCGGCGCCAGCGAACCCGCCCTGGTCGGCCCCTGGACCATGGGCCGCGACAAGAAAAACCCGAAGCCGCTGGACACCAACGCCTTCCACACGCTGGTGAAGACCGCCAGCGAATTCGTGCGCCGGCAGGAACAGCAGGAACATGCCCGGCTGCACCAGAGCGTGACGGTGACAGCCAACGGCGTGCGCTGGCAGGTGAACCTGGACATCGTGCCCGATGAGGACGACCCGCAAGCCCAGCTCAGTGCCCTGGCGGCCGACGGCAGCGTGGCGGCCAGCGTACGGGTGTCGCCGGGCTTCAAGCTCAGCGCACGCAGCGCGCAGGCCTGGGTGGAAGCGGGCTTCGCCAAGCCTGCGGGCTGAAGGTGTTCAGCCTTTTGTAGCGCCGGCGGCGGTTCGCACCACGCCACCAGCCGCGGCACGCACGGCGCAGACCTTGAAGCCCGGAATCTTCGCCACCGGGTCCAGGCCCGGGTGCGTCAGTTCGTTCACCGCCGCCTCGGCCCAGCAGAAAGCCACGAACACCATGCCCGGCTGGGCGCTTTCGTCGGCTCTGGCGTACAGGCAGACGCTGCCACGCCGCGTCTGCAGCGTCACCGGCTCGCCGGCCTGCACGCCCACACGTGCCATGTCGGCCGGGTGCATCCAGGCCACCGGTTCGGGTTCCAGCGTGTGCAGCACATGGCTGCGCCGCGTCATGCTGCCGGTGTGCCAGTGTTCCAGCTGGCGGCCGGTACACAGCACCAGCGGGTAGTCCAGGTCGGGCAGCTCGGCGCTGGGCACCAGGCCGGCCGGTACGAAACGGCCACGGCCGCTGGGCGTGGGAAAGCTGCGGGTGAAGACCACCGGCTCGCCCGGGTCGCCTTCTTTCTCGCACGGATACGTCACCGCATCTTCGGCCTGCAGGCGTGCCCAGGTAATGCCGGCAATGCTGGGCATCGCGTGTCGCATCTCGTCGAACACGGCGCCCACGACTGCGGGGGCGTCGGTGTGCGGGTTGCCGTAGGCCGACCAGTCCAGGCCCAGCTGCTGCGCCATGTCGATGAGGATGGCGATGTCCTGCCGCGCCTGGCCCGGGGGGTTCAGCGCCGGCCGCGCCAGCTGCACGGTGCGGTCGGTGTTGGTGAAGCTGCCGGTCTTCTCGGCAAAGCTGCTGGCTGGCAGCACCACGTCGGCCAGCGCCGCGGTCTCGGTCAGGAAGATGTCCTGCACCACCAGCAGGTCTAGCGCGGCCAGGGCCTCGCGGGCGTGGTGGGCGTCGGGGTCGCTCATGGCCGGGTTCTCGCCCATCACGTACAGGCCCTTCAGGCGGCCTGCCGCGGCGGCGTGCATCACTTCCACCACCGTCAGCCCGGGTTGTAGGCTGAGCTGCTGTTCAGGCACACCCCAGGCCCGCGCCATGCGGGCGCGGGCGGCGGGGTCGGTCACGCGCTGGTAGTCGGGGTACATCATTGGGATCAGGCCGGCGTCAGATGCCCCCTGCACATTGTTCTGCCCGCGCAGCGGGTGCAGGCCGGTGCCGGGGCGGCCGATCTGCCCCGTCATCAGCGACAGGCTGATGAGGCAGCGCGCGTTGTCGGTGCCGTGCACATGCTGGCTGACGCCCATGCCCCACAGGATCATCGACGCGCGGCTGGTGGCGAACAGGCGCGCCACTTCCCGGATGGCCTGGGGCTCGATGCCGCAGACCGGGGCCATCGCTTCGGGGCTGAAGGATTGCAGATGCGCGGCGAGGGCCGCGAAGCCTTCGGTGCGGGCCGCGATGAAACCGTGGTCGACCAGGTCTTCGGCGACGATGACATGCATCAGCGCGTTCAGCAGCGCGACGTCGCTGCCGGGCTTGAAGCGCAGGTGCCGGTGGGCGTGGCGCGTCAGGTCGTTGTGGCGCGGGTCCAGCAGCACCAGCTTCGTGCCGGCCTGCGCGGCGTTCTTGATCCAGGTGGCGGCCACCGGGTGGTTGACAGTCGGGTTGGCACCGATGATGACCACGACCTCGGCCTGCATGACGTCGCGCACCGGGTTACTGACCGCACCTGAGCCCAGGCCTTCCAGCAGCGCCGCCACGCTGGACGCATGGCACAGCCGCGTGCAGTGGTCGACGTTGTGCGTGCCGAAGCCCAGCCGCACCAGCTTCTGGAACAGGTAGGCCTCTTCGCTGCTGCCCTTGGCCGATCCGAAGCCGGCCAGGGCCTGGCCGCCATGGGTGTCGCGGATGCGGGCCAGGCCGCCACCGGCCAGGGCCAGGGCTTCTTCCCAGCTGGCTTCGCGGAAGACTTCGGCCACCTCGTGCGGGGCCAGCAGGCGGCCGGGCTGCTTGGGCACGCCCGTACGGCGCACCAGGGGCCGGGTCAGGCGCTGCGGGTGGCGGGCGTAGTCATAGCCGTAGCGGCCCTTCACGCACAGCCGGCCGGCGTTGGCCGGGCCGTCGCGGCCCTGCACGTCGACGATGGCGTCGTCCTTGACGGTGTAGGTCACCTGGCAGCCCACGCCGCAGTAAGGGCACAGGGAATCGACCTTCTGGTCGGCCAGGACGTGCCCAGGCATCGGCTCGGGCATGGCCTTGGACGTCAGCGCCCCGGTGGGGCAGGCCTGCACGCATTCGCCACAGCCCACGCAGCTGGAAGCGCCCATCGCGTCGCCCTGGTCGAAGACGATGCGCGCCTGCGGCCCGCGCCAAGCCAGGCCGATGACGTCGTTCACCTGTTCGTCGCGGCAGGCGCGCAGGCAGCGCGTGCACTGGATGCAGGCATTGGCGTCGAAGTGGATGGCGGGGTGGCTGGCGTCGGCCACGCTGCTGGCGCGCGCGCCAAAGCGGCTGTCACCTGCGGCCAGGCCCAGCTGGGTGGCCCAGCGGCCGAGCTCGTTGCCCGCAGGCAGCGTAGCGCTGGCGGTATCGGCCAGCAGCAGTTCCAGCACCATGCGCTGCGCACTGCGGGCGCGCGGGCTGGCAGTCTGCACCTGCATGCCGGCCTGCACGCTGCGGCAGCAGGCCGCGGCCAGGGTGCGTTCGCCCTGCACTTCCACCATGCAGGAACGGCAGTTGCCGGCCGGTGTCAGCCCGTCGGCATGGCACAGGCGCGGCACGCTGGCGCCTTCGCGGTCGGCCAGGGTCAGCAGGCTTTCGCCCTCAAAGGCCAGCACTTCGCGGCCGTCCAGCACCAGGCGCACGCCTGGCGCGGCCAGGTGGTCTTGTTCCCGCCGGGTACTGGCGTTCATGCAACGGCTTTCAGTTCATGGGCGAAGTAGCGCAGCACGCTGTCCATGGGGTTGGGCGCGGCCTGGCCCAGGCCGCAGATCGACGCGTCGCGCATCAGCTGCGACAGCTCGGCCATCAGCGCGGCGTCCCAGGTGTTGCCGGCCATCAGCTCGTTCGCACGCGCGGTGCCGGCGCGGCAGGGTGTGCACTGGCCGCAGCTCTCGTCCTCGAAGAAGCGCATCAGGTGGCGCGCGGCGTCCACGGCGCGGTCGCGGTGGTGGTCGCTTTCGGTCAGCACCATCACCGCGGCCGACCCGATGAAGGCGCCATGCGGCTTCAGGGTGTCGAAGTCCAGTGGCACATCGGCCAGCTGCGCCGGCAGGATGCCGCCCGAAGCCCCGCCGGGCAGGTAGCCGTAGAGCCGGTGGCCCTCGGGCAGGCCGCCGCAGTATTCGTCGACCAGTTCGCGCAGGCTGATGCCAGCCGGCGCCAGCTTCACGCCGGGCTGGCGCACGCGGCCCGACACCGAGTACCGCCGAAGCCCGTGGCGCCCGTTGCGCCCATGGGCTGCAAACCAGGCACCGCCCCGTTCCACGAGTTCGCGCACCCAGAACAGAGTCTCGAAGTTGTGCACCAGGGTCGGCCGGCCGAACAGCCCCACCTGGGCGACGTAAGGCGGCCGCAGGCGCGGCAGGCCGCGCAGGCCTTCGATGGACGCCAGCATGGCGCTTTCTTCGCCGCAGATGTAGGCGCCGGCGCCGCGCCGCAGCTCGATGGCGGGCAGGTGCAGGGCGGCCAGTTCGGGCGCACTGGCCAGTGCTGCCAGTTCGGCGGCCAGCGCAGTGCGTGCGCCGTGGTATTCGTCGCGCAGGTAGATCACCACGTTCGCCGCGTCCACCACCCAGGCCGCCAACAGCATGCCTTCCAGGAAGCGGTGCGGGTCGCTTTCCAGACCTTGCCGGTCCTTGAAGGTGCCGGGTTCGCCTTCGTCGATGTTCACCGCCAGCCAGTGCGGTGCCGGTTGTTCACGCACGATGCGCCACTTGCGCCCGGCCGGAAACCCTGCACCGCCCAGGCCGCGCAGGCCGGCGTGTTCCAGCGTGCTGATCAGGCTGTCGGCGCTGCGCCGGCCGGCATGGCAGTCGCGCAGCAGCGCATAGCCACCCTGCGCCAGGTAGCCGGCCAGCGGCAGATGACCCACTGGCGCAGCCTGCACTCGCCCCATGTCGACAGCCTGCTGCACCGTGCCCACGCTGGCGCTGCGCACCAGGTGCTGGTGTACGTGCACGGCCGGGGCGTGGTCGCAGGCGCCGATGCAGGGTGCGGGAATGACGCGCACGCCGGTGCCCGCGTCAGCGCTGTGGCCCTGCCCTGCCACAGCCGTGCCGCCCAGCTGCTGCTGCAGGTCGCGCAGCAGGGGCGCAGCGCCAGCGAGCTGACAGGCCAGGCCGTCGCACACGCGCACGGTCAATGCCGGGGCAGGCGGGCACTGGCCCTGTTCGTCTTCATGCACCAAGTCGAAGTGGTGATAAAAGCTGGCGACTTCGAAGACTTCAGCCTGCGGCAAGGCCATCCACTGCGCCAGGGCTGCCAGGTGCGGCGCAGCCAGCTGGCCGAAGTGGTCTTGCAGCCGGTGCAGGTATTCGATCAGCAGGTCACGCCGCGCGGCACTTTCAGCGGCGGGGCCCAGTGCGGCCTGCAGGTCGGCCAAGGCACTGGCGCTGACCTGGCGCCCCCGGGCCTGGGCACGGCGGCGCTGGGCACTGGGCGCACGCGGGACCACGCGGCCAGCCTGGTCGCTAGGGTTGGCCTGGAGATCGTGCGGAGCCTGCACGGCAATCGGAATGACGGGATGGTTCACGCGGCGCAGCCCAGCCTCATTGGCGTTGGTTGGTCGCGGACTATCAGCCGCTGCCCTGCACCTGTCCAATCGTTTGGCCAAACCCCGCCATTCACGGCGCTGATGACGAACGGTTGTTGCGCCTGTCGACCTGCGAAAGCCCTTTGGCCCGCCGGCCTGCAGACCCCTCAGGTGTCCTTGGACACCTGGATGGTCGGAAACTTGGCCGAAAAGTCCTTGGCCTGCTGCGCCACCTTCACCGCCGCGCGGCGCGCGATGTCGCGGTAGGTGGCGGCGACGGCGCTGTCGGGGTCGGCCACCACCGTCGGGCAGCCGCTGTCGGCCTGTTCGCGGATGGCCAGGGTCAGCGGCAGGCTGCCCAGGCTGTCGACGCCGTGCTTTTCAGCCATGCGCTGGCCGCCGCCTTCACCGAAGATGTGTTCGGTGTGGCCGCAGTTCGGGCAGCAGTAGACGGCCATGTTTTCCACGATGCCCAGGATGGGCACGCCCACCTTCTTGAACATCGCCACGCCGCGTTGCACGTCCAGCAGGGCGATGTCCTGCGGCGTGGTGACGATGATCGCGCCCGTCAGCGGCACGCGCTGGCTCAACGTCAGCGCGATGTCGCCGGTGCCGGGTGGCATGTCGATGAGCAGGTAGTCCAGCGCCCGCCAGTGCGTCTGGCGCAGCAATTGTTCCAGCGCTTGGGTGGCCATCGGGCCACGCCAGATCATGGCCTGGTCGGCGTCGACCAGGAAGCCGATGCTGATGACCTGTACGCCGTAGTTTTCCAGCGGCTCCATGGTCTTGCCGTCTGCGCTTTCGGGCTGGCCGATGAGGCCCATCATCATGGGCTGGCTGGGGCCATAGATATCGGCGTCCAGGATGCCCACGCTGGCGCCTTCGGCCGCCAGCGCCAGCGCCAGGTTGGCGGTGGTGGTGCTCTTGCACACGCCGCCCTTGCCCGATGCAACGGCAATGATGTTCTTCACGCTGGGCAGCAGCTGGACGCCGCGCTGCACGGCATGCGCCGCGATCTTGCTGCTGATGTTGACGCTGACCTGGCCCACGCCAGGCAGCGTGCGCGCCGCAGCGATGAGCGCCTCGCGCAGCGCCGGCATCTGGCTTTTGCCGGGGTAGCCCAGTTCGACGTCGAAGCTGATGTCGCCGCCCTCGACCTTCAGGTTCTTCAGCTGCTTGCCGCTGCCAAAGTCGCGCCCGGTGTTCGGGTCGACGACGGTCTGCAGGACTTCCAGCAGGAGGGTTTCGGTGAGCTGCGGCATGTGCTGGGGCCTGGCAAAGGCACGGCTGAAGAAGGCGCGGAAGTCTAGCCGCTGGGCCCAGAATGGCAGCGGCAGGGGCATGGCCCCAGGGGAGCCAGGATGCAGGGGCAGCAGGGGCAACAGTGGCAACAGTGGCAACGGGGCCAGCCGCAAGAGAGACGGTGGCCAGTGCAGACGCAGGTCGAAGATGGGCCACGGCGGCCACCGCGCGCGCGCGCCATGCTGGCCGCCCTGCTGCTGGGCCTGGCGGCGCTGGGGGGCCTGGCCACGGCGCCGGCCCGGGCCGCGAAACTGGTGTCGGTGTCGCCCCAGGGCGAAGTGGCCGAAGTGCGTCAGGTGGTGCTGCGCTTCGATGCTGCCGTCGTGCCCGCGGGCGACCCGCGCGCGCCGGCGCCGGCCGTGGTCAGCTGCCAGGGTGGCACACCCGCTGGCCGCGGCCGCTGGGCCGACGCGCAGCGCTGGCTGTTTGAATTCGACGCGCCTCTGCCGGCGTCCACGCGCTGCACGGTGAAGATCGCGCCCGGCTTCAGCCCGCTGGGCGGGCCTGTGCAGGGCGCCACCGAATGGCGCTTTGCCACCGGCGCACCGCGGGTGGTGAACGTGCAGCCCTTTGAGGGCGCCGAGATCGAGGAAGACCAGCACTTCCTGTTGCGCTTCAACGGCCCGGCCGACAGCGCCGGCGCCGTGCAGCGCGCCTGGTGCGAAGTGCAGGGCCTGGGCGAACGCATGCCCGTGCAGGTGGTGACGGGTGCTGCGCGCGACGCCGTGCTGCGCACCCAGGCGCGCGGCATGCCCACCAGCCAGCTGCTGCTGCTGGCTTGCCAGCGGCCGCTGCCGCCGCAGGCGCAGGTGCGCCTGGTCTGGGGGCCAGGCGCGGCAGGTCCGGCCAGCGCCACGGCCACGCAGCGCTTCGAATGGACGGTGCGTGAACGCTTTGCGGCTGAATTCAGCTGCGAACGAGAAAACGCCCAGTCGCCCTGCCTGCCGCTGCGACCGATGACGCTGCGCTTCAGTGCCCCGGTGCCTAGGGTGCAGGCACTGGCCGCACGGCTAGTGCCGGCAGGCGGCGCGCCCATCGCGCCCAAGCCGCCGGCCGAAGCGGGAACCGGCCCGCTGGCCGAAGTTCAGTTTGCGGCGCCGCTGCCTGAAAACACGCGCTTTGCGTTGCAGCTGCCGACCGGTTTGCAGGACGAGGCCGGCCGCACGCTGTCCAACGCGGCCAGCTTCCCGCTGGCGGTGGCCACGGGGGCGATGCCGCCGCTGGCGAAGTTCGCCGGCGCGCCCTTCGGCATCGTGGAAGCGCCGCTGAAGCCGGGCGAACCCGCCCTGCTGCCCATCACGCTGCGCCGGGTGCAGGCCGACCTGCAGGGCGCCAGCACCGGCGGCCGGGTGCGCGTGCGCACGCTGGGTGCGGCCACACCAGACGGGGAACTGCTGCGCTGGGTGGCCCGGCTGGAGCGCTTGCATGAAAACGAATTGAACGCCCAGGAAGCCGGCCTGCCGCGCGAACAGTGGACCGAAGCCGTGACCGTGCGCGACGCCCGCGGCCGCGAACGCACGCTGCAGCGCCCGCGCCAGGTGGCCACGCGCACGCTGTCGCTGCTGGCCACCGACCCGGCCGCGCAGGCTGTCGCCTTGCCCGCGGGGGACGCAAAGGGTAGCCGCACCACCGACGCAGCGGGCGCACGCGCCACCGAGGTCATCGGCCTGCCGCTGGCCGGGCGCGGCTACCACGTGGTGGAAGTGGAATCGCGCATCCTGGGCCAGGCCCTGCTGGAAAGCCGGGCGCCCCTGTACGTGCGCACCGGGGTGCTGGTGACACCCATTGCCGTGCACTTCAAGCGCGGGCGCAGCAGCAGCCTGGCCTGGGTGACGACGCTGGAACGCGCCCAGCCGGTGGCCGCGGCGCGCGTGGTGGTGAACGACTGCCGTGGCCAGCCGCTGTGGTCGGGCAGCACCGGGGCTGACGGCACGGTGCGCATCGACCGTGGCTTCGACGACGAATCGGCCGGCTGTCTCAGCACGCAGGGCCTGTTCATCACGGCCCGCACGGGCAGCGGCGCTGCCGCAGCAGGCGCCACGCAGGACCTGGCGTTCGTCTTCAGCCGCTGGAACAAGGGCATCGAGCCCTGGCGCTTCAACATCGCCACCGCCCAGGGCACAGCGGCCACGCGGCGCGCGCACACGGTCGTCGACCGCAGCCTGCTGCGCGTGGGCGACATGTTGTCGATGAAGCACTTCGTGCGTGACGAAACCGAAACCGGCCTGGCCCTGCCCGCTGCCGACAGCCTGCCCGACCAGCTGCTCATCACCCACGTGGGCAGCGGGGCTGAGGTCGTGCTGCCGCTGGCTTGGCCGCGCGGCGCGCGGGCGGCGGAAAGCACCTGGCAGGTGCCGAGGAACGCCGCGCTGGGCAGCTACGACATCAGCCTGCGGCGTGGCGACAAGCGGCTGGCCAGCGGCAGCGTGCGCGTGGAAGCCTTCCGCGTGCCGCTGCTGGACGCGCGGCTGGCGGCGCCCCCGGGTGACCTGATGGCCCCTTCGGAAGTGGCTTTCAGCGCGCAGATCAATGCCCTCAGTGGCGGGCCCATGGCGGGCGCGGCGCTGCAGCTGTCGGCCCTGCTGCGGCCCTGGTCGCCGCGCTTTGCCCAGCATCCGGAATTCAGTTTCGAAGCCCCGCGCAAAGCTCAGGAAGGGCGCGACAGCGAAGACGACAGCCCGGCTGACGAGGCCAAGCTGGTGGCCGACAAGCTGGCCGCGCGCACCGACGCGCAAGGCGCTGCGCGGCTGCTGGTGAAGGGCCTGCCGGCGCTTGCGGGTGCAGCAGAGATCACCGCCGAACTCAGCTTCACCGACCCCAACGGCGAAGTTCAGACCGTCACCCAGACTGCCCGGCTGTGGCCGGCAGCCGTGGTGGTGGGCCTGCGCGCACCTTCGTGGGCGGGCACGAAAGGCGCGGCGCGCTTCACCGCCCTGGTGGTGGACACGCGCGGCAAACCCCTGCCAGGCCGCGCGGTGGAAGTGCTGGGGCGGCTGCACGAACGCCTGAGCACACGCACCCGCATCGTGGGCGGCTTCTATGCCTACGACACCCAGCACAAGGTGCGCGAACTGGGCGTGCTGTGCAGTGGCAAAAGCGACGCGCAGGGCCGCCTGAACTGCGATGTGCAGCCGCAGGCCACGGGCGAAGTCGAACTGCTGGCGCAGACGCGCGACGACGCCGGCCGCCTGGCCCAGGCTGCTGCCCAGGTGTGGGTGACGGGTGAAGGCGAGCTGTGGTTTGCGCAGGACAACGACGACCGCATCGACGTGCTGCCGGAACAGCGCCAGCTGGAAGCCGGGCAGACCGCGCGGCTGCAGGTGCGCATGCCATTCCGCAGCGCCACGGCCCTGGTGACGGTGGAACGCGAAGGCGTGGTCGACGCGCGCGTGGTACAGCTCAGCGGGCGCAGCCCGGTGATCGAACTGCCGGTGCCCGCAAGCTGGGTGCCGAACGTGCATGTGGGCGTGCTGGTGCTGCGCGGCCGGCTGCGCGAAGCGCCCTGGTGGAGCCTGTTCACCTGGGGCTGGCGCGAACCGCTGCAGTGGTGGCAGGCCTTCCGCCACGACGGCGCCGACTACCGCGCCCCCACGGCCCTGGTGGACCTGGCCAAGCCCAGCTTCAAGCTGGGCGTGGCGACGCTGGAAGTGGGCCGCGGCGCGCAGCAGCTGGACGTGGCCGTCAGCACCGACCGCCCGGCTGACGCCGCCTACGCGGTGCGCGAAACCGTGCAGGCCACCGTGCGCGTGAGCTTCAAGGGTAAGCCGCTCGCGGGCACCGAAGTGGCGTTCGCGGCGGTCGACGAAGGCCTGCTGGCGCTGATGCCCAACACGTCGTGGAACCTGCTGGAAGCGCTGTACGCCCCGCGCCCCTGGGGTGTGGAAACGGCCACCGCCCAGGGCGAACTGATTGGCCGCCGCCACTACGGCCGCAAGGCCCTGCCACCGGGCGGCGGTGGCGGCCGCAACCCCACGCGCGAACTCTTCGACACCCTGCTGCTGTGGCGCGGCACGGTGGCACTGGACGCCCAGGGCCAGGCGCGCATCGCCGTGCCGCTGAACGATTCGCTCACGCGCTTCAGGCTGGTGGCCATCGCCGACGATGGCGCGGGCCGCTTCGGCACTGGCAGCGCCACGGTGCGGGTGTCGCAGGACCTGCAGCTGCAGTCGGGCCTGGCGCCGCTGGCCCGGCAGAGCGACCGCGTGGACGCGGCCTTCACGCTGCGCAACACCACCGACCGCGCGATGGCCGTCACCGTCAGCCTGGCCGGCCAGGCCGACAGCGGCGCGCTGCCTGCGCTGCCGCCGAAGACCGTGCAGCTGGCCGCCGGCGCGGCGCAAGACCTGCGCTGGACGGTGACCGTGCCCGATAGCGCCAGCCGCATCGACTGGACGGCCGAGGCGGCCGAGACCAAGGGCCCGGTTGCGGGCGGCAGTACTGGTGCCAGCGCAGGCGGCGCAGCCAGTGCGGGCAGCGCCGCAGCCCAGCCCGCGCGCGACCGGTTGAAGATCGCGCAGGCCATCGTGCCGGTGGTGCCGCAGCGCGTCTGGCAGGCCAGCCTGCAGCCGCTGGACGGGTCCGTCAGCCTGCCCGTGGCCGCCCCTGCAGGCGCCCTGCCCGGCCGCAGCCAGCTGCTGGCCACGCTGCGGCCCAGTTTGCTGGCGGGGGCCGGGCCGGTCAACTCGCCAGGTGTACCCAGTGGGGCCGGCGGCGCAACGGCGGGCGCCGCACTGCCCGGCGTGCAGCGCTACTTTGAAACCTACCCCTACACCTGCCTGGAACAGCAGACCTCGCGTGCCATCGGCCTGCGCAACACCACCGCCTGGCAGGCCCTGGGCGGCGAACTGCCGGGCTACCTGGACAGCGACGGCCTGGCCAGCTACTTCCCGCCCCAGCCCGGTGACGCTGCGCGCGGCAGCGACCGGCTGACGGCCTACCTGCTGGCGGCCGCGCATGAAGCCGGCTGGGCCTGGCCGCAGCCAGCGCAGGACGCGATGCTGGCCGGCTTGGCGGCCTTCGTCGAAGGCCGCATCGAACGCCGCTTCAACGCCCCGCGCGCCGACCTGGAAGCACGCAAGCTGGCGGCGCTGGAAGCGCTGTCGCGCCACGGCCGCGCCACGCCACGCATGCTGGGTTCCATCGCCTTTACACCTGCGGCCATGGCCGGCTGGCCCAGCAGCGCACTACTGGACGCCTGGCGCATCTTCGAACGCCTGCCCGCCGCCCCCGAGCGCGCCGCGCGCCTGGCCGACGTGCAGCGCCTGCTGCGCGCGCGGCTGGTGGAAGGCGGCAGCACCCTGGTCTTCAGCACCGAAGCGCAGGACGACTGGTGGTGGCTGATGGAAAGTGGCGACGCCAACGCCGCACGCCTGCTGCTGGCCGCGCTGGCCACCCCGGCCTGGAAGGACGACGTGCCGCGGCTGGTGACGGGGCTGCTGGCGCGCCAGCAGCGTGGCGCCTGGCGCACCACGCTGGCCAACGTGTGGGGCAGCCTGGCGGTGGAGCGCTATGCCAAAACCTTCGAGGCCACCCCGCCCACGGGCCGCAGCACGCTGGCCCTGAACGGCCAGACCGTCGTGCACGACTGGGCCGCCCAGCCCGGCGGCGCCAGCCTGCCGCTGGCGCTGTCGGCGGCAGCGGTACCAGCCGGCAGCAGCACCCCAGCCGGCGCTGGCGATTTCACCGCCCGCCACGCCGGCGCCGGCCGGCCCTGGCTGACGCTGCAGACCCTGGCGGCCGTGCCGTTGACAGCGCCGCTGTCGGCTGGCTACCGCATCACGCGCAGCGTCAGCGCGGTGCAGCGCCAGTCGCCCACGGCCTGGACGCGGGGCGACGTGCTGCGCGTTCGGGTGGAGATCGACGCCCTGGCCGACATGGCCTGGGTGGTGCTGACCGACCCCGTGCCCACCGGCGCCAGCCTGCAGGGCAGCGGCCTGGGCCGCGATTCGGCCATCGCCACGCGCGGCGAACAGCGTTCGGGCAATGCCTGGCTGGCTTACGAGGAACGCGGCGCCCAGGCCTGGCGCAGCTACTGGGAGTGGCTGCCACGCGGCAAGCATGTCGTCGAATACACCCTGCGGCTGAACAGCAGCGGGCGCTTCGGCCTGCCGCCCACACGCGTGGAAGCCATGTACGCGCCCGACAGCTTCGGCGAACTGCCGAACGCCACGATCGAGGTGCAGCCTTGATGCCCGGCCGCCTGCGCCGCTGGTCGGGGCTGCTGGTCTTGCTGTCCGCGCTGCCAGCGACGGCACTCGCCGCTCTGCCCAGTTTTGACGCCGTACGCAGCGCGCACGCGCCTTCCGACCGGCTGCTGCTGGACCGCCAGGGCCAGCCCCTGCAGGTGATGCGCATCGACCCCCGCGTGCGCCGTGCCGACTGGCTGACGCTGGACGAGATCTCGCCCGCGCTGCGCGACGCCATCGTGCTGAGCGAGGACCGCCGCTTCTGGGACCACGGCGGCGTCGACTGGCCGGCCCTGGCCGCCAGCGCCTGGGCGAATGCCTGGAACACCCGCACCCGCGGCGCTTCTACGGTCACCATGCAGCTGGCCGGACTGCTGGACGAAGACCTGGCGCGCCCCGCAGGCGGCCGCAGCCTGGGCACCAAGTTCAGCCAGGTGCTGCGCGCCCAGCAGCTGGAAACCCGCTGGCGCAAGACGCAGATCCTGGAGGCCTACCTGAACCTGGTGCCGCTGCGTGGCGAACTGGTGGGCGCCAGCGCGGCGGCGCAGCAGCTGTTCGGCAAGCACGCCAGCGGCCTGGACCGCAGCGAAGCCGCCCTGTTGGCCGCCCTGGTGCGCGCGCCCAATGCCCCGGCCGCCCAGGTGGAAAGGCGCGCTTGCGATGTGCTGCGCCAGCAGGCCCTGCCTTGCGACAGCCTGGCCCTGGTACTGGCCCAGGCGCTGGACCGGCGGCCCGGCCCGGCCCTGGGCCCGCAGCTGGCGCCGCATTACGCCGCCGCCCTGCTGCGCCAGCAGCCCACGCCCGCCGCCGGCCAGCCCTGGCGCAGCACGCTGGACGCCCGGCTGCAGCGCGTGGCCACGCAGTCGCTGCGCCAGCATCTGGCCGAACTGCGCGGCCGCAATGTCGAAGACGGGGCCGTGCTGGTGCTGGACAGGCGCAGCGGCGACGTGCTGGCCTGGGTGGGGTCGGCCGGCAGCGCGCTGTCGGGCGCGGCGGCGGTGGACGCCGTGCTGGCCCGGCGCCAGCCCGGCAGCACGCTCAAGCCCATCGTCTATGGCCTGGCGCTGCAGCAGCGGCTGCTGACCGCCGCTTCGGTGCTGGACGACAGCCCGCTGCAGCTGGCCAGCGGCGGCGGCGCGCTGTACCAGCCGCAGAACTACGACCATGGCTACAAGGGCGCAGTGACGGTGCGCGCTGCGCTGGCTGCCAGCCTGAACATACCGGCCGTGCGCGTGGCGCAAATGCTGGGCCCGCAGGCGATGTTCGACGCGCTGCAGCGCGCCGGCCTGCAGCCCAGCGAAAGCGCCGGCTTCCACGGCCACGCGCTGGCCCTGGGCAGTGCCGAGACCAGCCTGCGTGACCTGACGGGCGCCTACCGGATGCTGGCCAATGGCCAGCTGTACGGGCCGGCGGTGGACCACATCGTTGCCGACATGCTGGCCGACCCGGCCGCGCGCGCCACGACGTTCGGGCTGGACAGCCCCCTGGTCACTCGCGGCTGGGCGGCCGTGAAGACTGGCACCAGCAAGGACATGCGCGACAACTGGTGCATCGGCTTCAGCAGCCGCTACGTGGTGGGCGTGTGGGTAGGCAATGCCAGCGGTGCGCCCATGCACGGCGTCAGCGGCACCCAGGGCGCGGCACCGGTGTGGCGCGACCTGGTGCAGTGGCTGCACGCCAGCCAGCCGTCGGCCGCGCCCGCGGCGCCTGTGGGCCTGGTGCGGCGCGGCAGCGAATGGTTCCTGCCCGGCACCGAACCGCGCGCCGGCGAGCCTACGGGTCTGGCTGCCGCCACCTGGCGCAGTGGCGCGTTCGGCATCGACAGCCCGCGCGACGGCGCGGTGTTGGTGCTGGACCCGGACATCCCGATGGCCGCACAGCGCATGGTCTTCAGCGGCGCGGCCGGGCGCTGGTCTGTTGACGGGCGCGCGCTGGGCAGCGGGACGCGCCTGACCTGGCTGCCGCGACCCGGGCGCCATGTGCTGGAACGCCGCGGCGAAGGCGGGCATGTCGACCGCGTCAGCTTCGAAGTGCGGGCGGCTGCACCGCCCAGGCGCTGAGGGCCGAAACTCAGCGCCGCGCCGGCGGCAGGTCCGTGCAGCTGCCGTGCGCCACCTCGGCGGCCATGCCGATGCTTTCGCCCAGCGTGGGGTGCGGGTGGATGGTCTTGCCGATGTCCACCGCGTCGGCGCCCATCTCGATGGCCAGGGCGACTTCGCCGATCATGTCGCCGGCATGGGTGCCGACGATGCCGCCGCCCAGGATGCGACCATGGCCATGCGCTTCGGGCGAGTCATCGAACAGCAGCTTGGTGAAGCCTTCGTCTCTGCCATTGGCAATCGCGCGGCCGCTGGCCGACCAGGGAAACAGGCCCTTCTTGACCTTGATGCCCTTGGCCTTGGCCTCGTCCTCCGTCAGGCCCACCCAGGCCACTTCGGGGTCGGTGTAGGCCACGCTGGGGATCACGCGGGCGTCGAACTGTGCTTTGGTGTCGCCGGCCGCCACCTCGGCCGCCACATGCGCTTCGTGCACGGCCTTGTGCGCCAGCATGGGCTGGCCGACGATGTCGCCGATGGCGTAGATGTGCGGCACGTTGGTGCGCATCTGCGCGTCCACCGCGATGAAGCCACGGTCGCTGACGGCCACGCCGGCCTTGTCGGCCCCGATCTTCTTGCCATTGGGCGTGCGGCCCACGGCCTGCAGCACCAGGTCGTACAGGCCTTCGCTCTTCACGCCGTCCAGGCCTTCGAACATCACGCGGATGCCGTCTGCCGTGGCTTCGGCGCCTACCGTCTTGGTCTTCAGCATCAGCTTGTCGAAGCGGTGCGCGTTCATCTTCTGCCACACCTTCACCAGGTCGCGGTCGGCGCCCTGCATCAGGCCGTCGAGCATCTCCACCACGTCCAGCCGCGCGCCCAGCGTGCTGTAGACCGTGCCCATCTCCAGGCCGATGATGCCGCCGCCGATGACCAGCATGCGCTCGGGCTTCTGGCGCAGTTCCAGCGCGCCGGTGCTGGTGACGATGCGGTCGTCCTTCGGCAGGAAGGGCAGCTTCACGGCTTCTGAACCCGCGGCGATGACGGCGTTCTTGAACTGGATGACCTGCGCCTTGCCGTCATCCATCGTCACCTTCAGGTGGTGCGGGTCGATGAACTCGCCCACGCCCTGCACGGTGGTGACCTTGCGCATTTTGGCCATCGCGGCCAGGCCGCCGGTGAGCTTGCCCACGACCTTGTTCTTGTGCGCCAGCAGCTTGCCCATGTCGATGGCGGGCTTGGCGAAGCTGATGCCCAGGTCGGCGAAATGCGTCACCTCGTCCATCACCGCGGCCACGTGCAGCAGCGCCTTGCTGGGGATGCAGCCCACGTTCAGGCACACGCCACCCAGCGTCGGGAAACGTTCGACGAGCACGGTCTTCAGGCCCAGATCGGCTGCGCGGAAGGCCGCCGAATAGCCGCCAGGGCCAGCGCCCAGCACCAGCAGGTCGCAGCTGATGTCGGCACCGCCGGCATAGCTGGCAGCGGCGGGGCTGGCAGCTGCGGCGGGTACCGGTGCGGGTGCGGGTGCGGGTGAAGGCGCAGAGACAGGAGAAGAGACAGGAGCAGACACTGCGGCGGGGGCAGCCGCTGCCGGCGCGCCTGCGGCTTCCAGCGCCAGGATCACCGAACCCATCTTCACCTTGTCGCCCACTGCGACCTTCATGGCCTGCACCACGCCGGCATGTGAAGACGGGATCTCCATCGAAGCCTTGTCGCTTTCGACCGTGATCAGGCTTTGCTCGGCCTTGATGCTGTCGCCGGGCTTGACCAGCACTTCGATGACGGTGACTTCATCGAAGTCGCCGATGTCAGGAACCTGGATATCGAGGGTGGCCATGTCAGGCTTTCTTCAACTTGATGGTTTGCAGCCGCACCGGGGCGGCTGAACTGGTGTCGAACTCGCAGCCCGCCAGCACGCCGGCGGTGGCCAGTTCGGCCGCCGTCTTGGCGCGGCCCTGGGCGCCGAGCAGCGCATGCATCGCGCCCAGGGCGAACCGGCGTCCCGAGCCGATGGCCCAGAAGCGTTCGAATTCGAACACCTCGCGGTAGCTTTCGACACCGAAGATGCCGCTGCGGTTGGCGATCAGGATCGAGAACTGGCTGCTCTCGTACGGGTCGCTGTCGTGCTCCTTCGTGTTCATGAAGAAGCGTTCCTTCAGCAGGGGGTGCAGCTTCACGAAGGTCTCGAAGATGCCTTCGCGCCCGTGCAACTGCAGGCTGCCTTCGGGCAGGCCCGCCAGCGCCCGCTGCAGCACCGGCACATGGGCGATGCTGCCCACGGTGCCGATGATCGAGTCGCCCACCGCGAACAGCTTGGTGTTGGCCTCGTAACCATCGGGCAGCCGCGTTTCACCGAAGGTGACGAGCGAATCCGACGCGATGGCGACGGTGTTGCCCTGGCGAGCAACAACAACGGTGCTCACAACAAGACGCGGCGGAAATCGGCCAGGATGCCCGCGAAGTAGGCGTTGAAGCGTGCAGCCGCCGCGCCGTCGATGACACGGTGGTCCCAGCTCAGGCTCAGCGGCAGGATCAGGCGCGGCACGAAAGCCTTGCCGTCCCAGCGCGGTTCTGTGCTGCTGCGGCACACGCCCATGATGGCCACCTCAGGCGCATTGATGATGGGCGTGAAGTAGCGCCCGCCGATGCCGCCCAGGCTGCTGATGGAAAAGCAGCCGCCTTGCATGTCGGCCGGGGCCAGCTTGCCGTCGCGTGCCTTGGCGGCGAGTTCGCCCATTTCCTTGCTGATCTGCATCACGCCCTTCTGGTCGGCGTCCTTGATCACGGGCACCACCAGGCCGTTGGGCGTGTCGGCGGCAAAGCCGATGTGGAAGTACTTCTTCAGCACCAGCTGCTCGCCGTCCAGGCTGGCATTGAACTCGGGGAACTTCCTGAGTGCGGCGACAGCAGCTTTGATCATGAAGGCCAGCATCGTGACCTTCGCGCCGCTCTTCTCGTTTTCCTTGTTCAGCTGTACGCGGAAGGCTTCGAGATCGGTGATGTCGGCGTCGTCGTGGTTGGTGACGTGCGGAATCAACACCCAGTTGCGGTGCAGGTTGGCACCGCTGATCTTCTTGATGCGGCTCAGGTCCTTGCGTTCGACCGCGCCGAACTTCGCGAAGTCCACGCTGGGCCAGGCCAGCAGGCCCGGGAAGCTGCCGACCTGCCCTGCAGCGGCCGGTGCCGGGGCCTTGGCCTTCTGCGCTGCCGTCTGCACGCTGCCGGCCATGACGTTCTTCACGAAGCCCTGTACGTCGGCCTGGGTGATGCGGCCCTTGGGGCCAGAGCCTTGCACCTCGGCCAGCGGCACGCCCAGTTCACGCGCCAGCCGGCGGATGCTGGGGGACGCGTGCGGCAGGCCGCTGGTGCTGGCGGATGCGGGCTCGTGCGCGGGGATGGCAGCCGGGGCGGGGGCCGGCGTGGGCGCGGCGGCCGCTTGTGCGGGCGCCCTTGCAGCGGGCACAGCGGCAGGGGTTGCGGGCGTGATGGGCGTGATGGGCGTAGCGGCCGGCAAAGCCGCTGGCGCTGCTGCCCCCGCCACGGCCTGCAGCACCGCGATCAGGCTGCCCTTGGCCACCTTGTCGCCAACCTTGACCTTGAGTTCGCTCACCGTACCGGCATGCGAAGAAGGAATCTCCATCGACGCCTTGTCGCTTTCCACCGTGATCAGGCTCTGCTCGGCCTTCACGCTGTCGCCGGGCTTGACCAATACCTCGATGACGCTGACCTCGTCGAAGTCGCCGATGTCGGGCACGAATATCTGCACCGGGCCGGCCGCGGCAGCAGTCGCTGGCGCGGCGGGCACGGGTACTGCTGCAACCGGGGCAGGTGCCGCGGCTGCCGGGGTAGCTGCCGGCGCAGGCGCTGCCGCCCCGCCAGCCGCTTCCAGCATCAGCACCAGCGTGCCCTCGCCCACCTTGTCGCCGAGCTTGACCTTCAGCTCTTTCACCACGCCGGCGTGCGACGAAGGAATCTCCATCGACGCCTTGTCGCTTTCCACCGTCAGCAGCGACTGGTCCACCGCCACGGTGTCGCCCGGCTTGACCAGCAGTTCGATGACTTCCACTTCCTTGAAGTCGCCGATGTCGGGCACCTTCACTTCGACCAATGCCATGGTCAGTCTCCTCGTTTCGTTGTTCTGGGCTGACTCAGGCGTACAGCGGGTTGGTCTTGTCGGCGGCGATGCCGTACTTCGCGATCGCGTCAGCCACCTTGACCACCGGCACCGTGCCCTCTTCGGCCAGCGCCTTCAGCGCGGCCACCACGATGTAGTGGCGGTTGACTTCGAAGTGCTCGCGCAGCTTGCTGCGGAAGTCGCTGCGGCCAAAGCCGTCGGTGCCCAGCACCTTGTAGGCGCGACCCTTGGGGATGAAGGCACGGATCTGGTCGGCGTAGTTCTTCATGTAGTCGGTCGACGCGATCACCGGGCCGGCAAAGGGCGTCAGCTGCTGGGTGACGTAGGGCACGCGCTGTTCTGCGGTCGGGTGCAGCAGGTTGTAGCGCTCGCAGTCCTGGCCGTCTCGGGCCAGTTCGTTGAAGCTGGGGCAGCTCCAGACGTTGGCGGCCACGCCCCAGTCCTGTTCCAGCAGCACCTTCGCGGCCTGGCTTTCACGCAGGATGGTGCCGCTGCCCAGCAGGTTGACCCTGGGGGTCTTCTTCGCGCCTTCTTCCAGCAGGTACATGCCCTTGATGATCTGTTCCTCGGTGCCGGGTTTCAGGCCGGGCATCGGGTAGTTCTCGTTCAAGAGCGTGATGTAGAAGTAGACGTTGTCCTGCTTCTCGACCATGCGCTTGAGGCCGTGCTGCATGATGACCGCCACCGCGTGGGCGAAGGTCGGGTCGTAGCTGATGCAGTTCGGGATCGTGCCGGCCAGGATGTGGCTGTGGCCGTCCTCGTGCTGCAGGCCTTCGCCGTTCAGCGTCGTGCGGCCTGAAGTACCGCCCAGCAGGAAGCCGCGCGCCTGCATGTCGCCGGCCGCCCAGGCCAGGTCGCCTATGCGCTGGAATCCGAACATCGAGTAGTACACGTAGAACGGCACCATCACCCGGTTGTTGGTGCTGTAGCTGGTGGCCGCCGCGATCCAGCTGGCCATGCCGCCGGCTTCGTTGATGCCTTCCTGCAGGATCTGCCCGGCCTTGTCTTCGCGGTAGTACATCACCTGGTCCTTGTCGACCGGGGTGTACTTCTGACCTGCAGGGTTGTAGATGCCCATCTGCCGGAACCGGCCTTCCATGCCGAAGGTGCGCGCCTCGTCCACCAGGATGGGCACC
>JAIXRN010000065.1 GCA_027485165.1 Rubrivivax sp.
AGCCGTCGCCGGTGATGGTTTGGCTCACCGTCCACGCCGTGTCACCCAAGGTGGCCTTGGTTTCCAGGATGTAGGTGACTCCCGGCACCGTCGGCAGCGTGAAGCCCAGCGGCCCGCCCGGCGTAAACGTCACCGCTCCCAACCGCACAGGCGGGATCGCGCCCGGGCGGTTGCGGCCGTAGAGGCGGGCGATGCTCTTGCGAGCCACCCGGTGCGCCGCGTCGTCGAAGGCCCCGGTGACCTCGGTGAAGTATCCAGCGACCACCACCCGCCCCCTCGAGTCCACCGCCACGCGTCGGATGGAGTCGTTGGCCGACACCAGGTAGGAATCGTCCGAGGCCCCGTTCGCCAACAGGCGGTGCAAACGTCTCCCGTTGCCGGCAGTCGTCAGGACCGTTCCGTCCGATTCCGCCAAGAGGGCCGCGTTCGAGGCGTCGGTCAGCGGGCAATCGAACGCGGTGTCCACCGATCCATCCGCGTTGAAACGCCGCAGGTTCCGAGTCGGCGATTGGAAATCGCCCACCGCCACGAACTTGCCGTCCGGCAGACGGGCCAGTCCGTTGACGAACTCCGGCTGCGTCAGCGGCGAGTGGAATCCCGCGGCGAGGGTCCCGTCCGCGTTGAGCTTGGCCAGGTTGAAGTGGGCGAAGGAGCCGGCGTCGGTCGATCCGAAGGCGCCGCCGAGGACCAGGGATCCGTCCGGATTGGCGAACCAGGCGCTTGCGTTGACGCCGCTGAAGCGGGCCGCCGTGAAGGGGCCACCGAAGGCCGTGTCCAAGGCCCCGCCCGCCGGATACCGCAGGGGCGTCCGGAGCCGGTTGGCCACGAGCGCCCCGCCGTTGTTCAGCAGTGTCCCATCGGGAAGCGTCAGCAGAAGGAAGCCCGGAGCCGCGTCGCCCAACGAAAACGTCGTGGCGAGCGTGCCGTCCGGGTTCAGGCGGATCATCTGGTCCGTGCGGCCGTCCACCGTGCCCCAATGGCCGGTCACGTAGATCTTCCCGTCCGGCGCCACCGCGACGCCCGGCACCGAGATCTCCCCGTTGACGGTCGGGGTGAACACATGTCCGGCGAAGCTCGTGTCCAGCGAGCCGTTGACGTTGAGGCGGACGATGTTCGTCCGTGCTTGTCCGTTCCACTGCTTGAAGGTTCCGACCACCACGACCTTGTCGTCGGGCTGGATCGCGATGCCCTCCACCGCCCCATCCGCGGCGGGGTTGTTGAAGGCGATGCGGTTGGCGGTGCCCGCGTCAAAGCTCGTGTCCACCGTGTCCGGCGAGGTCTCCGTCTTGACCGTCACCCGCACCTCCCGGGTGAAAGGACTCGTCCCGCCAAGGCTCGTGGCCGAGCAGTCGTAGAGGCCCTCGGCGTCCGGTTGCACGGACTCCAGGGTCAACCGGGCGAAATAGAGCCCGTTCAGGAGGCTCACTGTACCGCCCACGATGTTGGTCCCGGCGTGGCGCCATTGGACCACGGGCGGAAGCTGCTGCGGCAGGCTCTCGAACCGGGCGTCCAGCGTGATGGTGGATCCGGCCAAGGCGACGACGGAGACCGGCTGGACCATCACCCGCGGCGGCGGCGGTATCTCGATGGTCACCACGCAGGGATTGCTGGTGACGCTGTTGCCGAAGGTGTCCTGCAGCACGAACCGGTAGGTGCCGGCGTCGCCGGCCACCACCGGGTTGAAGGAATAGCTCATGTTCGTCTGGCCCGGGACGGCCTGTCCGTCCTTGTACCATTGGTAGAAGGTCGGCGGCACCTCGCCGGTCACCCATGGACCGAAACTGCCGATGAATCCGAGGGTCTGTACCGTGTTCGACACCAACGTCACCACCGGCGGCGGCACATCGATCCGGATCGCGGCGACGGCGCTGGTGACGCTGCCGAAGGAGTTCCCCACCACCACGTCGAAGTCGCCCGCGTTCAGCTGGGTCAATTGGAACAGGTAGCGATTTGCCGTCTCCAAGGGTATCGGCGTCCCGTTGCGCCGCCACTGGTAGGTCAGCGGCGGCGCCCCGGTCGCGGTCACCTGCAGAAGGACCTGCGATCCCGCAGGATGGCGCCCGCCCGCCGGCGGGACGGTGATCTCCGGCGGACCGCCGGCGATCGGATCCCCAAGGAACATGCGGCGGACGTTCCGATTGACCCCGACGTAGAGGAAGTTGTCCTTCATCAACATCGCCGTGACCGGCGACGTCGAGGTCAGCTCGGAGTTGAACTCCCAGTCGAGCTCGCCACTCGGCAGCAGGCGGGCCACCGCGAGGTCCACTCCGCCCGCCGTGAAGCTGCCTCCGAGGACGATCTTCCCATCCGGCTGGGCGACGACATCCACCACGGAAGCCGTGTTGGCCGAGATGCCCTCGACGATCGAATCGAGGTCGTAACCCGGATCGCGGGTGCCGTTGGTGCCGAGCACCCAGACGTACGGCCGCTGGCGGGTCGGGTTGACGCCCGAGACCAGCAACCGTCCATCGGCCATCTGCCTCAGGACAGACACCGGTCCAGGAAGCACCGCGTCGAAGGTGCCATCGAGTTCACCGTCGGAATTGCGGCGGACCAGGACGCGGACACCATTCGGGGTCGTGACGCTTCCTCCGAGAAGCACCTTTCCGTCGGCCTGTTCCAGCACCCGAAGGACCTGTTCGCCGGCGGTTCCCACCCGCCCGGTCAATTCGTTCCCATCGCGGTCAAGGGTGATCCAGACAGCATTGTTGGCGCCGGCGAAGCGGAGTCCCGATCCCACGACATGCACCCGGTCCCCGGCCCCGAGCGCGATGTCGGTGGCACCGGCGAAGCTCCGCGTCGAACCGGCAGGCATCGACGGGAAGTAGAAGGAGGCGTCGGCATTGCCATCGAGGCCGAACGCCCCGAACCCATTGAGCGTCTTGCCGCCCGATTGCAGGAAGACGCGGGCGATCAGCCGTCCGCTGGCCTGGCGCAAAAGGGTGAAGCGATCGCCGAAGGTGCTCAAGGTCGGGGAGAAAAGCTGGGTCTCGCGGGCTCCGGTGTTGGCCGAAAGGATGTGGACACCGTTCCCTCCGCCGATGCCGCCCGGCATGACCACCAACCGGCCGTCGGGTTCCAAGGACATGGCCCGCGGAACAAACGCGGTACTGGACCGGAATCCATAGCCCGGGTCCAAGGAACCCTGGGCCACCTGTCCACGGACCATCCCCCCAAACAGGAGGAAGATCAGGGCGCTGAGCAGCCGGACGCCGAGGCGGGCCGGGGAACACTCCGGTTTCGATCGCTTGGTCATGGGGCCACCTCATCAGGCGCGGCCCGAAGAGTCGATACGTAGGGCTACGTACGCCAAAGCCAACAACCCTCGGGTACGAGGTCCACGTACGGCAGCCTCGCCCCCTGCCCGGACACGCCATGAATCTCATTGGTGGCGCCACCCGGTCCTTCCTATGGTCCCAGGCATGCACCGACTGATCGTCCTCCTCGGACTCCTGCTTTCCGCCCGGGCCGGGCTGGGAGCCGAGTTCCGACCGCTGGAGTCCTCGACCAATCAGGCCATCTTCTTCTCCTACGCCTTCTCCGACGACGGACGTTGGATCGCCGGCGGCACCAGCAGCCGTCGCCCCGG
>JAIXRN010000046.1 GCA_027485165.1 Rubrivivax sp.
AAAGGTACCTTCATCCAGGGCATGCGCGTGACCGATGAAGAAACAATGGAAGTGGTCGAATGGGTGCTGGCCGGCCAGGTGCAGCAGGACATCGTGGGCCTGATCAACGCCGCCGGCGGCAAGGCCGTGGGCCTGACCGGGCGCGATGGCGGGCTGATCCGCGCGCACCAGATGAAGCTGGCCGACACGAAGGACCCGACGCTGGAACACGACATCGGCCAGGTGGGGGAGATCACGTCCATCGACCCCAGCGTGGTGAAGGCGCTGCAGGACGACCAGTTCATCCCCGTCATCAGCCCGATCGGCTTCGGCGAAAAGAACGAGAGCTACAACATCAACGCCGACCTCGTGGCCGCCAAGCTGGCCACGGTGCTGAAGGCCGAAAAGCTGGTGATGCTGACCAACATCAAGGGCGTGCTGAACAAGGCCGGTGAACTGCTGACGGAACTGACGCCGCGGCAGATCGACGAACTGATCGCCGACGGCACCATCAGCGGCGGCATGCTGCCCAAGCTGGCCGGGGCCATCGATGCCGCCAAGAGCGGCGTGAACGCCGTGCACGTGGTCGACGGGCGCGTGCCGCACGCCATGCTGCTGGAAATCCTGACCGACCAGGCCTACGGCACGATGATCCGCAGCCATTGATGGCAGCGGGGCGGGGGCGCCGGCGGGTCTGGCTGTTCGACCTGGACGACACCTTGCACGACGCAGGCCGTGCGTCGATGCCGCAGCTGGTGGAAGCGATGACGGCCTACACCGCCGAACACGCCGGCCTGAGCCTGGCCGACGCCACGGCCCTGCGCCGGCACTACTACCTTCGTTACGGTGCCACGCTGCTGGGCCTGGTGCGCCACCATGGCGTCAAGCCTGCGCACTTCCTGCACCACACGCATGTGTTGCCGGGGCTGGAAGCGCGCATCCAGGCGCAGCGCGCCGACCTGCACGCGCTGGCCCGCCTGCAGGGGCGCAAGTTCATCCTGACCAATGCGCCGCTGGCCTATGCACGGCGCGTGCTGGGGGTGCTGGGCATCGAGCACCTGTTCGACGGCCTGCTGTCGATCGAAGACATGCAGATGTTCGGCCACCTGCGCCCCAAGCCCGACGCGCGCATGCTGCGCCACGTGGCAGCGCGGCTGAAGGTGCCGGCTTCGCGCTGCACCCTGGTCGAAGACACCTTGGTGCACCAGAAGGCCGCGCGGCGCCTGGGCATGCGCACGGTGTGGATGCAGCGCTGGTTGCCGCCAGCTGCAGGCCAGCATCGCGCGCTGAAGCCAGCCTATGTCGGCAGGCGGGTTTCGGCGCTGCGCCTGCTGCTCAAGCCTGGGCGATAGGCACGCCAGCGCGGCGCTGCCAGCGGCCTGCGCAGCGGCCGTATCGCGGGTGGTGTGTCAGTGTTTACCTGCAAGCTTCACCGCACGGGCACTGTGCAAGAATGATTTGGAACCCCCTTTGCCCGGCAGCCGAACACGGCCGCACGCACCCCCGAGCGCCGATGTCAGCCCTGCCGTCCGACCCGCCGTCAGAACCCACCGAGGACCCTGCCGAGCACGCTGCAGCACCCCCGCCCGCCACGGGCATGGCTGTACCGGCTACGCCCGCTGACCTGGCCCCGGCCCGCAAGCGGCCCAAACCGGGCGAACGCCGCGTGCAGATCCTGCAGACCCTGGCGCGCATGCTGGAACAGCCCGGCGCCGAACGCATCACCACCGCCGCGCTGGCGGCCCGGCTGGAAGTCAGCGAAGCGGCGCTGTACCGCCACTTCGCCAGCAAGGCGCAGATGTTCGAAGGCCTGATCGAGTTCATCGAATCCAGCGTCTTCACGCTCGTCAACCAGCTCGTCGAACGCGAAGCCTCGCCGGCCGTGCAGGCGCAGAAGATCACCGCCATGCTGCTGCAGTTCGGCGAACGCAACCCCGGCATGGTGCGAGTGATGGTGGGCGACGCGCTGGTGTTCGAAAACGAACGCCTGACGACGCGCATGAACCTGTTCTTCGACCGCGTCGAATCGCAGTTGCGCCAGTGCCTGCGCGCCGCCGCCGAAGCTGCGGGTTCCAGCACCCCCACGGTCGACGCCCAGGCCCTGGCGTCGGCTCTGGTGGCGCTGATGGTGGGGCGGCTGCACCGCTACGCCCGCAGCGGCTTCAAGCGCCTGCCCACCGAGCACCTGGACCTGGCCCTGGCTCGGCTGGCGTCCTGATGCCCACGGCTGGCGTCGCAAAGCCCGCAGCCCGCCTGTGCTGACGCACGAGGCCGGCGGCGCCCTGTTGCAGCTGCTGCCCGAACGCGCCGTCTACCTGCCGGGCCCCGCCACGCTGCTGGTGGCCGACGCGCACATCGGCAAGGCCCACAGCTTCCGCCGCCTGGGCGTGCCGGTGCCCACGGGCACCACCGCCGAAAGCCTGCAGACACTGGCCACGCTGCTGCACCGCACCGGCGCGCGGCGGCTGGTGTTCCTGGGCGACCTGCTGCATGCCGCGCGCGGCCGCAGCGCAGCGGCACTGGCGGCCTTTGCGGCCTGGCGCGCAACGCATGCAGCCCTGGACATGCTGCTGGTGCGCGGCAACCACGACCGCCACGCCGGCGACCCGCCCGCCAGCTGGCAGCTGCAGTGCGTGGACGAGCCGCACTTCCTGCCCGGGCTGCCCGGCCTGGCACTGGCGCACCACCCCGACCCCGTACCCGGCGCCTACGTGCTGGCCGGGCATGTGCACCCGGCCGTGGTGCTGGGCGGGCGCGCGCGCCAGCGGCTGCGGCTGCCCTGCTTTCACTTCGGCCCCCGGGTCGGCCTGCTGCCGGCTTTCGGCGGCTTCACAGGTAGCCATGTGCTGCAGCCCACGCCTTCAGACCATGTGTACCTGATCGCTGACGACGAAGTGCGCGCCCTAAACTCCGTCGCATGAACCCCGCTTTCGAACACTTGCTGGTGCGCGCCGAGTCATTGCTGGCGCGGCTGGAAGCCCTGCTGCCGCATGCGGCCACGCCGCCCGACTGGCAGGCGTCCACCGCCTGGCGCTACCGCAAGCGCGGCGGCCTGCATGCCGCCGGCGTGCTGGAACCGGTGAAACATGTCGCCGGCATCCGCCTGGCCGACCTGCAGGAAGTGGACGCGCAGAAGGAACGCCTGCTGCGCAACACGCAGCAGTTCGTGGCCGGCCAGGGCGCGAACAACGTGCTGCTGACCGGGGCGCGCGGCACCGGCAAGAGTTCGCTGGTGAAGGCCATGCTGAATGAATTCGCCGGCCAGGGCCTGCGGCTGATCGAGGTCGACAAGGCCGACCTGGTGGACCTGCCGGACCTGATCGACATGGTGGACGACAGGCCCGAGCGCTTCATCGTCTTTTGCGACGACCTCAGCTTCGACGAAGGCGAACCCGGCTACAAGGCGCTGAAGAGCGTGCTCGACGGCAGCGTGGCCGCAGCGGGCGACAACCTGCTGATCTACGCCACCAGCAACCGCCGCCACCTGCTGCCCGAATACATGAAGGACAACCTGAGCTACCAGCACACCGAAGACGGCGAAGTGCACCCGGGCGAGGTGGTGGAAGAAAAGGTCTCGCTGTCTGAACGCTTCGGGCTGTGGATCAGCTTCTACCCCTTTACCCAGGGCGAATACCTGGCCATCGTGGCGCAGTGGCTGCGGGCTTTTGGCGTGGCAGAAGACGCCATTGCCGTGGCGCGGCAGGAATCGCTGGTCTGGGCGCTGGAGCGCGGTTCACGATCAGGCCGTGTGGCGCAGCAGTTTGCGCGCGACTACGCAGGCCGCCATGCCGCACCCGCCCATGCGTGAACCTGTAGAGGTCGCGCAGCAGGAGGCGCGCCGTCCGGTGGACGTCGAGCAGCAGGAGGCGCGCCGTCCGGTGGACGTCGAGCAGCAGGAGGCGCGCCGTCCGGTGGACGTCGCGGTGGGCGTGCTCATCGACGGCCAGGGCCGCTTCCTGCTGACGACGCGCCCGCCCGGCAAGGTCTACGCCGGTTACTGGGAATTCCCGGGCGGCAAGCTCGAACCCGGCGAAACCGTGGAACAGGCACTGCGGCGCGAACTGCAGGAAGAACTGGGCATCAGCATCGGCACCGTGCAGCCCTGGCAGCAGGAAAGCTTCGACTACCCGCATGCGCTGGTGCGGCTGCACTTCTGCAAGGTCTACGACTGGCAGGGCGACTTCGAGATGCGCGAAGGCCAGGCCATGGCCTGGCAGACGCTGCCCGTGGCGGTCGAGCCGGTGCTGCCAGGCACCGTGCCGGTGCTGGGCTGGTTTGCCGCCGAACGCGGCTTCGAAGGCCCTACCCATGCCGAGCCGCCCGTGCAAGACGCTGGCGCCGCCCGCTAGACTGCCCGCATGAACTGGCTCGACACCGTGAAGTGGGACCGCGATGGCCTGGTACCCGCCATCGCCCAGGAACAGGGCAGCAACACCGTGCTGATGGTGGCCTGGATGAACCGCGAAGCCCTGGCCGCCACGGCAGCCCGCGGGCAGGCGGTCTACTGGAGCCGTTCGCGCCAGCGCCTGTGGCACAAGGGCGAGGAATCGGGGCACTTCCAGCAGGTGCACGGCATCCGGCTGGACTGCGACGCCGACGTCATCCTGCTGGAAGTGACGCAGCAAGGCAGCCCGCCTATCGCCTGCCACACCGGCCGCCACCACTGCTTCTTCCAGCAGCTGCAGGGCGACACCTGGCAGACCGTGGACCCGGTGCTGAAAGACCCGGAACGGATCTACAAATGAACACGCCGCAAGACACCCTGTCGCGCCTGGCGGCGGTGATCGCCACGCGCCGGCCCAGCGCCGGGGGCGACCCCGAAAAAAGTTATGTCGCCCGCTTGTTGAACAAGGGCCCCGACGCCATCTTGAAGAAGATCGGTGAAGAAGCGACGGAAGTCGTGATGGCGGCGAAGGACGCCGACCGCCCGAAGATCGTGGCCGAGATGGCCGACCTCTGGTTCCACTGCCTGGTGGCGCTGGACGCCTACGGCCTGCACCCGCAGGACGTGCTGGCCGAACTGGCGCGCCGCGAAGGGCTGTCGGGGCTGGAGGAGTTCGCCCTGCGCAAGGCGCAGGCCCGTGACGACGACGCCGCCGCCCAGGCCCAGCCAGGAGCCCTGTCATGACGAATCTGGTCGTTCCCCAGCCCGCCGCCGCCGAACAGCGCCACCAGCTGGTGCTGCTGACGCACCTGATGTACGGCCTGCACACGCTCAGCTTCTTTTCGGCGGGCGTCTTCTCGGTCGTGGCCATGGTGCTGAATTTCGTCAAGCGCCAGGAACTGCCTGACGACTTCCTGCGCAGCCACTTCCAATGGCAGGCGCGCAGCTTCTGGTTCACCCTGCTGTGGCTGGTGCTGAGCCTGCCGCTGTGGGCCTTCTTCGTCTTCCCGGGCTGGGCGGCGTGGACGGGCATCGGGCTGTGGTACTTGTACCGCTTCATCCGTGGCTGGTGGGCCTTCATCGAAAACCGCCCCATGCCCGTGCCCCCACAGCCTGCCTGAACCCGCCACCCGAAGAGCCCCGCGCATGCACACCGACCCGAACTGCGTCTTTTGCAAGATCGTTGCCGGGCACATTCCGTCACGGAAAGTGTTCGAAGACGATGAACTGCTGGCCTTCCACGACATCAACCCGTGGGCGCCGGTGCATGTGCTGGTGATCCCCAAGGTCCATATCGCCACCCTGGCCGACGTGGGCCCGGAACACGACGCGATGCTGGGCCGCATGCTGGGCCTGGCGCCGCGCCTGATGCAGCAGCTGGGGGTGACGAACGGTTTCAGGACCCTCATCAACACCGGGCCCGACGGCAAACAAGAGGTCTACCACCTGCACATGCACGTCATGGGCGGCCCGCGGCCCTGGACCAAGGGCTGAGCCGGGCCGCCAGGGCGGTAGAACGCAACATCCCCGACATCGGGGCGTCTTCACCCGTCACCTAGAATCACGGGTTGCTCTAAGGAGAAAAGGTCATGGGTTCGTTCAGCATCTGGCATTGGCTGATCGTGTTGCTGGTCGTCGTGGTCATCTTCGGCACCAAGAAGCTTCGCAACATCGGTTCAGACCTGGGTAGCGCCGTCAAGGGCTTCAAGGACGGCGTCAAGGGCGCCAACGACACGGCCGACGCCGACGCAGCGGCCGTGCCGCCGCAGCAGGTCACGACGCAGCGCAAGGCCGACAGCCAGACCGTCGACGTCGAGGCCAAGACCAAGAGCTGAGGCTCTGCCCGCCCAGGGCGCTGGCCAGCCGGGCACTTTCGCGCGGCGGCCGCGCCTTCGGGCTGCACCCATTGCCTCTGCCCACCCCGACATGATCGACTTCGGTTTCGACAAGATCGCCCTCATCGGTGCCGTGGCCCTGATCGTCATCGGCCCCGAAAAACTGCCCAAGCTGGCACGCACCGTGGGGCATCTGTTCGGCAAGGCGCAGCGCTACGTGGCCGACGTGAAGGCCGAAGTGAACCGGTCCATCGAACTTGACGAGCTCAAGAAGATGAAGACCGATTTCGAAGATGCAGCGCGCAACGTGCAGCAGACCGTGAAGAGCGAAGTCGATTCCGCCAGCGCCGCCTTCAACTCTGAATGGCACAGTGCCACCGCGGGCCTGGAAGGCATCGGCAGCGACAACAGCATCGGCTACACCCCGCCAGCCCCGCCACCGCCCAGCTATTCGCGGCCGAAGAAGAACTGGCGCATCAAGCGTGGCGCCATGCCGCAGTGGTACAAGCAGCGCCACGGCATCCGGGGCAAGGCCCAAAGCGGGGCAGCCCGCGTGGCGCGCTTCCGCCCACCGGGAATGACACGGTGAGCACGCCACCGAAAGACGAACTCGAGGGCACGGAACAGCCCTTCGTTTCGCACCTCGTGGAGTTGCGCGACCGCTTGATCCGCGCCGTGATAGCGATCGGCATTGCCTTCGGCGTGCTGGCGCTGTACCCCGGCCCATCGGGCCTGTACGACATGCTGGCCGCGCCGCTGTCAGCGCACCTGCCCGGCGACGCCAAGCTGATCGCCACCAACGTCATCAGCCCTATCCTGGTGCCGCTGAAGATCACGCTGATGGCGGCCTTCATGCTGGCCCTGCCCATCGTGCTGTACCAGGTCTGGGCCTTTGTTGCACCAGGGCTCTATTCGCACGAAAAGAAGCTGGTGCTGCCCTTGGTGGTTTCCAGCACGGTGCTGTTCGTGGCGGGGGTGGCGTTCTGCTACTTCCTGGTCATCCCGGGTATGGCCAAGTTCATCCAGGCCTTCGCCCCCACCAGCATCACCGCCGCGCCAGACATCGAACAGTATTTCGGCTTCGTGCTGACGCTGTTCTTCGTGTTCGGCATCGCCTTCGAGGTGCCGATCGCCGTCATCGTGCTGGCGCGCATGGGCATCGTCACGATCGAGCAGCTGCAACAGTGGCGCGGCTACTTCATCGTCGGTGCCTTCATCGTCGCTGCCGTGGTGACGCCGCCCGACGTGATCTCACAGCTGGCGCTGGCCATTCCGATGTGCATCCTCTACGAGATCGGCATCATCGCGGCGCGCATCTTCATCAAGAACACCCAGGCGCCGGAAGAACAGCCCGCCAGCGACAAGCCGGCCAGCTAACCGGCGTACCAGAAGCCCCATCAAGCAGAAGCCGCGGAACCGGCTCCGCCGGGCCGCTGGCTTCGCCCCCTTGAGGGGGAGCGCCGCAGGCGCTACGGGGGTGGGCTATTTCACAAAGCTGTTGATCTGCATGATCGGCAGCATCACCGCCAGCATGATGAGTACGACCACCAGGCCCATCGCGACGATGAGCAGGGGTTCCAGGATCGTGGCGGCGGCAATGGCCCGGCGCTGCACTTCGGCCGACATCTGGCTGGACGCGCGCTGCAGCATCAGCGGCAGCTGGCCGGTCTGTTCGCCCAGGCGCGCGAACATGGCCAGCAGCCCCGGGAAGCGCTTCTTGGCCGCCAGCGCGCTGGCCAGCGGCGCGCCTTCGCGCACCTGCACCAGGGCGTCCATGGCGTCGGCGCGCATGGCCCGGTTGCCCAGCGTTTCAGCCGCGGCTTGCAGGGCCTTCAGGATGGGCACGCCGGCACCGGCCAGCATTGCCAGCGTGCCGCCGAAGCGCGCCGCGTTGTAGCCCCGCGCCAGCCGGCCGATGAAGGGCAGGCGCAGCAGGAAGGCGTCGCTGCGTTCGTGAAAGGCCGGGTTGCGCCGCGCCAGCGTCAAGAGCGCGCCACCACCGGCCAGCAGCACGGCCACCGCCCAGCCCCAGTTGCGCACGAAGGCGCTGATGGCCAGCATCACCACCGTCAGCGTGGGCAGGGCCCGCTTGCTGCTGCTGAAGACCCCGGCGATCTGCGGCACCACGTAGGTCATCAGCACGACGACGATGACGATCGCCACCAGCGAGACGATGGCCGGGTACAGCATCGCGCCCATGACCTTGGCGCGCAGGGCCTGGCGCTGTTCCAGGTCGTCGGCCAGGCGTTCCAGCACGGCGCCCAGTGCACCGCTCTGTTCGCCGGCCGCGACCACGGCGCGGTAGACATCGTCAAATTCACGCGGGGCCGTGGCCAGCGCGCGGGCGAAGGCGCTGCCGGCGTTGACCTCGCTTTTCAGGTGCGCCACCAGTTCGCGCTGGCGGGTGTCCTCGGCCTCGTCGGCCAGGGCCGTGAGGGCGCGTTCCAGCGGCAGCCCCGAACCCACCAGCCCGGCCAGCTGGCGCGTCCACACCGTCAACCCGGTGGCGCCGAACACGCGGCCCCGGAACTTGGGCGCCGTGCCGTCGCTGGTGGCGGTGGTGACGGGCACCACATTCAGCGGCACCAGGGCACGCGCACGCAGCTGGCCACGCGCGGCCTTGGCGTTGTCGGCTTCCAGCAGGCCACCCTGGGTCTTGCCGGCGGCGTCCAGCGCTTCGAAACGGTAGGCGGGCATGGCTAGGCCAACCTGCGGTCAGCGGCCGCCGCCGGGCCGCCCCAAGGCGGCCGCAGCCCCCCCGGGGGGTGGCGAAGGCGCGAAGCGACAAGCCTGGGGGTCATCATTCACGGGTCACGCGCAGCACTTCTTCAGGGCTGGTAATGCCCGCTTCCACCAGCCGCTGCCCGTCTTCGCGCATCGACCGCAGGCCCGCGGCTTCGGCGGCCACGAACAGCTGGTTTTCGCCCACGCGGTTGTGGATCAGCGCGCGCAGCTTGTCGTCGGCCACCATCAGTTCGTACACGCCCGTGCGGCCCTTGTAGCCGGTCTGGCCGCAGTGGTCGCAGCCCACCGGGTGCCAGTGGCCGCGGCTGTCTTCGCGCTTGCACAGCGGGCACAGCTTGCGCACCAGGCGCTGCGCCAGCACGCCCAGCAGGCTGCTGGACAACAGGAAGGGCTCCACGCCCATGTCGATGAGGCGCGTGACGCTGCTGACCGCGTCGTTGGTGTGCACGGTGGCCAGCACCAGGTGGCCCGTCAGGCTGGCCTGGATGGCGATCTGCGCGGTCTCGAAGTCGCGGATCTCGCCGATCATGATCACGTCGGGGTCCTGGCGCAGGATGGCGCGCAGGGCCTTGGCAAACGTCAGGTCGATCTTCGGGTTCACCTGCGTCTGGCCGATGCCTTGCAACTCGTATTCCACCGGGTCTTCCACCGTCAGCACGTTGGTGGTGGCGGTGTCCACGCGGCCCAGGCTGGCGTACAGCGTGGTCGTCTTGCCTGAACCCGTGGGCCCGGTGACGAGCACGATGCCGTGCGGCTGCTTCACCAGCTTGTTGAAGGACTTCAACACGTCGGCGCCCATGCCCAGACCTTCGAGCGTGAACTTGCTCTCCGTCTTGTCCAGCAGACGCAGCACGGCGCGTTCGCCATGCGACGAAGGCAGGGTGCTGACGCGCACGTCGATGGCGCGGCCGCCGATCCGCAAGCTGATGCGCCCGTCCTGCGGCAGCCGCTTTTCGGCGATGTCCAGCTCGGCCATGATCTTCAGCCGGCTGATCATCGCCGCGTGCAGGGCCTTGTTGGGCTGCACCACCTCACGCAGCGTGCCGTCGACGCGGAAGCGCACGGCGCTGCTGCGTTCATAGGGTTCGATGTGGATGTCGGAAGCGCCGTCCTTGGCCGCCTGCGTCAGCAGCGCGTTCAGCATGCGGATGATGGGCGCGTCGTTGGCGGCTTCCAGCAGGTCTTCCACCGCGGGCAGGTCCTGCATCATGCGGCTCAGGTCGACACCGCTTTCGACTTCGCCGATCACCGCCGCGGCACTGCTTTCGCCACCGGCGTAGACGGTGCTGATGCGCTGCGTCAGCGTCTCGTTCGTCTCGCGTTCGAAGCTGTCGATCTCAAAGAGCCGCGTCACTTCGGCCAGCGCTGAAGCGGGTGTGCTTTCGCCGGCCCACAGCACCAGCTGCGAGCCGTCGTCTTCCAGCAGCAGGGTGTTGGCCTTGGCGAAGGCGTAGGGCAAGGGATGGCGTGAACCCATGGTGTGTTCTCGGCTCAGGGGGCCCGTTGGGCCGGCGCCTGGCCGGCAGGTGCGGGTGTATCCGGGGGCGGCGGGGCCAGCGGCGGCAGGGTGGTGGCAGCCGGAGAGCCGGGCGCGCGCATCGGCGGCAGCACGGGCGATTCGTTGATCGGGATCAGCACGTTGCCGTTGGGCTGCGTGTCCTTCTGCTGGCCGCGCAGCTGTTCATAGCGGTCGACCGAGAAACGGTTGGTGCTGTCACCGTCGCGCATGACGATGGGGCGCAGGAACACCATCAGGTTGGTCCGCCGGCGCTCGCGGCTTTCGCTGCGGAACAGGCCGCCAACGTAAGGGATGTCGCCCAGCAGCGGCACCTTACTCTTGTTGTCGATGAAGCGGTCTTCGATCAGGCCGCCCAGCACCAGGATCTGCCCATCGTCCACCACCACCGTGCCTTCGATGCTGCGCTTGGTGGTGCTGGGACCGGCGTTGCTGGTGCCGGCAGCGACGTCGGTCTTGACGCTGCTCTGTTCCTGAAAGATGGTCATGCGTACCGCGCCGCCTTCACCGATCTGCGGCTTGATGCGCAGCGTGATGCCCACGTCCTTGCGTTCGATGGTCTGGAAAGGGTTGGTGTTGGCGCCACCGCCCTGCCCCGTGAACTGGCCGGTGATGAAAGGCACGTTTTCGCCCACCACGATCTTGGCTTCTTCGTTGTCCAGCGTGATCAGGTTCGGGGTGCTGACGATGTTGGTGTTGGCCTGGGTCTGCAGAAGCCTGGCGATCGCGGCCAGCGACACCACGCCGTTGACGCTGCGCAACAGGCCGATGTTCAGGCCCGACCCCAGGTTCACCGTGCCCTGGGCGGCGCTGGTGTTGATGTCGATGATGCTGGGCGCGCCGCTGCTGCCGAAGTTGGTGCCGTAGACCAGGCCGGTCTTGTCGCCGCTCTTGCCCAGCAGGCCCTGCCACTGGAAGCCGAAATCGGCAGCGTCGCCGCCTGACACTTCCACGATCATGCTTTCGATGTAGACCTGGGCACGACGGGTGTCGAGCTGGTCGATCATCGCCCGCACCTGGCGGTACAGCGGCTCGGGCGCGGTGATGATGAGCGAATTGGTGGCCGGGTCGGCCTGGATAAAGCCGCCGGTGGACACCGCTGCGGGCGTTGACACCGTGCCGCCGCCCGTGCCCAGTGCCCCGGTCTGCCCGGTGGCGACGCCGGTGTTGGGGTTGTTCAGGTTCAGCCCGGTGTTCTGGGCCCGGCCCAGGGTGCTGCTGGCGCCACCACCGCTGCTGTCGCCACCGGCAGCCCCGAAGGCTGCACGCACCACGGTCGCCAGGCGCACGGCGTCGGCGTTCTTCAGGTGCACCACGTACATGCCGCCGCCCGGGCCGACGCTGGACACCGGCCGGTCCAGCCGCGCGATGGTGGCCCGCAGGGCGGCCAGGCGCGCGGCGTTGGCGGCCTTGATGATGAGCGCGTTGCTGCGCGTGTCCACCAGCACCGTGGTGCTGCCGCCGCCCTGGGCCTGCGGTGCGCCCGGCACCTGGCCCCCGCCTTCGGCCAGGCGCTGTACCAGGGGCGCCAGGTCGCTGGCCACGGCGTGCTGCAGCTGCACCACTTCCACGTCGGTGCCGGCAGGCTGGTCCAGCGCGGCGATGATGCGACTGATGCGCTGCAGGTTTTCGGCGTAGTCGGTGATGACGAGGCTGTTGTTGCCCGGGTTGGCGTTGATGGTGTTGTTGGCGCTGATCAGCGGGCGCAGCACCGCCACCAGGCTGTTCGGGTTCTCGAAGCGCAGCGGGAAGATCTGGGTGATGACCTGGTCGCCCTTGACCCCCACTTCACCCACCGACACGGTGCTGGTCTGCAGCTTGGCGTCGGCCTCGGGCACCACCTTCAGCAGGCCGCCGCTTTCCACCACGGCAAAGCTCAGGCCGCGCAGCGCGGTCTGGTAAGACTGCCAGGCCTGGGCCACGGTCTGCGGCTGTTCGCTGTAGACGGTGATGTTGCCGCGCACACGGGGGTCGACGATGATGGGCCGGTCCATCATGGCGGCAAAGGCGCGGGTGACGGCTTCGATGTCGGCATTGACGAAGTTCACCGTCACGGGTGCGCGCGACTTCAGCCCCTGGGCGAACGCCGCACCCGGGGCCAGCGGCAGCGCCATCGCCGCGGCGCACAGCAGGGCCAGGCCGCGCTGGGCCGGGTGGCGCTGCGCCTGGGGCCGCGCGGGGTGGATTGGTGGGTTCATGCTCATCCGATCGAAATGACAGACCGCGCCCCCTGGCGTCGGCCGATGATGTTCAGCAGGTTGTTCAGCACCGTTTCGGACCCGGGGGCCGCACTGGCTTCGCCGTTGAACCGCAGCTTCGACGCCACCCACTGGCCCTGGCCCTGCAGCAGCAGCGCACCGCTGGTGGTGGCCAGCTGCAGCGTCGCCGTGCCGTCGCCACCGCCCGCGCCAAGTGGCGTGCCGGTCAGCGCCAGCGTGTAGCTGCCCAGCACGTCCAGGGTGGACAGGCGCGAAGCAAAAGCGTTCAGTGCCAGATCGGCGCGGCCATCGACGCGCCAGCGGCCCTGCACGCTTTCCAGCACCAGACCGGAACTGGACAACTGCAGCGACCCGCTGGGCTGCAGCGTGTTCCAGGGCGTGCCCAGGCCCACCAGCCAGGCCGCCGGCCACTGGCCCACGGGCTGGCCGCCGGGGGTCGGCGGCAGTTCGATGCGCAGGCGGCCGAAGCCCGGCCGCAGCAGCAGACGCAATTCGCCGTTGATGCAGCAGGCGTGCTGCGCGGTCACCGTCAGGCCGCTGCCCTGCCAGCCCAGGCGCCACTGCAGCCGCCCGGGCAGCGCACTGGCGTCGCGGCTGCCCACGCCGCCCGTCAGCACCGGCACGGCGCTGCCGTTCCAGACCGTGCCGCGGGCATCGGCCAGCAGCAGGCGCTGGTCGGTGGCGCTGGCCAGGGCACCGGCCAGCCAGGCCGCCGGAGCCCAGGCCACCAGGGCCAGCAGCGCGCCGGACGCGGCACCAGCCAGGCCCAGCACCAGGCTGGCGCGGCGCGCGTTCACAGCGCGCCCCCGATGGCGACGATGAGCGTGCCGCTGTAGCCATTGGCCGCGCGCGACAGCGTGGCTTCGACCGGGCGCGCCCGCGCGCCGCTGCGGGCTGCAGCCAGCCAGTCACGCAGTTCAGACGTGCCGACGTTGGTGAGCGTCAGCACCACACGGTCGCCCTGCACCGACAGGCGGGCCTTGTCGCCCAGCCGTTCCGTGGCCGACTTCAGCGCGGCCAGGCTTTGTTCCGGGCTCATGGGCGTGGCGCCGCGCAGTTCGGCGGCTTCGGCAGCGCGCTTTTGCATCGCCTGCCACTGCACTTCCACGGCGTCGCGCTGCGCTGGCGCGGTGGCCAGGGTGCGCAGGGCCGGCTGCACGGCCACCAGCCAGGTCAGGAACAACAGCAGCGCCAGGCCGGCCAGGCTGGCCAGGCGGCGTTCGCGTTCGGGCAGGGCAGCCCAGCGCGCACGCCAGGGGGCCAGGGCGGCCTTCAGGCCGGCGGCGGCCTGGCTGCCAGGGCTGGTGTCGGCCTTCATGCCGCACCCCCCTTGCCGTCGGCGGCCCGGCGACTGACCGTGACACGGCCTTCGGCGGCTTCGGCGGCGTAGCCAGCAGCTCGCAGCCGTTCACGGAACTGGCCCAGCTGCGCTTCGCCCCAGCCTGGGGCGGCCACGGTCAGCCGGCCGCCTTCAAAGCGCAGGGTCTGCACGGGGCCCTGGCCGTCGGGCCAGGCCGCCGCGGCGGCGGCCAGCAGGGCTTCCAGGTCGCTGTCGCCAGCGCGGCCGGCAGCGGCGCGCAGGCGGTCGGTTTCGCGTTCCATCTGCACCGGCGCGTCCAGCACGGCGCGCACGCCGGGGTGGGTGCTGCGCAGCAGCTGCACCATGGCTTCCTTGCGTTCCACCACCGCCTGGCGCTGCTGCCAGGCCCAGGCATTCAGGCCCAGCAGCTGCACCCCCACCAGGGCTGCCAGGCCCCAGCGCACGGGGCGCCATTCAGGGCTTTGCAGGCGGCGGCCGACGTCGCGCAGCGCGCGCGTGCCGCGGTGGCGGGCGGCCAGGTCGAACTGGCGCAGGTTCACGGGGGCCTGGGCGGCTTCCAGCGCGCGTTCGGCTGCGGTCATCACCGGCACCGGTGCGCCCAGCCAGCGTTCAGCTGCCGATGCAGCGGCCGGGGTGGCGGTCCAGTGCACGCTGATGTCGGCCGGCGGCTGCAAAGCCCGCGCCAGCGCACCGGCCAGCCGCAGGCAGACCACGCCGTCGGGCTGCGCCAGCGCCAGCCAGGGCGGCACGTCAACGCCGGGGTCGGTATCGAAGAAGTGGCCGCGGCCGGCCTGCGAACCGGCGTCGGTGGGCAGGCTGGACGGCACCACCCGTTCCACCATGCACCCGGACTGTTCCAGGCCGGCCAGCATCGCCGCCAGCCAGGCGCGGTGCATCACCGCCACCCAGCCGGGCTGGCCGCCGGCCGCACCCGGGCCCAGGGCCAGGTGCAGGTGGTCTTCGTCTTCCAGCAGCGTGTCTTCCAGCACCCCGGCCAGCGCGGCGCGCAGCCGCGCCGGCGGTGCCTTGGGCACGTCGATGCGGTGCCAGCTGACATCGGCTTCGGCCAGCACCAGCACCACGCTGTCGGCACGCGGCAGCAAGGCCGGGGCGGCGCGCCCCACCTGGGTGGCGCGACGGCCGTCGGCGCTGAGCACGAAGTCCAGCTCGGCCGGCAGGCGCAGGCCCGACGCCGCATCGGCCGCACGCACCGACAGCCGGTCGCGGGCGGGCAGCTGGATGACGAGGATGGACATGGCTTAGGGGGCGGTGGTGACGGTGGAAAGGGATCAGGAAGATCGGGCCGCCGGCGGCCCAAGGGGCGAAGCCGACGGGCTTGGCCGGGCGGGCAGGGCTTGCGGGGCCCTGGCGCACGGCTTCGCCCGGCTCAACGGCTTTATCGGCTGGCCCCGGCGGAACTTGTCCGCCGCCGCGCAACCAGCGAGCCACCGTATTGTGGCGGGGCGCGCGGCCCAGCCTGGCCGCAGGCGCAGGGGGAAACACCCCCAGTTCAGCGGCTGGCCGGCCAGCCGGGGGCGGGCGGCCTGTGTGCAGTCGCGCTTCATGCGGCTTTCATCCGGTGTCAACGGCCGTCATTCAGCACCAGATTCACGCGTTCACGCCGCACTACCAGCACCTGGCCGCCGCGCCTTTCGATCAGCGAGCGTTCTTCCACCGCCCGGTCGTCCAGCCGGAGCCGGCCTGTCACTTCAAACCAGCTGCTGGCCACGCTGACCCGGCTGGCGTCCTGCAGCTGGGTTTCCGACAGCAGCGCCTTGACTTCCTCGACCGTAGCGAAAGGCTTGCGCTGGCGCGCCTGCACCAGGCGTTCGGCGCTGCCCAGGTCCAGGCCATCGATGGCCGCGGCCAGCACTTCGCGCGGCGCGGTGTTGACATTCACCGGCGTGGCCACCGGCAGGATGTCGACCCAGGCCGCCAGGCGGCGCAGCCAGTCGGCTTCGATGCCCAGCCAGGCCAGGTCGGCCATGCGCTGGGGCGCCAGCACCGCGCCGGCACCCGGCGCGCTGTCGGCCGCGCTGCCGAGGGGCAGCGCCGGGCCCCAGGCGCTGCGCAGGCCGTCGGCCAGGCGCTGCGCGGTGCCGCCGGGCAGGTTGGCCTGGGCACACAGGCGGTCCAGGGTCTGCAGTTCGGCGGGCACGATCTTGCCGGTCGGGTCGACCAGGCGGCGCAGGTTCCAGCGCGACTGCGCGTCGACGATGGTGCCCGAGATGAAGGCCTCGGGGCCGCCATCTGCGTTGTTGTCGCGGTCGGCGGCCAGGAAGGTGGACAGGCGCGCCTCGGCCAGCGGGGTGGCCCAGGGTTCATCCAGCGAATCGACCTGCGGCCCGCCGCCACGGTTGCCGCGCAGGTCTTCGCGCAGGATGAGCCGCGCCCAGTCCAGCGCGCCGCTCAGGATCCACAGCGACTGCGCCCGCGCGCGTTCGGCGGCTTCCACCTGCAGCGCCTGGTTCTGCTGCCAGACCATGCCACCGGCCAGCGTGGCCACCAGAGTCAGGATCAGCATCGCCAGCAGCAAGGCGGCGCCGCGGCGCGGCGGGGTGGGCAGGCGCGTGCGCGTGCGCATCAGCCGCCCCCCGAGCCCAAGGCGATGTCACGCGTCAGCGTGCCCACGCCCAGGGTGATGACCAGGCGCACGGCGTCGGGCAGCAATTCGCGCTGCTGCGCGGCGGCGGCCGCTGCTGCTGCCGCGGCCTGGGCCGCTTCGGCCGTGCCACCGCCAGCGGCTTCGCTGGCCGCATTGGCAGCGTCGGGGGCCGCGCCAGGGTTGGTGGGATTGCCCAGGTTTGCACCGCCCGGCCCGCTGCCAGCGCTGCCCGAAGCCCCGGGGGACACCGGCAGGACCGGCGTGCCGGCAGGCGGCGCCGCGGGCGCGTTGCCGGGCGTGGCGAAGTTGCCGGTGGACTGCGGGTTGGTCCAGGCGTTGCCGCGGTAGAAGTAGACCTGCCAGGTGCTGGCCTCGGCCACCGTCAACTGCCCGGGCTCGTTGCCCAGCAGCTGCTGGCTGCGCAGCCAGTGGTCGCTGATGTCAGCCACGCGCGTGGCGGTGGGGGCGGCCCAGCGCTGCCAGACGCCGCCGCGCACGGCCCACACCACCAGGGCCACGCCGCCTTCCACCCGCCGTGTCAGGCGCAGGCTCTGGCCGTCGAAGCTCAGCGCCGGCACGGCGCCGGTTTCCTGCACGGCCTGCAGGTCTTGTTCCCATTGCGTGACGACCGTGTTCAGCCGCAAGGTGCGGTCCATCACCGCCTGGCTGCCTTCACGCGCCCGCACGATGCCGTCCAGCCCACGCCAGGCCAGCGCCGCCAGGATCGCCATGATGAACAGCGCCACCAGCACTTCCACCAGCGTGAACCCGCTGCAGGCCACTGCATGGCCAAGCGTCCCGCCGCGGAACCGGCTTCGCCGGGCCGCAGGCGGACGGCCCCCTCGGGGGGTAGCAAGCGCCAGCGGGCTTGGGGGCTCCATTTACCGGGACAGAACAGTGGACAAGGTGACCAGCGGCCGGCCGTCGGCGTCGGACACCTGGGCGTCGACGCGGCGGAAGCTGGGGTTGGGCGTCGGCCGGGTGATCAGCTTGCCTGCGTAACTGCGGCCCAGCTGTTCGCAGCTGAAGTCGGCGTCACCCACGCCCGGAAAGGCCCGCGCCAGCCGCAGCGCCGTGAGCTCGTTGTCAGCGCACCACTGCGCCGCTACCACGTCGGAAAGCCGCTGGGCGTTGTCCGTCAGCACCCCGGCGGCGCGCAGGCCGGCACCCAGCGCGATGGCCACCACGGCCAGCGCCACCAGGGTTTCGACGAGGGTGAAGCCACGCCAGGCAGCCCGGGGCTTCATGGCGGGCTGGCCGGGGCGCCGCCGCCCACCGAGAACGGGCCCAGACCGTCGCTGCCGATCTCGATCTGCTGGTCTTCCAGGCGCAGGCTCAGGCGCTGCGCCGGCAGGATGGCGTCAGGCCCCAGCACCAGGAATCCGGGCGGCGGCACCGTGGCGCTGACGCGATCGTCCAGCCAGCGCTGCGGCAGCTGGGTCTGCCCGCTCAGGCCCAGAAAACGAAAGCTGGCGCGGGGCTCGTCGGCAGCAGAGGCCGACACCGGCGGCTGAGCGTCGGTTGCCGCACCCGGCAGCCAGCGCACCGGCGTGCCGCTGACGCGCGATTCAGCGCGCGCCATTTCCAGCAGCGCCGCCAGGCGCACGGCTTCGCGTTCCAGTCGCGTGGCATTGCTGTCGCGCAGGGCCAATACGGCCAGGCCAGCCGAGACCGCCACCACCGCCAGCACCACCAGCAGTTCCAGCAACGTGAAACCGCGGGCCGCGGCCCGGGCTGCGCCCTTCAGGCGGCCGGGCGCCGGAACCTTACTGCCAGGACCCGATGTCGGCATCTTTGCCTTCGCCGCCCGGCTGGCCGTCGGCGCCAAAGCTGAAGACGTCGATCTCGCCCTTCACACCCGGGTTGAGGAACTGGTATGGCCGGCTCCAGGGGTCGGCCGGGAGCTTGTCGATGTAGACCTTCCAGTTCGGCGGCACGTTGCCCACCGTGGGCTTGGTCACCAGGGCCTGCAGGCCCTGTTCGGCGCTGGGGTAGCGCTGGTTGTCCAGCTTGTAGAGCTTCAGGGCCTGCATCAGGTTGTTGACGTCGGTGCGGGCAGCTGTGACGCGGGCGTCGTCGGTGCGTTCGATCAGGTTGGGCACGATCAGCGCGCCCAGGATGCCGATGATGACCAGCACCACCAGCAGTTCGATCAGCGTGAAGCCGCGCCGCAGCGCCCGGGTGGTGCCTGCGGGCCAGGCCGCCCGGAAACGTGAAAGGCTGCGGCGATCGATGGAAAAGGGCGGTTGCATGGGGCCGTATGCGAGCTTGGAAGAGCCCGGCTGCGAAGGTCGCTGAATCATAATCGGCGCATGTTGGCACGTTGGTGGACATTCGGCGTCTGGGCCTTGGTGGCTGGAAGCGCACTTTTCTGGGGTTTGCGCGTCTTCGTGCAGGCCCCGGCCGCGCCACGCGACACGGTGGTGGCCCAACCCGGCGGCGACCTGCGCGGCGACCTGACGCGCCTGTTCGGTGCCGACGCGCCGCCACCGCCCGAGCCGGTACAGGAAGCCGCCGTGGCCGCACCCAACCCCCGCTTTGTGCTGGTGGGTGTGCTCAGCCCGCGCGCTGCCGGCGCAGCGCGTGAAGGCGTGGCGCTGATCGCTACCGACGGCAACCCGGCCAAGGCCTACCGCGTGGGCCAGGTGGTGGACGGCAATACCGTGCTGCAGACCGTCAGCGCCCGTGGCGCGCAGCTGGGCGCGCGCGGCGGGCCGGCGACCGTGGCGCTGGAACTGGCGCCGCTGCCGGCCGCAGCCACGGGCACGCTGCCGTCGATCGGCGGCCAGGGTGCGCCAGGGCCGGTACGGCAGCCCGGACAGCCGCCCGGTATGCCCACCGCGGCATTCAACCCCAATCAGCAGCCCGAGTTCGCCGACGCCCAGGCGTTGCAGGCCGAACCTGGCCAAAACAACGCCGACACCGCCGTGCTGCGCTGAACCGGCTGCGGGCGGCAGCCGTCTAAAGGCTGGCCCCTGCAGCGCTGCGTTCTGCGCGTCAGCCTGCCCACCCGGCAGGCGCCGAACCTGGATCTGAGCCCGGAACAGACGGCCTGCCCGGCTCCTGCCCATCGGACGGTGGCAGCGGGCGCGAAGGCCCGCCATCTTCACCGTCGGCCACCGCCGTGAGCAACGCACCAGCGCTTTGCACCAGCGGCCAGGCCAGGGTGGCACCCGTGCCGTCGGTGCTGTCCATGCCCAGTTCCAGCAGCGCCGAGGCGCGAAACAGGTTCAGGGCCTGGTCCAGGCCCAGGTGGTTGTGGCTGCGGCAGAAGACGCAGTAGTCGGTGACGGGCTGGGCGATGCGCGCGGCCACCATCAGCGCAGCACAGGCCGGCAGGCCATCGATCATCAGCAAATGGCGCTTGCTGGCGGCCATCAGCATCACGCCCACCATCACCGCCACTTCGAAGCCGCCAAAGGCCGCGAGCACCTCGACAGGTTCGCTGATGTCGCGGTGCCGGCCTTGCGCGCCCTGCAGGATGACCAGCAACTGGGCCAGACGGTCGGTATCCATTTCAGGGCTGGACATCACCAGGTCGCGCACCGCGCAGTCGGTCAGGCGCGACAACACCAGGGCTGCGCTTTCGTGGGCACCCGTGCCCACGCCCGCCAGCACGGTGACGTTGCCGACCAGCTGGTCGGCAATCTCCATCCCGGCACGCATGGCGGCCTGCGCCTGCGCCACGCTCATGGCCACGGTGGCGCGGGCGTTGCGCGTGCCGTGGGCGATCTTGCGCACCAGCAGGCGGTCGTGCGAAGGCAGTTCGTCGGCCATGCCGCAGTCCACCACCTGCACGGCCATGCCCTGGGTGCGGGCGAACACGGTCAAGGGCAACTGCCGTTCAAGCAGCAGGCGCACGGTGTCGGCGGTGCGGCGCGGGTCGGCGGCTTCCAGCCCGTCGACGGCCAGGCCATGGTCAGCGGCGCAGACCAGCACCTGCGGGTGATGAAACGCAGGCTTCAGCGTGTTCTGCATCAAGCCCAGGCGTACCGCCAGGGGTTCCAGTTCACCCAGGCTGCCGCCCGCTTCATTGCGGCGCTGCAGCTTGTCGCGCAGGGCCTGCTCCAACAGCGGGTTGGTGGTCGGCGCAACGAGCGAACGCGTGGTGAGCATGGTGCTGGCAGTGTAGTCAGCGCCCTGCTTCAGCACGCAAGAATAAAGCCGCAACCGGGTTGGCAGTTTCTTCAGTGCAGGGGTAGGCCAGGGTGCGCAGGAAGTCGTCGAAAGCCGCTTCGTCGCCGCGCGGCACCTGGATGCCCACCAGGATGCGCCCGTAGTCGGCACCCTGGTTGCGGTAATGGAACAGGCTGATGTTCCAGCCCGGGTGCATGGCCGCCAGGAAGCGCATCAGCGCGCCTGGCCGTTCCGGAAACTGGAAGCGGAACAGCCTTTCGTCGGCCGCCAGGTCGCTGCGACCGCCCACCATGTGGCGCAGATGTTCCTTGGCGAATTCGTCGTCGGTCAGGTTGACTGTGGCAAAGCCCTGGCGCAGGAACTGGCGTTCCAGCTTGTCGGCTTCCTCGCGACGGGTGATGGCCAGGCCGACGAACACATGGGCCTGGCGCGTGTCGCTGATGCGGTAGTTGAATTCGGTCACCGAACGCGGGCCCAGCACTTCGCAGAAGTGCTTGAACGAACCGCGTTCTTCCGGGATGGTGACGGCGAACAGGGCCTCGCGCTGTTCACCGAATTCAGCGCGTTCGGCCACGAAGCGCAGGCGGTCGAAGTTCATGTTCGCGCCGCAGGTGATGGCCACCAGGGTCTGGCCCTTCAGCCGGTGCGTAGCCACGTACTGCTTGATGCCGGCCACGCCCAGCGCACCGGCGGGTTCCAGCACGCAGCGGGTGTCCTGGAACACGTCCTTGATGGCGGCGCAGACGGCGTCGGTGTCGACGACCACGTAGTCATCGACCAGTTCGCGCGCGATGCGGAAGGTCTCTTCGCCCACCTGCTTGACGGCCGTGCCGTCGGAAAAGAGCCCTACGTCGGCCAGCGTGACGCGCCGGCCGCGCTGCACCGACTGCAACATGGCGTTGGAGTCGGCAGTCTGCACGCCAATGACGCGGATGTCGGGCCGCACGGCCTTGATGTAAGCCGCCACGCCCGAGATCAGCCCGCCGCCGCCGATGGCCACGAACACGGCGTCGATGGGGCCCTGGTGCTGGCGCAGGATCTCCATCGCCACCGTGCCCTGGCCAGCGATGACGTCGGGGTCGTCGAAGGGATGCACGAAGCTCAGCCCGCGTTCGGCCTGCAGCTGCAGGGCGTGGCCATAGGCGTCGGAATAGCTGTCGCCGTGCAGGACGACATCGCCGCCCAGGGCCTGCACGGCGTCGACCTTCAAGCGCGGCGTGGTCACCGGCATCACCACCACCGCACGCGTGCCCAGGCGCTTGGCGGCCAGCGCCACGCCCTGGGCATGGTTGCCGGCCGACGCGCAGATGACCCCGCGTGCCAGGCTTTCAGCATCCAGCCGCACCATCTTGTTGTACGCGCCGCGCAGCTTGAAGCTGAAGACCGGCTGCTGGTCTTCGCGCTTGAGCAGCACCTGGTTGCCAATGCGCCGCGACAGGCTGCGCGCGGGGTCGAGCGCGGTTTCGCGCGCCACGTCGTAGACGCGCGCCGTCAGGATGCGCTGCAGGTAGGCAGCCGCCAGTCGGTGCCCCAGGGGCCGCAGGGTGCGCAATGGCATGCGAGGCGCGGACGGCGCCGGGGGCGCAGGGCGCGCGGGGCGCACCGGCAGCGCTGGGGACTTTGGGCGGGCAGCGCCTGCGGGCATCTTGGGGGCACCAGGCCTTCTGGGCCGGGGTGGCAATCAGGGGGCGCTGATCATAGGCTGCGGCCTGGGCGGGCAAGAAAAAAGCCCGGCACCTTGCGGCACCGGGCTGAATCCACCATTGGAGGAGGTGGAGGAGACAAGCGGTGGGGCGTCATCGACACCCCTTGTAACGCAGTCTAGCGATGGTTTTGCTGCGGTGCAATATGCTTTCTGGACTGATCGCTCCAGAATCACGGCACATCACTTCAGATGCTCCACATCGGGGCTGAACACCGCATGGAATGCACCATCAACTGGCTGCCGGGCACCGGCATGGGCTTTGTGGCCGAAACCGGCAGCGGCCATTTCCTGACCATGGACGGCGCGCCCGACGGCGGCGGGCGGAATCTGGCGCCGCGGCCGATGGAAACCGTGCTGGCCGGTACCGGCGGCTGCACGGCCTATGACGTGGTGCTGATCCTGAAGCGTGGGCGCCAGGACGTGCGCGGCTGCAGCGTCAAGGTGCAGGCCGAGCGCGCCGAGCAGGACCCCAAGGTCTTCACGCGCATCCACATGCAATTCACCGTCACCGGTCGCGGGCTGGCCCCGGCCGTGGTCGAACGCGCCATCGCGTTGTCGCACGAAAAATATTGTTCAGCCAGCATCATGCTGGCGAAGACGGCCGAGGTAACGACCGGGTTCGAGATCGTCGAAGGCTAGGGTCGCCGCAGCGGCGGGCGCCGGCTAGATGCGGTGCGCGGTGCTCGTCATCAGCTTCGATGCGCCGCGCATCAGCCAGCGCACCGGCGCGGGCAGCTCGGCGGCACCGGCGTCCAGGGCCTCTTCGGCATGGCGCCGCTCGTCTTCCTGCATGTGGGCGACGATGGCGCGCGAACGCTGGTCCTGAGCCGGCAGGCGGTCCAGGTGACCCGCCAGGTGCTGTTCGACCTGGCGCTCGGTCTCGACGACGAAACCCAGGCTGTTGCGGTCGCCCAGGCGGCCTGCCAGCAGGCCGATGGCGAACGAGCCGCCGTACCACAGCGGGTTCAGCAGGCTGGGGCGGGCGCCCAGTTCGTCCAGGCGCTGGCGCGTCCAGGCCAGGTGGTCGGTTTCCTCGCGTGCGGCCTGCTGCATCTGCTGGCGCAGGCCGTTGCTGCGTGCCGTCAGGGCCTGGGCCTGGTACAGCGCCTGGGCGCAGACCTCGCCGACATGGTTCACGCGCATCAGCGCGCCTGCCAGCGCGCGGTCTTCGTCCGAGAGCTCGGTGTCGGCACAGCGCGCCCCGGGGTTGGGGCGGGACGCGTGTGCAGGCCCGGCAACGGTGCGCAGCGCGTTGTCCACGCTGACGATCAGGCGGTCGATGGGCGTCATGGGCAGTTCTCGCGGGGCCTGAAGGGCCCGGGGTGAGCAGGGGAAGCTGCGGTGGCGGGTCACCGGCCGGCGACAGCCGCTTGAAAGTGACCGAAACCTGCCAAGGCAACCTGCACCAGCAAGGGGCGGAAACGTTGCACGGCCACAACAAGGTAGCCGATATCAAGGATTATGCCTAGGGGATGCGCCAAACGTCTCTGGTGCAATCTGGGCAACTTCCCGAACCGGGGGTCGGCCTGGTGAGCGCGGTGCGGAGACACCCGAACTGACCGGAGCCTCTTGTCCAACCTAGGAGATAGTCGCAATGAAAAGATCACTGCTTGCCGCCGCCGCGCTGACGGCATTCGCTGGTGTGGCATCCGCCCAATCGTCGGTCAACATCGGCGGCATCATCGACTTGGCCGCGCGCAGCGTGAAGAACCCGGGTGGCACCATCCGCACGCTGAGCCCGGAAGGCATGCAGTCGAACCGCTTCATCGTCCGTGCCGTGGAAGACCTGGGCGGCGGCATGCGTGCCAGCTTCTGGCTGGAAGCCGCCATCGCCCCCGATACCGGCGGCGGCTCGGCCAACGTGACCCCTGGCGCCACGCCTGGCGGCCTGACCTGGACGCGTCGTTCGACGGTCAGCCTGTCGGGCGGCTGGGGCGAAATCCGCCTGGGCCGTGACTACACCCCGACCTTCTGGACGCACACCCTGTTCGACCCGTTCAACACCGTGGGCGTGGCCGCGCAGACCAACCTGATCACCCCCACCGGTTCGCCTGCCACCACCGTGGTGCGTGCTGACAACATGATCGGCTACTTCCTGCCGGGCGGCCTGGGCGGCATCTACGGCCAGTTCAACGTGGCGGCTGGCGAAGGCACGACCGGCAACAAGTACATCGGTGGCCGCATCGGCTACGCCGCCGGCCCGCTGAACGTGGCGTTCGCCTACGGCATCACCGACAAGACCGGCACCATGGTCGACGACCTGAAGGCCTGGAACTTCGGCGGTTCGTACAACCTGGGCTTCGCCACCATCATCACCCAGTACCACAGCTACAAGTACAACGGTCGCGAACTGAAGAACGCCGTCATCGGCGGTACCGTGCCGTTTGGCGCCAATACCCTGAAGCTGACCTACGCTCGTTCGGGCGACTTCCGCGCCGCCACGCAGCTGGGCCTGGGCTACCAGTACGACCTGTCCAAGCGCACTGCGCTGTACAGCAACTTCAGCCGCGTGAACAACAAGCGCGGCTCGGGCTTCGTGGCCAGCGCCTCCGGCCGTGCGCCGACGGCGGCCCAGATCGCCAACGGATTCAATTCCACCGGCTACGAGTTCGGCATCCGCCACAGCTTCTGATGCCAGGGCGGCGCGCCCCGGCGCGCTGCGCGCCTGGCCACCCGACGGTGGCCTTGTCCAGTCCCCCAGGCCACCTTCGGGTGGCCTTTTTCATGATGCGCCTGCCCATGCTGTCTTCTCAACCGCCACCGGCCAGCCGCCTGGCCCTGGCCGCTGCCCTGTGCGGCCTGGTACTGGCCGGCTGTGCCGGCGGCCCGGCCCCGGCACCGGCCGTACCCGACAGCGAGGCCTGGCAGGCCTTTGCCCTGCCCGGCAAGAGCGAGACCCGCTACACCGCGGTCGTGAAGGACGGGCGGCCGGCCATTGCCGCGGTTTCAGAGGGCTCGGCCAGCATGTGGCGCCGGCGCGTGGACAGCAGTGCACCGCCAGCAGCCGAAGTCAGCTTTTCCTGGTGGGTGCCCGCCCTGCCGGCCCGCGCCAGCGTGGCCGACGGCGACCGGGAAGACGCTGCCGTGCGCGTGATGTTCGGCTTTCAGGGCGACTTCAGCACCCTGTCGGCGCGCACGCGCATGCAGTTCGAACTGGCCCAGGCGCTGACGGGCGAACGCCCGCCCTACGCGACGCTGATGTACGTCTGGGACGCCGAAGCCCCGGTCGGCACCGTCATCATCAATGGGCGCAGCGACCGCATCCGCAAGATCGTCGTCGATTCCGGTACCGCCCAGCTGGGCCGCTGGCGCGACCACCGACGCGACCTGCGGGCCGACTTCCGCCTGGCCTTTGGCGAAGACCCTGGCCCGCTCTCGTCGATCGCGTTGATGACGGATTCCGACAACACCCGCGGCCAGGCCCGCGCCTGGTATGGCCCCGTCAACCTGTACCCGCAGGGGCTGTTGCGCCCCTGCACCGCAGAGTGCAAGCCCTGAGTGTCAAAGCTGCAACTCGCAGTCAGACTTCCTGCCCCAGTCCTGGCGCCACCCGGCCCAGGCACCCCTATCCTGATCCCACCATGAAACAGCCCTTCGTCCTCGCCCTTCTGGCCACGGCCAGTGCCGCTGCCTGCGCGCAGTCCTCGGTCACCCTCTACGGCGTCGTCGACGCTGGCGTCACCCAGACTTCGGGTCTGCGCGGCGGCAGCGTCAAGCAGCTGGTCAGCGGCATCATGGACGGTTCGCGCTTCGGCGTGCGCGTGAACGAAGACCTGGGGGGCGGCTGGCGCACCCTGGTGACGCTGGAACACCGGCTGGAAGCCGACACCGGTGGTGTCAGCAACCGCCCGCCTTCGGGCTCGCAGCTGCCCGACCGCGTCGCGCAGGCCGCACGCCTGGGCCTGCCGACGGCCCTTCAGCCGGTGGTGACGGCCGTGGGCAGCAGCATCGGTGCCGGCATCGGCGTCAACCTGCCTGGTGGCTTCTGGGACCGCCAGGCCTTCGTCGGTCTGGTCACGCCCGTGGGCGCAGTGCTGGCCGGCCGCCAGTACACGCCGGCCTACGAGATCTCGGCCACTTTCGACACCCTGGGCACGCAGTCCAGCCTGGCCGCCGGTCAGGTGGCTTCGCTGCCGTCCAGCTTTGACATCCGCGTCTCGAACGCGCTGCAGTACCGCATCCAGCTGGGTGGCTTCACCGCATCGGCCATGGCCGCCGCGGGTGAAGGTTCGGCCAGCACGGGCAGGCTGCTGGGCGCGATGGTTATGTACAAGGGCAAGGGCTGGTCGGTCGGCTTGGGCCACAACACACGCGAAAACGAGCGCGGTGCCAAGTCCCTGACCGGCAGCCTGCTGGGCGCCACCGTCGACCTGGGCCCAGGCCGCCTGTATGCCCAGGTGGGCACGGTGAAGGACGACAACCCCACGGGCCTGTCCGGCATTGCCGCCAGCATCACCCCGACCGTGGGCGCCACGACCGCCGGCCTGGTGCAGGCCGCCTTCATCAACGGCTTCCGCCAGGACGGCCGGCTGGCCCACCTGGGCTACAAGATCGAGACCGGCGTTCACACCATCTATCTGGCGACCACCCAGTACGACGATAAGCGCGCGGCCAATGCCGACACGCGGTCGTTCGGCGTGGCCTACAGCTACGCCCTGTCCAAGCGCACCGACATCAACGCCGTCATCACGCGCTTCGACAACAGCGGCCTGGGCCAGGCTGCACCCGGCGGCGCCGGCTACCTGGGTGGCGTGACGGCCAGTGCGGGCACCGATTCGACCAGCGTCGCGCTGGGCATCCGCCACCGTTTCTGACGCGTCACATGCGGGCCGCCGTGCCCGCGGGCACGGGGGTTGCGTCGCTTTGGCGCACCCGCTTCGGCCGCCGCCCCGTGCGGCCGGTATAACCGCGCTGTCGCAGGCTGCGCGCCGCCTTCCTGCATCCCGCGCGTTTTCAGGTCCTTGCCTCACGGATGTTCGTCTTCATTCTTCGCCGCCTGGTGCAGGCCGTGGTCGTCATGCTCACGGTCGCTTTCCTGGCATTCATGCTGTTCCAGTACGTCGGCGACCCCGTCACCAGCATCCTGGGGCAGGACGCCACGCAGGAACAGCGCGACCAGTTGCGCCAGGACCTGGGTCTGGACGCGCCCTTTCCAGTGCAGTTCGCGCGCTTCGTGGGCAATGCCGTGCAGGGTGAATTCGGCCTGAGCCTGCGCCAGGGCCGCAAGGTGTCGACCCTGATCGCCGAACGTTTCCCGGCCACGCTGGAACTGGCGCTGGCTGCCGCCGTCATCGCCCTGGTGGTGGGCGTGCCACTGGGCGTCTATGCCGCCTTGCGCCGCGGGCGCTTCGGTTCGCAGCTGGTCATGACGCTGTCGCTGCTGGGCGTTTCGCTGCCCACCTTCTTGATCGGCATCCTGCTGATCCTGTTCTTTTCCGTCACCCTGAAGTGGCTGCCCAGCTTCGGCCGCGGCGACACGGTGGCGATCGGCGCGTGGACAACCGGGCTGCTGACAGCTGACGGCTGGAAGCACCTGATCTTGCCCGCCATCACGCTGAGCGTGTTCCAGCTCGCCTTGATCCTGCGCCTGGTGCGCGCCGAGATGCTGGAAGTGCTGCGCACCGACTACGTCAAGTTCGCCCGCGCCCGCGGCCTGCAGGACCGCGCCGTCTACTTCGGCCATGCACTGAAGAACACCCTGGTGCCGGTGATCACCATCACCGGCCTGCAGCTGGGCAGCCTGATCGCCTTTGCCATCATCACCGAGACGGTGTTCCAGTGGCCGGGCATGGGGTTCCTGTTCATCCAGGCCGTGCAGTTTGCCGACGTGCCGGTGATGGCCGCCTACCTGTGCCTGATCGCGCTGATCTTCGTCGTCGTCAACCTCGTCGTCGACCTGTTGTATTTCCTGGTCGACCCGCGGCTGCGCATCGAGCGCTCAGCTGCAGGCCACTGAGCACCAGCCCATGACATTACCCGCCCCTTCTGCTGCGCCTGCTGCGCCTGCAGCGCCTGTCCCGCCCACCCCTCCGGCCAGCGACACCGGCTTCTGGGCGCGCTGGGCAGACAGCGACGTCTGGTACAGCTTCCGCACCTCGCCCATGGCCATCCTGGCTGCGGTGATCGCGCTGCTGTGCATCGTCTGTTCGGTCTTCGCGCCCTGGGTGGCGCCGCACAACCCCTTCGATCTGGCCAGCCTGAACCTGTCGGACGCCCGCCTGCCGCCGGCCTGGATGGAAGGCGGCAGCACGCGCTACCTGCTGGGCACCGACGACCAGGGCCGCGACATCTTGTCGGCGCTGTTCTACGGCGCCCGCATCTCGCTGGCGGTGGGCTTTGCGTCGGTGCTGGTGTCGCTGATCGTGGGCGTGGGGCTGGGCCTGCTGTCAGGCTTCGTGGGCGGCAAGACCGACGCTTTCATCATGCGCGTATGTGACGTGATGCTGTCCTTCCCCAGCATCCTGGTGGCCCTGCTGATCGACGGCGTGGGCCGCGCGCTGTTCCCCGATGCTCAGGATGGCCTGGCCTTCGGCGTGCTGATCGTGGCCATTTCGCTGACGGGCTGGGTGCAATACGCGCGCACCGTGCGCGGCAGCACGCTGGTAGAACGCAACAAGGAATACGTACAGGCCGCGCGCGTCATCGGCGTGGCGCCGCTGCGCATCATGTTCAAGCATGTGCTGCCCAACGTGATGGGCCCGGTGCTGGTGCTGGCCACCATCCAGGTGGCCGCTGCCATCCTCACCGAAGCCACCCTGTCGTTCCTGGGCGTGGGCGTGCCGCCGACATCGCCGTCGCTGGGCACCTTGATCCGCGTGGGCAACGACTTCCTGTTCTCGGGCGAATGGTGGATCACCATCTTCCCCGGCCTGATGCTGGTGCTGATCGCGCTGAGCGTGAACCTGCTGGGCGACTGGCTGCGCGATGCGCTGAATCCGAGGTTGCGGTGAGATTTTCGATGACTGCCGTTGGCCCTTGGCGGACATTCGCTCGGACCCTTTGGATGGCATCAAGGGTCCCTGGGCTGCGGCAGCCGGGTGGCCCCCTCCGCTCATGTCCCCCGCCAGCGCGTTGCATGCCCACACTTGTGCAGGCCACTGCGCTGGCTCCTCCTTTACTTCGCTGCGGGGGCCACCCGACTGCCGCAGCCCGGCAAGGTGGTGGCGCGCAACCGTCGAGCGTCACCATGGTTCGCGAAGGCGGGCTGGGCTTGGCTGCGGCGCGCACGAGAGGCGCCGAGGAGCACAGGGCCCGCGGCCCCGCGCGCAGCGCGGATCGTCAACTGACTCATCGCGGGTGTCTGAGCGCAGTGAGCGTAGCGAACGTAGCGAGTTACGCGATGGGGCCGCGGGACCGAGCACCGCAGGGCAGTCGGAGCGCAGCGGAGACCGCCGAACATAAGCGCTGCAGCCAAGCCCAGCCCGCCTTTGCCGGGACGCAGTCCCGAGCAGATCGCATGTCAGCATTGGGCAGAACGCTCACAGCTATGGGCTTGGCATCTGAAGGCCACCGATGACCACCCCCATCCTCGAAGTCAAGAACCTGCGCGTCGAGTTCCCGACCCGCCGTGGCACGCTGCTGGCGCTGGACGACATTTCGTTCGACATCGCCCCGGGCGAAATCCTGGGCGTGGTGGGCGAATCCGGTGCCGGCAAGTCGCTCACGGGCGCGGCCATCATCGGGCTGCTGGAACCGCCGGGCCGCATTGCCGGCGGCGAGATCCGGCTGAACGGCCAGCGCATCGACAACTTGCCCTACGAACAGATGCGCGCCATCCGCGGCCGGCAGATCGGGGCCATCTTTCAAGACCCGCTGACCAGCCTGAACCCGCTGTACACCATCGGCCGGCAGCTCACCGAAACCATCCTGACGCACCTGCCGGTCAGCGCTGAAGAAGCGCGCCAGCGGGCCATCAAGCTGCTGCAGGACACCGGCATCCCGGCGGCCGAACAGCGCATCGACCAGTATCCGCACCAGTTCAGCGGCGGCATGCGGCAGCGCGTCGTCATCGCGCTGGCACTGGCCGCCGAACCCAAGCTGATCGTGGCCGACGAGCCCACCACGGCGCTGGACGTGTCGATCCAGGCGCAGATCATTTCGCTGCTCAAGCGCCTGTGCAGGGAGCATGGCGCTTCGGTGATGCTGGTGACCCATGACATGGGCGTGATCGCCGAAACCTGCGACCGCGTGGCTGTGCTGTACGCCGGCCGCGTGGCCGAAATCGGCCCGGTGGGCGACGTCATCCACCACCCCAGACACCCCTACACCCAGGGCCTCATGGGCTCGATCCCGGCCATGGACGAAGACCGTGAACGCCTGTTGCAGATCGACGGCAGCATGCCGCGCCTGAACGCCATCCCGCGCGGCTGCGCCTTCAACCCGCGCTGTCCGCAGGTGTTCGACAAGTGCCGGCAAGACCGGCCCGAACTGATGCCCGCCGGCGGCACGCAAGCCGCCTGCTGGCGGGTGGCTGAACAGAAGGTGGCAGCGGCATGAGCGCGCCGGGCCGTTCCCAAGCGCTCATCCCGGAGTGCGCAGCACGGAGGGCTGTCCAATGACCGCTCTGGTGGAAGTGCGCGACCTGGCCAAGGTCTTTGATGTGTCGGCGCCCTGGCTGAACCGCGTCGTTGAACGCAAGCCACGGCAGTTCGTGCACGCCGTGGACGGCGTCAGCTTCAGCATCGAACGTGGCAAGACGCTGGCCCTGGTGGGCGAATCGGGCTGCGGCAAGAGCACCGTGGCCCGGCTGCTGGTGGGCCTGTACCAGCCCACACGTGGCAACGTGCGCTTCGACGGCCAGCCCACCGATGCAGCGCAGAACGCTGGCGGCCTGCGCACCCTGCGCCGGCGCATGCAGATGATCTTTCAAGACCCGTACGCCAGCCTGAACCCACGCTGGAAAGTGCTGGACATCGTGGCCGAGCCGCTGCGCGAACATGGCCTGGCCCAAGTTGGCGAAGCCCTGCGCCAGCAGGTGGGTGCGCTGCTGCTGCAGGTGGGCCTGGCCGCGGGCGACGTCGACAAATTCCCGCACCAGTTCAGCGGCGGGCAGCGCCAGCGCATCAGCATCGCGCGCGCCCTGGCCACCCAGCCTGAATTCCTGGTCTGCGACGAGCCCACGTCAGCGCTGGACGTGTCGGTGCAAGCCCAGGTGCTGAACATCATGAAGGACCTGCAGCGCACGCAGGGCCTGACCTATCTGTTCATCAGCCACAACCTGGCCGTGGTGCGCCACGTGGCCGACCAGGTGGGCGTGATGTACCTGGGCCGGCTGGTGGAAGTGGCCGACAAGGCCGAACTCTTCAGCCACCCGCGCCACCCCTACACGCGCATGCTGCTGGACGCGATCCCCGACATCCAGATGAGCGGCCGTTCGCGCACGCCCGTGCAGGGCGAAGTGCCCAACCCGCTGAACCCGCCCAGCGGTTGCAGCTTCCACCCGCGCTGCCCGCATGCCAATGCGCGCTGCAGCGCCGAGCGCCCGGTGCTGATGCAGTTCAAGGGCTCGGGCGCGTCGGTGCAGGTGGCCTGCCACGCGGTAGAGGAAGGGCGGATCTAGTCCTTCAGCCCAGCAGACGGTCGCTGGCCAGCAGGCTGGTGATGTCCTCGCGCTGGCGCACCAGATACGGCTGGCCTTTCACCAGCATCACCTCAGCCGCCCGCGGCCGGGTGTTGTAGTTGCTGGCCATGCTCATGCCGTAAGCGCCGGCCGACAGCAAGGCCAGCACGTCGCCTGGCTGCACAGCCAGGGCGCGTTCGCGGCCCAGCCAGTCGCCGCTTTCGCACACCGGGCCCACGACGTCCCACACCGGGGCTGGCGCATCGCGCAACACACAGGGTTCGATCTGCATCCAGGCTTCGTACATGGCCGGGCGCAACATGTCGTTCATCGCGGCGTCGACGATGCAGAAGTTCTTGCCGCCGCTGCCGTCTTCCGCGCCGGGTTTGAGCACCAGCACTTCGGTCAGCAGCACACCGGCATTGCCCACCAGGCTGCGGCCGGGTTCGAACAGCAGTTCGCGATGGCCATGGCCACGCTCGTCCAGCCGCTGCAGCAGGGCCGACACCAGCACGTCGGCCTGCGGCGGGGCTTCGTCGCTGTAGGTGATGCCTAGGCCGCCGCCGACGTCGACATGGTGGATGGGAATGCCCGCCGCTTCGACCTGTTCGACCAGGTCCAGCAGCCGGTCCAGGGCGTCCAGGAAGGGCGCGACCTGGGTGATCTGCGAACCGATGTGGCAGTCGATGCCCACCACCTGCAGCCCGGGCAGGCTGGCGGCGTGGCGGTAGGCGGCCAGTGCCTGGGCGTGGGCGACGCCGAACTTGTTGTCCTTCAGCCCGGTGCTGATGTAGGGGTGGGTGCCGGCATCGACGTCGGGGTTGACGCGCAGGCTGACCGGCGCGCGCCGGTCCAGCGACAGGGCCACGGCGTTCAGCGTGTCCAGCTCGGCCGTGCTTTCGACGTTGAAGCAGCGCACGCCCGTGGGGCTGCAGGTCAGGGCCTGGCGCATCTCGGCCGGGGTCTTGCCCACACCAGAAAACACCACGCGCGACGGGTCGCCGCCGGCAGCCAGCACGCGTGCCAGTTCGCCGCCGCTGACGATGTCGAAGCCGCAGCCAGCGCGCGCGAACGTCTGCAGCACGGCCAGGCTGGAATTGGCCTTCATCGCATAGCAGACCAGGTGCCGCCGGCCCACCAGCGCGCGCTCGTAAGCGGCCAGCGCGTCCAGCATCGCGGCCTGGGAATAGACATAGAGCGGCGTGCCGAAGTCGCGCGCCAGCGCCGCCAGGTCGACGCCGTCCAGCTGCAGGCTGGCGCCACGGCGGGCCAGGTGCGGGGCGCCGGGCAGGGTCGTGCTCATCGCGCGGCCGATGCCGCCGGGGCCGGGGTGGGGGCGGGGGCGGGGGCGGCCGCAGCGGGCGGCTCCGGCAGGGTCAGCGGCCCTTTCTGCCCGCAGGCCGCCGCCAGCAGAAGGGCCAGCCCTGTTGCCGTCATGGCGGCCATTCGGCGCCCGAAGGCCGCCGCTACACTCGATTTCGACACTTGACGCATCGGCCAGATTCTAATGAGCAGCCCTCCCGCACCACCTGCAGTCCCCACCCCGCTGAGCGACGCCGACTACCAGCGCGAAACCCAGGCCCTGCTGGCGCGCGTTGAAGCCCAGGCCGACCGCTGGCTGCAGGACGACGTGATCGACATCGACACTCACCGCACGGGCGGCCTGCTGGAACTGAGCCTGCCCAACGGCAGCAAGCTGATCATCAATACCCAGCCCCCGCTGCAGGAAGTGTGGCTGGCCGCGCGCGGCGGTGGCTTCCACTTCAAATGGGGCGGTGGCGCCTGGCGCGACACGCGCGACGGCGGTGAATTCCTGGCGGTGCTATCGCAGCACGCCAGCCTGCAGGCGGGCAAGCCGCTGCAGTTCTAGCGCCTGAAAAGATCCAGGATGCTGCTGCGCTCTTCTTCCGTGGGCGGCTGGGGCACCACGTCTTCCAGGCCCACGCTTGCCACGCCCCGGCCTTCGCTGAATTCCTCGAAGGTCCAGTAGCTGCCCACCTGCACCACGCCTGGGGGTGGGCTGATCTCGGCCACGTCCACGCCCTTGAGCACATGCTGCATCAGTTCGATCCACACCGGCAGGGCCAGGCCACCGCCGGTTTCGCGGTCGCCCAGCTTGCGCGGGGTGTCGTAGCCGATCCAGACCACGCCCACCACGCCGGGCTGATAGCCCGCGAACCAGGCGTCCATCGAATCGTTGGTGGTGCCGGTCTTGCCGTACAGGTCGGGCCGCTTCAGCGTGCCCTGGGCGCGGGCGGCCGTGCCTGAACGCGTCACTTCCTGCAGCAGGGTGCTCATCACGAAGGCATTGCGCGCGCTCAGGGTGCGCTGGCTCTCGTCGGGTGCGCGCGGCGGGGTGTCCAGCAGCACGCGGCCCTTGGCGTCGGTGATGCGCGTGATGAGCTGGGGCGTGACGTGGAAGCCACCGTTGGCAAACACCGCGTAGGCCGTGGCCATCTGCATGGGCGTGACCGAGCCCGCGCCCAGCGCGGTCGTCAGGTAGGCCGGGTGCTTGCTGCGTTCGAAGCCAAAGTTTTCCAGCCAGCCTTGCGCGAAGTCGACCCCAGCGGACTGCATGACGCGGATCGACACCATGTTCTTGGACTTTGCCAGTGCGGTCTGCAGCGGCATGGGCCCTTCGAACTTGCCGTCGTAGTTCTTCGGCTCCCAGGGCTGGCTGCCGGTGGTGCCGGCGCTGAAGAACAGCGGCGCGTCGTTGACGATGGTGCCGGGCGTGAAGCCCTTTTCCAGCGCGGCCGAATAGATGAAGGGCTTGAAGCTGGACCCGGGCTGCCGCCAGGCCTGGGTGACGTGGTTGAACTTGTTCTTGCCGAAATCGAAGCCGCCCACCAGGGCGCGAACGCTGCCGTTGCGCGGGTCCAGCGCCACCAGAGCGCCTTCGACCTCGGGCTGCTGCGTCAGCGTCCATTCGCCTTTGTTGAAGCGCGGCGTGCGGTAAGCCCGCACGATCGCCCCGCGGCGGATCTGCACCTTGGGCGGCGCCTTGTCGGCCAGGCCGGAAGTGACCGGCTTCAGGCCGTCGCCAGTGATGGTGATGCTGTCGCCCGACTGCAGCATCGCCACCACCTTGCGCGGCGACGCTTCCAGCACCACGGCCGCGCGCAGGTCGTCCTGGTCGGGGCGCTCGGCCAGGGCTTCGGCCACGCGGGTGTCCAGCAGCGCCAGGTCGGCGGGCAGGTCGACATAGGCTTCGGGGCCGCGGTAGACCTGGCGCAGTTCGTAGTCCATCAGGCCGCGGCGCAGTGCGCGGTAGGCCACCATCTGGTCGACGGCGTTGACGCTGACGTAGACGTTCAGCCCGCGCGAATAGGCTTCCTCGCCGTACTGGGCAAACACCAGCTGGCGCGCCGTTTCAGCCACGAATTCGGCGTGCACCGCGGCTTCGGTGGGTGTGCGGTAGCGCAGCACCTCGGCCAGCGCCGCCTCGTGCTGGGCTTCGGTGATGAAGCCGGTCTCGAACATGCGGTCGATGATGTAGCGCTGCCGGATGGTGGCGCGCTTGGGGTTCGAGATCGGGTTGTAGGCCGATGGCGCCTTGGGCAGCCCCGCCAGCATCGCGGCCTCGGCCACCGTCACGTCCTTCAGCTTCTTGCCGAAGTAGACCTCGGCGGCAGCGGCAAAGCCGTTGGCGCGCTGCCCCAGGAAGATCTGGTTCATGTAGAGCTCGAGGATCTGGTCCTTGCTGAGCAGGCTCTCGATCTTCAGCGCCAGCAGGATCTCGTAGATCTTGCGCGTGAAGGTCTTCTCGGTCGACAGGTAGAAGTTGCGCGCCACCTGCATCGTGATGGTGGAAGCGCCCTGGCTGCGCGCGTCGCGCAGGTTTTCCAGCGCTGCGCGGGCCACGCCCTTGTAGTCGACGCCGCCGTGCTGATAGAAGCGCGCGTCTTCGGCCGCCAGCACGGCGTCCTTCATGACCTGGGGCACTTCGGCGATGGGCACGAAGGTGCGCCGTTCCTCGCCAAATTCACCCAGGGGCTGGCCGTCGGACGAATACACGCGCAGCGGCAGCTTCGGGCGGTAGTCCGTCATGCTGCTGATTTCCGGCAGGTTCGGGTAGGCCACCGCCAGCGCCAGCGCCACCATACACAGCAGCCCCAGCAGCGCGGCCAGCGCCCCGCCCAGTAGCCAGGCCAGCCCGCGCGCAGGCAGGCGCAGCCAGGCGGGCAGCGGGCCTAGGCCGGTTTCTGGCGGGGGGGCGGCGGGGCTCAAGGCATCAAATCGGGTGTGGGTGCAGCCATTCTGGCTGAAACGCAGCCGTCACAGTCGCCTGGCCCTGCCCCCCGCAGACGCCCGCGCTGCAGGCTGCGAAGCGCGAACTTGTCCACGTTCGGGCGCAGCGCGGCAGCCATGTCGCTGCTTTGCGTACCAAAGGCCTTGGCGGGCGGGCCGCAAAGCGGCTAAAAGCCCGTCTGCAACATCGCCGGCACGCTGCGCCGGCCTGGCCTGCACCGCCGCTGGGGTGGCGCCGGCCAGGTAGGAGACGGCAGGCGGAGATGGCAGGGCTTGCGCCCTGTATTTCGGCGGTTAACAAGACCTTTACTGCTAGCATTCAACTGGTTTCTTAACAAGCCCGCGTCTCGATGAGACCAGGCATGGATGGAAACATCGTCAGAGATTCATCCAATTGGCCGGGGAGCATTCGAGTTGAGTTTTCTGGACGCATTGCTGGGCCGCAAGCACCCGCCGATGATCGGCCTGGACATCAGTTCATCCAGCGTCAAGCTGGTTGAACTCGGGCAGACCAGTTCGGGGGAATTCGTTCTCGAACGCTTCGCTTCCGAACCCTTCGAGAAGGGTTGGATCACGGACGGCCAGATCGAGAAATTCGACGAGGTGGCCGACGCCGTCAAGCGTGTGGTCAGCAAAAGCGGCACGCGCAGCAAGCAGGTCGTGATGGCCATGCCCCAGTCGGCCGTGATCACCAAGAAAATCATGCTGCCGGCCGGCTTGCGTGAAGAAGAAATGGAACTGCAGGTCGAATCCGAGGCCAACCAGTACATCCCGTTTTCACTCGACGAAGTCAGCCTGGACTTCTACGTCATGGGCAACAGCCCCACGTCCGCGGGCGACGTGGAAGTGTTGATCGCCGCCAGCCGCAAGGACCGCGTGCAGGACCGCCAGGGCCTGGCCGAAGCCGCAGGCCTGAAGCCGGTCGTGCTGGACATTGAATCGCACGCCTCACGCCTAGCCATGGGCCGCATTGTCAAGGGCCTGCCGAATGAAGGCCGCGACGCCCTGGTGGCGCTGTTCGAGATCGGCGCCGACACCACCAGCCTGAAGGTGCTGCGCGACGACGAAATGCTCTACGACCGCGACCAGGCTTTCGGCGGCAGCCAGCTGACCCAGCTGATCAGCCGCCAGTACGGATTCAGCTTCGAAGAAGCTGAAGCCAAGAAGCTCAACGGCGACCTGCCGGAAGACTATGACACCGCCATCCTGGCGCCTTTTGTGGACAGCCTGAGCCAGGAGATCGGCCGCGCGCTGCAGTATTTTTTCACCAGCACGCCGCACCACAAGGTGCATTACGTGATGCTGGCCGGCGGCACCGCCACGCTGCCCGGCCTGAAGGACCGTGTGACCGACCTGACCGGCTTCGCGTCCAGCGTCGTGAACCCTTTCGAACACATGCAGCTCGGCTCCGCCGTGCGTGAAAGCCGTGTGCGACGCGAAGCGCCGTCGTACCTGACGGCCTGCGGGCTGGCCATGCGGAGGTTCCTGCAGTGATCCTGATCAACCTGCTGCCGCACCGCGAAGAAAAGCGCCGGCAGCGCAAGCGCGCGTTCTTTGTCGGCCTGGGTGCGTTTGCGCTGGCCGGCGCAGGCATTGGCCTGGTCTGGTATTCGGTGTTGCAGCAGATGACGTCTGCACAGCAGGCGCGCAACCAGTTCCTGCAGGCCGAGATCGCCCGGCTCGATTCGCAGATCAAGGACATTGCCACGCTGCGCCAGGAAATCGAGGCGCTGAAGGCGCGGCAAAAGGCCGTGGAAGACCTGCAGACCGACCGCAACACACCCATCCACCTGCTGGACGAACTCGTCAAGCAGACCCCCGAGGGCGTGTTCCTGACCAGCATCAAACAGACTGGGCAGGTGGTGGCCGTCACCGGTGTAGCGCAGACCAACGAACGCGTGAGTGAATTCCTTCGCAACGCCCTTTACAACTCGCCCTGGCTGGAAAAGCCGGAGCTGGTCGAAATCAAGGTGGCTACCGTGGCCGCTGCCACTGCTGACCGCGAACAGCGGCGCCTGTTCGACTTCTCGATGCGTCTCAACCTGAAGCGCCCGCAGGCCCCGACGGCCGCCGAGGGCGCCGTTCCAGCCGCGTCGGCCCCCGCCAGCCAGGCCAAGGGAACCTGAAATGGCCACCAAGACCCCCGCCGCCAATATCGACATCAGCGCCCTGGTCGAACAGTTCGCTTCCCAGTTCCGTGGGCTGGACATGAAGGAACCCGGCCAGTGGCCGGTGCTGCCGAAGCTGGCACTGTGGCTGCTGGCCGCCACCTTGGTGGTGGTGCTGGCCTGGTTCCTGGTGCTGTCCACCGCCGCCGAAGAACTGGAAGCCGAACGCGGCCAAGAGCCCGCGCTGAAGGACCAGTACCGCAACCGGCTGGCCCAGGCCGTCAACCTGACCGAACTGCGCAAGCAGAAGCTGCAGGTGCAGGAATACGTCACCCAGCTGGAAAAGCAGCTGCCCGGCAAAGCCGACATGGACGCCCTGCTGTCCGACATCAACCAGGCCGGTCTGGGCCGTGGGCTGCAGTTTGAACTGTTCCGCCCGGGCCAGGTGCAGGTGAAGGACTACTACGCCGAACTGCCGATCACCATCCGCGTCAGCGGCCGGTACCACGACATCGGCGCGTTTGCGGCCGACGTGGCAAACCTCTCTCGCATCGTGACACTGCAGAACGTGGCCATCGCCCCGCTGGGAACGCGTGACGCCAATGGGCTGCTGGCCATGGACGCCACGGCCCACACCTACCGCTACCTGGACGCCACCGAAATCAACGAACAGCGCGACGCCAAGGCCAAGGCTGCCGCCACGGGGGCCAAGCCATGATGGCGCGCGACCTGGGCCGCAGGGCCGGCCCGTTGCTGGTGGCCGCGCTTCTGGCTGGGTGCGGCGCCGGCACCGACGAACTGCAGACCTGGATGGAACAGCAGCGGCGCGAAGTCAAGCCGAACGTGACGCCGCTGCAGGCGCCGAAAAAATTCGATCCCCAGCCGTATCAGGCAGCCACGGGCGTGGAGCCTTTCAGCAACCAGAAGCTGACGGTGGCCATCCGCCAGGAATCGCGCCAGCCCAGTTCGCTGCTGTCAGCCGAACTCAACCGCCGCAAGGAACCCCTGGAGTCCTATCCCTTGGACAGCATGAGCATGGTGGGCAGCGTGGCCCGCGGAAGCCGGCCCTTTGCGCTGCTGCGCGTGGACAACCTGCTCTACCAGGTGAAGGTAGGCGACTACCTGGGCCAGAACTACGGCCGCATCACCCAAATTTCTGAAACCGAAGTCAGCCTGCGCGAAATCGTCCAGGACGCAGCAGGCGAATGGATCGAGCGCCCGGCCACCCTGCAATTGCAGGAGCGCGCACGATGAGAAACATCCAGGAGATCCGAACCATGTTCCAAGGGCCCCAATGGCGCGCCGCACGGGCCGCAGCGGCCGCGCTGGCCTTGTCCGCCGGCATGCTGGCCTGGCCGGCTGCTGCCTGGGCGCAGAACGCCATCCAGTCGATCACCAGCACCCAGCAGGGCGGGACCGAAGTGGTGCGCATCGAGCTCAGCGAAGCGCTGACCGCGATACCGAATGGTTTCTCGGTCCAGGCCCCGCCGCGCATCGCCATCGACCTGCCAGGCGTGGCCAATGCCATCGGCCGCAACAGCATCGAGGTCAACCAGGGCAACCTGCGTTCCGTCAATGTCGCCCAGGCTGGTGACCGCACACGCCTGGTGCTGAACCTGAAGCAGGCCGCCAGCTACCAGGCGCAATTGCAGGGCAAGGCCCTGGTGCTGGTGCTGAACGGCGCGGGCGGCGCCAGCGGCACGGCCGTGGCCGCCGCGCCCACTGCCAGTGGCGGGCCGGCCGCTGCCACCACCACCTTCGCCCCGCCACAGAACCTGAACCCGCAAGGCCTGCGCGAAATCGACTTCCGGCGCGGCAACGACGGCGCCGGCCGAGTCATCGTCAGCCTGCCCAGCACGCAAGTGGGCGTGGACATCCGCCAGCAGGGCCAGAGCCTGGTGGTGGAATTCCTGCGCAGCACCCTGCCCGACAGCCTGCGCCGCCGGCTGGACGTCACCGACTTCGGCACTCCGGTCAAGAGTGTCAGCACCTTCCAGGCTGGCGACCGCGTGCGCATGGTGGTCGAACCCACGGGCGCCTGGGAACACAGCGCCTATCAGAGCGACAACCAGTTCGTGCTGGAAGTGCGCCCGGTGAAGATCGACCCCAACAAGCTGACGCAGGGCGTGGGCTTCCAAGGCGAGAAGCTGAGCCTGAACTTCCAGAACATCGAAGTGCGCGCGCTGCTGCAGGTGATCGCCGACTTCACCAACTTCAACGTCGTCACCAGCGACACCGTCACCGGCACCGTCACCCTGCGCCTGAAAGACGTGCCCTGGGACCAGGCGCTGGACATCATCCTGCAGGCCAAGGGCCTGGGCGTGCGCAAGAACGGCAACGTGCTGTGGATCGCCCCCAAGGACGAGTTGGCCGCCAAGGAACAGGTGGACCTGGAAGCGAAGAAGAAGATCGAAGAACTGGAACCCCTGCGCACGCAGAGCTTCCAGCTGAACTACACCAAGGCCGAGGAAGTGGCCAAGGGCCTGACCGGGCAGAACCTGAGCCAGGGCGGCGGCGGCGGTGGTGGTGGGTCTACCAACACCCGCATCCTGTCACCGCGCGGCAGCGTCATCTTTGAAACGCGCACGAACCAGCTGTTCGTCAGCGACATCCCGGGCAAGCTGGAAGAGATCCAGTCCCTGATCGCCAAGATCGACATCCCCGTACGCCAGGTGCTGATCGAAGCGCGCATCGTCGAAGCCGACGACAGCTTCGGGCGTGCGCTGGGCGTGAAGCTGGGCGGCACCGACCTGCGCGGCCTGCGCGGCGGCACGCCGGGCTACAGCGTCAGCGGCCAGAACTACGTGGCCATCGGCGGCAACTACAGCAGCATCGGCGTCACCACGGGCCAGACGCCGAACACGTCGACCAGCTACCTGCCCGATTCACAGTTCGTGAACCTGCCGGCCAACACCACGTCCTTTGGCGGCGCAACGCCTGCCCAGTTCGCGCTGAGCCTGTTCGGTGCTTCCAGCAACCGCTTCCTGAACCTGGAACTGTCAGCGCTGGAAGCCGAAGGCAAGGGCAACATCGTCAGCAGCCCGCGCATCATCACGGCCGACCAGACGAAGGCGCGCATCGAACAGGGCGAAGAAATTCCCTACCAGCAGGCCACCAGCAGCGGCGCCACCGCGGTGCAGTTCAAGAAGGCCAGCCTGAGCCTGGAAGTGACGCCGCAGATCACGCCCGAGGGCAACGTCATCCTGAACCTGCTGGTGAACAAGGACAGCCGCGGCGCGCTGACCGCCGCCGGCCCGGCCATCAACACCAAGCAGGTGCAAACCCAGGTGCTGGTGGAAAACGGCGGCACGGTCGTGATCGGCGGCATCTTCACGCAGGACGAGCGCAACGAAATCAATAAGGTGCCGGTGCTGGGTGACATCCCCTACGTGGGCAACCTGTTCAAAAACCGTGTGCGCAGCATCAACAAGACTGAGCTGCTCGTGTTCATCACCCCCAAGATCGTGACCGACCGCTCGGCCGCGCGCTAGCGGGCCCGCCACCAGCGCTACGCAACCGGCACATGCCCGTTCTCGTAACCGACTTCCGTTCACCCGCGCTGCCAAGCGCAGGAAACTGACCATGACAATCCTTCAGCGCATTTTTTCTATCTGCGTCCTGCTAACACTGACTGCCTGTGGCGGCGGTGGCGGCGATGCTGGCACATCCGGCTTTGGTGGGTCTGGATCGGGAAGTGGGGGGGGCACATCGACGCCTACAGCCACGCCCCCAACCGCCTCAGATCTGGTGCTGTCGCTGAGTGCGAGTACGGTTGCCAACAGCGGTGGCGAGTCGGTTGTGGCTACGGCCACAACCCTGGATGCGAATCGCAACACCCTGGCAGGGGTGCCAGTGACTTTCTCTGTCAACAACAATGCGATCGCCACACCCGCAGGACAACAGACCGGCACTTCCGGACAACTGAGCGCTGCCATTGGGATCGGGACGGACCGTTCGACGCGCGTCATCACCGTGACGGCCACGACTGGAACGATATCTCGTACCGCTCAGTTGACGGTACAAGAAGTAGGAGGTCAATCTACAGCGGCACCTGCAGACTTGCTGCTCACCTTGAGCGCGCCAACCATTTCTTCAAGCGGGGCGCAAAGCGTAACCGCAACAGCGACGGCGCTTGATGCCCGTCGTAATGTCTTGCCTGGCGCTGTTGTGGCAATCAGCGTCAACGCTGGCGCTACGGTCGCGCCCAGCGGCTCGACCACAGGCGCAAATGGTGCTGTTACCGGAGTCATAGGCATTGGTTCGGACTCCTCCCTTCGTACCATCACGGTCACTGCCACTGCCGTTGGCCTATCGCCGCGCACAACCACGCTACAGGTGGTTCCAACGACATCCACGGTACCAGTCGCTTCAGACCTGAGCATTGCATTGTCGGCGGGAACAGTTGCTAACACGGGCAGTGCCAGCGTAACGGCGACAGTCACAGCAGTCGACGGCAATCGCAACGCGCTACCTGGCATTCCTGTGTCGATCAGTGTCGACAACAATGCAGTAGCAACAGTGAGCAGCTCTACAACTAACATCGCGGGTGTCGTTACTGCAGCCATTGGCGTGGGTGCGGACAGATCCAACCGCTCGATCACAATTACTGCGACGAGCGGTTTGGTTACGCGCTCGGCAACTGTCGCTGTTGTTGGCGCGACTCTATCAGCGTCGTTTTCGCCGCGGGTTGATGCCGGCAGTGTTGATAACGAGATCGAATATCGCCTGGTAGACGCGACTGAAACACCCATGGCTGCGCAGAGCATTACGGTGACTTCGCCGGGGCTACCTAGCGCATCAGGGCTGACGGACCCTAACGGGCGGTTCCGCTACCGATACGCAGCTCCTAACTCCGCGCAGACCTTGCAGGTAAGCGCAACTGCTGCTGGCGACACGCGTGTGCAAGTCATCGCGGTCCAGGCCGTCGGCAACACCCTACCTACTGCTGCATTGCCCCAATCCGCATCACTCACGCCAACCCCTAGTGTTGTATCGGTCAATGCTGCAGGTAGTACCACCAACCAGGTTGAATTGCGCGCTTTGTTCTTGGGTGTTAACAACAGCCCGGTACCCAATGTGCGTGTCAGGTTCAGCGTAGATCCTGCGAACAGTAGCGACGGAACAGCAACGCAACTGGGCGGGGGCACCTACGCATTCTCTGATGCAACAGGGGTCGCGCGAGGGGTCTTTACTCCAGGCCAGCGCTCCAGCCCGACGAATGGGATCACCGTTCGCGGCTGTTGGGGCGTCGACGACTTCGACCCACTTGCAGCGTGCCCTGTCAACCGGCAGATCAGCGCCACGCTCACCATTGCGTCGGAGGCGTTGTCGGTCAACATCCGGACCAACAACCTGATCAAGTCAGGAGCAGCCGGTCTCACCTACATAAAGGAATACGTGGTGATGGTTGTCGATGCGGCTGGCCAAGCTAAAGCCGACATCCTGATCACCCCTTCGGTCGATCTCACTGGCTACCTCAAAGGTCGGTATTTCTTCAGCACAGGAAGCAATGCGTGGGTGCAGAGAGTCCAGCTTGCAAGTAACCAGAACTGGCGGTGGAACAGCTCCTCCTCGTCCTGGGAACAGCAGCCTGCTACCAGTCCACCGCAACCGATTTGCCCCAACGAAGACTTCAACCGCAACGGGGTCCGCGAAGCACCGCCATTCGTAAGCGGCGCCACCGCGCCGGCCATCGCTATACGCCAGGAAGACCTGAACTGGAATGGAGACATCGATCCCCGGAAGGCCGACGTTGCAGTGCGTGTAGTAGGTTCACCGCGTACAGACAGTTCTGGGCTCGCCATCATCCAGATTGAATATGGGCAGAACGTTGCGTCCTGGGTTGACTTCGTGATTACGGTTACCGCGTCCGGCATCGCAGGTACCGAGGCCCGTGCACGCTACGTCGGCCAGTATTACGGATTGGGGAACTTGCCTTATCCTGCTTCAGCCGTGACTGATGCCAATGTGGCACCTGCCTTCGTAGTTAGCCCGTACGGCGCCGGATCTGTAACCGCTGATGGGGTTGCAAGCGGCGTGTGTACCGACACTGATTGAACACTCTCAGCCTGTCCCTGGTCGGCATGCCCGGCTGTGGCAAGTCCACGGTCGGGCGCCACCTGGCGCGGCAACTGGGCGTGCGCTTCGTCGACAGCGACACGGAGATAGAACGCCGTATCGGCACACCGATCCGCGACTTCTTTGCCGCGCAGGGCGAAGACAAGTTTCGCGACATCGAACAGGACATGATCGACGAACTGGCCGGCCTGCCAGGCACCGTGTTGGCCACGGGCGGCGGCGCCGTGTTGCGGCCTTCCAACCGCGACGCGCTGCATTCACGCAGCCATGTGTTCTACCTGCGGTCCACGCCCGACGAACTGCACCGCCGGCTGCGCCAGGACACCCAGCGCCCCTTGCTGCAGGTGGCCGACCCGCAAAAGCGCCTGCGCGAGCTCTACCGCGAACGCGACCCGCTGTATCGCCGCACCGCCCACTTCGTGGTCGAATCGGCACGGCCTTCGGTGCAGGCCCTGCTGGGCATGGTGCTGATGCAGCTGGAACTGGCCGGCCTGGTGGACCCAGGCCGCGTGCCTTCGCCCATCGACACGGGCGAAGCGAAAGGCAGCGCCGCCCTGCCACGGTGAATCGGTGACCCGACGCGCTCTATCCGCTGCCTGAGGCTGACGCCTGATACCTGACACCTGATACCTGATGCCTGATGCGCGAAGTGGGCTGCGCGGCATCCATTTGACCGAAGCATGCCATGAGGACCACCCTGTCCATTGGCGACGATGTGCTGGCCGCGGCCAAGCATCTGGCTGACCGTGAGCAGAAGTCGGTCGGTGAAGTCATCGCCGAACTCGCCAGGCAAGGGCTGTCTCGCAGCCAACAGGCTGGGCGCACGCCGCGCAATCGCATGCCGATGTTGGCCAAGGGCAAGAACAGTTCGCCCGTCACGCTGGTTTTGGTAAACCAGCTGCGCCACGAACAGCCGGGACGCGCTTTCTGCTGGACGTCGATGTGCTGATTGCACTTGTCGACCCGGCCTATGTGCAGCAAGACACCGCGAACCAGGGCAAGCTGGCCACGCCGGACCACAAGCTGGCCAGCGACGCTGTGCCGGGCGGCGCTGCTGCCCTGGTGCTGATCTGGGCTTTTTGCCTCCAGCACAAGCCAAGGCAAGAGGACGGCACTGCGCGCGGGCCGGTCCACCCCAGACCCCGGCCCTAAACTCCGGTCCATGACCCCGCTGCTGGAAAACGCCGTCAAGGTCGCCACGCGCGACAGCCGATACGACATCCTCATCCAGCCCGGCCTGCTGGCCACGCCGGCGGCCTGGGCCGGGCTGCCGCATGCTGGCGGCGCCACGCAGGCGGTGATCGTCAGCAACCCCACGGTGGCCGCGCTGTACGAAGCGCCGCTGCGCCAGGCCCTGGCGCCGCACTATGCGCAGGTCAGCACCGTGCTGCTGCCCGATGGCGAAGCCCACAAGGACTGGCAATCGTTGAATCTCGTCTTCGACCATCTGCTGGCCCGTGGCTGCGACCGCCAAACCGTGCTCTTCGCCCTGGGCGGTGGCGTGGTGGGCGACATGACGGGCTTTGCCGCTGCCAGCTACATGCGCGGCGTGCCCTTCGTACAGGTGCCCACCACGCTGCTGGCGCAGGTGGATTCTTCGGTGGGCGGCAAGACGGCCATCAACCACCCGCTGGGCAAGAACATGATCGGCGCTTTCTACCAGCCGGCGCGCGTGGTCTGCGACCTGGCCACGCTGGCCACGCTGCCGCCGCGCGAGCTGTCGGCCGGGCTGGCGGAGGTCATCAAGTACGGGCCGATCGCCGACATGGCCTTTTTCGGCTGGATCGAATCGAACCTGCCGGCCCTGCTGGCCCGAGACCCGGCGGCGCTGGCGCATGCCGTGAAGCGGTCGTGCGAAATCAAGGCCTGGGTGGTGGGCCAGGACGAACGCGAAAGCGGCCTGCGCGCGATCCTGAACTTCGGCCACACCTTCGGCCACGCCATCGAAGCCGGCCTGGGCTACGGCGAATGGCTGCACGGTGAAGCGGTCGGCTGCGGCATGGTGATGGCGGCCAGCCTGTCGGCCGACCTGGGCCTGGTGGACCCGGCTTTCGCGCAGCGTCTGCAGGCCTTGATCGCCGCGGCCGGGCTGCCCACGGCTGCGCCGGCGATGCCGGCCAGCCGCTGGCTGGACCTGATGCGCCTGGACAAGAAAGCCAGTGCAGGCGAGATCCGTTTCGTGCTGATCGAAGGGCCCGGGCAGGCCACGGTGCGCCCGGCCCCGGACGCGCTGGTGTCGCGCGTGATCGAACGCCACAGCCTGCCCCCCGCGCCGGCCGCGGCGGCAGGTGGCACGGCCGGGGCGTGAGCTTTCCGCTCGACCTTCCCCCGTACCCGGCCCCGCTGGCCCGCTGGGCCAGCGACCCGCAGCACAGCCGCGGCCGGCGCCTGCCCGAGCCCGCCGCACCGCCGCGCAACGAACACCAGCGCGACCGCGACCGCATCGTCCACAGCACAGCCTTTCGCCGCCTGGTCTACAAGACGCAGGTCTTCATCAACCACGAAGGCGACCTGTTCCGCACCCGGCTGACGCATTCGCTTGAAGTGGCGCAGCTGGGCCGGTCGGCCGCGCGCGCGCTGCAGCTGAACGAAGACCTGGTCGAAGCCATCGCCCTGGCGCACGACCTGGGGCACACGCCCTTCGGCCACGCCGGGCAGGACGCGCTGGCCGACTGCATGCGCAGCCACGGCGGCTTCGAACACAACCTGCAAAGCCTGCGCGTGGTGGACTTGCTCGAAGCGCGCTACCCGGCCTTCGACGGCCTGAACCTGACGTTCGAGACGCGCGAAGGCATCCTGAAGCACTGCTCGGCGCGCAACGCCCGGCAGCTGCTGCAAGCCGAACCCGATGGCCCGGCGCAGCGCTTCGTCGATGGCACCCAGCCCAGCCTGGAAGCCCAGCTGGTGAACCTGGCCGACGCCCTGGCCTACAACGCCCACGACATCGACGACGGCGTGAGGTCGGGGCTGATCACGCTGGCGCAGCTGGACGACGTCGACCTGTTCGCCCGCTTCAAGCAGCAGGTGCTGGCTGAACACCCGGCATTGGCCACCGTGCCTGGCCGCCGGCTGCTGTTCGAAACCCTTCGGCGCATGCTGTCAGCGCAGATGGCTGACCTGATCGCCAGCACCCAGGCCACCCTGCAGGCCCATGCACCGGCTGACGCCGAAGCTGCGCGCCACTGCCCGCCGCTGGTGTGCTTCAGCGCGGGTCTGCAGGCCGACGTGACAGCCCTGCAGCGCTTCCTGTTCAGCGCCTTGTACCGCCACCCCCAGGTCATGCAGACCACAGCCCTGGCGCGCAGCGCGCTGGCCGAGCTGTTCGCAGCCTACCGATCCGACCCCGCAGCCATGCCGGCCGACTTCGCCACCGCCGCCGACGCCCCCCGTGCCGTGGCCGACTACATCGCCGGCATGACCGACCGCTTTGCACTGCGCGAACACCACCGGCTGACGGGGCGGCGGGTGTTTGAGGAGTGATGCGGAAGGGCTGCAGTCGGCCCAGAGCGGACTTCGGCCGCTCTGGGCCTTCGGGCCCGTCCGTTTCGCACCCCCGTGCCCCCGCCGAGCGGGGGTTCCAGCGTGATACTTGAGCCGGCCTTGCGGCCGTCAAGGCGCTCGCGACCAGGCTGCACGTCGCTTGGAGCGGCC
>JAIXRN010000078.1 GCA_027485165.1 Rubrivivax sp.
CGCGCCCGCGCTTCCCGCGGTCCGCATCGACGTCCGGATCCGCCACGCCGGCGAGGACCTGCGCGAGATCGAGATCGAGTGGGTTCGCCCCGTCGACGCCTCGCTGCGATGCAAGGGCTGCGGTGCGACCATCACGCCCGGTACCGGTGCCCAGTTCTGCTCCGACCGCTGTCGCATGGCTGACCTCGGGCGCTGGTTCCGCGGCGACTACGCCATCGGACGACCCATCGAGGAGGACGACCTGCACGGCGACCTCCGCCGCGCGCCGGGGGGCGATCGGTGACGGACGAACCCACGATCGTGCCGGTCGGCGGCAACGCGGACGCGACCGTCGTCCCGTCGTCGGGAAGCCCGTTCGGACGGCCCTCCGGCCACCTCGCGCCCGGCACCTCCCTCGGCGCGTTCCGGCTGACGCGCGTCCTCGGGGAGGGCGGCTTCGGCGTCGTCTACGAGGCCGAGCAGGAGAAGCCCGTCCGCCGCACCGTCGCCGTCAAGCTCCTGAAGCCGGGCATGGACACCGCGGAGGTGCTCATCCGGTTCGAGGGAGAGCGTCAGGCGCTCGCCCGCATGGAGCACCCGTGCGTCGCCAAGGTCCTCGACGCGGGCGTGACGCCGGACGGCCGTCCCTTCTTCGCGATGGAGTTCGTCCGCGGCGAGCCGCTCCTCGCGTTCGCCGATCGCGAGCGGCTCACCGTCCCGGAACGGATCGACCTGATGCTCCGCGTGTGCGAGGCAATCCAGCACGCGCACGCGAAGGGCGTGGTGCACCGCGACCTCAAGCCCGCCAACATCCTCTGCTCGCGGACGGAGAGCGGCATCTTCCCGAAGGTGGTCGACTTCGGAATCGCGAAGGCGACGGTCGACCGGCTCTCGGACAGCACCGTGGCCACGATGGGCGGCCAGATCATGGGGACGCCCGACTACATGAGCCCCGAGCAGGCCGACGGCGCGGACGTCGACACCCGCGCGGACGTGTATTCGCTCGGCGCATCGCTCTACGAGCTGCTCGCCGGGCTGCTGCCGTTCGACCCCGCCGAGCTGCGCGCGAAGGGGATGTCCGCGATGCGCCAGCGCATCCTGGAGGCCGTCCCGCCTCGACCGTCGGAGCGTCTCGCCGCGCTCGTACGCGCGGACGCGGCAGCCGCGCGCGCGGTCGCCGAGGCGCGCCGCACCACGCCCGACGCCCTCCTGCGCCAGCTCCGCGACGACCTCGACTGGATCTGCCTCAGGTGCCTCGAGAAGGACCGTGACCGGCGCTACGCGTCGCCCTCCGAGCTCGCGTCGGACCTTCGCCGCCATCAGGCCAGGCTTCCGGTCTCCGCCGGCCCCCCGTCGGGCGCGTACGTGGTCCGCAAGTTCGTCTCCCGCCACCGCTACGGCGTCTCGGCGGCCGCGGTCGCCGTGGGCATGCTCCTTGCGGGCGTCGTCACCTTCGCCTGGCTCTATCGCGAGGCCGAGTCCCAGCGCCGCCTCGCCGACGACACGCTGCAGGCCTTCCAGCAATCGATCGCGGCGGTCGACCCGACCGGCGGCAAGGCCAATGCCGGCATGGGTGCGCTCGACTTCCTCCGGCTCGTGGAGGAGGAACTCGACGGCCGCCTCGAGCGCCAGCCGGGCGCGCTCGCGTCGATGCGCCAGGCGCTCGGTACCGCGCGGCTCTCCTTCAAGGACGCCGATGGCTCGGGCCGGCTCTTCGAGCAGGTCGTCGCAGCGCGCCGCATCGAACGGGACGCGAAGCCGGGCAGGGCGGCGGACCTGCTCCTCGGCGAGGCCCTCCACAACCTTGGCCGGTCCCGGTACTACGCCGATCGATTCGGGGACGCGAAGGCCGCCTACGCGGAGGCGCTCACCCTCCGCCGCGGCGCGCTCGGCGATGCCGACGGCGCGGAGGTGGCCATGACGCTCCAGCACCTCGCCGCCACGGAGCGCAGGCTCGGCGACATCGAGTCCGCCATGCGGCTCATCGACGAGTCCGTCGCGATGTGGACCCGCATCGCCCCGGATTCACGCGAGCGCTACCAGGCCGTCAACAACCGCGGCACCGTCCGCGAGCAGGCGGGGCTCCTCGCGGACGCGGAGCGCGACTACGTCGACGCGCTGCGCGTGATGGAGCGCACCCGCGGCAAGGACGACCCGCTGGTCGCGCGCACGCTCATGAACATCGCGGGCGTCCGCGCGAAGCAGGGACGGAGTGCCGACGCGATCGAGCCGCTCGAGCGTGCCGCGTCGATCTACGCGCTCCGGTTCGGCGAGTCGCACGCCGACACCGTGGCCGCCACCGAGGAACTCGCGCGCGCCCGCGCGGCGGCTCAGTTGCACTGACCCCAGTCGCCGAGCATCATCGCGAGGTCGCCCCCGTCCACCGTCCCGTTCCCGTCCAGGTCGGACGGGCACGCGGCCGGTGCGCCCGAGCAGGACTGGCAGTTCTGGAAGGCGATCCCGGCGCAGTTCGAGTCCCACTCCGCGCCGCAGCAGTACGGGTCGATGTCGCAGACGAGCGTGCAGCACGACGGGTCGTCGCAGCCCTTCGCCGCGTGCGGGAGCATGCAGTCGCCCGAGAAGATGTCGCCGCAGACACCCGAGAACTCCGTCGGGATCAGCTCGGCTCCGGAGACCTCGATCACGTACTCGCCGCCGCCGGACTGGCGCCCGTCCCAGATCCGCAGCGGGTACTCGAAGCCCGCACCGGTCGGGGTCATCAGGTCGTACTGGTCGTACGTGAACACCGGTTGGGGTGACCGGGGGCCGCCGCTCGGGTACGTGGCCGGGAGGGTCCCGCCGGAGGCGATCGCGATCGCGTACACCCCCGCGGGATAGGCGGGCGCCGGAGGGAAGACGACCTTCGAGAACGGATCCCCCACGCCGTTGTCGTCGTTGGCGGACACCCCGAAGCCGTCCTCCGGATTCCCGGAGTTGTCCGTCGTCACGCGAAAGAGGAAGAGCGCCGGATCGAAATCCGCGCTGACCACCGAGGCGGAGAAATTCGCCGGGTCCTTCACGCGCACGAGGAACATGTCCACGGCATCACCAGCGACGAAACCGAGGGCCAGCGTGCCCCGGGCCGACTGGATGATTCCTTCGCCCTTGGCGACCTTCGCGGACTTGACCGTCGAGCCGGCATCGGGCCGGGTGCTGGTGCTCTCGTCAACGTCGGGTCCGCCGAGCGCGACATTGGCAAGCAGCAGCGCGAGCGCCGCGGAGAGCCGACAGGCGTGGTGCCGTGCGTGGAAATTCATTCACCCAGTGTGCCGCGCCGGCTCGTCCTTGCCAAGGGCAATTCCCGGATTCCTTGCCGCCCGGACTGCAGGGATCCGTGGACGGAGGATCGTCAGTTGCACTGACCCCTGGCGTTCAGCCCGCCGCCGAGGCCCGCGCCCTTCACGACGCCGTCGCCGTTGACGTCGCCGGGGCAGGCGGACTGCGCCGGACCGCAGCTCGGGCAGTTCTGCTGCGCGACGTTGGCGCAGTTGGCGTCCCAGCTCGTCGTGCAGCAGTAGGGGTCGATCGAGCACACGATCCGGCAGCACTGCTCGTCGTCGCAGGCCGGCAGGGTATGTGCCTCGAAGCAGCTCCCAGAGAACACGTCGCCGCAGCGGTCGGGGCCGTTCCCGAGCGGGATCAGGGTGCAACCGGTGAACTGGATCACGTACGGGCCGGCGCCGGTCGGGGCGCCGTCCCAGGTCCGCAGCGGCGCGGTCGTCACGACCGGTGTCTGCGCGCCCACGAGATTGGTCGTGAACATCTGCGTCGGCGTACGCGTCCCGGGACCGCCGGTCCCCGACGGAATGCTGTAGCTGAACGGGCGCACGCCGCGCGGCGCGACCGCGATGGCGTAGGTGCCGGGTCCGAAGTTCGACGGGGACGGGAAGGTGATCCTCGACCACCCGGAGTTCGCCAGCGCGTCGTCGTTCGCGACCATGGCGAAGGCGTTCGCGAGCTGGCCGGTGGAGTCGGGCGTCAGCCGGAACAGGAAGAGCTGCGTGTCGAAGCTCGCGGGCGTGGCGATCGTCGCGGAGAACGTCGTCGTGTTGGCGATCTGCACCAGGAACATGTCGACCGAGTCGCCGGCGAGCACGCCGACGCTCGTCGCTCCCCGCGCCGAGCTGACCGTTCCGTTGCCCTTGGCGACCTTCGCCGTCTTCGTGGTCGAGCCGGCGTCCGGACGAACGCTCGTGCTCTCGTCGACGTCCGGACCTCCGACGGCAAGACCGGCGAGGGTGGCGGCGACAGCGATGGCGAGGATGGGGGGAGTCCGGCGCATGGCTACAGTGTTGGGAATCTCGGACCCTTCCGCAACGAAATACCGCGCGGTATTCACCGGAATCCGGCTCACGCGCGACCGTCCCGCGGGTTCAGTCCGACTCCCGGAGCCCGCTGGCCTCGATGATCAGCACCTGGCGGTCCGAGCGCAGGCCCGCGGCGAGACACAGCTCCGCAGCCAGGCGCTCGACCCGGTCGTCGTGGAGGGCGATCCGGCTGCCGTCCGGACGGCGAATCTCGATGTTCGCCGGGGGTCTTCCGTGGATGACCTCGTATC
>JAIXRN010000001.1 GCA_027485165.1 Rubrivivax sp.
ACGCCAGCGTGGGCATGCCGGTGAACTACCGCCACTGGAGCTACGGCAAGGAATTCATCAGCACCGAGAAGAACTACAAGCGCGGCCACATGGGCCTGGCCTACGAGATCGTCATCAACAGCAACCCCTGCATCAGCTACCTGATGGAGGAAAACACGATGGCGATGCAGGCGCTCGTCATCGCGCACGCGGCCTACGGGCACAACAGCTTCTTCAAGGGCAACTACCTGTTCAGGATGAGGACCGATGCCGGGTCCATCATCGACTACCTGGTCTACGCCAAGAACTACGTCGCGGCCTGCGAGGAAAAGCACGGGCTCGATGCGGTGGAAGAGTTCATCGACAGCTGCCACGCCCTGGCCAACCACGGCGTGGACCGCTACCGCCGCCCCAGCCGCAAGACCCTGGCGCAGGAACTGGCCGAGCGCAAGGACCGCGAAGCCTACGCGCAGCAGCAGGTGAACGACCTGTGGCGCACCTTGCCCAAGGCCGCTGAAAAAGCCGGCGCAGCATCGGAAGCCAAGCGCTTCCCCGATGAACCGCAGGAGAACCTGCTGTACTTCATCGAGAAGAACGCGCCCTTGCTGGAACCTTGGCAGCGGGAAATCGTGCGCATCGTGCGCAAGGTCGCGCAGTACTTCTACCCGCAGCGCCAGACGCAGGTGATGAACGAAGGCTGGGCCACCTTCTGGCACCACAAGCTGCTGAACACGATGTACGACGACGGCTTTTTGACCGACGGCGTGATGATCGAATGGCTCAAGAGCCACACCAACGTGATCTACCAGCCCCCGGTGGGCCACCGCGCGTACAGCGGCATCAACCCGTATGCGCTGGGCTTTGCGATGTACACCGACATGAAGCGCATTTGCGAAAACCCCACGGAAGAGGACCGCGCCTGGTTCCCTGACATGGTGGGCAAGCCCTGGCTGCCGGTGCTGGACCACGCCATGCGCAACTTCAAGGACGAAAGCTTCATCGGCCAGTACCTGAGCCCCAAGCTGATGCGCGACCTGCGGCTGTTCGCCATCCGCGACGACGAAAAGGACAGCGAACTGGAAGTGGCCGCCATCCACGACGACGCCGGCTACCGCCGCGTGCGTGAAATGCTCAGCCGCCAGTACGACCTGGGCAGCCGCGAGCCCAACATCCAGGTCTGGAACGTGAACCTGCGGGGCGATCGCAGCCTGACGCTGCGCCACTTCCAGCACAACGACCGCCCGCTGCACGACACCGCCACCGAAGTGCTGAAACACGTGGCACGGCTGTGGGGCTTTGGTGTGCAGCTGGAAAGCGCCAATGGCAAAGGCGACGTGACCAAGACCTGGACGGTGCCCGCGCCCCAGTGAGCGCGCGCCGCCGGCCCGCGGTGCCTCTGTTGCCGACCTTGACGCCGCGCCGCGCCCGGTGCCACCATCGCGCCGGCGCGCGCCAGGCGCCACCGGATCCGCGGAAAGGGCTGCGCCCACTGGCTGCGCGCGCCACGCGTTGAACCTCATCCTTTGTGCGGCCTGCACGCGCGGATCACAGGCCCCCACGCACGGAGGACCCATGTCGAACGACACCCCCCCAGCCCCGCGCACGCTGGCTGCCCACCCCGACCCCGACCAGCTGCGCCGGCAGGCCAAAGACCTGCTGCGCGCCTGGCGCGCTGGCGACACGGCCGCCCTGCAGCGCGCCGAGCCTTACCGCTTGCCACCACCACCCCGGCTGATGCAGGCCCAGCTGGTGCTGGCGCGCGAACTGGGGCAGCCCAGCTGGGCAGCCCTGATGGCCGAAGTGGACCGTCGCCGCGCCGCCGCGCTGGACGACGCCGCCTACACCGAACGCGTGCTGGCCCTGGCCCTGGGCCGGGGCTACGACGCGCCGCGCCCGGCACAAGCCCTGGCCCTGCTGCTGGCCCGGCCCGCGCTGCGCCCGCCAGCCCTGTCCCTGCTGCTGGGCGAAGCGCCCGACGATCTGCCCCCAAACACGCCGCTGGCACCCTGGGGCGCGCCGCCGCTGGCGCTGGTGGCCTTCTCTTCACTGGCGCGGGTGGGCTTCGAAGCCGTCCTGCTGGCCCAGCTGCAGCGCCTGCTGGCCGCTGGCGCAGACCCCAACGCCGGCCTGCCCGACCCCGATGCCGCTGAACGTCCGCTGCCCGCGCTGTATGGCGCCCTGGCGCGCGCCCAGAGCCTGGCCCTGGTGCAGGCCCTGCTGGCCGCAGGGGCCGACCCGAACGACAACGAATCGCTTTATCACGCCGTCGAACAGGAAGACCGCCGCATCCTCGACGCCCTGGTGGCCGCCGGCGCACGCTGGCGGGGTACCAACGCGCTGTTCCGCCAGCTGGATTTCGATTCGCTGCCGCATCTTCAGCAATGCCTGGCGCTGGGGGCGGATGCCAACGAGCTGTCGCCCACCGTCACCGGCGGCACGCGCCCGCTGCACCACGCCGTGCTGCGTGGCCGCAGCCTGGCGCAGCTGCAATGCCTGGTGCAGCACGGCGCCGACATCCATGCGCGCGACGCCCACGGCCGCAACCTGGCCTGGTATGCCGCGCGCGCCGGCAGGACCGACCTGCTGGCCTGGCTGGCCCAGCACGGCCAGCAACCGCCCGACAACCTGCACGAACGCTTCCTCGCGGCCTGCGCCGCCGCCGACGAAGCCACCGCCCGCGCGCTGCTGGCCGGCAGGCCCGGCCTGATCGGCGAACTGTCGCCCAGCGACCTGCAGCTGCTGCCCGAACAGGCGCAGCGCGGCGCCCTGGGCGCTGTGCACCTGATGCTGGCACTGGGCTGGCCCGTCAGCGTGCCCGGCCCCTGGCAGGCCAGCGCGCTGAACCAGGCCGCCTTTCGCGGTGACGCAGCCATGGTGGCGCTGTTGCTGCAGCACGGCGCGCGCTGGCATGAACGCAATGGCTACGGCGGCACCGCGCAGGGCAGCTGCCTGCACGCCGCCTGCAATGAACCCGTGGCCGGTGGCCACTACGCCGAAGTGCTGCGCCTGCTGCTGGCCGACGGCGCGCCCGCGCCTGCGGAAGACGAACTGCTGCCTGACGATCTGGCCGACGTCGTGGCCGCCTACCTGGCAGCGCAGCCAGCAGCTGGCGCCGAGCCGAACTGAGAAGCCCGCACCGCCCCCATTTTGACCATAAGCGCAGCTTCGCAACCCGGCTTCAGCGCAACCGGCACAGAATGGGTGCGTTCAGTCCAGCAGGCCGTCCAGCCCGTCTGCGTCCAGCAAGCCAGTCGGGTCCAGTGTGGGGGCGGGCAAGGCGCCAGGCTCGACAGCGGCCATGCCGTCCCACACCGCCTGGCCAGCCACCACCCCCAGGGTCACCACAGCCGCGTCGCGCAGGAAGCTGCGCGCCTGCGGCTGGGCCGACGCAGATGCAGCCGCTGGCACCGCCGTCACCGCCCGCTGGCGCAGCTGTAGCAGCGCGGTTTCCAGCACCAGCACGCGGTGCAGCAGCAGGTAAGGCGCGTCGCCGCGTGCGGCCTTCAGCCGCGTCAGCGCGCGCTCCACCTCCAGGTCGCGCAGCGGCTCCGGCGCGCGCAGCAGCTCGCCCAGCACGCGCTGCACGGTGTCTTTCCCAGCATCAGCCATGGCGAGTTCCTTTCGGGGGCGGGGCGGGCCGTGGCGTCGCAGCTAGAACGCGACGACCTTACCCGGGTTCATGATGTTCTTCGGGTCCAGCGCGCGCTTGATGCTGCGCATCAGCTCGACTGCGCCAGCACCGGCTTCGTCCACCAGGTAGCCCATCTTGTGCAGACCGATGCCGTGTTCGCCCGTGCAGGTGCCCTGCAGCCGGATGGCGCGCTGCACCATCTGTTCGCTCAGGCGTTCGGCGGTGGCCATCTCGGCGGGGTCGCTCGGGTCCAGCAGGTAGCTCAGGTGGAAGTTGCCGTCGCCCACATGGCCGACGATCCAGTACGGCAGGCCGGCGGCTTCGGCTTCGTCCACCGACGCGTTGATGCTTTCGGCAAGCGCGGAAATGGGCACGCAGGTGTCGGTGCTCAGGCTGCGGCAGCCCGGGCGCGTCTGGATGGCGGCGAAGTAGGCCTGGTGCCGCGCCGTCCACAGCTTGGTGCGGGCTTCGGGTGTGGTCGCCCATTCGAAGGCGTCGCCGCCAAAGTCGCTGGCGATGGCCTGCACGGTCTCGGCCTGTTCCTGCACGCCGGCCGGGCTGCCGTGGAATTCCATCAGCAGCATCGGCGCTTCGCGCAGGCTGAGCTTCGAATGCGCGTTCACGGCGCGGATGGCGTGCGCGTCCAGCAGTTCGCAGCGCGCGATCGGCACGCCCATCTGGATGATCTGGATCGTCGTGCGCACCGCCGCGTCGATGCTGGGGAAGTGGCAGACCGCGGCGCTCACGGCTTCGGGCAGCGGGTAGAGCTTCAGCGTGATTTCCGTCATCACGCCCAGCGTGCCTTCGCTGCCGACGAACAAGCGCGTCAGGTCGTAGCCGGCGGAAGACTTCTTGGCGCGCGTGCCGGTCTTGATGACCTCGCCGCTGGCCGTCACCACCGTCAGGCCCAGCACGTTTTCGCGCATGGTGCCGTAGCGCACCGCGTTCGTGCCGCTGGCGCGTGTGGCCGCCATGCCGCCCAGGCTGGCGTTGGCGCCGGGGTCGATGGGGAAGAACAGGCCCGTGTCCTTGATCTCGCGGTTCAGTTGTTCGCGCGTCACGCCGGCCTGCACCGTCACCGTCAGGTCGTCGGGGTTCACGGCCACGATCTGCGTCATGCGGCTCAGGTCCACGCTGATGCCGCCCTGCACCGCCAGCAGGTGGCCTTCGAGCGAACTGCCCACGCCAAACGGAATGACGGGCACGGCGTGTTCATGCGCCAGGGCCACCACGGCCGCCACGTCGGCCGTGCTGTCGCAGAACACCACGGCGTCTGGCGGTGTCAGCGGGTAGGTGCTTTCGTCCCGGCCATGCTGTTCACGCACGGCGCTGGCCGTGCTGCAGCGTTCGCCGAAGCGCGCGCGCAGCGCCGCCAGCAGGGCCGGTGGCAGCGGGCGGCGTTCGGCCTGGCCCAGGGCAGAGGGGGGCAGGGCAGCATTCATGGCGTGCTCCGGAGGTGTTGGCAGGAAGGCTGGACGCAGAGACCGCGCGCCGGGGCTCGATGCTAGGCCAGCCAGCCGCCACCAGCGCACCCGGCCCGGGTGGTGGTCCAATCGCGGTTCTACCTGCTACCGCCGCCAGCTCATGAGCAACCGCCTGACACAGATCGCCACCCGTACCGGAGACGACGGCAGCACCGGCCTGGGCGACGGCAGCCGCGTGCCGAAAGACCACCTGCGCGTGCAGGCCATGGGCGACGTCGACGAACTGAACAGCGGCCTGGGCGTGCTGCTGGCCGAACCGCTGCCGCCCGACGTGCGCGAGCTGCTGGTCGTGGTGCAGCACGAGCTCTTCAACCTGGGCGGCGAACTGTCGATTCCCGGCTTCACCCTGCTGAAGATGGACGCCGTGCTGCGCCTGGACGAAGCCCTGGCGCACTACAACGAACAGCTGCCGCGGTTGAAGGAATTCATCCTGCCGGCCGGCACGCGAAGCGCGGCGCTGGCGCATGTCAGCCGCACCGTGGCGCGGCGCGCCGAACGCGCCGTCGTCGCCCTGGCCGCGGCCGAAGCCGTCAACGACGCGCCGCGCCAGTACCTGAACCGGCTGAGCGACCTGCTGTTCGTGCTGGCCCGGGTGCTGAACCGCGCCAACCTGGACGGCCTGGGCGGCGACGACGTCTACTGGCGCAGCGAACGCCTGGCGCGCGACCAAGGCTGACCGCCAGGCTGACGACCTGCCCGCGGGCCCAGCGCCACAACGCGCGGTGCCGCGCGCCTAGGCGCCGTCGCTCAGTTCGCGGTGCAGCCAGGCCCGCGCCAGCGCCCAGTCGCGCTTGACGGTGGCCGGGCTCAGGCCGGTCAGTTCGGCGATCTCTTCGATCTCCAGCCCGCCGAAGAACTTCAGTTCCACCACGCGCGCGGCGCGGGCGTCGACCTGTTCGAAGGCCAGCAAGGCTTCGTGCACGCGCACCACGTCCGGGTCCGTGCCGGCGCCGGCTACTTCCTGCGCTTCGGTCAGCGTCAGCGACACGAGCGCGGCGTCGCGCTTGGCCGCCTGCTTGGCCAGCGCGTGGTTGACGAGGATGCGCCGCATCATGATGGCCGCCATGCCCAGGAAGTGGCTGCGGCTTTGCCACTGGGTGCGCGTTTGCTCGGTCAGTCGAAACCAGGCTTCGTGCGTCAGCGCCGTGGCGCTGAGCGTGTGGCCGGCGTATTCCTTGCGCATCTGCTGCGCCGCACTGCGCTTCAATTCGCTGTACAGCGCCACGAACAGACGGTCGGCAGCAGCGCCCGCGCGAAGCGGCCCGGTGCCGGGATCGTCGTGGGCCACCGGGCCCGTCTGGGCAGTCTGCGTGGCCTGCGCTTCCAGCGCCTGCAGCCATTGCGTCACGTCGTCCAGCACCGCTCTGGGCTCTTCCATCAGCAGATTGTGTGCGGCAAAGCGCTGGCGCTGCTGTGGACGAATGGGCACGGCGCGCTGCCGTGAGCTTTTTGCCTGCGCGCAGCTGCGTTACCGGAGAGCCACCTTGCTCATCTCTGGAAGCCAGCATGCCGTCCGCTCATAGCGCCCCCTCACGCCCAGCTACACCTCACGCTGCACGCCCCGCTGCACGCCCCGCCCCTAGCCCTGTCGCTCGTGCCGGCCTGGCCGCCGCGCTGTGCCTGGCCTGCTGCGTCATGCCCGTCCAGGCCAAGGACGAGACCACGCCGCTGGCCGTGGGGGCCGCCTTCGACCCGGCTGCGGTGGCCGCCGCAGGCTTCACGGTGGCCGACACCCAGGCGCTGAAGGGCCTGCGCCGCGTGGCCGTGCCGGTGTTCATGGTCGAGTTCATCACCGCCGACAGTGTCAGCGCGCAGACCTCGGGCTTCGCCTCGGCCGGCCGGGCTTCGTCGTCGCTGTACTACAAGCTGCTGGGCGTGGGCCAGCCCGAATTCCAGGCCATCACCGACGCGCTGTACCGGCAGTTCCTGGCCGACCTGCAGGCCAGCGGGCTGGAAGTGCTGGGCCCGCAGGCCTTCCAGGGCTCGCCCACCTATGCCAAGCTGGTGGCCAGCGGCGTGCCGGGGTCCACTGCCGGCAGCAGCGCGGTGCAGGCGTCGCCCCAGGGCCTGGGCGTGTACGGCTTTGCGCGCATGGGCAACGGCGGCAGCAGTCAGAGCCAGAGCCTGTTCAGTGCGCTGTCCAGCATCGGCACCGGCTTTTCGGCCGTGGGCGCCATGGGCGACACCCTGCAGCTGGCCAAGGAACTGGACGCCAGCCTGATCGAGGTGCGCGTGCGCGTGAACTTCGCCCAGCTGTCGAACGACTCCAGCGGCTTCCTGGGCCGGCTGTCGAACACCGCGGCCACCAGCGGCAGGGCCCAGCCGCGCATCGACAACCTGATGGTGGGCGTGCAGACCGGCGCCTACCGCAGCACGCTGACGCTGAAGCACAGCCTGACGCTGGACGCCGCGGCCTTCGCCGAGGTGCGCGAAAAGGCCGCCAGCACGGGCGAAGTCGTCGGCGCCGTGGCGGTGGAACTGCTGAAGCTGGCTGTGGGCAGCCGCGACACCAGCAGCAGCAGTGAAATGGAAGTGGTGGCCGACGCGCAGAAGTACCCAGCCGTCATCGGGCAAGGCCTGGCCAGCGCCACTAGCATCGTCGTGGCACGCCTGAAGTCGGAACGCTGACACCTGCAGCGGCTACATCCTCAACCGGCCCACCTACTCCCACCCCGCCCCCGGCCCCGCCCCTGCATGCCCACGCCGCCGCCCGACTGGGCCCTCGTCAAGACCCTGTTCGACCAGGCGCTGGCCCAGCCCCCGGCGCAGCGTGGCGCCTTCATCGACCAGGCCGACGGCAGCGCCGACGTCAAACGCGAACTGCGCAGCCTGCTGGCGCACCACGAGGCCGCCACGCTGGGCCAGGTGTTCATGGTGGACAGCGCCGCCCAGGCCCTGGCCCCGGGCGCCAGCGTGCTGCCAGGCCAGCGTCTGGGCGCCTGGGAAGTGGTGCGCGCCATCGGCAGCGGTGGCATGGGCGAAGTCTTCGAAGCGCGCCGCGCCGACGGCCAGTACCAGGGCCGTGCGGCCGTGAAGCTGCTCAAGCGCGGCATGGACAGCGTGGCCGTACTGCAGCGTTTTGCACTGGAACGCCAGGCCCTGGCGCGGCTGGCGCACCCCCACATCGCCCGGCTGCTGGATGCCGGCGCCAGCCCCGAAGGCCTGCCCTACTTCGTGCTGGAATTCATCGACGGCGTGGCCATCGACCAGGCTGTGCGGGCCCGGCCGCTGGAAGCGCGGTTGCAGCTCTTCCTGCAGCTGGCCGACGCCGTGGCCCATGCGCACCGCAACCTGCTGGTGCACCGCGACCTGAAGCCCGGCAACGTGCTGGTGGACGCCGAGGGCCAGGTGAAGCTGCTGGACTTCGGCATCGCCAAGGCGCTGGACCCGCTGGAAGCCCTGCCCGGCAGCGCCGGGGCGCAGGGCTTCCAGGACACCATCGCCGGCCAGCGCCCCTACACGCCCAACTACGCCAGCCCAGAACAGGTGCGCGGCGAACCCGTCAGCACCGCCACCGACATCTACAGCCTGGGCGTGCTGCTGTACGAGATGCTGACCGGCACGCGCCCCACCGGCCGCCGCGCCACCACGCCCGGCGAAGCCGCGCGCAGCGTGCTGGAAGACGAACCCACCCGCCCCAGCCGGCTGACCGCCAGCGAAGCCGTCGACCCGCAATGGCTGGCCACCCGCAAGCGCCTGGCCGGCGACCTGGACAACATCCTGCTGAAGGCGCTGGAAAAAGCGCCCGAACGCCGCTACGCCAGCGTCGACGCACTGGCCGCCGACGTGCGCGCCTTCCTGGAAGACCGGCCCGTCAGCGCGCGCGCAGCGCAGCCGCTGTACCTGCTGGCCAAGTTCGTGCAGCGCAACCGCGCGGCAGTGGCCACCAGCGCCGTGGCCGCGCTGGGCCTGGGCACGGCCCTGGTGGCCACGCTGCTGCAGGGCCGCCTGGCCGCGGCGCTGGGCGTGGCCGTGCTGGCCAGCGCGCTGGTGGCAGCCCTGCTGCAAGCCCGCAGCGCTGCCAACGCGCGCGACGCGGCAGCCCGGGCCGGCGACGACGCGCGCGCGCAGCTGGAACGCGTCAAGCGCATCGTCAACGACCTGATCTTCCGCTACGGCGACACTGTCACCCACATGCCTGGCGGCGCGCGCGCGCAGGAAGCGCTGCTGCACAACGTCGTCACGCTGCTGGAACCCAGCGTGCAAGGCGCCGCCGACGACCTGGACCTGGTGGCGACGATGGCGTCGGTGCTGGGGCGCCTGGCCGAAATCCAGGGCAACGTCCTGATGGCTGCCCCCGAGCGCAACGCCGAGGCCATGGCCACCACCGAACGCGCCCTGGCCCTGGCCGAACACGCCTGGGAACAGCGCCTGGGCGACTGGCGCTTTGCCAGCTGGCACATCCGCACGCTGATCGTGCGCAGCCAGCTGCTGCGCCCCATGAAGCAGCTGAACGAGGCCCGCGCCGTCGTGGGGCTGGCCGCCACGCGCGCGGCCGCGTCGCTGGCCCTGCAGCGCACTGGCGAAGGCCACCTGTACATGGGCACCAGCCTGGCCAACGCGCACCTGGAACTGGCCCTGCTGCTGGACCACCCCACCCTACCCAGCTTTGGTGACAGCACCCTGGCCCTGGTGGAACACCGCCGCGCCGAGCAGGCCCTGCGCGCCCTGCTGGCACGCAAGGAAGACCTGGCCGAACTCGACCGACAGGCGCCACCCGGCGAACAGTCCAGCGAGTGCTACCTGACGCACCAGGTGGCCACCATCATCGGCAGCCGCGCCTTGATCCATCTGCGCGAAGACCGGCTGGACGACGCCTACCGCGAGATCCAGCAGGCCATGCCCCTGCGCCACCACATCGTCGCGCTGGAGCCGCGCAATGTCTGGTGGCGCGACGGCCTGATGTGCGAAGCCACCACCCTGGCGCGCTGCCTGCTGCAGATGGGCCGCATGGCCGAAGGCCTGCAGGCCGCCACCCTGGCCTGGGACACCAAGGAAGGCCTGGCCCGCGACGAAGGCAGCACCAGCAAGTGGGCCGGTCCACGCGTGCTGGGCCGCGTGGGGCCGCCCTACGGCTGGGCGCTGCTGGCCAACGGCCGCCCGGCCGAGGCCATCGCCGTGCTCGAACCCAGCCTGGCGCACTGGCAAAGCCAGTCCGGCGCGGACGCCGAACGCTGGGTGGCGCAGCTGCAGCAGCACCTGGCGCAGGCGCGGGCGGCGGTGGCGGGCTGAAGCTGGAACACGCACCGCCCCGTCACACTAAGCCTTTCCCGGCCTGGGGCCAGGCCACCGAGTTCGGGAAAATGACCGTTCCTGGTGTCCGGCCCAAAGTCTGCTGATGGCCGCCACATATCCCTGAGGCGCGATGACGCGCCAGACCCTGCGGCACGACCAGCGCACGCAGCACGTGTCGCCCGACCATGCCGTCCAAACCCATCGCCTTCGTTTATTGCCCCCACACGCCCAACCTGGCGCGGCTGGAAACCATGCCCATGGCGCTGAACCTGGTGCGCAAGCTGGCCCAGGCGGGCCGGCAGGTGGACCTGTTCTTGTGGGAAGAGCCCTCAGCGCGCTATGCCACCCTGCTGCCCGGCACGGTGCGGGTGCATTACCAGCAAGAGATCAAGCCCTGGCGCCTGAACCGGCTGCGTCCGCTGTGGGAAGGCCTGCGCTTCGCCCGGCCCGGCCGCTTTGCGCTGGCCTTCGGCCTGGGGCAGATCGGCATTCACCTGGCGCACAGCGCAGCCAAGGCCAGCGCCTGCCCGCTGGTGTATGTCAACGACGAATTTCCCAGCTGCTGGGGGCTCAGCGCCTGGACGCGCTGCGAGCAGCAGGCCGCGGCCCGAGCCGCCCTGGTGGTGGTGCCGGACGCGGCGCGCTTTGCACCCCTGTGCGCCGAACTGCCCCTGCACCACACGCCGTGGGCGGCCCTGCCCAACACCACCGAACCCGAGCCTGCCGGCGGCGACAACCCCGTGGCGCCGCTTGGCAGCCCGCCGGACTGGCGCCAGCGCCTGGGCTTGCCGGAAGGCCACCATGTCTTTCTGCACGCCGGCTCGGTAGCGGACTGGGCGCAGGTGCCTGAAATCCTCTGCTCGCTGGCGCACTGGCCAGCCAACGCCGTGCTGCTGATCCACAGCCGCAGCAAGGCTGGCCTGGCCAGCTACCGCAAGCAGCTGGCGCACCTGAACCTGCCGGGCCGCGTGTTCTGGAGCGAAGAACCCCTGGCCGAACACGAGCTGAATTCGCTGGTGGCCTTCTGCAGCGGCAGCTTTGCGCTGTACCGCAACATGGGGCCCAACATCGAATACATGGGCATGTCGTCGGGCAAGCTGATGCGCAGCATTGCCTGCGGCACGCCGGTGATCGCGTCGAACTTCGCGTCGCTGGCCTTCGTGCAGGAAAACCAGCTGGGCGTGCAGGTTTCACACCCCGCCGAACTGCCCGCGGCCGTGGCCCAAACCATGGCCATGCTGGCCACCTACCGGCACAACTGCCGGGCCTATCATCAAGCGATGTCGTCGTTTGAAAATGCCTGGCCCGCGTTTTGCGCGCAATTGCGCGACAGCACCGGTATCGCGCTGCAGGCCTAGCGGGATGGCTGCCAAGCTGCCCCTGATCCACCTGAAGGCCGGGCGCACGGAAACCGCTTACTGGCACGATATCTGGCGTTACCGCGAGCTGTTCTGGATACTGGCCTGGCGCGACATCGCCGTGCAATACAAGCAAGCGGTGTTTGGCCTGCTGTGGGCCGTGCTGCGCCCGGCCTTGACGGCTGCGATTTTCACCGTGGTATTTGGCCGTATCGCCGGCCTGCCCGCAGAAGGCGGTGTGCCCTACCCGTTGCTGGTCATGGCCGGCATGCTGCCCTGGTTCTTGATATCCACCGTGCTGGGCAATGGCGCCAACAGCCTGGTGGCCAATGGCAACCTCATCAGCAAAGTTTATTTTCCGCGCCTGATCGTGCCGGTAGCCAGCGGCATGGTGGCGCTGGTCGATTTTCTGTTGAGCCTGCTGATGCTTTTCACCCTGATGGCCTGGTACCGGTTCGTGCCCAGCTGGCATATCGTTCTGCTGCCGGGTTTCATGCTGCTGGCGGTGCTGGCCGCCCTGGGCCCGGCCTTGATTCTCTCGGCCTTGAACATCCGCTACCGCGACGTGCGCTTTGTCGTGCCCTTCATGGTGCAGTTTGGGCTGTACATATCACCCGTCGGGTTTTCTTCCGCGGTGGTTCCCGAGCCCTGGAAGCTTCTGTATGCCTTGAATCCCGCCGTGGCGGTGATCGACGGCTTTCGCTGGTGCCTGCTGGGCGGCCAGACGCAACTGGAAATGGCCAGCCTGGCACTGGGCCTTGCCGTGAGCCTGATCTTGCTGGTGGCCGGCCTGCGCCTGTTCCGCGCCACCGAGAAAACCTTTGCTGACCTGCTGTAATGCCGCCTGATATCGCCATTCGGGTATTGGGCCTGGGCAAGCAATACACCATCGGCCACCAGGCCCAAAACCCTCATGCCACCCTTCGCGACGCGCTGCGCCAGGGCCTGGGGCGGTTTGCGCAGGCCGGCAAGACGCTGCTGCGCGGCCAGGCGCTGGTGGCAGGCGACCGGCAAGAGGACTTCTGGGCCCTGCATGACGTCAGCTTCGACGTGGCGCGCGGCGACGTGGTGGGCGTGATCGGGCGCAACGGTGCCGGCAAGTCGACCCTGCTCAAGCTGCTGTCGCGCATCACCGAGCCCAGCGCGGGCGAGATCTTTTTGCAAGGCCGGCTGGCGAGTCTGCTGGAAGTAGGCACTGGCTTTCACCCCGAACTGACGGGCCGCGAGAACATCTTCCTGAACGGTGCCATCCTGGGCATGCAGCGCGCCGAGGTCAAACGCAAGTTCGACGCCATCGTCGATTTCGCCGGCGTCACCCGCTTCCTGGACACCCCCGTCAAGCGCTACAGCAGCGGCATGTACGTGCGCCTGGCCTTTGCCGTGGCCGCCCACCTGGAACCCGAGATTCTGGTGGTGGACGAGGTGCTGGCGGTGGGCGATGCCGAGTTTCAGAAGAAATGCCTGGGCAAGATGAGCGACGTCGCCCGCGACGGGCGAACCATCCTGTTTGTCAGCCATAACGTGGCGGCGGTGAAGGCGCTGTGTTCCAAAACCCTGCTGCTGGAAAACGGCAGCCTGCGCTATTTCGGCCCTACCGATGAGGCGGTTTCCCGTTATCTGGCGGGTATTCAAAACAGCCGCCAGCACCACTGGCTGAACACAGCTGAGCCCGCCGGGCAGGCTGGCAGGATGCTGCAGGCGCGCATCGAAGCGCCGGCCAGCCACCGGCCCGACGACAGCCTGGACGGCCGGCAGGCTTTTCAGGTGAGCATCACTGCGCAATTTACCGAAACGGTGCCCGCCGTGGCCTTCGAGATATGGTGCTACACAGCTGAAGGCACGCTGCTGTTCTGCGCCTTCACCGATGCCAAGGACATGCCCGCAGGCCAGTTCACCGCGCACTTTTCCGTGCCCGGCCATACCCTGAACGACGGCACACACACGTTCACGGTGGCCTTGTCGCAAAACTACGCCACACATTTCGCCCGCGAAGACGAGGCCCTGGTTTTCGAAGTGCACCACGATGTGCAAGACCTCGGCTGGGCCGGCAGCAACCCCGGCATTGTGCGGCCGCACGTGACCTGGGAAGTGCAGGCCACCTGATGCTTTACCGTTTTCGCATGCGCGTGGGCCAGACCCTGCTGCGGGCCGTGAACCGGGTATTGCGCGGTTTTGGCTACCACGCCAGCCCCGCCGGCCTGGGGTATCTGAGCGTGAGCAGCGTCGTGCCCGCCGCGCAGCGTAGCGGCCTGAGCCTGGCCGAATATCTGGAGCGTGAAAACATCGGTGGCGTGGGCCGCAGGCGCGACACCATCATCACGCAGTTGCAGGCCCTGGGTGGCCTGCCGCAGCTGGCGCATCTGGTGGAAATCGGCCCCGGCACTGGCATGTTTCTGGAACAGGCACTCGCGCTGTGCCAGCCGCGGCAGGTCGAGCTGTACGAAACCGCGCAGGATTGGCGTGAATACCTGCAGCAAACCTATCGCAGCCCGGCCTACACGTTGCAGGCCCACGCTGCCGACGGCCACAGCCTGCACGCCAGTGCCAGCGCGTCAGCCGACGCGGTCTACGCCCACGGCGTGCTGGTGTACTTGCCGCTGCTCACCGCCTTTGCCTACCTCGCTGAAAGCCTGCGGGTGCTGCGTCCGGGCGGGCTGCTGGTTTTCGATGTTTTCCTCGACACGCATTTCGACTGGCCGCAAATCCAGCGCTGGCAGCAGCAATGCCCGCAATACCACTTCCCGGTGGTGATGCCGCGGGCCACGCTGGAAGCGTTTTGCCGGCAGGCGAACCTGGAACCGATGGGCGAGTTTTCCGTGAACTATCACGCGGCCCAATCCACGTACTTTGTGTTCCGCAAGGCGGGGGCGCCAACCCGCACCACCCGGGGCCATGCATGATCCGGATTTCCCCCCGGCCCCATGCCTTCACGCTGACGACATGATCGACACGGTTCAACACGGCGACATCGAACTGGCCCTCATCGTGCGGCGCGGCTACCGCTCAGACGGCATCGAATTCTTCACCCCGGCCAGTTACTCGCAGCAGCTGGGCTACATGAACCGGCCGGCGGGTTACGTGATCGCGCCGCATGTTCACACCGTGGTGTCGCACCAGGTGCAGTACACGAAGGAAGTGCTCTTCGTTCGTTCGGGCCGGGTACGGGTGGACTTCTATTCCGAAGACCAGGCTTACCTGGAAAGCACCATCCTGGAGGCCGGCGACGTCATCCTGCTGGCGCGTGGCGGGCACGGCTTCGAGATGCTGGAGCCCACCGAGATGATCGAGGTCAAGCAAGGCCCATACAGCGCAGAGTCCGACAAGCTGCGTTTTGTGCCCCGCCTGCCGGACACACTGAAGCTGCGCTAGGCCACTGGCATGTCGGCCCTTTTCGACGCCTACGGGCGCTATTACCAGCTGCTGTACCAGGACAAGGACGACGCTGCCGAGGTGGCCTACGTCAGCGCCCTGCTGCAAAGCCTGGGCGCAGGCAGCCAGCTGCTGGAATTCGGGTCAGGCACCGGCCGGCATGCCCGGCTGCTGGCCCAGCGCGGCTACCAGGTGCTGGGCGTGGAACGCAGCGCGCAGATGCTGGCCCAGGCCCAGACCCTGCCCAGCCCGGGCTTCGACTGCGTGCAGGGCGACATCCTCGAGATCGACCTGGGCCGCCGCTTCGACGCCGTGCTGGCGCTGTTCCACGTCGTCAGTTACCAGACCACCAACGCTGCGGTGCGCGCCGTCTTCGCCCGCGCAGCGGCCCATCTGGACGCGGGCGGGTTCTTCGTCTTCGACGTCTGGTACAGCCCGGCCGTGCATGCGCAGCGTGCCGAAGTGCGCGTCAAGCGCCTGGCCGACGCGCACACCGCCATCACGCGCATCGCCGAACCCCGGCACTACCCCACCGAGAACCGCGTGGATGTGCGCTACACCATCCTGGCGCAGGACCTGGCCACCGGCGCCGTGCAGGAGGTGAACGAGACCCACCCGATGCGCCACTTCTCGGGGCCCGAGCTGGACTTCGTGGCTGAACAGGCCGGCTTTGAACGCGTGCTGGCACAGGAATTCGGCACCGGCCGCGCGCCGGGTGAAGACACCTGGGGCGTCTGCTTTGCCTACCGCAAGCGCTGAAACGGCCGGCGGCTGAGGCGCACATGAACAACGACGCCTTCGTGCCCGTCAACGAACCGCTGCTGGGCGGCCGCGAACGGCAGTACCTGCAGCAGTGCCTGGACAGCGGCTGGATCTCGTCGGAAGGCCCGTTCGTCCGTGAATTCGAAGAGAAGTTCGCGGCCCAGGTCGGGCGGCGCCACGGCATTGCCGTGAGCAACGGCAGCGCGGCGCTGGACGCCGTGGTCGACGCGCTGGGCATCGGCCCGGGCGACGAAGTCATCCTGCCGACTTTCACCATCATTTCGTGCATTGCGCAGATCGTGCGCGCCGGCGCCACGCCCGTGCTCGTGGACAGCCGGGCCGACACCTGGAACATGGACGTGGACCAGGTGGAAGCCCGCATCACGCCGCGCACCAAGGCCATCATGGTCGTGCACATCTACGGCCTGCCCGTGGACATGGCGCCCATCGAAGCCTTGGCTGCACGGCACGGCCTGCGCGTCATCGAAGACGCCGCCGAAGTGCATGGCCAGACCTATCGCGGCCGGCCCTGCGGCAGCTTCGGCGACATCAGCACCTTCAGCTTCTACCCCAACAAGCACATCACCACGGGCGAAGGCGGCATGATCGTCACCGACGACGACGCCCTGGCCGAGACCTGCCGCAGCCTCCGCAACCTGTGCTTCCAGCCGCAGCAGCGCTTCGTCCACGAACGCCTGGGCTGGAACCTGCGCATGACGAACCTTCAGGCCGCCCTGGGCCTGGCGCAACTGGAACAGCTGGAAGGCTTCGTGCAGCGCAAGCGCCAGATGGGCGCGCGCTACACCGAACTGCTGGCCGGCCTGCCCGGCCTGCAACTGCCCCTGGCCAGCACCGACTACGCGCAGAACATCTATTGGGTCTACGGCATCGTGCTGGGCCCGGAACTGGGCATGACCGCCCAGCAGATGATGGCGGCCCTGGCGCCGCTGGGCGTCGGCACGCGCCCCTTCTTTTGGCCCATGCACGAACAACCCGTGTTCCAGCGCATGGGCCTTTTCGCCCACGACCACCACCCGGTGGCGTCCCATCTGGCCCGCCAGGGCCTGTACCTGCCCAGTGGATTGGCCTTGAGCGACACGCAGATGCTGCGCGTGGCGGCTGCGGTGCGGCAGCTGGTGACGGGCGGGTAGAGGCAGAGGTAGTGGGCCAGGTAGCAGAGAAGCTAGCAGGGTAGGAGCGGGGCACAGGGCCTGGCAGCGCACGCCGCACCCGACCGTCCACCGCGAAGCCCGCACCCCGGGGCGACACCGCGCTGCCACTCGGCGGTATCCCCCCGAAGCGCGGGGGAAAACGCGTCTTCGCCGCCGCGCATGAGCCTCGACCGACGCTTTCACGGCGTTAGTCCGTGAGAACGGCCGTCGCCGGGTCTCGTTTGGCTTCAAGGACACCCCATGCGCCGCACCCCCGTCACCCGTCGCCACCACGGCCGCCCTGGCCGTCATCCCCTGGCCCTGGCCGCCCTGCTGGCCCTGAGCGCTGGCAGCAGCTTGCCCGCCGCGGCAGCCACCATCAGCTGGTCGGGCCCGAATGCGTCGTTCTGGGACCTGGCCAGCAACTGGGGCGGCGCCGCCCCCGGCCCGGCCGACACCGCCCTGCTGGGCGCCTTCGACACCGAGGTGCGCAGCGGCATCGCCAGCGTGCAGGCCTTCAGCGGCACCGGGCGGCTGCGCATCAGCGGCGGCACGCTGCGCACGGCCACGGCGTCGAGCATCGGTGCGCTGGAACTGACGGGCGGTGCCCTGTCGGGCAAGGGCACGGTCACCGCCACGACGCTGTTGTGGACCGGCGGCACGATGGGTGAGTTCGACACCGTCAACTTCGGCGGGGCGACGACCGTCTCGGGGCTGGCCACCATCAGCGGCAATGCTGGCAAGGGCCTGATCTACGGCCGCACGCTGAACCTGAACGGTGGCGCGGTGTGGTCCGGTGCCGGCGGCATTTCGATGAACGACGCGGCCAGCATCTTTGGCACGCCTACGCCGGCTTCCGTCATCAACCTGGCTGCCGGCCAGACTTTCAACGACCAAGGCAACGGCACCGGCGGCCGTGCCATCACCAGCGGCATCGTCAACAACGCCGGTACGTACCTGCGTAGCGGCGGTACCGGCTCGACGACGATCGCCAGCACGTTCAACAACTCGGGGGCGACGAATGTCGCCGCCGGCACGCTGTTCTTGCAAAGCGGCGGTACGCAGACCGGCAGCTTCTCGACGCTGGCGGGCACGACCTTGAGCTTCAACGGTGGCGCTCACAGCCTGACGAGCACGCCTTTGTCCAACGCCGGCACGATCGACTTCGCCGGCGGCACCACGGTCCTGAACGGCACGATCGCGTTTACGGGCGATGTGCGGGTCACGGGCGGCACGCTGACGAGTGCGCCCACAACCGTCCTGACGGCTGACTCGCTGGTGGTCTCCGGCGGTACGGCGCGGCTGCAGGGGCCAGTGCCGATCGGCGCGTTGACCGTTGCAGGTGGCACTCTGTCGGGCAAGGGCACCGCAACGGTCGGCACGCTGGCCTGGACCAGCGGCACGATGGGTGAGTTCGA
>JAIXRN010000036.1 GCA_027485165.1 Rubrivivax sp.
ACACCAGTTCAGCGCACTGCCGGCCTGCTTCATGTCGGTGACCACCGGCGCCAGCAGGTGCGGGATGCCTTCGTAGACGCTCATCTCCAGCATCTTCGGGTCGATGAGGATGAGCCGCACGTCGCGTGCTTCGGCCTTGTAGAGCAGGCTCAGGATCATCGCGTTGATGCCCACGCTCTTGCCCGAACCGGTGGTGCCGGCCACCAGGCAGTGCGGCATCTTCGCCAGGTCAGCCACGATGGGGTTGCCGACGATGTCCTTGCCCAGGCCCATGGTCAGCAGCGAAGCAGAACTGTTGTAGACCTCGCTGCCCAGGATTTCGCTCAGGCGGATGGTCTGGCGCCGCGCGTTCGGCAGTTCCAGCGCCATGTAGTTCTTGCCCGGAATCACTTCCACCACACGGATGCTGATGAGCGACAGCGACCTGGCCAGGTCCTTGGCCAGGTTCACCACCTGCGCGCCCTTCACGCCAGTGGCCGGCTCGATTTCGTAGCGTGTGATCACCGGGCCAGGGCTGGCCGCCACCACGCGCACCTCGACGCCGAAGTCCTTCAGCTTTTTCTCGATCAGGCGGCTGGTCATTTCCAGCGTTTCAGGTGTCACCAGCGGCTCGCGACTGCGTGTGGCCTCCACGCCGTCCAGCAGGTCCACCTGCGGCAGCTTGGTCTGCACCAGTTCGGCAAACAGTGGCTTCTGGCGCTCTTTCAACACGCGCTGGGAAGGCTGGATCTCCGGCGCCGCTGGCGCGATGACGACCGGGGTGTGCAAAGCAGGTTCCAGGCTGTCTTCGGTCTGCTCCACGCCTTCCTGTTCGCGTTCGCGCTGGGCCTGCTCGCCAATGCGGCGGTCTTCCTGCTGTTCGATCAGGCCCTGGCGCCGCTGGCGCAGGCGGTCAAAACGTTCACCGATGCCGTCGGCCAGGGCCACCCAGGAAAAGCGCAGCGCCAGGCCGGCGCCCACCACGCCCAGGGCGATCCACAGCACACCCGAGCCGGCGAAGCCCAGCCAGCGCATCGACAGGGGCCCCAGCGCGTGCCCCAGCACACCGCCGGCATGGCCCGGCAGCAGGTGTTCCCAGCGGTACAGGCGCGTCCATTCCAGGGCCGTGCTGGCCGCCAGCAGCAGCGCCAGCCCCAGCCAGAACAGCCAGCCTGGCAGGCCCGCCGGGCCCGCCGGGCCCGCTGCCGGGGCTGGCCGAGACGAGCGCGCCAGCGCGCCCAGCCAGGCGCGCAGGCCCACCGGCACCAACCACCAGGCCGAAAAGCCCAACAGGAAATAGGCCAGGTCGGCCACACGCGCGCCCAGCAGCCCAACCTGGTTGCGCAGGGCTTCGCCGCTGCCCGATGTCGTGAAGCCGGGGTCTGCCGGGTGGTGGCTGGCCAAGGCCAGGGTGAACAGCAGCCAGCCCAGCGCAGCCAGGCTCAGCAGGGCTTTACTGCGCCAGCGCGCCAGGGCGCCAGGTGCCGTGTCGTCGTTGGGGGCAGGGTTGGTGAAACCATCCCCGCGCATCGCGCCAAGCGGAAAACTCATGCCACTGATTGTGGCCGATGGGGCTGCCCGCGCCCAGACCCGCGGGCCTGTGCACGCGGCTGAAGGCCGGTCAGTCGTTCTGCAGACGTTCCTTGATGACGACCCAGCCGTTTTCCTGGGTCTCGATCACGCCGCGGTCTTCCAGGTCCTTCATCACCCGGCTGACCATCTCACGCGAAGCGCCCACCACCTTGGCCATGTCCTGGCGGCTGACCTTGTGGCGGATGGTCTTGGTGCCGTCCACGTCCTCTGCCATGTCCAGCAGTGTGCGCGCGACGCGGCCGTAGACGTCGAGCAGGGCCAGCGATTCGATCTGCCGGTCGGCATTGCGCAGGCGCCGCACCAGACCGCGCATGATTCCGTAGCTGAGCGTGCTGTTTTCGGGCAGGCAGCGCGCGAAATCGGCCCGCGCCAGCACCAGCATGTCGGTCTGGATTTCGGCGCGCACGGTGGCTGAATGGGGTTCGTTGTCGATCAGGCTCATCTCGCCGACGTAGTCACCGCTTTCCAGCACCGCCAGGATGACTTCACGCCCCCGCGTGTCGGCCGTCAGCACGCGCGCCCGGCCGTTGAGCAGGATGAACAGGGCGTTGCTCTTGCGCCCCTGTTCCACCACCAGTTCGCCGCGGCGGAAGCGGCGCTTCACGACGCTGTCAGCAATCGCCTGGGCCTGTTCGGCCGTCAGCATGGAAAACAGGGGCACACGGCGGATCAGGTCCAGATTCGACAGCATCGACATCAACAGGCTCCTCTTGTTCTGACCCTGTTCGGGCCGTTTCGGGCAGGGGCTGTTGCCAAGCCGGTCTGCAAGAATCGAGCTATTGTGCCGATTGGCAGGCTTGCAACGTTCCCATTGCCGGGCAATGTAGCCTGCAGCGTCAGATGCATGCGACGCAAAATGCCAGGCAAAGACGGCGCAGTTGCCACCGCAGTTTCCGAACGCCCCCCACTCCCCCGCCCCATCCATGAACCCAGCCATTCCCCACGCCCGCGTCCTGATTCTGGGTTCCGGCCCGGCCGGCTACACCGCAGCGCTGTATGCAGCGCGCGCCAACCTGGAACCGGTGCTCATCACCGGCATTGCCCAGGGCGGCCAGCTGATGACGACGACCGAGGTCGACAACTGGCCCGCCGACGTGGCGGGCGTGCAGGGCCCCGAACTGATGGAGCGCTTCCTGAAGCACGCCGAGCGCTTCCATACGCGCATCATCTTCGACCACATCCACACCGTCGACTTCAGCCGGCGCCCGTTCACCTTGCAGGGCGACTCAGGCACCTATACCTGCGACGCCCTGGTGATCGCCACCGGCGCCAGCGCCAAGTACCTGGGCCTGCCCAGCGAAGAAGCTTTCAAGGGCCGCGGCGTGAGCGGCTGCGCCACGTGCGACGGCTTCTTCTATCGCAACCAGGACGTCTGCGTGGTGGGCGGCGGCAACACCGCCGTCGAAGAAGCGCTGTACCTGTCGAACATCGCCAGCAAGGTGCACCTGATCCACCGTCGCGACAAGTTCCGCGCCGAAGCCATCATGATCGACAAGCTGATGGCCAAGGTGCAAACCGGCAAGATTGAACTGCACCTGTGGCACACGCTGGACGAGGTGCTGGGCGACCCAAGCGGCGTCACTGGCGTGCGGCTGCGCCACGTGCAGGGCGGCGACACGCGCGACCTGACGGTGAGTGGCTGCTTCATCGCCATCGGCCACCAGCCCAACACCGACATCTTCAAGGGCCAGTTGGAGATGAAGGACGGCTACATCGTCACCCGCACCGGCCTGGACGGCATGGCCACCATGACCAGCGTGCCCGGCGTGTTTGCCGCCGGCGACGTGCAGGACCACGTCTACCGGCAGGCCATCACCAGCGCTGGCACGGGCTGCATGGCGGCGCTGGACGCCCAGCGCTTCCTGGAACAGCAAGAAGGCTGAACGGCACGGCCAGCCGATGTCGTCTAGCTGACGGCATCGGCCGCGCGCCACCAGCCAACGGCCAACAGCGCCGGAACCGCGGTATACTCGCGGGCTTTGCTGGCGCCGAAGGCCCATCAAACCGTCCAACCTAACCCAGGCCTGCCGCCAACCGGCACGTCTGCAGCATTTCCAGGAGAGCGTCATGGCACGCGTCTGTCAAGTCACCGGCAAGGGCCCGATGGTGGGCAACAACGTTTCGCACGCCAACAATAAGACGAAGCGTCGTTGGCTGCCCAACCTGCAGTACCGCCGCTTCTGGGTCGAGAGTGAAAGCCGCTGGGTCCGCCTGCGCGTGAGCAACGCTGCACTGCGCCTGATCGACAAGAAGGGCATCGATGTGGTCGTGGCCGACCTGCGCGCCCGCCACGAAATCTGACCCCGTCAATTTAGGAGCACACCATGGCGAGCAAAGGCGGACGCGAAAAGATCAAGCTGGAATCCACTGCGGGTACCGGTCACTTCTACACCACGAGCAAGAACAAGAAGACCACGCCCGAAAAGCTGGAATTCCTGAAGTTTGACCCGAAGGCACGCAAGCACGTGCTCTACAAGGAAATCAAGCTGAAGTAAGGCGCCGGCCTTGCCGATCCAAGCCCGCCGTTGGCGGGCTTTTTTTCGTCTGCTGGGTGGCGCGCCGCCTGAATACGCCACAAAAAAAGGGCCCCGAGGGGCCCTTTTCGATGGTGAGGTGTCGAACTGGCTTCAGCGCACCACGGCGAGTTGTTCGCGCTTGCCACCCTTGTAGGTGTAGAGCGTCAGTGCGCCATTCTTGATGTCGCCCTTGCTATCGAAACCGATGGTTCCCGTCACGCCCTTGAAGCCGTCGGTGGCGGCCAGCACCGGCAGGTACTTGGCGGGGTCGGCTGAGCCGGCCTTGACCATGGCGGCCACCATCACGTTCACCGAGTCGTAGACGTACGGTGCATAGACCTGAACATCGGCGTTGAACTTGGCCTTGAACTTGGTGCGGAAGTCGTCCATCGACTTCTTCGCTTCGCCTTCGACGCCACCGGCTTCGGCGCAAACCACCTGGCTGTCGGCCAGGGTGCCGGCCGTCAGCTTGGGCAGCTCGCTCGAGCAGATGCCGTCGCCGCCGACAAACTTGGCGTTGATGCCGAGCTGCTTCATCTGGCGAATCATCGGGCCAGCGACCGCGTCCATGCCGCCGAAGAACACCACGTCGGGGTTCTTGGCCTTCAGGTTGGTCAGGATAGCGGTGAAGTCGGTCGCCTTGTCGGTGGTGAACTCACGGCCCACGGTCGCGCCGCCAGCAGCCTTCACGCCCTTTTCGAACTCGTCGGCCACGCCCTGGCCATAAGCCGTGCGGTCGTCGATGACGACGATCTTGGTGCCCTTCAGGTCCTTCACGGCGTAGCGGCCCAGCGTGCCGCCCAGATGCACGTCATCGGCCACGACGCGGAAGGTCGTCTTGTAGCCCTGGCGCGTGTAGCGCGGGTTGGTGGCCGAAGGGCTGATCTGCGGGATGCCGGCGTCGCTGTACAGCTTGGACGCAGGGATGGTGGTGCCCGAGTTCAGGTGCCCGATGACACCGTTGACCTTGCTGTCGACCAGCTTCTGCGCCGCTGCCGTGCCCTGCTTCGGGTCGGCGCCGTCGTCTTCGGTCAGCAGTTCGAACTTGGCCTTCTTGCCACCGATGGTCACGCCCTTGGCATTGAGTTCTTCGATGGCCAGGCGGGCACCGTTCTCGTTGTCCTTGCCCAGGTGGGCGATGGCGCCACTGGTCGGGCCGACGTGGCCGATCTTGACCACCAGATCTTGCGCGAACGCCGTACCGCCCATGGCCAGGGCCACGGCACCAACGATCACATTGAGCTTGACTTGCATGCACTTACCTCCAGTAAATAAACGAATCGACGCGTCAGCAACGGTGGGTCACGGCCGCCCCAAACCGGGCACGATACCCCAAATCACCGTTTCACCCATTAGGGGAAGCAAGGTGCGGGCCCGTTCCGGATGGACGGGCTGCGCCTTGCTGAAGCGCGTGGCTCCTTAACGCTTCAGTCCTGTGCGTCGCCGACCGACCGTGACGGGTGATGCACGATTTCGATGCCCAAGGCCTTGTAGGCGCGCCAGCGTTCGCGGCCCGCCTGCGCCGCGTCTACGTCGTGCGAGACGATCTCGATCACGCGCTCAAATGGCGTCAGAGTGGCCGGCGTTCCGGCACCCAGATTGACCAGCACAGCCGGCACCGCGCCACGCGGTACGGCTTCACACAGCCACACGGGCGTGCGCGCAGCCATGCCGTCGGGCGCGCCCGCCACCTGTGCAGGCGGCACGACCACATGCGGCAAGAAGGACGGGCCATCGAAGGTCCACAGCAGCGTGTCCAATTCGGCCAGCCGCTCTGCGGGGGCCGTCACCAGCACGCGGTGCCCCTGGCGATGCGCCTTGCGCAGCAGCCGGCAGGCAAAGGCCAGGGGGTCCACCACCCCCGTATGGAATTCCACGGCGCCCATCAGCCGAGGCCAGGGAACCTGGGCTTCAGCCGGCGCGCGACAGCACGAACTGCGTCAGCAGCGCCACGGGCCGGCCCGTGGCGCCCTTGGCAGCCCCGCTCTTCCAGGCCGTGCCGGCGATGTCCAGGTGCGCCCAGCGCAGCTTGCCGGTGAAACGCTTGAGGAACATCGCTGCGGTGATGGCGCCCCCCGCACGGCTGCCGACGTTGGCCATGTCGGCGAAGTGGCTCTTCAGGCCCTCGTCGTATTCCTCGTCCAGCGGCATGCGCCAGGCTGGGTCCAGGGCTTGTTCACCTGCAGCCAGCAACTCGGCGGCCAGGGCATCGTCAGCGCTGAACAGGCCCGTGCGGTGGTGGCCCAGGGCGATCACGCAGGCACCGGTGAGGGTGGCGATGTCCACCACCACGGCGGGCTTGAAGCGCTCGGCGTAGGTCAGCGCGTCGCACAGGATGAGCCGGCCTTCGGCGTCCGTGTTCAGGATCTCGATCGTCTGCCCGCTCATGCTGGTGACGACGTCGCCAGGCTTGATGGCCTTGCCGTCGGGCATGTTCTCGCAAGCCGGGATGATGCCGATCAGGTTGACCTTGGCCTTCATCTGCGCCACTGCCGCCAGGGTGCCCAGCACGCTGGCCGCGCCACCCATGTCGAACTTCATCTCGTCCATCTCGGCCGCGGGCTTCAGGCTGATGCCCCCGGTATCGAAAGTGATGCCCTTTCCCACCAGCACCACGGGCGCGGCATTTTTCGCGCCGCCCAGCCAGCGCGCGACGATGAATTTGGGCGGCTCGGCCGAACCCTGCGCCACCGACAGGAACGACCCCATGCCCAGCTTTTCGGCGTCCTTGCGTTCCAGCACCTCCACCTTCAAGCCGTGGCTGCGGCCCAGCTTGCGGGCTTCGTCAGCCAGCGCGCTGGGCGTGGCCAGGTTGCCAGGGCGGTTGGCCAGCTCGCGCGCCAGCCCCACCCCTGCGGCCAGGGCTTCGCCTTGCTTCAGGGCCGCGGTCAGTGCGGCCTGCTGGGTCTTGTCGACGACCAGGCTGATGCTGCGCAGCTTCGGCGCAGGCGCAGCGCTGGGCTTGGTGCTGCGGTAGACGTAGACAGCTTCTTCAGCTGCCGCGACCAAGGCCTCTGCGTGTGCGGCGCCCAATGCCGCCGGGCCCACCAGGGCCAGGGCCAGGGTCTTCGACCCACCGGCCTTCAGCTGTCCCACCCCCTGCGCCACGGCCTTGCGCCAGGGCTTGGCGCTGCCGTCGCCGGCATGAACGAACAGCACGCGCGCGGCCTTCACCCCGGTCACGCGGTGGGCATACAGCGCCTGGCCGGGCTTGAAGCTGAAGTCGCCATCGTTCACAGCAGCGGCCAGAACCTCGGCCAGGGGCGTGTCCAGACCCGCTGGCACGGCATCGCCCGCCACCAGCACGAGCAGGGCGTCGGCACCCAGCCCAGCCAGGCCCTGGGCCCCGGCGATTTGTGTCTTGAAGTCCATAATTGCCAGCAAGCTAGAAAGCGGCGGATGTTATTCGATACAACAGTGCGGCGAGAGCTCGCGCGGACCTTCGGCGGGACGCTGGTGGTGATCCTGACCATCGTCATCACGATGTTCCTGATCCGTACCGTGGGCCAAGCCGCAGGCGGTGCCGTGGCCCCGCAGGACGTGGTGCTGCTGCTGGGCTACATCGCCCTCGGGCACCTGCCCACCATGCTGGCGCTGTCGCTGTTCGTGGCCATCGTCGTCGGCCTGGGGCGCATGTACCGCGACAGCGAAATGGCCATCTGGTTCGCCAGCGGCCTGAGCCTCACGCGCTTCGTGCGCCCGGTGCTGGCCATGGCCTTGCCCGTGCTGCTGGTGGTGGGCCTGCTGCTGCTGTTCGTCTGGCCCTGGGGCAACCGCAGCAGCATGGAGCTGCGCGAGCGCTATCAGCAGCGCTCGGACTTGTCGCGCGTGACGCCCGGGGTGTTCCAGACCAGCAGCGACGGCACGCGCGTGTTCTTCATCGAACGTGAATCGTCGGACAGCGTGAACGCGCGCAACGTCTTCATCCTGCAGCGAACCGAACGCGGCGAAGCCGTCACCTCGGCCCGCTCGGGCCGGCTGGAAGCCGCAGGCAACGATCGCTTCCTGGTGCTGGAACGCGGGCAACGCAACGAAGTGACCAGCCCCAGCGGCGAACGCAGCCTGTCCAGCTTCGACACCTACCGCGTACTGGCAGGCGAAAGCGCCGCACGCGCCGCCGAAAGCCTGCCGCCCAAGGCCGTGCCCACCATCGACCTGATCCGCCAGCCCACCCAGCGCCACCAGGGCGAACTGACCTGGCGGCTGGGCCTGCTGCTGGCCGCCACCAACCTGCTGCTGCTGGGCGTGGGCCTGGCCGCTACCAACCCGCGCCGGGCCAGTAACTGGAACCTGCTGTTCGCCCTGCTGACCTTCATCGTGTACTACAACCTGGCCAACCTCAGCCAGGCCTGGGTAGCCAGCGGCCGTCTGTCGATGGCCACCGCGCTGCTGGGCCTGCACGGCAGCGTGCTGCTGCTGGCCCTGGGCCTGATGTGGTGGCGCGACCATGCCGCCGTCCTGCAGTGGCGGCGCGGGCTGCCCGCGCGGCCCGCCGGGGCAGCGCCGTGAAGACCGTGCGCCGCCTGCTCTACCGCGACATTGGCGCTTCGGTGGCCTTCGTTGCGCTGGCCTTCCTGTCTTTGTTCTTCTTCATCGACTTCGTCGACGAACTCGACGGCGTGGGCCGGGGCGGTCGGTCGGTCTGGGCCGCCGTGCTGGCCGCCGCTTTCGAACTGCCCGGCCATCTGTACGAACTGATGCCGATTGCGGTGCTGATCGGCTGCATCTTTTCGCTGTCGCGCATGGCGCAGTCCAGCGAATTCACCATCCTGCGCACCGGTGGCCTGGGCCCCGGCCGCGCGCTGGCGCTGCTGGCCGGGCTGGGGCTTGCCTTCGCGGCGCTGACCTTTGTCGTGGGCGACTACCTGGCCCCGATCGCCGAGCGCCAGGCGGTGCTGCTGAAGGCCCGAGACAGCGGCGGCCTGAAACTCGGCGGCGCTGGCGCCTGGCTGAAGGAAAAGCGCCCAGCCCCGGACGGCGAACACACTTTTTCCATCAACGTTGCCGGCACCGGCGCCGGTGGCCAGCTGGCGGGCATCCGCATCTTCGAGTTCGACGCCGACGGCCGCCTGGTGGCACGCATCGAAGCCAGCGAAGGCCGCGTCGACGCCCAGGGCACCTGGACGCTGCAGGACGCCAGCATCGCGCGCTGGCCGCGTGCGCGTACCCCCGACGACCCGCGCGTGCAACTCTCGCGCGTGGCCAGCCTGGCCTGGCAGAGCTCGCTGACGGCCAGCACCGTGGCATCGGCCGTGCTGCCGCTGGCCACGTTGACCACGGCCGAGCTGTGGCGCTACAGCGTCCACCTGGGCGACCAGGAACAGGCCAACGAGCGCTACCAGATCCTGTTCTGGAAGAAGGCCCTGTACCCGCTGGCCTGCCTGGTGATGGTGGCACTGGCCCTGCCCTTTGCCTACCAGCACGCGCGGGCCGGCAGCGTCAGCCTGAAAGTCTTCGGCGGCATCATGCTGGGCATCGGCTTCGTGCTGCTGAACAACCTGGCCGGCCATGTCGGCCTGCTGCGCGGCTGGACGCCCTGGGTGGCCGCAGCCACGCCCAGCCTGGTGTTCCTGCTGCTGTCGCTGGCAGCCTTCGGCTGGCTGGTGCGGTACCGCTGAAATCGCATCGCTCACATCCGGAACCCCATGAACCCCGACACCGCAGCCCCTGGCCTGATCCTCTTTGCGCATGGCGCACGAGACCCGCGCTGGGCCGGGCCCTTCGAAGCCGTCGCACAGCAGGTGCGCTTGCAGCAGCCGCAGGCGCTGGTGCGGCTGGCCTACCTGGAATTCATGGCACCCACCCTGCCCCAGGCCGCCGCCGACCTGGCCACTGCCGGCTGCAGCACCGTGGCGGTGCTGCCGCTGTTCCTGGGCACTGGCGGCCATGTGCGCAAGGACCTGCCGCTGCTGATGGACGAACTGCGCGCCGCCCACCCGCAGGTGCAGTTCAGCCTGCACCCGGCCGTGGGCGAGATGCCCGCGGTCACCGCGGCCATGGCGGGTGTCGCGTCCACGCTGCTGGCCACCCCGCCCGGCACGGCGGGCCCGGCATGAACCTGCAACAGTTCCGCTTCGTGCAGGAAGCCGTACGCCGCCAGCTGAACCTGACGGAGACCGCCAAGGCCCTGCACACGTCCCAGCCCGGCATCAGCAAGGCCATCCTGGAACTGGAAGAAGAACTGGGCGTCGACATCTTCGCGCGCCACGGCAAGCGCCTGCGCCGCGTCACCGAGCCTGGGCAGCAGGTGCTGAAGTCGGTGGACATCATCCTGCGCGAAGTGGCCAACCTCAAGCGCATCGGCGAGCAGTTCAGCAAGCAGGACGCCGGCACGCTGTCGATCGCCACCACCCACACCCAGGCGCGCTACTTCCTGCCCGAGCCCATCGCCCAGCTGCGCCGCCGCTGGCCCAAGGTGCAGGTGGTGCTGCACCAGGGCATGCCGCAGCAGGTGGCGCGCATGCTGCTGGACGACGTGGCCGAAATCGGCCTGGCCACCGAAGGCCTGGCCGTGCATGAAGAGCTGGTCACCCTGCCCTGCTACGAATGGCAGCACGTGCTGGTGGTGCCGGCCGCACACCCGCTGGCTGCGGTGGAAAGGCCGACGCTGGAACAGCTGGCGGCCCACCCGCTGGTGCTGTACCAGGCCACGGTGACGGGCCGTACGCGCATCGACCAGGCCTTCGCCCGCGCCCGACTGAAGCCCGTGGTGGCGCTGGAAGCCATCGACAGCGACGTCATCAAGACCTATGTGCGTTTGGGCCTGGGCCTGGGCATCGTCAGCGAACTGGCGATGCGCGAAGAAGCCCTGGCTGGCGCCGCGGCGGACCTGGTGGCCCGTCCGCTGGGGCACCTGTTCGGCAGCAGCATCACGCGCGTGGCGTTCAAGCGCGGCGCCTACCTGCGGCACTTCGTGCATGCTTTCGCCGAACTGCTGTCGCCCCATCTCACCGCTGCCCTGGTGCAGCGCGCCATGGCCGGCCAGACCGGCGCAGGCAGCCCGCAGGGCCAGACCGACTACGAACTCTGAAGGACCGCGCATGACCACCACCCTGACCCGGCCACCGGTGCTGAAAAGCCGCCTGCCGCAGGTGGGCACCACCATCTTCACCGTGATGTCGGCACTGGCGCAGGAACACGGGGCAGTGAACCTGGGCCAGGGCTTTCCGGACTTCGACTGCGACCCCGCCTTGCTGGCCCATGTGCGCGATGCGATGGCCGAAGGCCTGAACCAGTACCCGCCGATGCCGGGCGTGCCGCTGCTGCGCCAGCGCATGGCCGCCAAGGCGGCGCAGCTGCTGGGCCGGCACTACGACCCCGACACCGAGATCACCATTACCGCTGGCGCCACGCAGGCCATCCTGACGGCCATCCTGGCCACCGTGCACCCGGGCGACGAGGTGCTGGTGCTGGAACCCTGCTACGACAGCTACGTGCCGAACATCGAACTGGCCGGCGGCCGCGTGGTGCGCGTGCCGCTGACGCCGGGCAGCTTCCGCCCCGACTTTGCGCGCATCGCTGCCGCGCTGTCGCCCAGCACGCGGCTGGTGATCGTCAACAGCCCGCACAACCCCAGTGCCACGGTCTGGACGCCGGCAGACTTCGAACAGCTGGCCGGCCTGCTGCAGGGCACCAACACGCTGCTCATCAGCGACGAGGTCTACGAACACATGGTCTTCGACGGCGTGCCGCATGCCAGCGCCGCGGCCGTGCCAGGGCTGGCCGAGCGCGCCTTCATCGTCAGCAGCTTCGGCAAGACCTTCCACGTCACGGGCTGGAAGGTAGGGACCGTCCTGGCCCCTGCAGCACTGACGGCCGAATTCCGCAAGGTGCACCAGTTCAACGTCTTCACCGTGAACACGCCGATGCAGCATGCGCTGGCGCGTTACCTGGCCGACCCGGCGCCGTACCTGAACCTGCCGTTCTTCTATCAGCGCAAGCGTGACTACTTCCTGCAAGGCCTGCAGCAGACCCGGCTGCGGCCGCTGCACACCCAGGGCAGCTACTTCCAGCTGGTCGACTACAGCGCCGTCAGTTCCCTGCCGGAAGCCGACTTCTGCCAGTGGCTGACGCGCGAGATCGGCGTGGCGGCCATCCCGCTGTCGGCATTTTACGAAGGCGGCTTTGAACAGGGCCTGGTGCGGCTGTGCTTTGCCAAGCGCGACGAAACCCTGGCCACGGCGCTGGCCAGGCTGCAGCGGCTGTAGGCCGGCTCCAGCAGGGCCATTTCGGCCGCGCTGGCAGACGTGGCCGGTTCAGGGCTGGGGGCGACGCGCGGCCAGCGGGTCGAAGATACGCTGCGGGCTGTCGCCCTGCGACAGGTCCAGGTCCACGGGCGAAGTCGGGCGGTCATCCGCGGCCTCGCGGTCGAACACCGAATCGTGATCCAGGCCAAAGTACGGATGCGGCGACGTGACGCCGAAATCCCCGCCGTCGGCCAGCGGCAGCAGCAGGTCGACATTGCCGGTATCGGCGGCCTCGCGGTCCAGCAGGTCGCGCGCCAGGGCGTACAGGAACAGCACTTCGCGGTAGGCGGGCAGGTCGAAGAGCTCGCCATGCGTCTTGCGGAACAGCAGCGATTCCAGCTCAGCCATGGCGTCCAGCGGCTGCGGCCAGGCCTTGGCCAGGCGCGGCAGCACGCCCGGGTAGTCTTCCAGGCTGCGGCCTTGCAGCAGGCCGGCCGACCATTCGGCGGCGTAGGCATTGAAGCGTTGGTTGAAGCGTGAACGCGTGCGTTCGTAGGCTTCGCGGTCGCCGCGGCGGTGGTAGATCTCCAGCAGCTTCAGGTAGGGCAGCGGGCTGCCGCCACCCGTGGTGCGCACATGTTCAACCAGCAGGTCGATGGCCGCGTCGTCCTGCCCCAGCACGATGAAGAACTCGGCCTGCTGTTCCAGGTCGATGAGTTCTTCGATCGAGAGGTCGCGCGGCGCGGCGGCCTCGGGCGGCGGAGGTGCTGCCACCGGTAGCGGCAAGGTGCGCTGCGTTTCGGGCACCGGTTCCAGGTCGACCAGGCTGGGCTGGGTGGACACCGCGAAGCTGCCGTCGGCCACGGTGTTGGGGGCAGGCGGCAGCGGCGCAGCCGCCGGTGCCGGCGGTGGCCAGGCCGGGGTGGCCGACGCGCGCGCTGGCAGGGCTGCGGCGGTGACGAAAGGCAGTGGCGCGTTCGACGCGTTGGACGTGTTCGGCCTGTTGGCCGCTGTGCCTTCGGCTGAGGTTGCAGATTCGGTGGGATGCGCAGCCTGTTGCCAGCCCAGGCGTTGCTGGCGCCGCAGCGCGGCCAGCTGCCAGGCCAGCCAGCCCGCCAGCGCACCCAGCGCCAGCAGGCCCAGCGTCAACGGCCAGACCCAGTTGGAAGCTGCCTCAGAGGACGCCAGGCGCTCGCGCAGCAGGGTGGTCGCTTCACGCTGCGTCTGGTTTTCGGCACGCAGCTGGGCCAGGCTGCGTTCCAGGCCCAGGGCGCGTTGCTCGGCAGCCGAAGCAGCGCCGTTGGCTGCCTGCACGGCACTGGCGGCTTCAGCCACGGCGCGAATGGCCTGTTCGACAGCGGCCATCGCCGCGGCTTCCTGCGCCGGCGTGTCCTCAGGCAGCCGGGTGCTGTCCAGCTTCAGCCGCGGTGCGGCACTGGCGGAAGCCGATGAGGCAGTGCGCTGGACGGCAGCCTGCGGGGCCGCGCCCGCACCCGCGCCGGCCTGGGCCTGCCGGAGCGCCGCCACGCGCGCCGACGGGCCCGCGCTGGTCTGGGCTGGCCTGCCGGCGTTGCTGCGGGCTGCGGCTTTCGATGCGCCCGGTTGGCTGGCGGTACGACCAGGCCTGCCGGCCCTGGCTGAAGCGGCCGCCGCAGCTGCAGAAGCCTGCGCGTCGCTACGCGGGGCCGCTTCCTGAGTTGGCGCCGCCGGCAGAACAGGGGCCACCGGGACCATCTGGGCCGCAGACATGGCAGATATGGCAAAAGACCCACCAGCTTCCAGGCCCGGCGGGTCGGCCAGAACCACGAAGCGACGCGTCAGGCGCGCCTGGCAGCCCACGTTCAGCACCACGGCGACCACGGGCTCGTCGACGTTGGTCAAGGTCTGCACGCGCACCCTTGCGGTGTCGGGTGACGTCGGTTCCAGCACGGCCGACACCACGTTGGCAGGCAGTTTCCTGTCGCCGATGGTGACTTCGGCGGTGATGCAGCGGGGCTCGAGGTCGTCGCCCGAATCGATGCGCAGCGGTACCGCGAGGTTCAGGGCCTGGCCCAGCACCGCAGCACCCAGAGGGCTGCCGATGCTTGCCGCCCAGCCCGGCAAGGCCGCCAGCGTCAACAACGCCGCGGTGGCCACAGGCAAGCCGGGGCGCGTCTTCTGCATCTAGGGGGTCAGGGCGGGTTGCAAATCGAAAATGACTCTAGCACGAAGGGTTACGGCCACCGCCCGCTGGCCAGCGTCCCCTGCCTGCGCTGGCGTGCAGCACGGCACGCGCGGGCGGCTTTCAGCTGTCGTAGCCCGGGAACTGGCGGTCCAGCCGCCGCAGCAGGCCAGGCCACACCAGGCCGGCACCCGCGCCGCGCGTGGCCGCACGCGCCTGCTGCTGCGCGGTGGCAATGATGTCGGCCGGCACGGGCAGCAGTTCGCCGCCGCCGGCCTGCGCGCGCACCTGGATCGTGCAGCTGGTCTCGAAGAAGTACATGGCCTGGAAGGCCTCGGCCACGCTGGCACCCACCGTCAGCAGGCCATGGTTGCGCAGCATCAGGTGGCGCTTGTCGCCCAGGTCGGCCACCAGGCGCGGCTTCTCGTCGTCGCGCACGGCCACGCCTTCGTAGTCGTGATACCCCAGCGAAGACAGCACGAAGATCGAATGCTGCGACAGCGGCAACAGCCCCTGCTTCTGCGCCGCCACCGCCACGCCGTTGAGCGAATGCAGGTGCATCACGCACATCGCGTCGTGGCGCGCCGCGTGCACGGCGCTGTGGATGACGAAGCCCGGCGGGTTGACCTCGTATTCCGACTCGTCGAGCTTGCGGCCTTCAGCGTCGATGCGGATCAGGCTGGAAGCGGTGATCTCCTCGAACATCAGGCCGTAGGGGTTGATGAGGAATTCGCCTTCGACGCCCGGTACGCGGGCGCTGATGTGGGTGTAGACCAGGTCGTCCCACTTGAAGAGGGCGGCCAGCCGGTAAGCCGCCGCCAGGTCGACGCGCACGCGCCATTCGGCTTCTGAAACTTCGAGGCGGCGCGAAGGGATGCGCAGGGCGGGTGCGGGCATGGCGGGCTCCGGTGGCAAGGGGTGCAGACGGTGCAAGGGTAGAGAATCCAAGCCTGCGCCACCTGTCGCTTCAGAGACAAGCCATGAATACCCCCGTTCTTACAATCGACGAGCGTCAAAACATCGAGGCAGGTGCGTGGTTCGGAAAGTTGTCTCAGGCCCTGCGCAACGACATCCTGTCCCGGGCACTGGTGCGCCGCCTGCAAGATGGCGCCCCTATGGCTTCACGCGGTACGCCGGCCGAAGAATGGTGCGGCGTAGCGGCCGGCGCGGTACGGGTGAGTACGGTGTCGCTGTCAGGCAAGCAAGTGACGCTGACGTATGTGGAACCCGGCACCTGGTTCGGCGACATTGCCCTGTTCGACGGCCTGCCCCGCACGCACGATGCCGACGCCCACGGCCCCACCACACTGCTGGTGGTGCGCAAGCCCGATTTCAAGGCCCTGCTGGCCCAGCACGTGGAGCTGTACGACGCGCTGCTGCGCCTGAACTGCCGCAGACTGCGTCTGATGTTCGACCAGTTCGAAGACCTGAACACCCGCCCGCTGCAGGCCCGGCTGGCCAAGCAGATCCTGCTGCTGGCCAAGAGCTACGGCACGCCGCAAGGCGAGGAAATCCGCATCGGCCTGGCCCTGGCGCAGGAAGACCTGGCGCAGCTGCTGGGGGCTTCACGCCAGCGCGTGAACCAGGAACTCAAGGGCTTCGAGCGCGAAGGCGCCGTGCGCGTGGAACCCACGCGGCTGGTGGTGCTGTCGCGCGACAAGCTGCTGGCCGCAGCCGAACGCTGAAGCTGCACTGACCCCATGAACGCGAACCTTCACGCGAACACCGACGCGAACACCGCCTACACCGGCACCCGCCCGATGGCCGACAGCCACGCCTTCGACCTGGCGGCCCTGCAGCAGCATCTGCAGCAGCACCTGCCAGGCTTTGCCGGCCCGCTGCAGGTGGAACAGTTCAAGGGCGGGCAGAGCAACCCCACCTACAAGCTCGTCACCCCCACGCGCAGCTATGTGATGCGCACCAAGCCCGGTCCAGTGGCCAAGCTGCTGCCATCAGCGCACGCCATCGAACGTGAATTCCGCGTCATGCGGGCGCTGGCCGGCACGCCCGTACCGGTGGCCGCCATGCACCTGCTTTGCGAAAACGAAGGCGTGATCGGCCGCGCCTTCTACGTCATGGACTTCATCGGCGGGCGCGTGCTGTGGGACCAGTCCCTGCCCGGCCTGCTGCCGGCCGAGCGCGGCGCCATCTACGACGAGATGAACCGCGTCATCGCTGCGCTGCACCAGGTCGACGTAGCGGCCGTGGGCCTGCAGGACTACGGCAAGCCGGGCAACTATTTCGACCGCCAGATCGGCCGCTGGAGCAAGCAGTTCCTGGCCAGCGTCACCGAACCGATCGCCGAAATGCACCAGCTCATCGACTGGCTGCCGCAGCACATCCCGGCCAGCGCGCGTGACGACAGCCAGGTCAGCGTCGTGCATGGCGACTTCCGGCTGGACAACCTCATCTTCCACGCCGACGCGCGGCGCGCTGCCGCCGTGCTGGACTGGGAACTGTCCACCCTGGGCCACCCGCTGGCGGACTTCAGCTACCACTGCATGGCCTGGCACATTCCGCCCGGCACCTTCCGCGGCATCGGCGGGCTGGACCACGTGGCGCTGGGCATTCCCAGCGAAGCCGAATACGTTCGCCGCTACTGTGAACGCCGCAGCGAAGGCAAGGCCCAGGCGCTGGACCCGCAGGCCGTGATGGCCGACTGGAACTTCTACCTGGCCTACAACCTGTTCCGGCTGGCCAGCATCACGCAGGGCATCGCCAAGCGCGTGGTGGACGGCATCGCCAGCAGTGCCCAGGCCCGCGCCACAGGCGCCAGCACGCGGCCGCTGGCCGAAATGGCCTGGCGTTTCGCCCAGGCCACCTGAACCCCCAAGAGCATCACGACAGGAGACAGAGCACATGGACTTCGGCTTTTCACCCCGCACCCAGGAACTGCAGGCGCGCGTCAGTGCCTTCATGCAGGAACATGTTTACCCAGCCGAAGGGCGCTACTTCGCCGAAATCGAGGCCAACACCCAAGCCGGCAAGCGCTGGACGCCGCTGCAGGTGATCGAGGAACTGAAGCCCAAGGCGCGCGCCGCAGGTCTGTGGAACCTGTTCCTGCCACCCAAGGCTGAGAGCCATGGCATCGACACCAGCGACCTGGGAGCGGGCCTGAGCAACCAGGAATACGCCCCGCTGGCTGAAATCATGGGCGCGGTACCCTGGGCCAGCGAAGTCTTCAACTGCTCGGCACCCGACACCGGCAACATGGAAGTCTTCGCGCGCTATGGCACGGCCACGCACCGCGAACGCTGGCTGAAGCCGCTGCTGGCGGGGCAGATCCGCAGCGCCTTTGCGATGACGGAACCGGCGGTGGCCAGTTCGGATGCCACGAACATCGAAAGCCGTATCGAACGCGATGGCAGCCACTACGTCATCAACGGCCGCAAGTGGTGGACCAGCGGCGCCGGCGACCCGCGCTGCCAGGTCTTCATCTTCATGGGCAAGACCGACCCCACGGCGCCGCGTCATTCGCAACAGTCCATGATCGTCGTGCCGCGTGAAACACCGGGCATCACCGTGCTGCGCCCGCTGTCGGTGTTCGGCTACGACGACGCCCCGCACGGCCACATGGAAGTGGACTTCAAGAACGTGCGCGTACCGGTGGAAGACATCCTGCTGGGCGAAGGCCGGGGTTTCGAGATCGCCCAGGGCCGCCTGGGGCCTGGCCGCATCCACCACTGCATGCGCCTGGTCGGCCTGGCCGAACGCGCGCTGAAGCTGATGTGCGAACGCGCCAGCAGCCGCACCGCCTTCGGCAAGACCGTGGCCCAGCAGGGCGTGACGCAGGAACGCATTGCCGAAGCGCGCTGCCGCATCGAGATGGCGCGCCTGCTGACGCTGAAAGCCGCCTGGATGATGGACGTGGCCGGCAACAAGACGGCCAAGGCCGAGATCGCGATGATCAAGGTCGTGGCGCCGAACATGGCTTGCGACGTGATCGACTGGGCGATGCAGGTCTTCGGCGGCGCGGGCATGTGCGAAGACACGCCGCTGGCCTACTTCTACGCCAACGCCCGCACCCTGCGCTTTGCAGATGGCCCCGACGAAGTGCACCGCAACGCCATCGCCAAACTGGAACTGGGGCGCTACGGCGCCAGCCCGGCGCTGAACCGCTCAGCCCAGAGCTGAAGCGCAAGGCACCCTGCTGCCGGTACGCGAAGGCGGGCCGCAGCGGGGCACTCAGGGCTTCGACGCCGGCCCGTCCAGGCCGCCCCGGGCGGTGCTGGCGCCCCACCCGGTACTGTCACAATTACCGCCGTTGCCACCCTGGCCGCTGGGCGCGGGCAAGCCATCAGGGTTGTCGGTCTGCACCCGGTGCGCTGCCCGCAGCGCCGTTTCGAACAGCAGCAGGCAGCGCTGCAACTGCGGCACCGTGGGCACCGCCAACACGGTGCGCAACATCAGCCTGCCGCGGCCCAGCATCAGCACCAGCGGGTCGGGGCTTGCGGCCGGGTGTGCAGCCAAGGCCGCCGAGAGGTCGCCCTGCAACCAAGCCTGCAGCCAGGACTTGGCATTGCCCACCGCGACATAAGCTTCGCGCAGCACGCCCATCTCGGACCCTGGCAGCTTCGGAAACATCACCAGCCAGCGCATTTCTGGCGGGGTCTCGTTGTCGATGCGGGTCTGCACGTCTTCGACGTACTGTTCGAACAGCGTCTTTTCCAGCTGCTCCTGCAGCGCGCGCGACATCACCACCAATTGCAGGTCGGCTTCCACGCCAGGTTCAGCCCGCAGCCGCAGTTCATGCCCGCTGAAGTAGGGCCGCTGCGAAGGGCCCCATTCCAGCCGCCAGAGCGTGCTGCCCAAGCGGCCGTCGATGACGAAGCCGTCTTCCTGCACGCTGCGGAAACTGTGCTGCGCACCCGCGGCCCAGGCTGCGATGCCCTCGAAGCCAGGCGCCACCACCGGGGCTGCGCCGGTCAACCAGCGCTTGATGCCGTCGAGCATGGCGCTAGGGCTGCAAAGGGCACGGCGTCTGCCGCGCAGGGGTGGGAAGCTGGCGCATGAGACCGAGTGTATTCGTGCGCTCTGTTGGGGAACGGCCCCTCCTGGCGAGGGCGCCAGCGGCTGACGAAGGCCGAACCTAGAATCAGTGACGCGCTGCCCATAGCTCAACTGGATAGAGCACCAGCCTTCTAAGCTGGGGGTCGCAGGTTCGAGTCCTGCTGGGCAGGCCACCAGCATCCCTGGTTCGCGGGGGGCCGCTGTTCAGCCCCGCGTCGGTGGCAGCCGGCGTGACACCTTGCCCGTTCATCCCCGCAGTGCGCAGGCAGAATGCCTGCAGCGTGATTCTTTGATGCGGCCCGCCATGTCCAATGCCCGTTCTGCCCACCGCGACACCGTTCCTGCTGGCGGCGAAGACAGCACTCAAGCGCTGCGCCGCCTGGGCGCGCGTGCGCACCAGCTGCGCGCCGCCACGCGCGCTGCCGACCACTTCTGTGGCCAAGACAACGACGAAGATCGCGCCACCGCCTCTTGGCTGATGTCCTGCAGCGTGGGCCTGGCCGACGAATTGGCCAGCGACATCGACGGTCTGGCGCGCACGCTGCGTGATGGCCCGTCAGACGCCACCATGCAGCGCGCAATCGCCGCCGTGCGCGTGCGCGCCCACCAGCTGCACGCCGCGGCGCGCGCTGCCGACCGTTTCCTGGAACAGGAAAGCCAGGAAGACCGCGAAACCGGTAGCTGGCTAATCGCCTGCGCCCACGGCCTGGCCGTGAAGCTGGCGGGCGAGCTGGACAACAGCGTGATGCCTTCTCGCCGCCCGCCCGTGGACAAGGCACGCATGGAAGCGCACGACCCGCAGCTGGTGCGATCGATGGCTGCAGCCATGCCCGCTGCCACGCGCAGCCCAGCCTGACCCGCCCAGCCCGCGCCAGACCGGGCCCAGCCGCCGCGTAGCCATGTGCACGCGCTACATCGCTCCCGAGACGGGCGACATCGAACGCCATTGGCACCTGGGTGCGGGCCAGGCACCAGCCTGGCCGCGCGAGATCTTCCCGCGCTACCAGGGCCCGTTTATCCGCGCGGCGCGCCACAACGCCCAGCCAGCGCGCGAACTGGCAGTTGGCCAATGGAGCCTGGTGCCCTGGTTTGCCAAGGCGGCCAAGCTGCCCTACCCCACCTGCAACGCACGCAGCGAAGAGCTGTCCGCCAAGGCCAGCTACAAGCAGCCCTGGGCCCGGGGCCAACGCTGCGTGGTGCCGGCTGAAAGCTTCTTCGAACCCTGCTGGGAAACCGGCCGCCATGTGCCCTGGCGCTTCCAGCGCGCTGACGGCACGCCGTGGGGACTGGCGGGCTTATGGAACACCTGGGTCGACAAGGAAACCGGCGAAGTCGTCGAAAGCTATACGCTGCTGACGATCAACGCCGATGCCCACCCGCTGATGAACCGCATGCACCGGCCCGACCCCAAGCGCCCGCCCGAGATGCAGGACAAGCGCAGCGTGGTGCCCATCGAAGCCGAAGACGTGGACCTGTGGCTGCACGCCCCGGTGGATGTGGCCGCCAGCCTGGTGCGGCTGGCGCCTGCAGACCGTTTTCTGGCCACGGCCTAGCGTCAGCCCCGCACGCAGCGCCGATGCGCTGACCACGCTCCGGAACCTAGGCCGGCACTTCGACCCCACCCACCCTGGGCGCCCGGGCCGGCAGGCCGGTGAACGCGAAGTCCAGCTCTGGCGCCAGCCCGCTGACGATGCGCGCGATGCTCTTGCCCGAACCACAGGCGTGGGTCCAGCCCAGCGTGCCGTGGCCTGTGTTCAGGTACAGATTGGCGATCTTCGAGCGCCCGATGATCGGCACGTTGGACGGGGTCGCCGGCCGCAAACCCGTCCAGAACTGCGCCTGTTCCGTATCGCCAGCGCCTGGGAACAGCTCTTCCGTGCGCCGCACGATGGCTTCGCAACGCACGCGGTTCAAGTCGCGGTCGTAGCCGTTCAATTCGGCGGTTCCGGCGATGCGCAGGCGGTCGCCGCCCGGTGACGTGGCCGTGGGCGCCGTCGTCAACCGCGAGAAGACGAGCTTGTACTCATCGTCGGTCAGCGACACCTGGTGCGCCATCGCGGCGTCCTTCACCGGCATCGTCACCGAATAGCCCTTGGCTGGGTAGATGGGCAGGCGGATACCCAGCGGCGCGGCCAGCAGCGGGCTCAGGCTGCCCATTGCCAGCACATAGGCATCACCGCGCACGCGCTGGAAGCGGCCTTCGGCGTCGGTGGCTTCGACGTGGTCGATCTGGCCGCCGGCCTCGCGCAGCGCGGTCACGGTGTGGCTCATCAGGAACTGCACGCCGTCGGCCTGGCAGCGCGCCACGAGTTCACGCGCGAAGCGGTTCGCGTCGCCAGACTCGTCCTCGGCGGTGTAGGTCGCACCCGCCAACTGCGGACGGATGTGGCGCAGCGCGGGCTCGAGCTGGACGGCTTCGTCTGCCGAGATCACGCGCCGGTCGCAGCCCAGTTCGCGCATCTGCGCGGCCGGTCCTTCGGCGCCGTCGAATTCCTTCTCGCTTGTGTAGAAGTGCAGGATGCCCTGGGTGCGCTGGTCGTACGCGATGCCGGTGTCGCGGCGCAGGGCCTGCAGCGTGTCGCGGCTGTAGGTGCCCAGTCGAACGATCTGCTCGATGTTGTGGCGCGTACGCGCTGGCGTGCATTCGCGCAGGAACTGCAGGCCCCACAACCACTGGCGCATGTCGGCGCGGATGCGGAACAGCAGTGGTGCGTCTTCCTGGCCCAGCCACTTCAAGACCTTCAGCGGTGCGCTGGGGTTGGCCCAGGGTTCGGCATGGCTGACCGAAATCTGCCCGCCGTTGGCGAAGCTGGTTTCCGCGGCGGGCGTGGCCTGCCGGTCGATGACCGTAACGTCGTGGCCCTGCTGGCGCAGGAAGTAGGCGGAAGTGACGCCGAGCAGGCCGGCGCCGAGAACGATGACTTTCATGGAGAACTCCAAAGGAACGGTGTCACCGCAAGGCTGCGCCTTGTGGTGTGCCGCTCCCTCTGTCCTTGGTACCTGAGAGATTCAACCCCGGTCATCGACCTGGGCCTTGCTCCTTCGGTGCGTCACGGGCGTGACGGCTCTCCAGACGGCGAAAAAAATGTGCAGTACGGGACCTGAGCGTTCATGGGAGATTGCGCCTTCGGTGGCTCCGGCGGTGGCCGGAGCGCTCTCCTGCTGGGGTCATGCGGCTATTGATGTCGGGCTGGCTCCTGCGTCACAAGGAAGCGTGAGGCCAGCAAAACCCAAAATGCGCTACCCGCGGCCATATTGTCGTCGTTAAAGTCATAGCCAGGGTTGTGCACCATGCAGCCGCCCTCTCCGGGGCCACCGCCGGTGCCGTTTCCGATCAGCACGTAGCTGCCGGGCACACGCTCCAGCATGAAGGCGAAGTCTTCGCTGCCGGTGAGCGGCGGGCCTTGGGGTGTCACACGATCGGTGCCGACCAGTTCGGTCGCGACCGCCCGCGCAAACGCCGTTTCGGCCGGCGTGTTGACCAGCACCGCATAGCCCGGCCGCCAGTCGATCTGCGCCTGCACGTCGAAGCTTGCAGCCTGCGCAGCCACCAGCGCCCTCACGCGCCTTTCAATCGTGGCGCGCACCGTGCGGTCCAGGGCCCGCACGCTCACTTCCAGCGTGGCGCTGGCCGGGATCACGTTGTTGGCCTTGCCGCTGTGTAGGGCGCCCACCGTCACCACCGCCGCCTGCAGCGGGTCGATGTTGCGCGACACGATGGTCTGCAATGCCATCACGATGCTGGCCGCGGCGACGATGGGATCGGCTGCCCGATGTGGCATGGCGCCGTGCCCGCCCTGGCCTGTGATCGTGATGGTGGCGTAGTCCGACGAGGCCATCGCGGCACCTTCGCGCAGCACGAAGTGGCCCTGCTCGACCCCGGGCATGTTGTGCATGGCGAAGACGGCGTCGCAAGGGAAACGTTCAAACAGACCGTCGGCCATCATGCGCAAGGCGCCGCCGCCGCCTTCTTCGGCCGGCTGGAAAATCAGGTGCAGCGTGCCGTCGAACGCGCCATGCTCGGCCAGGTGACGTGCGGCTGCCAGCAGCATCGCCGTGTGGCCGTCATGGCCGCAGGCATGCATGACGCCGGCATGCACGCTCGCCCAGCCCGCGCCGCTGGCCTCGTCGATCGGCAGCGCGTCCATATCGGCGCGGATGCCCAGGCGCTGGGTGCCGTGCCCGCGTACCAGCGTGCCGACCACGCCCGTGCCGCCGATGCCGCGTTCGACCGCGTAGCCCCAGTCCTCGAGCTTGTCGGCCACCAGCGCGGCGGTGCGGTGTTCCTGGAAAGCCAGTTCAGGGTGGCGGTGGATGTCGCGGCGCAGGCTGATGAACTCACCGGCGCGCGCCTGCAGCGCCTGCAACAGGTAGGTCACGCCTGGCTCACTGCGGCTGCAGGTTGATCTGTTTGGCCAGGGCGCGGTAGCGCGCGGCCTCGGCTTCGAAGAACTTCGCCGATTCGGCCAGCGTCATCGGCGCGGCAGCAACCTGGGTCTGCGCCGCCAGTTGCGTGCGCACTGCCGGGTCCTGCAAGGTCTTTCCGATGGCGGCGTGCAGGCGCACGACCACATCTTCGGGCGTGCTTTTGGGCACCATGTAGCCGGTCCAGATCTTGTAGGAGAAATTCTTCAGCGCCTGGCCTTCGTTGGCGGCCGGCACGTTCTTCAGCAGTTCGGAGCGTTGCGCGCCGAGCTGGCCGATGACCTTCAGCCGCCCCTGGTCAGCCAGCGCGCCCATGGCCGCGCTGTACACCAGCACAGCGAAGTCGACCTGCCCGCCAGCGATGTCCTGCAACAAGGGGGCATTGCCCTTGTAGGGCACATGCGCCAGCTTGACGCCGGTCTGCGCCTGGACGTTTTCCAGGATCAGGTGGTAGAGCGATCCAATGCCCACGCTGCCGTAGCTCAGCGGCCTGTCGGCCGACTTGCGGGCCAGCGCAATGAGTTCGTCGACATTGCCGACGGGCAGGTCCTTGCGCGTCACGAACACCATCACCGCATCGGCCACCGGGTGGACGAGCCGGAAATCCTCGGTCTTCAGCTTCACGGCGGCATTGGCCAGCGGCGAAAGGATCACCTCGTTGGGCGAGCCCTGGAAGACGTAGTAGCCATCCGCCGGTGCGGCCAGCACCTTCTGCGCCGCCAGGGCGCCGCTGACGCCGCCGAGGTTTTCCACCAGCACCGTTTGCCCGAGCTCCTTACCCAGCGGGTTGAAGAAGATGCGCGCGATGGCATCCGACGGGCCGCCCGCCGGGTACGGGACCATCAGGTTGACTGGCTTGGCCGGCCAGGCCTGCGCCAGGGCGGCGCTGGCACTGAGCAACAGGCCCGCCAGCAAGGTCAGCGAACGTTGGAACTTCATCATGGCAACTCCTTCAGGGGCAGGACGGGGATGGGCTTGCGATGGCTCAATGTAGGTCTCGTACCTGGCAACGTCCAATGCATTGTTGCGTCCTATATGATGAGTTTGACTCATGCATTTAGCGGGTAGACCCGATGACGCTGGTCCAGCTTCGACACCTGATCTCGCTTGCGCAGAGTGGCTCGTTCACGAAATCTGCCGAAGCGCTGTTCCTAACGCAGCCCGCGCTCAGCCGCAGCATCCGGGCGCTGGAAGACGAGCTGGGGCAGCCGCTCTTCGACCGCGTCGGTCGGCGCAGCGTGCTCACGCCCTTCGGTGCTGATGCGCTGCAGCGCGCGCGGCAGTTGGTCTTCGATGCCGATGAACTGGCTGGCAGCGGCCAGCAGATGCGCGCGGGCCGCTCGGGCACCGTGCGCATCGGCCTGGGCTCGGGGCCCGGCGCCATGCTGATGACCCCGCTGCTGAAAACGATGGCGAAATCGCACCCGGCCGTTCACGTCGACGTCGCACGCGGTCACACCGACGTGCTGATCCGTCGGCTGCGCGAACGTGAACTCGACGCACTGGTCGTCGACGCGCGCTCGCTGGCGCCTGCACCCGACCTGCGGGTGGCCAGCCTGGTCGAGATGCGCGGCGCCTTCATGGTGCGCGCGGGGCATCCACTGACGCGCTGGAAGGGCGCGCTGCGATTCGACGCACTGCGGCAGTTTCCGATCGCATCCACGCCACTGAGCGACGAAGTGGCGCGCACGCTGGTCGAGCGCTACGGGCCCGCGGCCCATCCAACCGAGTGCGTCACCCTGCGCTGCGAGGAAATTCCCAGCCTGGTCGAGGTGGTGCGGCACAGCGACGCGGTGCTGATCGCGATTCGAGCCGCAGCGCCCGACCTGGTGGAACTGGCGCTGAAGCCGGCCATGAACGCAACGGCGCGCTTCGGCATCGTCACCTTGGCCCGCAGGGCCGAACCCCCGGCGATGCCGATCGTGCGAAAACTGGTAGCGGAATTGATGCGTGAATGAGGGACCGTATCGCGATGGATTCCGGCGTCCCCGACGCTTCCCCCGTCTGCGCCACGGTAGGCTCAAGCGCCTGGTAATGGGCGCGAGCTTTTGAATCCTTTGGTCGGGGCGAAAGGATTCGAACCTTCGACCCTCTGGTCCCAAACCAGATGCGCTACCAGGCTGCGCTACACCCCGACTAAGGCCGCATTGTAGTTCTACGCGCCCGGGGCGCGGTCGGTGACGACGATGCCGTCTTCGTCGGCGCACAGCCAGTCGCCCGGCCGCACCCAAACGCCCTGTACGCGCACGGGGTGGTCGCGCTGGCCACCGTCGCGTTTCTGCGGGGGCATGGGCATGGGCGCCAGGGCGCGCACGCCCAGGTCGCAGGCCGCCAGCTCGGCCAGGTCGCGCACGCAGCCGTCGATGACGACGCCGGCCCAGCCGTTGCGCGCTGCGCTGGCCGCCAGGTTGCCGCCCAGCAGCGCGCGCCGCAGCGACCCGCCGCCGTCCACCACCAGCACGCGCCCCAGGCCCGGGCTTTCGACCGCGGCCTTCACCCCGGCGTTGTCTTCGAAGCATTGCAAGGTGCTGACGACGCCGTGGAAGCGCTTGCGCCCACCGTAGCTGGCAAAGACTGGGGGAAGCAGGCGGAAGTCTTCAGCGCCGGGCTGGCCCAGGCTGTCGCGGTGCAGGTCACAGAGGTCGCAGGTCAGGAATTCCGGGGTTGTCGCTTGGTTCATGGTGTGGGTCATGGCGTGGGTCATGGCGTTCATCACGTCGGGGTGTCCTTGCGGGCGGGCACAGGCAGCATCGGGCGGTGTTCGTGCACCGTTTTCAGGATGATGGACGTGGACGTCTCGGCCAGGGCAGACAGCTGGGTGACGACGGCGTCCAGGTGCGCGACGTCGGTGACGGCGATTTCCAGCACCCAGCTGTCTTCGCCCGTCACGCTCCAGGCGTTCACGGCTTCGGGCAGGGCCTGCAACAGCTGGGCCATCGGCCGCTGCTCGGCCCGGCCCACGCGCACCAGCGCGCGGATGCCGTAGCCCAGGGCCGCCAGGTTGACGGTGGCGCGATAGCCGGCGATCACGCCGGCAGCTTCCAGCTTGCGCACGCGCTCGGTCACCGCGGGCTGGCTCAGGTGCACACGGCGGCCCAGTTCGGCCAGCGTCAGCCGCGCGTCGGCCTGCAGTTCGGCCAGGATGCGGGTGTCGTAGCTGTCGAGTGAAGCTAGATTGTTCATTTGAAGGACTCTGCGCCAAAGAACCTGCAAACACAAGCCGAAGAGCTGGCAACGACTTCAAAGCCGCATGGAAACGACGGCAGCGCCTTACTACCATGCCTGCCCATGACAAGCCGCACCACCGCCCTGCCCTCGCCCGCTGCCACCCGCACCCTGCCCTGGCTGATCCTGGCCTGCCTGGGCGCCACCTGGTTCATCTGGGGGTCCACCTACCTGGCCATCAAATGGGCGTTGCCCAGCTTTCCGCCCTTCTTCCAGATGGGCACGCGCTTCGTGGCCGCCGGGCTGCTGCTGGCCGCCTTTGCGGCCTGGCGCGGCGCCCGCTGGCCGACCCGGGGCGAATGGCTCAGCGCCTGGGTGCTGGGCGCGCTGATGCTGGGCGGCGGCTACGGCGCCACCGCCCTGGCGCAGACCAGCGTCAGCAGCGGCCTGGTGGTGGCTTTCATCGCCGTCGTGCCCGCCCTGGTGGCGCTGCTGCAGCTGCCCTATGGCGTGCGGCCCACACGCCTCGAAGCCGGCGGCATCGCCCTGGGCCTGCTGGGCGTCACCCTGCTGGCCAGCGGCCAAGGGTTTGGCGCTTCGCTGCCGGGCCTGCTGGCCGTGGCCACAGCCTGCATCACCTGGAGCCTGGGCACCGTCTGGGCCTTGCACGGCCTGCCTGGCGGGCGTGCGCTGAAACTGGCGCCCGGGGTGGCCGGCGTGGCCAGCCAGATGCTGGCCGGCGGGCTGCTGCTGTTGCTGGCTGCGGCGCTGGCCGGTGAACAGCCGGTGTTGCCGCCCGACACGCGGTCGCTGCTGTCCTGGCTGTACCTGGTGGTGGCGGGCTCTTTGATCGGCTTTTCCGCCTACATGGTGCTGCTGCAGCGCAGCACCCCGGCGCTGGCGTCGAGCTACACCTTCGTCAACCCGGTGATCGGCCTGGTGATGGGCGTGACGCTGGGCGGCGAAGTCGTCAGCAGACTGGAATGGGGCGCGGCCGGCCTGGCGACGCTGGGGGTGGTGCTGCTGCTGCTGGGGCGCGGCCAGGGCCCGCGCTGACCGGAAGCGCTGGCGCTCACCGCGCCGCGCAACCGTCACTTTGCCGCGGCAAGCCGCGCGAACTGTCAATTCGCTGCAGCAAGCCGCGCGAAGGCCTGCGCGGCGCGTTCACGGCCCAGGTCGATGAGTTCCTGTGCGCGCCAAAATTCGAAGAAGCCGCAGGCGTCGCGAGGGATGTCGATCTTCACGTCGTGCCGATGCTGGGACTGGCGCAGCTGCGCGATCGTGTCCTGCATGGCCTGCATGGAACCGAAGGCCACGTCGATCAACCCCTGCCGGCGTTCGGCAGCGGCACCTGCCGGCGGCGCTGGGGCACGGGCTTGGGCCGGCCCGCTGAGGTCCACCACCACGCACAGGTGCTGGCTGTGTCCCGCCACGGGCGCTACGGGCACCGGGTTGACCAGCGCGCCGTCCAGCAGCGTGCGCTGCCCGTGCCGGGCCGGGGTGAACACCAGCGGCGTGGCCATGGACGCGCGGATCGCGTCGAACAGCGGGCCCTGGCGCAGCCAGACTTCCTCGCCCGTGGCCATGTCGGTGGCGACGGCGGTGTAAGCGATCGGCAGGTCTTCGATGGCCCGGTCGCCCACCATGTCGCGCAGCACGCTGATGACGCGTTCGCCCTTGAACAGGCCCGGCCGGCCGATGGTGGGGTCGAGCAGGCGCAGCACATGCCGGCGCTCCAGCGCCGTGACCCAGCGCGTGTAGACGTCCAGCTTGCCCGCGGCATGGATGCCGCCCACCAGGGCGCCCATCGACGCGCCTGACAGCCGGGCAATGATGTAGCCGTTGTCCAGCAGCCAGCCGATCACGCCAATGTGGGCCAGGCCGCGCGCGCCACCGCTGCCCAGCACCAGGCTGACGTGTTGCGCTGTCGTGGGCGCAGCTCTTGGCGTTGAGTTTGGCGCTGGGCTTGGCGCAGGGCTTGGCGCTGGGGGCGGCGGTGCTGGCGGCGGGCTGGCGTGCGGTGGGCGCATCGTCGGTCTGCGGCATGCACCGGCCCTGCGGCAGGCAGGGCCGGTGCGGGTCTGGCGGTCAGGGCTTGCGGGCGGGGCGACCGCCAGGTCTTCAGCCCGTGGTGACGGTGATGCGCCGCGCCTGGGCATGCGCCTGCTTGGGGATGCGCAGCGTCAGCACGCCGTCCTTCAGGTTGGCTTCGATGCGCGCGGTGTCCAGCTCCCGGCTGAGCGTGAAGCTGCGGCGGTAGTGCGGCACGCGCAGCTCGGCATACAGCGGCTCCAGGCTGTCGGACGTGCGGGCCTGCACGCGGCCTTCGATCAGCAGCGTGTCGCCTTCCACCTTCAGTTCCAGCTGCTCCCTGGGCACGCCGGGCAGGTCTGCCAGCAGGGTGATGCCACCGTTGTCTTCGAACACGTCCACGGCCGGGGCGATGCTGCGCGCGGGCCGGGCGACGAGGGTTTGCTCATTCATGATGGGGGCTCCTGGGTGCGGTCGATGTGTCGGGCTTACTGCACGGTGATGCGCTGCGGCTGCGCCGTTTCGCGGCGGACGATGCTGACCTGCAGCACACCGTCGCAGTAGCGGGCGCTGACCTGGCTGGGGTCGATGTCCTCGGGCAAGGCCACGGCGCGCGTGAAGCTGCCGGCGCTGCGTTCGCGGGCGTAGACATGCCGCTTGGCGTCGCCAGCCGGCGCGCCAGCGCGGCGTTCACCGCTGATGCGCAGCACGCCGCGGTCCAGGGTGACGTCGATCTTCTCGGCGTCCAGGCCCGGGGCGAAAGCAAAGACCTCGATGTGCGTGGGCGTGCGGCCCACGTTCACCGGCGGCAGGCTGCCCGGGCTGACGGAACGGATGCTGCTGGGCAATGCCAGGGCTTCGTCGAGTTCACGGTGCAGGCGTTCGAAAGCGTTGAACAAGTGGTCGGGATGGGTCAACAGGGAAGCGAACATGGCAAGTCCTCCGATGCGCGTGAAGCGCCGGCAAAGCTTCCGTGCTTGCCGGCATGACACACAGGTAGGACCGCCCCCGCGGCGTTTCAAGGGGGCGTCAGCGCAGCTGTGCGCTGGCGGCTTTCAGCAACAGCGCAGCGGCGCCGAGCTTCAGCCGGATCAACGCTGCTGGGCGGCGGCACGGATCGCGGCCAGCGTGGTACGCGACGTGATCACGTCGGTGTCCAGCTTCAGGTGGATCAGCGCCGGGCGGCCAGCCTGCAGCGCGCCATCGAGCACGGCCGCGAAGTCTTCGGTGCGATCGCAAAAGCCGGCGTGCCAGCCATAGGCCCGCGCCAGCGCGGCGAAGTCGGGGTTGTGCAGGTCGCTGCCGCTCACGCGGCCCGGGTATTCGCGTTCCTGGTGCATGCGGATGGTGCCGTAGCTGCCGTTGTCCACCACCACGCTGATGAGCTTGCCCGCGCCACGCCCGGCGCCATAGGCCATGGCCGTTGCCAGTTCCTGGCCGTTCATCAGAAAGTCGCCGTCGCCGGCCAGGTTCAGCACCGTGCGGTCGGGGTACAGCAGGGCCGCGGCCACAGCCGCCGGCAGGCCGTAGCCCATGGCCCCGCTGGTGGGCGCCAGCTGGGTGCGGCCGTGGTGCTGCAGGCCAGGGTACTGGCAATAGCGGTGCAGCCAGCCGCTGTAGTTGCCCGCGCCGTTGGTGAAGACGGTGTCGGCCGGCAGCCGGGCCTGCAGCGTCTTCACCACCACAGCCAGGTCCAGCGGGGCCACAGCAGGCGCCTGCAGGTTGGCCCGGTAGTCGGCATGCGCGGCTTCAGCCTGACCGGCCCAGGGCAGGCTGGGCGGGGCTGTCAGCGCTTCCAACGCACGGGCGGCGGCGGGCATGGCGGCCTGCAGCAGCAGGTCGGCGACATAGACGCGGCCCAGCTCTTCGGGCCCAGGGTGAATGTGCACCAGCTTCTGCGCCGGCTTGGGTGCGGCCAGCAGGGTGTAGCCGCCGGTGGTCATCTCGCCCAGGCGCAGGCCCAGGGCGATGACGAGGTCGGCATCGCGCACGCGCGCCGCCAGCTTGGGGTTGATGCCGATGCCCACGTCGCCGGCGTATTGCGGGTGGCCGTTGTCGAAACTGTCCTGGAAGCGAAAGCCGCAGGCCACGGGCAACTGCCAGTTTTCGGCAAAGCGCTGCAGTGCCTGGGCGGACTCGGCGTCCCAGCCCGGGCCACCCACCAGCAGCAGCGGGCGCCGCGCGGCCAGCAGCATGGCGCGCAGGTCGCGCAGGCCGCCGGGGGCGGGCCAGGCGCGCGCGGGTTCGGCGCGCGGCAGCACGGGGGCGGCGGTCAGCGTGGTCAGCATGTCTTCGGGCAGCACCAGCACCACCGGGCCGGGGCGGCCCTGCATCGCAGTGTGAAAAGCGCGCGCCACGTATTCCGGCAGACGGTCGGCGCTGTGCACTTCGCCCACCCACTTGGCCAGGCCCAGGGTGCCGGGGCCGAACATCTGGCGGTAGTCGATCTCCTGGAAGGCTTCGCGGTCGCGCTGGTCGCTGGCCACCTGGCCCACAAACAGCACCATGGGCGTGCTGTCCTGGAAAGCCGTGTGCAAGCCGATGCTGGCGTTGGTGGCACCCGGCCCACGGGTGACGAAGCACACGCCCGGCCGGCCGCTGAGCTTGCCTTGCGCCTCGGCCATGAAGGCCGCGCCGCCTTCCTGGCGGCAGGCGATGAAGCGGATGCGTTCGCGGTGCTGGTGCATGCCGTCCAGCACCGCGAGGTAGCTTTCGCCCGGCACGCCGAAGCAGGTGTGTACGCCCTGGGCGATGAGGGCTTCGACCAGCGCGTGGCCAGCAGGGCGCGGGAATGCAGCCAGGGGCGAGGCGGCCAGGCCGGGCTTCAGGGGGGTGGGCGCGTTCATCGCGCCACTGTAGCGGCTGGGCTGGGGCACCCGGGGCTGCAGCTGGCCGGGCGCCGTGGACATCAGCCTTGCCGGCGTCGTGCAGCCTGCAGCCACACCGCCAGGCCGCCCAGCGCCAGCAGCGCAGCAGTTGCCGGTTCAGGTACGGCACTGATGGTGATGGACGAGGGTTCGAATTCAGCACCCGCGTTACCGAAGCGCCCCAGCGACCAGTTGAACGAGCCCAGGTTCTGCAGGCCGTAGGTACCCACTGCATTGGCGATGTTCAGCGAACTCAGCACGTTGCCCACGCTGTAGGCCAGGCTGAAGTTGAGTTCATGCACCGGCACCAGACCGGGGATGTTCACCGACAGCGGCGAAGGCAGGTCGGTGCCGCGCGACAGGAAAAAGCCGTCGACCGCGGGGTCGTTGTTGCGCAGCACGAAGTACGCCGGCGTGTTGCCGGGCTGGGGGCTGATGATGGGAATCGACAGCGACCCCACGGTCAGGCTGAAGGTGTTGAGCTCGATGGCGTAGCCGCGGGTCGGGAAGCTGGCACTGTTGAGGAAACTGGTGGAATTGAGCTCGAAGCGCATCAGCACCGGTGTGCCAGCCGGCACGCCCGCCAGGCCGCCGCCGATGACGTTGAAGCCGACGTTGCCGCGGATGTCCACCCGGTAGTCGCCCGCCAACGCCGGGCTGGCGACGACCCAGCAGGCAGCGGCCAGCGCGGCTGCGCGCACGAAGACAGCCGAAACGGGCAGGCGAAAAGTAGCGGGCTTGGACATGGGTTCAACTCCTGGCGATATGCGGGTGGGATGAAGGCGTGCAACCCGGTACCAGGCCTTGCCTGGGCAAGCGGGCTAACGCCCAGTATGCAGGTCATCGACCCGGCTGCAGCAGGCCCGGCACCCGGCCGCCACTGGCCCCCCTGCGAACGCGGGACTCTGCGGCTGGGGCAAGCCCGTCAGGCCGGCTGCACGCCACGCCCGCGCGACCCCGGCGCGCGCCGCACCCGGAAAGCGCTGAACACCAGCACCGCCTGCAGCAACGCCAGCGCCACCCAGACGCTGCGCAGCGCGCCGTGGTCCATCAGCGCGCCGATGAGCAGGGGCACCAGGGCCTGCCCGATGTCCAGCCCGCCGTACACCACTCCATAAACGCGGCCGCTGGCGTGCGCCGGCGTGGCGCTTTTCACCAGCAGGTCGCGCGACGGGCCCGACACGCCGGTGGCCAGGCCCATCAGCCCGAACAGCAGTGGAACCGCCAGCGCCGGTACGGGCGCAAAGCCCAGTGTCAGCGCCACGGTGGCGGCCACAGCGAAAGCGACGGCCACGATGCGTTCGCAGCGTGAGGGGTCGCTGAGGAGAAAGCCGCCGACGGCCATGCCAGCTGCCGCACAGACCATGTAGATGGTCAGGCACATCGCCGCCAGGTGCGCCGGCACGTCGTGCAGCTGCGCCGCCGACTGCGGTGCAAAGCTCTGCACCACCGACAGCGCGCCGGCGTAGAAAAAAAAGAACGCGAAGCACAGCCAGACGGCGCGGTTGGCCAGGAAGGCCAGCGGGTGTTCGGCAGGGGCAGGGGAAGCCGCCCCAGCAGCAGGCGACCCCGCCGCCGCGGCCGGCGCGGCCGGCTGCGCCGCCGCGTCGCCCAGGCTCAGTTCATCGCGCCGCCACCACAGCAGGGCCAGCACGGCAAAGCACAGCACTGCGGCGCAGACCAAGGCCGTGCGCCAGCTGCTGGCCAGCGTGACCGGTACCAGCAAGGCCGGGGCCAGGGCCCAGCCCAGGCTGCCGGTGATGCCGTGCACGCTGTAGGCATGGCCCAGCCGGGCCTTGGCCACGCGCTTGTTCAGCAGCGTGTAGTCGACAGGGTGAAAGACGCCATTGCCCACCCCGGCCAGCACCGAAAACGCCGCCAGCATGGCGTAGCTGCTGCTGGCCGAATAGCCCAGCGCGGCCAGCCCCAGCAGGGCCAGCCCGCCAAACAGCACCGGGCGCGGGCCATAGCGGTCGACCAGGAAGCCCGAAGCCGCCTGCATGGCGCAGGACGTGACGAAGAACACCGTCAGCAGGAAGCCAAGCTGCGAATAGCTGACGCCGAATTCGGCCTTCAGCCAGGGAAACAGCGGCGCCAGCAGCAGCTGGCTGAAGTGGCTGACGCTGTGCGCCACGCCCACCAGGCCGATGAGGGTGACGTCGCGCCGCAGCGCACTGGGGGCAAGAACGAGAGTGGCCATGGCCAATGCTAGGCGCCAGGCCAGCGGCGAAGTGGCGATACTTCGCCAATGTCTGTCGCGAAACTGCCAAAGCCGCCGAAGCCGATGGAGCCGCTGAAGCCGGTTATCGCCCGAAACACCGCACCGCGCCGCCTGAAGCCCCCCGCGCACCCGGCCCGCTACGCCCCCAGCGCCGAACGCCCGGTGCGCGCCAAGCAGCGCTGGCTGGCGCCCGATACCGAAATCCAGCCCCACCGCCATGCCTGGGGCCAGGTGGCGATTGCTGTTTCGGGCGTGGCCCGCGTGACGGCCGACCTAGGCACCTACCTGGTGCCGGCCTGGCGCGCGGTGTGGATCCCGCCCGATGTGGAACACGCCGTCACCGTGGTGGAAACCGCCGAGCTGCGCACCCTGTACGTGCACCCGCAGCACAGCCTGGCGGCCGAATGCCGGGTGCTGGAGGTTTCGCCCCTGCTGCGCGAACTGGTGCTGCAGATGGACCTGGGCATGGACGGCAGCGGCAGCCTGTCGCCCGCGGCCCTAGCGCGCGAACGCCGCCTGGGCGACCTGGCGCTGGACGAACTGCGCCGCGCCGCGCCGCTGCGTCTGGGCGTGGCGCTGCCGCCGGACAAGCGGCTGCGCGCGCTGTGCCAGGCCGTGATCGACGCGCCCACGCGCCATGACACGCTGGACGCCTGGGCGCAGGAAGCCGGGGCCAGCGCGCGCACCGTGGCGCGGCTGTTCCGCCAGCAGCTGGGCACCAGCTTCGGGCCCTGGCGCCAGCAGGTGCTGCTGGCGCGCGCGCTGACGCTGGCGGCACAGGGCCGGCCGATGGGCGTGATCGCAGCCGAGCTGGGCTATGCCAGCGCCAGCGCCTTCACGGCCATGGTGCGGCGCTCGGTCGGGCAGCCGCCCGGGCGCTTCTTCGGCCCGGCCGCTGGCCGCGCCGCTGCCGTTGGCATGGCCGCACCCGTACCATCTGCGCCATGAGCGAACACACCCTCTACGACTTCACGCGCCAGGACGCCAGCGGCGAAAGCTGCACCGTTCAGGCCTGGGCCAAGGTGCCGACGCCTTTGACCCCCGCGCAGCGCGCCGACCTGAAAGCCCGCGCCGCAGCCCTGCTGAAGGCCCGGCAGGCCGTGCTGGTGGCGCACTACTACGTTGACGGCGACCTACAGGACCTGGCGCTGGAAACCGGCGGCATCGTCGCCGATTCGCTGGAAATGGCGCGCTTCGGCCGCGACCATGCCGCGCAGACCCTGGTAGTGGCCGGCGTGCGCTTCATGGGCGAAAGCGCCAAGATCCTGTCGCCTGCCAAGCGCGTGCTGATGCCCGACCTGGACGCCACCTGCAGCCTGGACCTGGGCTGCCCGCCCGACCAGTTCGCGGCCTTCTGCGACGCCCACCCCGACCGCCAGGTGGTGGTCTACGCCAACACCAGCGCCGCGGTGAAGGCGCGCGCCGACTGGATGGTGACCAGTTCCTGCGCCCTGGCCATCGTCGAACACCTGAAGGCCGAGGGCCACAAGATCCTGTGGGCGCCCGACCGTCACCTGGGCCGCTACATCCAGGACCAGACCGGCGCCGACATGCTGCTGTGGAACGGCGCCTGCATCGTGCACGACGAATTCAAGGGCCTGGAACTGCAGCTGCTGAAGGAACAGCACCCTGGCGCACAAGTGTTGGTGCACCCTGAATCGCCCGCCAGCGTGGTGGCCATGGCCGACGTGGTGGGCAGCACCACGCAGCTGCTGAACGCGGTGGCCCGGGGCAGCGCGCAGACCTACATCGTGGCCACCGACAACGGCCTGATGCACCGCATGCGCCAGCTGGCCCCGGGCAAGACGCTGATCGAAGCGCCCACCGCCGGCAACAGCGCCACCTGCAAGAGCTGCGCGCATTGCCCCTGGATGGCCATGAACGCGTTGCAAGGCGTGGTGGACTGCCTGGAACGCGGCACGGGTGAAGTCTTCGTGCCCGAACCGGTGCGCAGCCAGGCCCTGGGCTGCATCGACCGCATGCTGGACTTCGTGGCCCGCCACCCGGCCGCGGTGGCCAGCGGCCGGCCAGGCACCGCCAGCCTGGTGCCCGGCATCGGCGCGGCCTGAACGGGGCTGAAAGGCGTTGAAGGGCGCTGAAAGGCGTTGAAGGGGGCTGACGGGGGCTGACGGGGACGTGACGCCTGCCGCAGCGTCGCGCTACAGAGCGCCGCCAGCCTGCCGAAATGGGGGGCAAGGGCCGCAGCCGCGGCCGCACCCGAGCCGCCCCATGACTGCAGATTTCTCGTCCGTGCGCAACCACATGGAACGCGCCGTGTTCGACGCCGTGGCCCAGCAAGCGCCGGCCTATCCCGGCATCGGCCACAACCGCGAACTGCTGGCCGACGTGGCCTGCGTGGCCCTGAACCGGCTACCACCGCGCTACATCCGCCACGAAGTCGACCTGGCCTTCTACCAGAGCGAACGCGAACGCAAGGACACTGAACAAGCGCTGCAGGACGCAGTGGAATTCGCCTTCGGCTTCGTGCAGGCGCGCACCGCCATGCGCGCCCGTGGCTGAGCCCGACACCGCGACACACCCCGCCGCGATGGACGACCGCGAGCGCATCCGCGCAGCCTGGGCCGCCTGCTACCTGGACCCGATGCAGGCCATTGCCCTGGGCCGCACGGTGGCCGACAACGGCGGCGACCTGGCCGCCGAAGGCTGGCTGCACGTGGCCCTGGGCGAGGTGCGCGTGGGCGACGTCAAGCAGGCGCTGCGGGCGCTGGAACAGGCGCGCCGCCTGTACGGCCCTGCCGGCGACCGCCGCGGGCTGGCGCTGTGCGACGAGGTCAAGGCCATCCAGCTGCGGCGGCTGGGCGACGGCACGTCTGCCCTGCGCCTGCTGGCCGACATCGACGCGCGCGGCGACCTGGGCTACACCGACTGCGACCGCTTCCTGGCGCTGAATTCACGCGCCATCACGTACAAGCAGCTGGGCCGGGTGGACGAAGCGCTGCGGGACTTCTACGGCGCTGTCGAAGCCGCGCAGGCCTGCGGCCTGGAAGGCCCGCGCATCACCGCGCTGACCAACCTGGGCGGCTATCACAAGGACCTGTACAACCTGGACGGCGCGCGCAACTACAGCGAAGAAGCCTTGCGTGCCGCGCGTGAAGCGCGGGCGCCGGTGGCCATCGCGGCCGCGGCCGTGAACCTGATCATCACTTACCACGCCTGCGGCCAGTTCCCGGAATCCCGCGCGATGGCCGGCTACCTGCTGGACTACGAAGGCGAACTGCTGCCCGGCGCGCTGCAGCGCCACCACCTGCCACTGGCGCTGGCGCACCTGGGGGTGGGCGAACTCGACACCGCGCAGCAGTACCTGGACCGCGCAGTCGGCGCTGCCGCTGCCGATGGCGACCACCCCGGCATGTGGGCCTGGCTGCAGGCGCGCTGCCTGCTGGCCCGCGGCGGCGCCGCGCGCGCGCGCCAGGTGGCAGAACACGCCCTGCAGGAACGCGCCGCGCAGCCGCGCGCCGACGGGCACTACGAACACATGCAGCTGCTGAACGTCTGTGCCGACGCCTGCGAAGCCCTGGGCGACACCACCGCAGCCCTGGCACGCGTCCGGCAGGCCCACGGCATCTACGAAGAACTGGTGGGCCGCAGCGCCCGTGCCCGCTACACCGCGCTGCAGGCCAGCCATGAACTGGCGCAGGCCCAACGCGAACGCGACATCGCGCGCGATTCGCACCGCAGCGTGGAACACGACCGCCGCCGCCTGGTGCAGCTGAACCAGGCCCTGCAGGCCCAGGTGCAGGAAACCGAGATGCTGCACCTGCGGCTGCGCGAACAGGCGTTGCGCGACCCGCTGACCGGCCTGCACAACCGGCGCTACCTGTTCGAGATGGCGCCGGGCCTGCTGGACCTGGCGCGCCGCCAGGCCGCGCCGCTGTGCGTGGTGCTGATCGACCTGGACCACTTCAAGCTGCTGAACGACACCTACGGCCACCATGCCGGCGACGCCGTGCTGCAGCGATTCGCCAGCCTGCTGGCGCAGATGCTGCGCCGCAGTGACGTGGTCTGCCGCCATGGCGGCGAGGAATTCGTGGCCGTGATGCCCGACATCGACGCCGACGGGGCGCAGACGATGCTCACAAGGCTGCTGCAGGCCTATCAGTCGCAGCAGCAGGACGTGGGCCGCCGCAAGCTGCCCAGCTGTAGCTTTTCTGCCGGCATCGCCCTGTTCCCCACCCACGGCAGCAGCCTGGAGCAGCTGCTGTCGCGTGCCGACCGGGCGCTCTACAGCGCCAAGGCGAGAGGCCGCGCCCGCATAGAAAAGATGCCCATGACCGATTTCGGAACCTTGAACTGAGTGGGCCAGGTCCCTCGTCCAGGGCTTACTTGCCGCTCCTTGCAGGGCGGGTAAGGACGGTGGGAAAGCTCACCGGCAGCGTGTTCGGGAAATCGCGGCTGAAGTGCAGGCCGCGGCTTTCGTGGCGGCGCAGAGCGCTGCGCACGATGAGTTCGGCGCAGACCACCAGGTTGCGCAGTTCCAGCAGGTCGCGGTTGACGCGGAAGTTGCGGTAGTAATCGTCGATCTCGTCGCGCAGCAGCTTGATGCGGTGCAGCGCGCGTTCCAGCCGCTTGGTGGTGCGCACGATGCCGACGTAGTTCCACATCAGAAGCCGCAGTTCGTCCCAGTTGTGGCTGATCACCACCTGCTCGTCGGCGTCTTCCACCTGGCTTTCGTCCCAGGCCGGCAAGCGCGGCAGCGCGTCGGGCACGGCGCGCAGGATCTGTTCGGCACAGGTGCGGCCCAGCACCACGCACTCCAGCAGCGAATTGCTGGCCAGGCGGTTGGCGCCGTGCAGGCCGGTGTAGGTGGTCTCGCCTACGGCATACAGGCCTGGCAGGTCGGTGCGCCCGTCCAGGTCGGTCACCACGCCGCCGCAGGTGTAGTGCGCTGCCGGCACCACCGGGATGGGCTGGCGCGCGATGTCGATGCCCAGCGCCAGGCAGCGCGCGTGGATGGTGGGGAAGTGTTCCTTCAGGAAGCTTTCGCCCAGGTGCCGTGCGTCTAGCCAGACATGGTCGGCACCGTGCTTCTTCATTTCGAAGTCGATGGCGCGGGCCACGATGTCGCGCGGCGCCAGTTCCAGCCGTTCGTCGTGTTCGGCCATGAAGCGCGTGCCGTCCAGCAGCGTCAGGTGCGCGCCTTCGCCGCGCAGCGCCTCGGTGATCAGGAAGCTGCGTTCCTGCGGGTGGTACAGGCAGGTCGGGTGGAACTGGATGAATTCCATGTTGCTCACCCGGCAGCCCGCGCGCCAGGCCATGGCGATGCCGTCGCCCGTGGCGGTGTCGGGGTTGCTGGTGTAGCGGTAGACCTTGCCCACGCCGCCGGTGGCCAGCACCACGGCGCTGGCCGGCAGCGTTTCGACGCGGCGGGCGTCCATGTCCAGCGCGTAGACGCCGTAGCAGCGCGGCGGTTCGCTGCGCTTCAGGTGGCGCGACGTCACCAGGTCCACCGCCATCCAGCGTTCATGCAGGGTGATGTTGGGATGCGCGCGTGCGCGCTGCAGCAGCGCGTCGTGGATGGCCTTGCCCGTGGCGTCGGCGGCGTGGGCGATGCGACGCACGGCGTGGCCGCCTTCGCGTGTGAGGTGCAGGCCCAGCGGGCCGTCGGGGTCGGGCGAGAAAGGCACGCCGGCGTCGACCAGCCACTGGATGGCCGCGGCGCTGTTTTCAGCAATGAAACGTGCGGTGTGCTCGTCCACCAGCCCGGCGCCGGCGTCTTGCGTGTCGCGCACATGGCTGTCGATGCTGTCGTCGGTGCCCAGCACGCCCACGATGCCGCCCTGTGCCCAGGCGGTGGCGCTTTCGCCCAGCGAACGCTTGGCCAGCACCACCACCGGCAGCGTGTCGGCCAGGTGCAGCGCCACTGCCAGGCCGCCCAGGCCGGCACCGATGACGACCACCGGCGCGGCCGGTTTCGAGGAAGTTGTCTCGCGCATCGGGGTTTTGTGGGCCTGGGGCGGCTGCCCGGCCCCAGGGTTGGGCACAGCCGGCCGATTCTACGGACGCGGGTGCCGACCACCCGTGGGCATGGCCATGCCGCCGACCTATGATGACCCTCAGACAGAAAGTCACCCACCCCATGAACCGCCCGCGCGACCCCCACGTACCGGCTTCGGCCTGGGCCGACACCCAGCGCGTGGTGCCGAAGGCCGACCTGGCCGCGCCGGCCACGCAGATCGTCGGCGACCGCGAGGCCTACCTGGGCCAGGGCGACGTGGGCCGGCGCATCGCCGAAGACCAGGTCGAACTGTTCATCACGGGCGACGTGGCCGGTGCGCTGCAACGCGAATTCCAGCGCCTGGAGACCGCGCACATCGCCCTGCACGACATCGGCAGCAGCGGGTCGCTGCGCCTCTTGGGCAGCCTGGCTGGCGCCGCGGGGGCCAAGGTCCAGCGCCTGTCGGTGCGCCGACAGGGGCATGGGCTGGCGCTGGCGGTGCTGCAGTTCGTCGAAGTGCAGGCCGCCGATGGCAGCCTGGTGCGCGCCTATTCCACCGACATCAGCGCCGACGCGGCGGCGCGCCAGCAGATGGCGCGCGTGCTGCTGGCCCACAGCCGCCTGGGCGTGCTGCTGGCCGGCGACCTGCCCCTGCACGCCATCAGCACCGCCCTGCACCCGCTGCACGAACAGATGGCACGCGGCCTGTGGCCCAACCGCGAACTGCTGCTGGTGCCGCTGGCCGGCAACGCCACGCTGGCCACGCAAGGCGCGCAGCTGGCGGCAGACACCCCCGTGACCGTGCAGGTGGCACCGCGCGCAGCCAAGCCGCGGCAGGTCTGGGCCTACATCGCCGGCACCTGGAACCGCGTGCATGGCGCCCCCGGCGTGGGCCGCGGCCTGCCCACCGAGATCGGCCAGGCTGTGCCCCAGCCCAGCGTGCCCGACGCCGAAGCCCAGACCTGCCCCTTGGGCCTGGACCCGCTGGCCCCTGCGCCATTTCCGCCCCTGCCCGACCCGGTACAGCCCAGCCCGCTGGCAACGGGCGCCGCCACCGACCGTGGGCGCCCCAAAGGCCAGGGCCAGGCTGGCCTGCTGCAGCCTTCACAGCCCGCCGGCGGCCAGGTTGCGGCGCGTTTCACGCCCGCATCAGACCTGCCTTCAGGCTTTGCCGCGCCCCAGCCAGCCGCCCGCGCCACCGCCGCACCGGCGGCCAGCGCGCAGCCGCCGATGGCCATGCCGGTACCCGGGGGCACGCGCTGGCAGGACTACGCCGACCGCTGCCTGGGTGTGAAAGGCGTGCAAAGCGTCTGTGTCTTCGACACCCACAGCCTGCAGCCCCTGGCCCACGCCGGCGGCATGCCCAGCGGCGAACGCCTGGCCCAGCAAGGTGCGCTGCTGCTGGCCGAGATGGTGGACGTGGCGCGCGCGCTCGGCTTCGGCGCCACGCGGCCCGACGCCGCCATCACGGTGGGCGCGCACCACCTGCTGCTGCAGCATGTGCCTGGCCATCCGGGCATCGCCCTGCACCTGGTAGTGCTGGCTTCGGCCACCCACCTGACGGTGGCGCGGGTGCAGCTGGAACGCGTGGAACCGCCCCGCTGACGTTTCGCGGTACCAGCCTGCCGCCCGCCGCCACTGGCCGCGAAGAAACTGCTGATGGATATTCAGGCGGCCACTTCCAGAGATACTGAAAATCCGGCAGAACCGCCCGTGTTCGGTGGTTATCGGCTGGACCTGAGACTACTTGAGCCCAATCTTTTCAGAGATCACCAAGGCCGTGAAATGTTGCCGTCAGGTCATCCTAAGTCATTGATTGGAAGGACTTTGATGATTGCAGACGCCAGCGGAATGTCGAACAAGCCGCCTTTTCGCGCTCTTTTGTGAAGAATGTCTTGTCCTGCAATCCCGCATTCAGGTGGCCATATACCGTCGCAGCCACACCCCATTAACATTCGGGCACATCCCGCTGCTGCGGGGCTTTACTTCAGCCGCCCCGAAAGACCTACCCCATGAGTACCGTGTCCCGCTTCATGCTGCGCCGCGCCCTGCCCAGCCTGTTGTCCCTGTCGCTCGCGCTATCCGGCACCGCCTACGGCCAGGCTACCGCGCCGGACCGCAGCACCGGCACGGTGGCTTCGGCCACGTGGTCGGCCAGCCAGCCGGCCGCCCCGAGCAAGGGGAAGAAAGCGGGTCACCGCAACCGCATCTCGCCCGACCTGCTGGAAGAACTGGAAGCGTCTTCGGCCACCGAAGGCGGCCAGGGCAAGGCCCGCAAGCGGGCAAAGAAGGCAGGCCGCTGGGCTAAGGAGGTGCGCGGCGCGCGGATGGTGCAGGTGCTGGTGCTGAGCGACGCCGACGACAGCCAGATGAGCGATCTGCGCCGCGACATCGAACGCCTGGGCGGCACCGTTCAGGTGGTGCACCCGGCCTTCAAGATGCTGACCGTGGCGCTGCCGACACGCGCCGTCAAGCGCGTTGCCAGGCTGGACGATGTCGTCAGCATCGCCCCCAACCGCGACACCTACAGCACGGCCAGCACGCTGGAAGCCATCACTGGCGCGCAGCACAACAACGTGCGCAAGTACACCAGCACCACGGCCTACACGGGGTTTGACGGCACGGGCGTGGGCATCGCCATCCTCGACTCCGGCATCATGAAGGCGCACCGCAACTTCCGGAACGCGGCCGGCACGAGCAGCCGCGTGCTGAAGAGCGTGTCGATGCTCAAGGCCACCGCCACCGACTGGAGCGACAGCACCGGGGCGAGCGGCACTTCCCTTCGCCCTGGCAGCGCCGAACTGACGGCCTACAACAACGCAATCGCTGCCGACAACGACCTGAACCAAGACCCCTACGGCCACGGCACACACGTCGCTTCGGTGGCAGCCGGCCGCGGCTTCTACCAGTCGCCCGACAGCACCGGTGTGGCACCTGGCGCCAACCTGTACAACGTGCGTGTGCTTGGCGACGACGGCAAGGGCACCATCAGCGACGCGCTGGAAGGCATGAACTGGGTGATGTACAACGCCCGCAGCTTGAACATCCGGGTGGTGAACCTGAGCCTGGCAGCCGATTCCACCGACCCCTGGGACTACGACCCGCTGTGCCACGCCGTGCGGGCGGCCACGGCCATGGGCATCACCGTGGTGGTGGCGGCGGGCAACTACGGCCTGAACAGTTCGCTCAAGCAGGTCTACGGGTCGGTGGCGGCACCGGGCAACGACCCCACCGTCATCACCGTCGGGGCCGTGAACTACAAGAACAGCACGGCGCGAAGCGACGACACAGTGACGAAGTTCAGCGGCCGCGGGCCCACCCGCGCCGCCTTGGACATGGGCACCTGGAAGTGGTACGACAACGTCGTCAAGCCCGACCTGGTGGCCCCTGGCAACCTGGTGGTGGGGGCCAACTCCACTGCGGCTTCCAGCACCAACCCCACAGCCAACTTCCTGACGCGCAACTACCCGCTGTTGGCCAGCGCCGCGCAAGGTCCCAACACCTATGCGCAGCGGCTGATCATGCTCAGCGGCACCTCGGTGGCTGCCCCGGCCGTGGCCGGTGCCGCAGCCGTGCTGCTGCAGGCCAACCCCGGCCTGACCCCGCCGCTGGTGAAGGCCATCCTGCAGTACACCGCGCAGCCACTGGCCGGCCACAGCCTGGTCGAACAGGGCGCCGGGCAGCTGAACTTGGAAGGTGCTGTGCGCCTGGCGCAAAGCCTGCGCACCGACATCGCTTCGGCCATCAACGCGGGCACGATGGTGTCGGGCGTAACGTCCCTGCTGGCTGCCGGCAAGACCCTGCCGACCGCGCGCACGTCGACCGTGGGCGGCACCACTTTCAACTGGTCGCGGTTTGCCCTGGTGGGCGGCCACCACATCGCCACCGGCGACAAGCTGTTCACGCACTACCAGCCGATCTGGGACCCGCGGCTGGGCTGGGCGTCTGACTTTGCGGTCATGACCCAGCCCGTTTATTGGAACGGGGTGGGCATCGCCCCCGGTGTATTTCCGCAAAACGTCGTGATGACCTATGTGGTCACGACCAACCTGTTGAGCCCAGGTGTGACCTTGGCCACCGGGCTGCTGGGCAGTTCGTCCTTCATCGGCAAGACCGGTGTCTTCACGCCCACCAACACCCTGGCCACCTGGGTGCTGAACGGCAGCGGCCAACTGCTACCCAGCGGCCTGGTGATGAGCGAAGGCCTGGTCATGAGCGAAGGCCTGGTGATGAGTGAAGGCCTGGTGATGAGCGAAGGTCTGGTCATGAGCGAAGGCCTGGTGATGAGCGAGGGCCTGGTGATGAGCGAAAACGCGATCGCCGCGGAATCACGCACCACGTTGTTGGGCGAGTAAGGCACCCTGCCCCGGCAGAAAGCCCGGCCCTGCATGCGCAGGGCCGGGCTTTTGACTTTCAGGGGCCCGGCCTGGGCGCCTGGGGGTGCGTCAACCCAGGCCCTTCAATGCACCACGCGCGAGAACGCGAACTCGCCGTTTTCCACGTCCACCGGGATCACGTCCTTCGGGCCGAAGCGCCCCTGCAGGATCAGCTTGCTCACCGGGTTCTCGATGCGCTGCTGGATCGCGCGCTTCAGCGGCCGCGCGCCGAAGGCCGGGTCGAAGCCCACTTTCGCCAGCTCGGCCAGCGCCGCGGGGCTGACCTCGAGCTTCATTTCCAGCTTTTCCAGCCGGGCTTCCAGCAGCTTCAACTGGATGCGCGCGATGTTCTCGATGTTCTTGTTGTCCAGCGCATGGAAGACCACGGTCTCGTCGATGCGGTTCAGGAATTCAGGGCGGAAGTGCGTTTTCACCTCGGCCCACACCGCTTCCTTGATGTCTTCGCTGGGCTGGCCGGCCATGCTCATGATGAGGTGGCTGCCCAGGTTGCTGGTCATCACGATCACGGTGTTCTTGAAGTCCACGGTGCGGCCCTGGCCGTCGGTCAGGCGGCCGTCGTCCAACACCTGCAACAGCACGTTGAACACGTCCGGGTGGGCCTTCTCCACCTCGTCGAGCAGCAGCACGCTGTAGGGCTTGCGGCGCACGGCTTCGGTGAGCGCCCCGCCCTCGTCGTAGCCCACGTAGCCCGGCGGCGCGCCGATCAGGCGGCTGACGCTGTGCTTTTCCATGTACTCGCTCATGTCGACACGGATCATGTGGTCGTCGCTGTCGAACAGGAAGCCCGCCAGCGCCTTGCACAGCTCGGTCTTGCCCACGCCCGTGGGGCCCAGGAACAGGAAGCTGCCCAGCGGCCGGTTGGGGTCGGAAAGGCCCGCGCGTGACCGGCGAATGGCGTCGGCCACGGCCACGATGGCCTCGTCCTGGCCCACCACTCGCTGGTGCAGCTTGTCTTCCATCTGCAGCAGCTTGTCGCGTTCGCCCTGCATCAGCTTGCTGACCGGGATGCCGGTGGCGCGGCTCACGACCTCGGCGATTTCCTCAGCGCCGACCATCGTGCGCAGCAGCTGCGGGCCCTTCCCTTCCTTCGCACCCTTGGCCTTGCCCGCTTCCTTCGCTTGCGCGGCATGGAGCTTGCCTTCCAGTTCAGGCAGGCGGCCGTACTGCAGCTCGGCGACCTTGTTGAAGTCGCCCTTGCGCTTCAGGTCCTCGATCTGCGCCTTGATGCGTTCGATCTCTTCCTTGATGTGGGCCGAGCCCTGGGCCGCTGCCTTCTCGGCCTTCCAGATCTCGTCCAGGTCGGCGGCCTCGCGCTCGAGCTTGGCGATCTCTTCCTCGATCAGGCCGAAGCGCTTGATCGAGCCTTCGTCCTTTTCCTTGCGCACGGCCTCGCGTTCGATCTTCAGCTGGATCAGCCGGCGGTCGAGCTTGTCCATCACCTCGGGCTTGCTGTCGATCTCGATCTTCACCTTGGCCGCCGCCTCGTCGATCAGGTCGATGGCCTTGTCGGGCAGGAAGCGGTCGGTGATGTAGCGGTGGCTCAGCTCGGCCGCGGCCACGATGGCCGGGTCGGTGATTTCCACGCCGTGGTGCACTTCGTACTTCTCCTGCAGGCCGCGCAGGATGGCCACCGTGGCTTCCACGCTCGGCTCGTCCACCAGCACCTTCTGGAAGCGCCGCTCCAGCGCCGCGTCCTTCTCGACGTACTTGCGGTATTCGTTCAGCGTGGTGGCGCCGATGCAGTGCAGCTCGCCACGCGCCAGCGCGGGCTTGAGCATGTTGCCGGTGTCGATGGCACCTTCTGCCTTGCCGGCACCGACCATCGTGTGCAGCTCGTCGATGAACAGGATGATCCGGCCCTCGTCAGCGGCCACTTCCTTCAACACGGCCTTTAGACGCTCTTCGAATTCACCGCGGTACTTGGCACCCGCCAGCAGCCCCGCCATGTCCAGCACCAGCACGCGCTTGTCCTTCAGCGTCTCGGGCACCTCGCCATTGACGATGCGCTGGGCCAGGCCCTCGACGATGGCCGTCTTGCCCACGCCGGGCTCGCCGATCAGCACCGGGTTGTTCTTGCTGCGCCGCTGCAGCACCTGGATGGCGCGGCGGATTTCGTCGTCGCGGCCGATCACCGGGTCCAGCTTGCCCTGGCGGGCGCGCTCGGTCAGGTCCAGGGTGTACTTCTTCAGCGCCTCGCGCTGGCCTTCGGCTTCGGCACTGTCAACCTTCTGGCCGCCGCGCACGGCCGTCACGGCCGCTTCCAGCGACTTGCGTGTCAGGCCGTGGCCGCGCACGGTGCCGCCCAGGTTGGTCTTGGCGTCGCACAGCGCCAGCAGAAAGGCTTCGCTGGCGATGAACTGGTCGCCGCGCTGGGTGGCTTCCTTCTCAGAAGCCTGCAGCAGCTGCATCAGGTCGCGGCTGGGCTGCACCGGCTGGCCGCCGCCTTGCACCTGGGGCAGGTTGCGCATCGCGGTGTCCATGGCCGTCACCAGCGCGGCGGTGTTGGCGCCGGCGCGGTCCAGCAGCGCCTTCGGACCATCGGGCTGCTGCAGCATGGCCGCCAGCACGTGGGCGGGCTCGATGTACGGGTTGTCGCGGGCAACGGCCAAGCTCTGGGCATCGCCCAGGGCTTGCTGGAAGGCAGTGGTGAGTTTGTCGGCACGCATGGTGTTTCCTCCGGGATTGCAACCCACATGAGGATGCTGCCTGCGGAATCAAGCCTGGTGCGGTGCGGCAGCGCACAGCCGCCTGCGCCAATGCACAGGGCTTGCGCCAGATCAAACCGCCGCCCCGCCCGTCGGCAGGCCGGCCGGCTGCGCAGTTCCTGCCGGAGCCTAAAGCTTGTCGCCCAGCCCGTGGTAGTGCCCGGCCTGGTACACCAGCGGCAGCCGGTCGGCCTGCGCCAGGGCCAGCACATGGCCGATGAACAGCACGTGGTCGCCGGCGTCCTGACGGGTGGCGACTTCGCATTCGAACACCGCTGCGCAGCCGCCCAGCACCGGGGCGCCGCCCTCGCCAGGCAGCCAGTCGCCTTCGTCGAACTTGTCGTCGCGCCGCGACGCAAAGCGCCGCGACAGGCCCAGCTGTTCTTCCGCCAGCACGTTGACGACGAAGTGCCCGGCGCGTTCAAAGGCCGGCAGCTGCGCGCTCTGGCGGCGCAGACTCCACAGCACCAGGGGCGGCTCCAGCGACAGGGCGTTGAAGGAATTGGCGGTCAGGCCCACACGGCCGGCCTGAGGGTCCAGGCAGGTGATGATGGTCACGCCCGTGGCAAAACGCCCCAGGGCTTCGCGCAGACGCTGCGGGCTGACCAGGGCCTCGCTGGTGCCTTCAGGCGGCACCACGGGCGCCGTCATGCTGGCTTGCCCGCGTTGCCGGCCTGCACGCCCCAGCGGCGCAGGGCAGCGTCGTCGGCCTCGCGGGCGTCCACCCAGCGGCTGCCGGCGGGCGTGGTTTCCTTCTTCCAGAAAGGGGCCTGGGTCTTCAGATAGTCCATCAGGAATTCGCAGGCTTCGAAGGCCTGGCCGCGGTGCGCCGAGGCCACTGCCACCAGCACGATCTGGTCGCCCAGCCGCAGCGGGCCGACGCGGTGCACCACGCGCGCGGCGCGGATGTCGAAACGCTGCCGGGCTTCGTCGATCATGGTTTCGATGGCGCGTTCAGTCATGCCGGGATAGTGCTCCAGTTCCATGGCGTCGACGGCGCTGCCGTCGCTGTTGTCGCGCACGGTGCCCACAAAGCTGGCGATGGCGCCCACGCCGCCGTCAGCGGCACGCAGTGCCGCGACTTCTGACGACAGGTCGAAGTCTTCGGTCTGGATGCTCACGCGGGCGGGGCTGTTCATGGGCGGTGACGGGACGGGCGCGGCCCATCAACCGCCGGTGACGGGCGGGAAGAAGGCCACTTCGGCCCCAACGGGCACCAGGGCGCTTTCCTCCGCCATGACCTGGTTCAGCGCGCAGCGCACGGCGCGGCCGGGGGCCAGCAGTTCGGCATGGCGCGGGCTGCGTGCCTGCAGCTGGCGGCGCAGGTCGCCCAGGCTGCTGCCAGCGACCAGGGGCAGGGTTTCTTCCGCGCCCAGTGCCTCGCGCAGCGAAGCGAAATAACGCACGCGCACGCGCACGCTGGGCTCGGCGGCGGGCGGGGGCAGGTTCGTCATCGGGCGATCAGGTCGGGCAGCGGCAGGAATCGCACCATGTCGCCGCGACGGATGGCCTGCCCGGCCGGGTTGTCCACCAGGCCGTCGGCCCAGACCACGCTGGTCAGCACGCCCGAGCTCTGGTTCGGGAACAGTTCCAGTACGCCTTCGGCGTTCAGCTTGACGCGCAGGAATTCGCGCCGCTTGTCCGGGCGCGGCCAATCGAAGGCGGCGCGCAGCGGCAGGCTGGGCGGCAGCGCTGTAGCGGCGCCCTGCAAGGCGCGCAGAACGGTGGTCACGCACAGCAGGTAGGTGACGAAGGCCGACACCGGGTTGCCCGGCAGGCCCAGCAGCAGCGCGGCGCTGCCATCGGTACGCTGGATCTGCCCGAAGGCCAGCGGCTTGCCGGGCTTGATGGCGATCTGCCAGTGTTCCAGGCTGCCTTCGGCGCGCGCGGCGGGCTTCAAGTGGTCTTCCTCGCCCACCGAGACGCCGCCGCAGGTGACGATCAGGTCGTTGTGCGCCGCGGCTTCGCGCAGCGCGCTGCGCGTGGCGTCCAGCCGGTCGGGCACGATGCCCAGGTCGTTGACCTGGCAACCAGCGGCCTGCAGCAGGCCGCGCAGGGTGAAACGGTTGCTGTTGTAAATGGCACCCGGGCGCAGCGGTTCGCCGGGCATCATCAGTTCGTCGCCGGTGGAAAACAGGGCCACGCGCGGGCGCCGCACCACCGGCAACACCGCGGCGCCTACCGATGCCGCCAGCCCCAGGGCCTGCGGCGTGAGCCGGGCGCCGCGCTGTAGCACAGCAGCGCCAAAGCGCACGTCTTCGCCGCGGCGGCGTATCCATTGGCCGTGTTCGGGCACCACGTTCACCCGCACGCTGCCAAAGCCCTGGCCCTGGCCCTGGCCTTCAGCCGGGGCGATGGCTTCGCACTGTTCCTGCATCACCACCGCGTCGGCACCGGCCGGCACCTGCCCACCAGTGAAGATGCGTGCGGCCGTGCCACGCTGCAGCGGCTGCCCCGGCACACCGGCCGGAATGCGCTGTGACACCGGCAGCACCGTGCCCACGGCCGGCACGTCTTCCACATGCAGCACGTAGCCATCCATCGACGTGTTGTCTTCGGGCGGCACGTCCAGCGCCGACAGCACATCGGCCGCCAGCACCCGGCCCAGGGCGTCGAAGGTGGGCACCGCATCGGTCTGTGCGATGGCGTGCGGCAAGCTGCCAGCCACCAGGCGGGCCAACGCTTCGTCCAGGCTCAACAGGGGGCGGGTGTCTTTCACGCTGCTTTCAGTTCAGGCCGCGGTGTGCGCCTGGATGTACTGCTTGATCTGCGCCACGCTGGGCGGCATGACCGTGAAACGCCGGGGCAGGGCTTCCAGCCCGGCCAGGGCCGCGGGCGGTGGCGGCCGCTGGCCGATGGCTTCTTCGATGGCGTCGGCAAACTTCGGTGGCAAGGCCGTTTCCAGCACCAGCATGGGCACGCCAGGCGCCAAGTGTTGGCGTGCCACCTTCAACCCGTCGGCGGTGTGGGTATCGACCATCACGCCCTGCTGTTCCCAGGTGCTGCGGATGGTGGCCAGCCGATCGGCATGGGTGCTGGTGCCGCTGATGAAGCCGAAGCCGGCGATGCCGGCGAATTCCGCGTCGGTGACGCGAAAGCCGCCTTCGTGCTGCAGCTGTGGACCAAACAGATCAGCCGTGCGGGCCGCGGCGCGCGCATCATGGCCCAGCAGGTCGAAGACGAAGCGTTCGAAGTTGCTGGCCTTGCTGATGTCCATCGACGGGCTGCTGGTTTCCAGCGTCTCGGCCGTACCGCGCGGGCGGTAGCTGCCGGTGCGGAAGAACTCGTCGAGCACGTTGTTCTCGTTCGTGGCCAACACCAGCTTGTCGATGGGCAGGCCCATCTGGCGCGCCACATGGCCGGCACAGATGTTGCCGAAGTTGCCGCTCGGAACGGCGAAGGACACTTTCTGGCTGTTGGACTGCGTAGCTTGAAAGTAGCCAGCGAAGTAGTACACCACCTGGGCCAGCATGCGCGCCCAGTTGATGGAATTCACCGTGCCGATGCGCTGGCTGCGCTTGAAGCCCAGATCGCCGCTGACGGACTTGACGATGTCCTGACAGTCGTCGAACACGCCATCGACGGCAATGTTGTGGATGTTGGCGTCCTGCAGGCTGAACATCTGCGCCTGCTGGAACGGGCTCATGCGGCCGTGCGGGCTGAGCATGAAGACGCGAATGCCGCGCTTGCCGCGCATGGCGTATTCGGCCGCGCTGCCGGTGTCGCCGCTGGTCGCGCCCAGGATGTTCAGCTCCTCGCCGCGGCGCGCCAGCTCGTATTCGAACAGCTGTCCCAGCAGCTGCATGGCCATGTCCTTGAAGGCCAGCGTGGGGCCGTTGGACAGGGCCTGCAGGCAGACGCCAGCCTCTAAAGGCTTCAGCGGTGTGATGGCTTCGGTGCCGAACACTTCGGCCGTGTAGGTGGCGCGGCACAGGCGCTGCAGGTCGGCCGGCGGAATGTCGTCGATGTAGAGCGACAGGATCTCGAAGGCCAGGTCGGCATAGGGCAGGCCACGCCAGCGCTGCAGGGTGGCGGCGTCGACCTGCGGGTAGTGCGTCGGCAGATACAGGCCGCCGTCGGGCGCCAGGCCTTCCAGCAGGATGTCGCAGAAGCTGCGGGGGCTTGCGTCGCCCCGGGTGCTGAGGTACTTCACTTCAGCTCTTCTTTGCGGATGCGCACGATGGGTGCCAGCACGGTAGGCAGGGCCTGCATCTGCGCCAGCGCCGCCTTCATGCGGCCTTCCACCGTGTCGTGCGTCAGGATGATCAGGTCGGTCTGTTTCTCACCGTCTGCGCTTTCGCGCTGCAACACGGCGTCGATGCTGATGTCGTGCTCAGCCAGGATGCCGGTGATGCGCGCCAGTACGCCGGCCTTGTCGGCCACCACCAGGCGCAGGTAGAAAGCGGTGACGACGGCGTCGATCGGCAGGATCGGCGTGTCCTGCAGGCTGCCGGGCTGGAAGGCCAGGTGCGGCACGCGGTGGTCGGGGTCGGCGGTGTGCAAGCGGGTGATGTCCACCAGGTCGGCGATCACGGCGCTGGCCGTGGGTTCGCTGCCGGCACCCTTGCCGTAGTACAGGGTGCTGCCCACGGCGTCGCCCTGCACCACCACGGCGTTCATCGCGCCTTCGACGTTGGCGATCAGCCGCGTCGACGGGACCAAGGTCGGGTGCACGCGCAGTTCGATGCCGCCGGTGCCACCGGTATTGCAGCTGGCCGTCTTCAGGTCGTCGCGCCGCTTGGTGATGCCCAAGAGCTTGATGCGGTAGCCCAGCTGTTCGGCATAGCGGATGTCCACGGCCTGCAGCGCAGTGATGCCTTCGACATAGGCCTTGTCGAACTGCACCGGCACGCCGAAAGCGATGGCGCTCATGATGGTGGCCTTGTGCGCGGCGTCCACACCTTCGATGTCGAAGGTCGGGTCAGCCTCGGCGTAGCCCAGGGCCTGGGCCTGCTTCAGCACGGTACCGAAGTCCAGGCCCTTGCTGCGCATTTCGCTCAGGATGAAGTTGGTGGTGCCGTTGATGATGCCGGCCACCCAGTCGATGCGGTTGGCTGTCAGGCCTTCACGCAGCGCCTTGATGATGGGGATGCCGCCGGCCACCGCCGCTTCGAAGGCGACGATCACGCCCCGGGCGCGCGCCGCGGCAAAGATCTCGGTGCCGTGCACCGCCAGCAAAGCCTTGTTGGCCGTGACCACGTGCTTGCCGGCCGCAATGGCTTCCAGCACCAGGGCCTTGGCAATGCCGTAGCCGCCGATCAGTTCGACGACGATGGCGATGTCCGGGTTGGCGATCACCGCCCGGGCGTCTGCCACCACCTGCACGTCCGGCCCGACGATGGCGCGGGCGCGCTCAGTGTCCAGGTCGGCCACCATGGTGATGGCGATGCCGCGCCCGGCGCGGCGGCGGATCTCTTCCTGGTTGCGCAACAGCACGTTGTACGTGCCGCTGCCGACGGTACCGATGCCCAGCAGGCCGACCTGAATAGCTTTCATGCAGAGTGCCGTTTGCGGTAGTTCGACAGGAAGCGTTCGATGCGGCCGATGGCCTCGCGCAGGTCGTCGACATTGGGCAGGAAGACGACACGGAAGTGGTCGTGCGCCACCCAGTTGAAGCCCGTACCCTGCACGATCAGCACCTTCTGTTCGGCCAGCAGCTCATAGGCGAACTGCTGGTCGCTCTGGATCGGGTAGACCTTCGGGTCCAGACGCGGGAACATGTACAGCGCCGCCTTGGGCTTGACCACGCTCACGCCCGGGATGGCCGTCAGCAGCTCATAGGCCAGGTCGCGCTGGCGGCACAGCCGCCCGGTGGGCGCTACCAGGTCGTTGATGCTCTGGTAGCCGCCCAAAGCGGTCTGGATGGCCAGCTGCCCGGGCGTATTGCTGCACAGGCGCAGGCTGGCCAGCATGTTCAGGCCCTCGATGTAGTCACGCGCGTGCCGTTTCTCACCCGAGACGACCATCCAGCCGGCACGGTAGCCGCAGCTGCGGTAGTTCTTGCTCAGCCCGTTGAAGGTGACGATGAGCACGTCATCGGCCAGGCTGGCCATGCTGGTATGGGTGTGGCCGTCGTACAGGGTCTTGTCGTAGATCTCGTCGGCGAACACCACCAGTTGGTGCTGGCGCGCCAGGTCGATGATCTGCAACAACAGCGCGTCGGGGTACAGCGCCCCGGTGGGGTTGTTGGGGTTGCAGACGATGATCCCGCGCGTCTTCGGTGTGATCTTGCGGCGGATGTCGTCTATGTCGGGCAGCCAGCCGGCCGCCTCATCGCAGATGTAGTGCACGGGCGTGCCGCCGCTCAGGCCCACCACGGCGGTGTACAGCGGGAAGTCAGGCGTGGGGATCAGCAGTTCGTCACCATCGTTCAGCAGCGCCTGCATGGCCATCTGGATCAGTTCGCTGGCGCCGTTGCCCAGGTAGACGTCGTCCACCGTCACGCCCTTCACGCCCTGCTGCTGGGTGTAGTGCACCACCGCCTTGCGCGGCGCGAACAGGCCTTTGCTGTCGGTGTAGCCGGCAGCATCGGGCAGGTTGCGGATCATGTCTTGCACGATCTCGTCGGGCGGCATCAGCCCGAACGCGGCCACGTTGCCGATGTTCAGCTTGATGATCTTGTGGCCCTCTTCTTCCATCTGCCGGGCCTTGTCCAGCACCGGGCCGCGGATGTCGTAGGCAACACTGGCCAGCTTGGCGGATTTGGCGATGGGCTTCACGGCAGGGGGCCCGACAGGGCGTGCGCTGAGGAACCTAGAATTATCCACGCATGAAGTTCCAACCCGAGACCGCCGTCGGCGTCAACAGCATCACCCGCCATGAGCCGGGCCGCGTCTTTGTCGGCAGCACGCCCTTCGAAGGCGCTCTGGTCGTGCCCTGGGTGGGTACGGTGCAGGCCTGGGGCGTGGCCGGCTTCGACGCCCTGGCACCCATCCATTTCGCGCAGCTGCTGCAGCTGAAGCCCGAACTGGTGATCTTCGGCAGCGGCCAGCGCCTGCGCTTCGCCCATCCATCGCTGATGGCCAGCCTCATCAAGGCCGGCATCGGCGTAGAAACCATGGACACGGCAGCAGCCTGCCGCACCTACAACGTGCTCGTCAGCGAAAGCCGGTCGGTGGTGGCGGCCTTGCTGCAGGCCTAGGGGCCGCGGGACGGGGGCCGCGTCGAGTGACTTTATAATTGCGGATTGCGCCGCCGGCCGTGGTCCTGCACGGCAACTGGGCAGGCTAACTGCGCTTTCCGAGACCCATCCATGACGCCTGTAGTCAACAAATCCCTCCCGGAATTCGAAGCCCTGGCCACGGGCGGCGTGAGGTTCACGCCCCAGTCGCACCTGGGCCAGGCCGTGGTGCTGTATTTCTACCCCAAGGACAACACGCCCGGTTGCACCACCGAAGCCATGCAGTTCCGCGACCAGCACACCGACTTCCTGAAGGCCGGCGCGGTGGTGTTCGGCGTCTCGCGCGACAACATGGCCAGCCACGAGAAGTTCAAGCAGAACCTGGAACTGCCCTTCGAGCTGATCGCCGACACCGAAGAAAAGCTCTGCCATATGTTCGGCGTGGTGAAGAACAAGATCATGTACGGCAAGAAGGTCAAGGGCATCGAGCGCAGCACCTTCCTGATCGACGCCCAGGGCGTGATGCGCGCCGAATGGCGCGGCATCAAGGTCGCGGGCCACGTCGACGAAGTGCTGAAAGCCGTGAAGGCGCTGAAGAAGGCTGCCTGAAGCCCACCGTGCCGCGCCTGTCTGCCGCCCCTGCGGGCGACCCTGCCCCCCACTGAAACCAAGCCGCACCGGCCCCGCCGTGCGGCTTTTTTGTTCGACTGCCAGCCCATGCCCCTGCCCAAGCCCCCCACCCGCCCGGCCGACATGCTGCGCGGCGCCGACCTTGAAGCCGCCCCCGCTGCCAAGCCCGAAAAGCGCAGCCGGAAAGGCCGCGCCGCCGACACCCCTGCGCAGACGGCCCTGGATCTGCTGGACAGCGCCGTGCCCGTGGCCGCCCCGGTGCGCGCTTCGGCCCCTTCCGCTGCCCCTGCCCCCGCGCCTACTTCGCGCTGGGCCGCACCGGCTGCCGCAGTGCCACCGGCCGCGCCCGTGGTGCCCCAGCGCACCCCGGCCACGGCCCGCACGCCAGGGGTGACACCACCGCCGGCTGCCAAGGCGCCGTCGCCGGCTGCGCTGGTGCCGCCGCCGCGCGCCGCAGCGCCCACCAGCACCACCGCGCCACGCCGCGCCCGCACGCCGCGCGGCACCGGCCCGGCCAAGCTGTTCGTGCTGGACACCAACGTGCTGATGCACGACCCGATGAGCCTGTTTCGCTTCGAGGAACACGACGTCTTCCTGCCCATGATCACGCTGGAAGAACTGGACGGCCACAAGAAGGGCATGAGCGAAGTCGCCCGCAGCGTGCGCCAGGTCAGCCGTGAACTGGACGCGCTGGCCGCCCTGGTGGAAAAGGACGGCGTGCTCGACACCGCCAGCGGCATTCCGCTGGCCAAGACCGGCCACCGCGAAGCCGGCGGCAAGCTGTTCTTCCAGACCATGCTGCTGGACATCAAGCTGCCTGCCGGCCTGCCGCAGGGCAAGGCCGACAACCAGATCCTGGGCGTGGTGCAGGCATTGCGCGACCAGCAGCTGAAAACCGCGAACCCGCGCGAAGTGGTGCTGGTGTCCAAGGACATCAACATGCGCGTGAAGGCGCGCGCGCTGGGCCTGCCGGCCGAGGACTACTTCAACGACAAGACGCTGGAAGACGGCGACCTGCTCTACACCGGTGTGCTGGCCCTGCCCGCCGACTTCTGGGAACGCCATGGCAAGACCATGGAAAGCTGGCAGCAAGGCGGCTTCACCTACTACCGCATCAGCGGCCCGCTGGTGCCCAGCCTGCTGATCAACCAGTTCGTCTACCTGGAAACCCCGGGCGCCATCCCGCTGTATGCGCGGGTGACGGAAATCACCGGCAAGACGGCGGTGCTGAAGACGCTGCGCGAATACACGCACGCCAAGAACTCGGTCTGGGGCGTGACGGCGCGCAACCGCGAACAGAACTTCGCGCTGAACCTGCTGATGGACCCCGACTGCGACTTCATCACCCTGACTGGCACCGCCGGCACGGGCAAGACGCTGATGACGCTGGCTGCAGGCCTTTCGCAGGTGCTGGACGACCGCCGCTACACGGAAATCATCGTCACCCGCGTGACCGTGCCTGTGGGTGACGACATCGGCTTCCTGCCCGGCAACGAAGAAGAAAAGATGGGCCCCTGGATGGGCGCGCTGGACGACAACCTGGAAGTGCTGGCCCGCACCGACGCCAGCGCCGGCGAATGGGGCCGCGCGGCCACGAATGACCTGGTGCGCAGCAAGATCAAGATCAAGAGCCTGAACTTCATGCGCGGGCGCACCTTCCTGAACAAGTTCGTCATCATCGACGAGGCGCAGAACCTGACGCCCAAGCAGATGAAGACCTTGATCACGCGCGCCGGCCCGGGCACGAAGATCATCTGCCTGGGCAACCTGGCGCAGATCGACACGCCCTACCTGACCGAAGGCAGCAGCGGCCTGACTTTCGCGGTCGACCGCTTCAAGGGCTGGCCGCACGGCGGCCACATCACCCTGGCGCGCGGCGAACGGTCGCGACTGGCGGATTACGCCTCAGAGGTCCTTTGACGAGGGCGCGGCGCGCAGCCGCTGTTCCAGCCCTTCGGGCGTGAACCCCAGCATCTGCTGGCCCCGCACCTGAAACAGCGGCGTACCCGGTGCGCCGCTGGCCTGGAATTCGGCCCGGCACGCCGCGTCGCGCTCGATCACGCATTCGCGGAACGGCACCTGGTGCTCGACCAGCCATTGCCGAGCCAGCTGGCAGCTGGCGCAGGTCTCGGAAGAGAACATGCGGATGTCGCCAGGCGCCGCTAGGGCGACGACCTTGTCGCCCAGCCGGTCGTCGTAGCGGTTGGCCCACCAGGTCTGCGCCGTGCTGACGACGAACAGCAGCGTGCCCAGCGCCAGCAGCGACCGCCGATCGATGCGGCGGCTCGGTGGCCCGGCCGGGGCGGCGGGGTCCGGTGCGGTGGGTGTGACCGTGGGCTTTTTCACAGCGCCGCCGTCACCACCATCTCCACCCGCCATTCGGGCTTGGCCAGGTTCGCCTGCACAGTGGCGCGCGGGGGCGCGTGGCCGGCGGGCACCCAGGCTTCCCAGACCGCGTTCAGGGCCGGGAAGTCGGCCAGGTCCTTGATGTAGATCTGGCACATCAGGATCTTGCGCTTGTCGGTGCCGGCGCGCGCCAGCAGCGCGTCGATGGCGGCCAGCACCTGCTGGGTCTGGCCGCTGATGTCCTGCGAACCATCGGCCGCCACCTGGCCAGCCAGGTAGCACACGCCGTTGTGCACGGCCATTTCAGACAGGCGGGTGCCGACGTCGAATCTCTGGACCATCAGGAATGTCCTTTGCGGGCGCGCTGCTTTCTGTCGGCAGCGCTTGTGGGAGTGGAGGCGGGGGTGGGGGCGGGGGTGGGGGACTGCGGCTTGCCGCCCAGGCGGTTCTCGGTGCCGGCCAGCAGCTTGCGGATGTTGCCTTCGTGGCGCCAAACCAGCAGCAGGGCCATCAACACCAGGGCCAGCAGCCCCGGCTGCAGGCCCCAGATCAGCGCCTGGTAGAAGGGCGCGAACACCGCCGCCACCATCGACGCCAGCGACACATAGCGCGAGAAGCCCACGACGATGGCAAAGCTCAGCAAGGTGGCCAGGCCCAGCAGCGGGTTCAGCCCCATCACCACGCCAGCCGCGGTGGCCACGCCCTTGCCACCCTGGAAGCGAAAGAACACCGGGTACAGGTGCCCGATGAACGCCGCCAGGCCCACGAACGCGGCTGCGGTTTCGCCCAGGCCTACGCGGGGCCCGTAGACCAGGCACAGCACCACCGGCACATAGCCCTTCAGGGCGTCGAAGGCCAGGGTCAGCAACGCGGCGCTGCGGTTGCCCGAGCGCAGCACATTGGTGGCGCCCGGGTTGCGGCTGCCGTAGCTGCGCGGGTCGGCCAGGCCCATGGCGCGGCTGAAGATGACCGCGAAGGACAAGGAACCCACCAGATACGCGCCGGCCAGCGCGCCCCACAGCCACAGCGATTGCATGGGGCAGATTCTAGGTGGGCCCCTGCCGCCAGCAGGCCAAGGCTACTTCGGCCCTGCGGGCGCCGGGTTCGCTGTTACCGCGGCCGGCCCGCTGGCCGATGCCGGCGCCGCCAGCCCCGCGAGATCGATGAGGAAGGCGTACTGCCGCGCCAGCCGTTCCAGCGCGGCGTAGCGGCCCGACGCGCCGCCGTGGCCCGATGCCAGGTCAGTGTCCAGCAGCAGGGGCTGGGTGTCGGTTTTCTTCGCCCGCAAGCGGGCCACGTACTTCGCAGGCTCGAAGTACTGCACCTGCGAATCCCACAGCCCGGTGCTGACATACATCGCCGGATACGCCTGGGCACGCAGGTTGTCGTACGGCGAATACGACAGCATGTAGTCATAGGCGGCCTTGTCGGCCGGGTTGCCCCACTGCGTATATTCGTTGACGGTCAGCGGAATGGTCTCGTCCAGCATGGTCGTCACCACGTCGACGAAGGGCACGGCAAGCAGCATGCCGCGGTAGCGGTCGCCGGCCATGTTGGCCACTGCGCCCATCAGCAGCCCGCCGGCCGACCCGCCGCTGGCAAACACGCGCGTCTTGTCGCCCCAGCCGGCGGCCAGCAGGGCGTCGGTGGCGTCGATGAAGTCGTAGAAGCTGTTGCGCTTGTTCATCAGCCGGCCGTCTTCGAACCAGGCTTCGCCCAGGTCGGCGCCACCGCGCACATGGGCCTGGGCAACGACGAAGCCGCGGTCCAGCAGGCTGATGCGGTTGGCTGAAAAGTAGGTGTCCAGCGACAGGCCATACGAGCCGTAGCCCGACACCAGCAGCGGCGCCGTGCCGTCGCTGCGCGCCCGGTCGCGCCGCCAGGCCAGCGTGACGGGGATGCGCTTGCCGTCGCGCGCCGTGGCCCACAGCCGCTGCGTGGCGTACAGGCTGGCGTCAACGCCCGGCACCGCGCGCGTCTTGCGCAGCAGGGCTTGGCCGCTGGCCAGGTGCCAGTCGTAGGTGGCCTGCGGCTGCACCATCGACTGCTGGGTGTAGCGCAGGTGTGCGGCCTGCGGGTCGGGGCGTGCGCCCAGGCCCTGGCTCACCCCGGGGGCCGCTGCCAGCGCCTGGCTGCGGCCCTGGCGGACGAGGCGCACGCGCCGATCAGCGGCCACGCGTTCCTCGATCGCCACGCCACCGGGCACCAGCACGAAGGCTTCGACGGCAGCGTCGTCGCGCCCGGGCACCAGGCTGCGCCAGCTGCGGCGCGCTTCGGGCGCGCCTTCGGGGGCACTGACCAGGCGGAAATTCACCGCGCCTTCATTGGTGCGGATGAACCAGCGGCCTTCGTAGTGGTCGACTTCGTGGCGGATCTTCGGGCGCCGGGCCAGCACGCGCTGCAGCCGGGCGCCTTCGCGGTCCAGCCGCAGCGCCATCGATTCGGTGGTGTCGCCGCCGCGCAGGTGCACGATCAGGTAGCGGCGCGACGCGCTGGCGCGGATTTCGGTGAACAGGGTCTTGTCGGCCTCATCAAAGACCAGGGTGTCGCTGGCCGCCAGCTGGCCCAGACGGTGGCGGTAGACCGGGCCGCTTTGCAGCAGCACCGGGTCCTGCCGAACGTAGTACAGCGTGCGGCTGTCGGCGGCCCAGACCACGCTTTCCAGCACGCCGGGCACGGCGTCCGGCAGCATCTGGCCCGTCACCAGGTCGCGCACACGCAGGGTGTGGATGCGGCGGCCGGTGGTGTCTTCGGTGAAAGCCAGCAGGCGCCCATCGGGGCTGATGGCATGGTCACCCAGCTTGTAGAAGGCCTGGCCGGCGGCGCGGGCCGGCAGGTCCAGCATCACTTCCTGCGGCGCCTTGGGGTCGGGGCGTTCAGGTCCGCCTCGCTGGCGCATCAGGCGCGGGTGTTCGGCCCCTGGCGCGTAGGCCTGCCAGGTCCACCAGCCATGCGCGTAGGCCGGCACGCTGCTGTCGTCAGCCACGATGCGCGACCGCATTTCCCCCAGCAGCTGGGCCTGCAGCCCGGCCAGAGGGGCCAGCACGGCTTCGGTGTGGGCGTTCTCGGCCTGCAGGTAGGCCATGACATCGGCGCGCTTGGTCTTGGGGTCGTCGTCGCGCAGCCAGAAGTATTCGTCCGCGCGGTCGCCGTGCGGGCTCTTCACCAGGTGCGGGCGCGGGCTGGCCACGGGGGGCACGGCGGTGGTGGACATCAGCATGCGCGGGGCACTTTCAGACAGGGCCGGCGCTGGCGCCAGCAGAAGCAGCAACGAACCAAGAACCAGCCACTGCGACACCATGCTCAGCCCCTTTGGGTTTGGAAGACTTCAGCTGGAAGCGGCCAGCGCGCAATGCACCGGCTTCGCGCCCAGCGGCGACACCAGCACCTGCGGCACCAGACCGACCAGAAAACCGCGCCGCCCGCCATTGATGCAGATGCGCGGCAAGGCCAGCACGCTGGCCTCCACGTAGACGGGCATGACCTTCTTCAGCCCGAAAGGCGAAGTGCCACCCACCAGGTAGCCGCTGTGGCGCTGCGCCACTTCGGGCTTGCAGGGCTCGACCGCCTTCACGCCGATCTCGCGCGCCAGGTTCTTGGTGCTGACCTGCCGGTCGCCGTGCATCAGCACCACCAGGGGCTGGGCCTTGTCGTCCTGCATCACCAGGGTCTTGACGACGCTGTGTTCGTCCATGCCCAGCTGGCGCGCGCTCTCAGAAGTGCCACCGTGGTCCACATAGTCATACGGGTGTTCGGTGTAGGGCACACCCTGTGCCTTCAGCCAGGCGGTGGCCGGGGTTTCGCTGACGTGCTTGTCCTTCTTGGCCACGGCCGTTCAATCGCCTTCGACCCATTCGATCTGCGCGCCGAGCGCACGGATGTTCTCGGCAAAGCGCGGGTGCGCGCGGCGCACGGGGGTGGCGTTCTTGATCACGCTGCGGCCGGGGATGCTGGCCGCCAGCATCAGCAGCGCAATCGCCACGCGGATGATGTAAGGGCTTTCCACCTCGGCCGCCTGCAGCGGTTTGCCGCCGAAGGTGATGATGCGGTGCGGGTCGCTCTGGAAGGCGTGGCCGCCGAACTTGCTGAGCTCGCTGGTCCAGCCCATCGCGCCTTCGTAGACCTTGTTCCAGTACATCACACTGCCCTCGGCGCGCACGCCCAGGGCCACGAAGATGGGCAGCAAGTCCACCGGCAGATAGGGCCAGGGCGCAGCCTCGATCTTCTGCAGGATGTTTTTCGTGAAGGGTTCGCGCACCTTCAGCGGGCCGTCCACCACGGTATGGCTCCAGCCGCCTTCGTGCACCACTTGCACGCCGAATTTGGCGAAGGTGCGGTCGATCAACGGAAACTGCTCGGGCGCGCTGTTCTTCACCGTGATACAGCCGCCGGTGATGGCGCCGAGCGCCATGAAGGTGACGGCTTCGTGGAAGTCTTCGGCGAAGCGGAATTCCACGCCTTCGGGCCGGCCCAGGCGCTTCACGCCATGCACCGTCAGCCGGCTGGTGCCGATGCCTTCGATCTGAGCGCCCAGCAGCGCCATGAACTGGCAGAACTCCTGCACGTGCGGCTCGCTCGCGCTGTTCATCAGGGTGCTGGTGCCCCCATTGGATGTTGCCAGCGCTGCACATAGCACGAAGTTCTCGGTCGTGGTGACGCTGGCGTAGTCCAGCCAGTGGTGGTTGGCGCGCAGCGCGCCGTCGACCTGGATCAGCAGGTGGCTGCGGCTGCGTTCCACGCGCCCGCCAAAGCGTTCCATCACTTCCACGTGCGGGTCGATCTCGCGCACGCCCAGGGTGCAGCCCTGCACATCGTTTTCGATCCGCGCCGCGCCAAAGCGCGCCAGCAGCGGCGGCACCAGCATCACGCTGCTGCGCATTTCTTCGGGCAGGTGGTGCACCTGCGGGTCGAAGTGCGTGCGCGCATGCTGCACTTCCAGCACGCCGCTGGCGTAGTCCACCTTCACGTCGCTGCCCAGCATGCGGAAGATGTCCAGAATCTTGCGCACGTCGGTGATCTCGGGGATGCCGACGAGCCGGATGGGGTCGCTGGACAAGAGCGTGGCGCACAGGATGGGCAGGACGGCGTTCTTGTTCGCCGAAGGGGTGATGCGGCCCGACAGGGGGGTGCCGCCGTGAACGATGAGATGCGCCATGGAAAAGCCCGCCGGGGCAGCGGTGCGTGGGTGCGGATGACGGGATTGTGTCGCGAATGACCGGCGCGGCTGGCTGGGGCGCCAAGGCACTGCAGCGCGACACTGCTGGGGCGCTGGGCCGGCCGTTATCCTGAAGCCATGGCTTCGCCGCGACACCGCGCCCCCTTACGCCTGGCCGTCCTGGTTGGGGTGCTGCTGCTGCACGCGCTGGTGTGGCTGGGCTTCGCCGCGCTGCGCACGCCTGCCCCCACCCCCGACCCGGCCACCCCCGAACCGCTGTGGCTGCGCTGGGTTGCGCCTGCCGATCAACGGCAGCCAGCAGAGCCAACCAGGCAGACTGCCCAGGCCCCGCCCGCTGGCGGGCAGGCAGCCGGCCGCGCCGACCCGGTGCGCGCAGCCAGGCCAGCGGGTGCAGCGCCGGCCCAGACCGGCACCGCCCCTGAACCGGCCCCCGCACGGGCGGCTGCGGCCGACCGCCAGGCCGCCATCACTTGGGCGCCCGACGCGCCGTCTGCTGCGGCCAGCGCGGCCGACCCAGCCGTAACGGCCAGCACCGGCGCCAGCCCGGCATCGGTCCCGCGCCTGGTCCTGGACCTGCCGCGCGGCACGTCAGCCCCGCGCCGCAACCCGGCGCTGGACGACCCGCGTTCCAACACCGCCCGCGCCAACTTTGAATCGCGCCTGGCCGCCGCGCTGGGCAATGGCGCTGGCGCCATCACCGAAGAACGGCTGGCCGACGGCACCGTGCGCCTGCGCCGCGGCCATCAATGTGTGCTGGTGCGGCCTTCGCGCCAGGCGGCCATCGACCCCTTCAACGAAGCCGTCAGCCCGAAGATGCGCGGCGTCGAAAGCTGCAGCTAGGCCGTCGGCGCCACGCACGGCAGAAAAATGCTGAAGCAGCTGCCCTGCCCCGGCACGCTGCTGACCTCGATCACCCCGCCATGGCTGCTGACGATGCCATGCACCGCCGCCAGACCCAGGCCCGTGCCCTGCCCCACGGGCTTCGTGGTGAAGAAGGGCTCGAAGATCTTGTCCAGCACATCGGGCGGCATGCCCGGGCCGTCGTCGCGGATGCGCAGGCGCACCCATTCGGCCGGCGCTGCGCCTGTGTCGGCTGCCACGCCCGCGGGCCGCGGCGGCGCGAGCGGCCGGCCGCGGTCGGCTTCGATGCTGACGCGCCCGCTGCGCGGGCCGATGGCCTGCGCAGCGTTGCGCACGATGTTCAGCAGCACCTGTTCCATCTGCACCAGGTCGATGTCGACCACGCTGTCCTGCAGCACCTGCAGCCCGAACACCTGCTGGTGCGGCAGGGGTGCGCGCAGCAGGCCTTCGGCATGGGCCAGCCACTCGCTCACGGCCATGTGCTGCAGCGCCGGGGGCGTCTGGCGCGAGAAGTCCAGCATCTGCCGAACCAGAGCCGCAGCCCGGTCGCCAGCCTGGCGGATGCGCCCCAGGTTGCGTGCCTGGCGCGACCCCGGTGCGGCTTCCAGTTCGCACAACTCGGCCAGGCCATTGATCGACCCCAGCAGGTTGTTGAAGTCGTGCGCGATGCCGCCGGCCAGCGTGGCCACCGCCCGCAGCTTGTCGTTTTCGCGCAGGCTTTCGTTGATGCGCTGCTGGCGCCCGATGTCTCGGCCGATGCACACCAGGTTCAACAGGCCGCCCTGGCGGTCCAGGATGGGCGAAACCGACCACTGCACGGTCAGCTCGCGCCCGTCGCGGCAGGCCAGCACGCGACGCAGGCTCTGCGTCTGCTCGCAGGGCGGGGGCGGGGCCCAGGCAGCAGCGCCTTCCACGGCCTGGCGACGCGTCCAGCCCGTGGCCTGGCAGTAGGCCGGGTTGACGTCGTCGCACTGGCCGTCCGGGTCCAGCACCACGATCAGGGCCTCGGTCTGCTCGAACATCGCCACCAGGGTCTCGTGTTCGCGCCGCCAGCGGTGTTCGTGGTGCGCGCGCTGCGCCAGTTCGTGCGGCAGCAGCAGGGCCAGCAGCAGGGCCTGGGCGTCGCCGCGCACCAGCTTTTCGCGGCCCAGGTGCTGGGCGCTGCCGCCAGGGGCGCCGTGCCAGGCATCGGCCAGGGCCGACTGGGCACGGCGGTGCAGTTCGTACATCTGGTCGATGGCTGGGCCGTCGGCCAGGCTGGTCTTGGCCAGTTCAGTGGCGTCGATCAGGACCTGCTCGCGCGCGATCTCAGCGTCTTGCGGGGCAAGGAGGTAGCGCTGCAGCAGCGCGTAGTAAGCGGCTTCCAGCGGCAGGATGCGGTCCATCGGCAAGGGCACCGGGTTGATGTCCAGCCAGCGCTGTTCAGGGCCGCCGCGCCGCCACGATCTGCACCGTGACCACGGTGCCAGCAGGGCCGGACGTGATCTCGAACAGGTCCACCAGCCGGCGTGCCCCGCACAGGCCCACGCCCAGGCTGCTGCCCGTGGAAGCGCCGTCGCGCAACGCGCCCGACAGGTCCGCGATGCCCGGGCCATGGTCGCGTACGCAGGCCTGCAGACGCCAATGGCCGGGGTCTGAAAGGTCGCTCAGTTCGCATTCGCCCCGCCCGCCGTACAACAGCGCGTTGTGCCCCAGTTCCGACACCGCCGCAGCAAAGCGCGTCTGGTCGGTCAGCCCCAGGCCGGCCTGGCGCACCAGTTCACGCGCGGCCAGCCGGGCCCGCAGCACGTCTTCGCCATCGCGCAGTTCGATCATGTCGGGGCAGCCAAAGGTGACGTGCAGTCGGTGGGCAGGGGGCAAAGGGCAGGCAACAGCGAACAGGGGGCCGGGCGCCGCGAACCGGCTTCAGCGCGGCCCTGCTGCCATGGCCTGGCGCAGCGCGCCCTGCAATTCCTGGCGGCCGAAAGGCTTGCTCAGCTGGCTGCTGGCACCGGCCAGCACGGCTGTTTCCAGGTTGAACTGCGAAGACAGCACACGCCGCCCGCCCGAGATGGCCACGATGGGAAGCTGCGGCTGCAGCCGGCGCAGCTCGACGATGATGCGCGCGCCATCCATGCCGGGCATCAGCACGTCGGTGATCACGGCGTCGAAGCTCCCGGGCCGGGCGGCGAACAGGCGCAGGCCCTCTTCGCCATCAGCGGCAGACGTGACTTGGTGGCCGTCCAATTCCAGCAGCTGCAGCAGGGTGTCGCGCAGCAGTTCGTCGTCGTCGATCAAAAGGATGCGGGCCATGGTCGGGGATTTCCAGGGTCTGCCGGAGTCTGCCGGGGTCTTGGGGTGTGGGGTGGGGCTAGAACAGTTCGATGCGCAGGCCCGGCTCGCCAGGCCCGGCGCCGGCCGCGGCATCGGGGTCGCGATGCGCGGCTTCGGCTTGCAGGTAGCTGCCCGCCAGGGCCTGCGCGCGGCCTTCGATGTCGCGCGTGTCGCGCTGCCCGGCGCGCAGCCTGGTGATCAGGTCGGCCAGCACGGTGTTGCGCTGGTCGACGGCCGGCTGCACGCGGTCGACGATCTGCTTGACCACGTCCTGCACCTGCGCCGTGTCCAGCAGCCGGCCGATGCCCTGGTCCAGGTCGGTGTTGTGCTGGGTGATGGCCGTCATCAGCATGTCGTAGAACTGCCGCATGTCGATGTAGCTCTCGTCCAGCTGGCGCGTCATGCGGCCCAGGCGGTCGGCCTCGGCTTCGTTGTGGCGCGTGCGTTCGGCAAAGTCGCCGCTGAAGCCGGCTTCCACCGTGCTGACCAGGCGCGAGATGTCGGCATTGGCCTTGGCCGCGGTGGCGTTGGCCTGCGTGGCCAGGCGCCGCACTTCACCGGCCAGCACGGCAAAGCCCTTGCCGGCTTCACCGGCGCGCGCGGCCTCGATGGCGGCGTTGATGGCCAGGATCTCGGTCTGCCGGGCGATGGCGCGGATGGTGTCGGTCATGTCCGTCAGGCCCTTGACTTCGCCCACCAGCTGCTGGAAGTGCCCGCGTTCCTGGGCGATCTGCGCCGGCAAGGTCTGCACGAAGTTGGCCAGCTCACGGATGATGTGGCTGTTCAGCTCGATGCCGGTCTGCATGGCCTCGCTCTGGGTCTGCGCATGGCTCAGGTAGCTGACCAGCCGGCTGGACAAGCCGCGCAGCTCTGTCAGGCGCTGCACGAAGTCCAGCGCGGCGGTTTCCGACAGGCCCACCGCACGGCCCAACTGCAGCAGCATCTGGCGGTCCAGCTCGCGAAAGCCCGCCAGCGCCGGGCAGTCGCTGCCCGCCGCGGGGCCGCTGGCCGGGGCGATCCAGGCCGCCAGCCGCGCCCGGCAGCGCGCCAGCCAGCCTGGGGCAGCCGCGTCCGCAGCGCGCGCGTGCATCTCAGGCACCGGGCAGCACCTGCTTGATGACCTTCACCAGGTCCGCCCCCGCCACCGGCTTTACCAGCCAGCCGCTGGCGCCCAGCTTCTTGGCTTCGTCGCGCTTGGCCTGCTGGCTTTCGGTCGTCAGCGTCAGGATGGGCGTGAAGCGCAGCACCTTGCGCGCCTGCCGGATGAGCTCGATGCCGTCCATCTTCGGCATGTTGATGTCGGTGATCACCAGGTCGGGCTTCAGCCCTTTGTTGATCTTGGCCATGGCCTGTTCGCCGTCGGCGGCGGTTTCGACCTTGAAGCCCGCAATCTCGAGCGTGCTCTTCACGCTCATCAACATGGTGGCCGAGTCGTCGATGATGAATATGGTCTTCATGCGGATGGCGGTCGGGCCTGCGGCAGCTACCGGCCCGCGCAGCAGGGTTGCCACGCACCAGGGCCGACGCCGCCTGGGGTGATGGCTCGTCTCGGTCTTGTTATCGGTTCAGGCCACGCGGCGCTTGAGGCTTTTTGGCGTTCAGGCGCCAGCGGGCTGCAGCGCCTGGGCCAGCCAGGGGTCGGCCGGCACGGCCAGCACTTTCGGGCGCAAGGCCAGCAGCACCTGCAAGACCGCGGCGTGCACATGTTCACAGCGGCCCAGATGCACCGCCGGCCTGGCCTGGCGGCGCAGCCATTGCGCCAGGGCTTCGGCGTCGTCGACGCCGACCACGCCTTCCAGCACCGCGTGCTTTTTCAGGTATCGGATGCTCATGCCAGCAGTTCCTTCGGGTTCAGCACCATCAGCACGCTGCCATCGCCCATCAGTGCCGTGCCGGCAAAGCCGGTCAAGCCGGCCAGCACGCCTTCCAGCGGCTTCAGGATGATGTCGCTGGCACCGTGGAAGTGGTCCACCAGCAGGCCCACCGGGTCGGCGCCCAGGCGCAGCACCAGCACGGCCAGTTCGTCGTCGGCGTTCAGCTGCGGCTCAGCTTCCAGCGCCAGCAGGTCGTTCAGCGCCAGCAGCGGCACCACGCGCCCACGCAGCACCGTGGTCCGGGCCTGCTTGAAGCGGTGGATGTCGTCGCGGTGCACGCGCACGGTCTCGACGATCAGGTCCATGGGCACGCCGAAACGGCGGCTGGCGCTGTCGATCACCATCACCTGAGTAACGGCCATGGACAGCGGCAGCGACAGCCGCAGCGTGGTGCCGCGGCCGAACTGGCTAGCCAGTTCCACGCTGCCGTTGATGCGTTCGACCGCGGTGCGCACCACGTCCATGCCCACGCCGCGGCCCGACAGGTCCGAGATCTGGTCGGCCGTGGAAAACCCGGGCAGGAAGACCAGCTGCACCGCGTCGGCGTCGGCCAGCGTGGCCGCGCGGTCGGCCGGAATGAGCCCGCGTTCCACGGCCTTGCGGCGCACACGCGCGGGGTCCACGCCGGCGCCGTCGTCGCTGATTTCGATCAGCACGCGGTCGCTTTCCTGGCGCGCGTGGATGCGGATGGTGCCAGCCCCCGGCTTGCCCGCGGCGCGGCGTTGCTTCGGGGTCTCGATGCCGTGGTCCAGGCTGTTGCGCAGGATGTGGATCAGCGGGTCGGCCAGCGATTCGATGACGTTCTTGTCGGCCTCGGTGTCTTCGCCTTCGATCACCAGGTTCACTTCCTTGCCCAGCTTGCGCGAGATGTCGCGCACCAGGCGCCCGAAGCGCTGGAAGACCGCGCCCACCGGCAGCATGCGCACCTGCATGATGGCGTGCTGCATGTCTTCGGCGATGCGGTTGATCACCGTGTACTGGGCCTTGATCTCGCGCGCCAACTCGCGCTGGCCGAAGTGGCTTTCGGCGCGCTGGGCCAGGTAGGGCAGGCTGTTCTTGGCCACCACCATCTCGCCGATCAGGTCCATCAGCCGGTCGACCTTTTCCTGGCCCACCTTCAGCACCTTGGGCACGCCTGCGCCAGCCGCGTCTTCGCCGCGGCGGGCGGCTTCCAAGGGCTGGCCAGGGGCGGCAGCCGCGGGCGGCTGGCCGGGCGCACCCGCGTCCGGCGACAGCGGCGCCAGCGCCTGCGCAGCAGCCACACCATCGTCCCCCAGCCAGGGCCGCAGCCGGCCCAGGATGAGTTGCGCCGCCTGCACCGCACCCGGCGCCACGCCTGGGCGCGACAACAGGGCCTGCTGGTCCTGCCAGATCGCCAGCGCGCGCTGGCGCACGATCAGGTCTGCGGCCGTAGCAGCCTGTGGGGCCTGTGGAGCCGCCAGGGCCGCTGGCTTGGCAGGCTCAAGAGGCGCCGCCACGGCCGCCAAAGTGCCCGGCACCCAGGCCTGCACCTGTTCGGGCACACAGCGGAAGTGGTCCTGCACCGCGGTCATCGGTGCGCTGCTCAGCAGCACGATGTCGATCTGGCACTGGTAGCAGTCCCATTCATTCAGCGCATCGCCCTCGGGCCAGGGCTGGCGGGCGGCCACGGCCACGCCCAGCAGGCCGGGCGCGGTGCCGGCCAGGCGCCAGGGGTCTTCGCCCTTGAAGAAGCAGCCCTCTTCAGGCGTGTACAGCCAGGCGGTGGCCGACGGGTGGCTGGCGCGCAGGGCGGCGGGCAGGCGCTGCAGCCAGTCGGGCGGTGCAGCGGCGGCCGGCGCGGCGCGTTCTGCGGGCTGTGCGGGTGCGGGTGTGGATGCGGCAGACGGGGCGTCAGGTGCCCCCGCGCCGGCTGCGGGCGCCAGCCAGGCCCGCAGCGCTTGCGCATGGGCCTGCGACTGGCCTTCGGCTTCGGCGTCGAAGCGGCCGCCCTGTTCGATCTGGTCCACCAGCCGGGCGCTGTAGTCCATCGCGTCCAGCAGCGCGTCGGCCAGCTCGGGGCTGTAGGCCAGGGTCTGGTTGCGCACCCGGTCCAGCAGGTCTTCGCCGGCATGCACCACGCGTTCCAGCGGCTTGAATTCGAACAGGCCGCAGTTGCCCTTCAGCGTGTGCACCGACCTGAACAGGTCGTTCAACAGGGTGACGTTGCCGGGCTCGCGTTCCACGTCCAGCAGGCGCTTGCCGATCGCTTCCAGGCATTCACGTGCCTCAACGACAAACTGGTCCAGCAGTTCGGCCTGGTTCATGGCCGCTGCCCCTGCGCCGCGTCGCGTGCAGCTTCGGCGTCGCCCAGCAGCAGGGCGGCGTTCAGCACCAGGTCGGCAGGCTGTGCCGGCTTCACCAGGTAGCCGTTGGCGCCGGCGTCGAAGGCGCCGTGGGCGTCCTGGCTGCGCGCTTCGGTGGACACCATCAGCACCGGGGCCTGGTGGCGCGGGTCCAGCTTGCGCAGTTCACGCACGAAGCTGTAGCCGTCCATGCGCGGCATGTTGATGTCGACGATGTACAGGTCGAAGGGCGCATCGGCGTCCTGCGCATGCACCCGTTCCAGCGCTTCGACGCCGTTGACGGCTTCGTCCACCTGCCAGCCGGCGTCGTCCAGCAGTTTGCGGTGGTACAGGCGCACGGTGGCGGCGTCATCGACGACCAGGATGCGGGGGTTGCTTGCGGCCATTTCAGGCTCCCAGGGGCTTTTGGTAAACCATGGCGTCGGGAAAGCGGCGCACGGTGAAGAGGGAAGACATGCGGCTCATCGATTCCGAATGCCCCAGGCAGATGAAGCCGCCCGGGCTGAGCGTGTCGAACAGCGCTTCGGCAGCGACGCGGCGCGACAGGTCGTCGAAATAGATCAGCAAGTTGCGGCAGAACACGATGTCGACTTGGCGAAAGCGCCGCGTGTCGGCCGGCTCCGCCAGGTTCACGTGGCTGAAGTCGACGGCGCTGACGAGGTCGGGCGAGATGCACCATGCGTCGTCGCCCTGGCGCGTGAAGTACTTGCGCAGGTAGGCGGCCGGCAGGTTCTGCACCGAACGTGCCGAATACACCCCGCGCTGTGCCGCGCCCAGCGCCGTGGTGTCGATGTCCGACGACAGGATCTCGACGTCGTAGTCGTCGATCTTCGGCCAGCGTTCCAGCAGGTAGATGGCGATTGAATAGGGTTCCTCGCCCGTGGAAGAAGGGATCGACCAGATGCGGATGCGCGACCCCGGCGGCTTGCGCGCCACCACTTCGTCGAGCAGGTGGTTGACCATGCAGTCGAACTGATAGGCCTCGCGGAAGAAGTAGGTCTCGTTGACCGTCATCGCGTTCACCAGCTGCTGCATCTCGCGCCCGTCGGCTTCGAAGCGCAGGGCCACGAAGTAACTGCGAAAGCTGCCGGCGCCGGTGGCTTCGATGCGTTCGACCAGCCGCCGGTCGACGAAGTAGCGCTTGCCCTCGTCGAAGTGGATGCCGGTCTTGCGATAGAAGAACTCGGCGAACTTCTGGAAGTCGGCATCGGTGATGGCAGGCGGCACGACCAGGGTGCTGGTCTTCATGCCGACTCGATGCGCGCAATGGCCAGCCCGGCGCTGAAGCCGATGTAGGCGTCGGCAGCAAAGCGCTGCTGCACGGCGCGCAGCGCCGCCAGGCTGTCGCTGCCGCCCACCTCGGCCAGCACGTCCAGCGCTGCGCCCACCACATTGACCTGCTGTTCCGTCTGCAGCACCCGGTTCAGCCACTGCGGCACGCGCGGGTGGCGCAGTTCCGCCAGCAGGTTGACGGTGAAGATGCGAACGTCGCCGTCCTCGTCGCGCAGCAGGCCGTCGATGTGCGGGGCCACGTCATCGGGCAGGCCGGCCAGCACTTCGATGGCACCGTTGCGCAGCATCGGGTCTTCGCTGCGCAGCAGCGCCACCATGGCCTGCACCACCACGGGCCCGCCCAGCTGCGCGGCAGTGCTGAACAGCACAGCCTGAACGCTGGCGTCGGTTTCCACGCTCAGCCGCGCGCACACCGCCGCTGCGGCCTGCGGGTACGGGGACAGGTCGCGCGCGGCCCAGCGGCGCAACCCGGCGTCGGCATCGGCCAGCTGGGCCAGCAGCCCGGGCAGATCGCGCGGGTAGCTGCGGTCTTCGATCTGGCGCAAGGCCACGCCGCCTTCGCCAGTCTTCTTCAGCCCCATGTCGGTCGTCCTGTACGGTTGTCTGTCAATGGCGTGGCAGTCATGGCGGGCTAGCCCAGCCAGATGCGCAGCTGCGAAGCGATGCTGGTGCAGGGCAGCACCAGGCTGGCCCCACGGCGTTCGATCAGTTCTGCCGGCATGCCGAAGACCACGGCGGTGTCGGCCGATTCGGCAATCGTGCGGCCACCACCAGCATGCAGCCTGTGCATCGCGGCCGCGCCGTCGTTACCCATGCCGGTCAGCATCACGCCCACCAAACGGTTGGGCGGCAGGTGTTGCATGGCGCTGTCCACCAGCACTTCCACCGACGGGTGCCACAGCACGCCCGGGGTTTCAGGCCGGGGCACGGCGTAGAGCACGCCACCGCGGTCGGCCACGGTCAGGTCGGTGCCACCGCGGCCGATGTACACGTGCCCCGGCTGCAGCGCCATCGGCGCACCAGCTTCCAGCACCGTCAACGCGCACAGGGCGTCCATGCGGCGCGCAAAGGTGTCGGTGAAGTTGGCGGGCATGTGCTGGGCCACCAGCACCGGCCACGGGAAGCCGGCGGGCAGCTTGGGCAGGATGTCTTCCAGCGTGCGCGGGCCCCCGGTGGAAACCCCCACCAGCACCAGGCCAGGCACGCGCTGGCCAGGCCGCGCAGCGGGCGCCACCGCACGCGCCGGGGCGGCGGGCGCAGGGCTGGCTGCGGCGGTGTAGGCGTAGGCATGGGCCGGCGCCAGCGCGGGCAGGGGCGCAGGCCCCGGCGCTGCGCGCACCGCTGGCGCGCGCCCCCCCAGGCGCGCGCGGCTGGCGCTGCGCACCTTGTCCAGCAGCTGCGCCTTGATGGCGTCCACATGCAGCGAAATCGTGCCGCCGGGCTTGGGGATGAAGTCGACCGCGCCCAGGGCCAGGGCTTCGAAGGTTGCCAGCGCGCCCTTTTCGGTCAGCGACGACACCATCACCACCGGCGTGGGCCGCGCCGACATGATCAGCGACAGCGCCGTCAGCCCGTCCATTTCGGGCATGTTGATGTCCAGCGTCACCACGTCGGGCTGCCACTGCACGACGCCTTCCACAGCCTCGGCCCCGGTGCGCGCGCTCTTCACTTCATAGCCGCCTTCGACGAGCACGCCCGTCAGCAGCTTGCGCATCAGCGCTGAATCATCGACGACCAGGACCTTCTTCATCATCCGTACGCAGGGTTCAGGAACAGCTGGCGATGCTTCATGCCGCCCGGGCCAGGGCTGGGCCTGCAGACGCGGCAGGGGCCGCGGGCTCAGCGCTGTCGAAGTGCGCGATCTCGCGCATTTCCTGGCCCTGCAGCAGGTGCTGCGGCTCGATCAGCAGCACCAGGCGCTTGTCGCCGTCGAGCTTGGCCACGCGGCTGATCAGCCGGCCCTGTTCTTCGGACATCGCCGGCGCCGGCACCACCTGGGCGCGCGGGATGCGCAACACCTCGGCCACGGCGTCGACGATGAAGCCGGTGCGCATGCCGGCCAGCAGGTAGACCATGATGCGCTGGCGTTCGTTGCGTTCGATGGCCGGCAGGCCCAGGCGGCTGCGCTGGTCGATCACCGGCAGCACGGTGCCGCGCAGGTTGATCACGCCTTCCACGAAGGCCGGCGTGCGCGGCACGCGCGTCAGCGTTTCAGGCACGCGCACGATTTCCTGCACGCTCATGATGGGCACGCCGAATTCCTCGGCCCCCAGGCGGAAGATCACCACCTGGGCGTCGTCGTCGGTCGCGTTGGCATCTGCCGTGCCATAGCGGGTGTCTGTGGCCAAGTCGTTCTCCTGCGCAGCGGGCGCACCCGCGCTGCGTGCGGCCTGCAAGGCTTGTTCGATGGCCGGCATGCGCAGCAGGCGGTCGGTGGCGATGATCGACACCAGGCGCTTGCCGCCGTCCAGCCGGCAGATGGACGAAAACTCCTGCAGCTGCTCGTCGGCCGCCAGCACGCCGGGCATGGGTTCCGCCTGGCTGCGGGGCACGCTCAGCACTTCCTTCACCGCGTCGCTGACCAGGCCCACGTGCTGGCCACCGGGCAGTGCGGTCACCACGATGCGGTGCTGTTCGGCATAGGGCAGGCGCGGCAACCCGAACAGGGTGCGCAGGCTGACCAGGGGCAGCAGCCGGTCGCGCAGCGACATCAGCCCCAGCACATGGGCCGGGGCGTTCGGCAGGGCGCTGACTTGTTCCGGCAGCTGCACGATTTCCTGAACCTCGGCGATGTCCAGCGCGTATTCCTGTTCATCCACCGTGAAGGACACCAGGCGCAGCTCGCTGCTGTCGCCACCGCCGTCGGCGTCTTCGTCGTTGTCGGCACTCGCCACCGTCGCCACGGTCCCGGCGACAGCGGCGCTGCTGGTGCCGGCAGCGCCGGGTGAGAGGCCCACGCCCAGGCCCTTCAGCCCCGCCGCCAGCTGGCGGCTGCCGCCAGCCGCAGCGCCGCCGAAGCCGCTGAACTGGCCTTCGATCAAGCGTGCAAAGTCGATCGTCAGCAGCATGTCGTGGCCGCCGCCAGGGCGTGCGTGCTTGATCACGCCGGTCAGGTAGTCGGCGTTGACGATGCTCTGGATGCTGTCGGCAGGCTCGATCTCGCCTGCCTCGACGCTGACAACGCTGGCCACGCGGTCGACGACGAAGCCCAGCGGCTGCCCGAGCTGGATGACCAGGGCACGCGTGGCGTCGTCGTGGGCGCGTTCGGCACAGCCGAACAGGCGCCGCAGGTTGATGATGGGCAGCACGCGGCCGCGCAGGTTGGCCAGGCCGTCCAGCGTGCGCGGCGCCAGCGGCAGCTGCGCGACGTCGGGCATGCGGATGATTTCCTGCACCGGGCCCATCGGCACCGCGAACAGCTCGTCAGCCACCGAGAAGGTCACGAACTGCTGCGTTTGCGCCGTTGCGCCGCCGGCTTCGTCGATGTCGTTGCCAGCGGCTTCGGCATCTGGGGTGAAAGGGGCCGTGCTCATGGCGGGCCCCTCAGGCGCTCTGCAGTTCGTCGGCGAGCGAGGCGATCTCCTCGATCGCGGCCGACAGCTCCTCTGCCCCCTGCGCCTGCTGCTTGGCTGCAGCAGCGGCCTGTTCAGCCGCCTTCTCGGCTTCGGCCGCAGCGGCCGAGACCTGTTCGACACCCACCTTCACCTGGCTGACGGCCGCGGCGATCTCCTGCGCGGCCACCACAGCTTCGCGGTTGCCCTGCTGGATCTGCTCGATATCGCCTTCGATCGTGTTCAGGCCCATGCTGATGGCCTTGGCCTTTTCGACTTCGCTCAGCGCCGCGGTGACGATGGCCCCCAGGTCGCGCCCCACCAGGCCGATCTGGTCCTGGATGGCCTTCACCATGTCCTTGATGCGGTCGGCGTTCTCGGCCGAGTCGTGCGCGAGGTTGCGGATGTCGGTGGCCACGACCACGAAGCCCTTGCCGAAGTCACCTGCCCGTGCGGCTTCGATGCTGCCGTTGACAGCCAGCATGTTGGTCTGCACCGACACCTGGGTGATGGCGTCGACGATCTTGTCGATCTTGCGTGACACCAGTTCCAGGTCCTTGACCTGCTGGATGCTGGTCTCGGTGCTGCCCACGTTGTTCGAGATGCCGCTGACCAGGCTGTCGATGTTCTTCTTGTTCTCGCTCATCAGCCCCGCAATCGCCTGGGCGCGGGCGTTGCCTTGGGTCGCGCGTTCCTCGGCCAGCTGGGCGCCCTTTTCGATCTGCGCCATCGCGGCGGCCGATTCGGCGCTGGCGGCGGCCTGGGCCTGCGCGCCTTTGCGGATCTGGTCCAGCGCCACCATGATCTGCGCCGCCGAGCGGTTGATTTCCTGCACCGCGCTGCTCAGTTCCTCGGCTGAACTGGCCACTTCTTCGGCGCTCTTGGCGATGTCGGTGGAGTTCTTCAGCTCGTCGGCGATTTCCGAGAGCCCCGCGGCCGTCTGTTCGCACTGCGACAGCGCCGTGGTCTGCTCGGTCACGGTCTTGTTGGCTTCTTCGCAAGCCGAAGACTGCTCGGTCGACGCCGACGCGATCTGCTCCGAGCCCTTCAGCGCCTGCTGGGCCGCGACGTTGCTCTGCGCGGCGGCCGTGGCGATCTCGGCTGCACCGCCGGCGATGGCCGCGGCGTCCTGGCGGATCTGTTCCAGCTGCTTCAGGATCAGCGCGCTCTTCTCGACTTCGGTGCGCACGGCTTCAGCGCTGTCGTTGATGCCTTCGGCGATGTGCTTGACTTCGCCCTGGATCTGGCCCACCAGGTCCTGAATCTGCTTGGCGCTTTTCTCCGACGTCTCGGCCAGGGTGCGCACTTCGTCGGCGACCACTGCAAAGCCCTTGCCGTGCTTGCCGGCGCGGGCGGCTTCAATGGCGGCGTTCAAGGCCAGCAGGTTGGTCTGGTCGGCGATGCGCGCCACGGCCTTGACGATCTCACCGATGTTGGCGGCCTGGCGTTCCAGTTCAGCCACGCGCTTGACCGATTCGGCCTGGCGCTGCGCGGCCGTGGTGACGTTGTTGACGGTGGCTTCGACCTGGCCGTTGATGTCGGCCGCCAGGCTCTGCATGCTTTCGGCCTTGCGCTGGGCCTGGCCCACCGCCGCCATCTGGCGGGTGATCGATGTCGACACCTGGTTCACCGCGGCCAGCGATTCCTGGGCTGCGCCCGAGGCTTCTTCGGCACCGGTGGCGATCTGCGCGGCCGCGCGCTTCAGTTCCTCGGCCGCCGAGGCCGCTTCATTGATGCCGGAGGACAGCTGGCTGGCCGCAGCGGCCACGCGTTCCGAAGCTTGCTGCTGCTTGGCCAGGGTGCGGGCCCGCTTGCGCTGGGCGTCGGCGTCACGCGCCACGTTCTTGGGAATGCTGGCGGCAATGGCTTGCAGGCCGGCGTGGGGGTCCTTGGGCATGGTGGCCTTGCGGATCAGGGACATGCTGTCGCTCCGGTGTTGGGCAGATGGATGAGCCGCGCCGCGACATCGGTGGTCGCGGGCGCGGCACTGGCATTCCGTCGACGGCCTCGCGGTCGTCGAAAGACGCCCATCGCCCAAGACTGCAGCTGAACCGGCGTGCGTTTGGCTTGCCTAGCGAAGCCATTGCACTGCTGAAGGCCCCAGGGCAGCAGGGGGAAAAGGGACGGGAAAGCAGTGCAAGTCGGCGTCACCTGCCCGCGGCCCGCACACGTGGGGCGACGGAACGGACAGCCAGTGGCCGCCGCGCCGCGGCGCTGTAGGTCAGGCCTGCGCCAGGCGGTGGCGCTCTTCTTCCTGCAACCGCAGCACGCGGCGCTGCACCTTGCCGGTGGTCGTCATCGGCAGGCTGGGCACGAATTCGATGTCCTTCGGGTACTCGTAGGGCGCCAGCCGGCCCCGCACATGCTGCTGCAGCGCCGCCACCAGGCCCGCGTCGCCCACCGCCCCGGGCGCCAGCACGACATAGGCCTTGACCACGGCGCCGCGTTCGGCGTCGGGCTTGGGCACCACGGCGGCATTGGCCACGGCCGGGTGCTTGACCAGGCAGTTCTCGATCTCGCTGGGCCCGATGCGGTAGCCCGAAGACTTGAAGACATCGTCGCTGCGGCCCTGGTACCAAAGGTAGCCGTCGGCGTCCATCACCGCCGTGTCGCCCGTGCGGCACCAGCTGGCGGCCGGGTCGCCGGTGAACTTCGCGGCCGTGGCGGCAGGCTGCCGCCAGTAGCCCAGGAAGAACACCGGGTCGGGCTGGCCGTGCAGGTCCAGCCGGTGCACGGCCACGTCGCCGGGCGTGCCGCGCGGGCATTCCTGGCCGGCGTCGTCGATCACGGCCACGCGGTGGCCGGGGTAGGCGCGGCCCATGCTGCCCGGGCGGGCGGGCCAGCCCGGGCGCGCACGGCCGGCGGCGTCGACATAGCGGCCGCAGTTGCCCACCACGTAGTTGATCTCGGTCTGGCCGAACATCTCGTTCACCGTCAGCCCCAGGGCCTGCTGGCACCAGCCGAACACGGCATCGCCCAGGGCTTCGCCGGCGCTCATCACCGCGCGCAGCCGCAGGCGGTAGTGCCGGCGCGGTTCAGGCACTGCCTTCATCATCGCCTTCAGCGCGGTGGGGAACAAAAAGCTGTGCGTGACACGGTGGCGCTGCATCAGTTCGAACGCGCGCTCGGGCGTGAAGCGGCCCTGAAAGGCGACGATGCGGCGCCCGAAGTACAGCGTGGGCAGCAGCGCGTCCATCAGCCCGCCGGTCCAGGCCCAGTCGGCGGGGCTCCAGAAGACTTCGTCTGCGTCGCTGCCAAACCAGTTCTGGCTGCAGACGAAGCCGCTGAGGTTGCCGATCAAGGCCCGCTGCGGCATCAGCGCGCCCTTGGGCGGGCCGGTGGTGCCGCTGGTGTAGATCAGCAGCGCGGCGTCGTCGGCACGTGTCTGCGCTGGCAAGAAGGCGCCTGCGGGCTGTGCCAGCAAGGCGGCCCAATCCAGGTCAGCCTGGCCCGCGGCAGCGCCAGCCGCCACCACCTGCCGCAGCCCGGGGCAGGCGGCGCGCGCCTGCAGCAGCGCGGCCATGGCGGTTTCGTCGGCGATCGCCAGCACGGCAGCGCCGTCCTGCAGCCGGAAAGCCAGCGCTTCGGGGCCGAACAGCATCGACAACGGCATCGTCACCGCGCCCAGCAGCTGCAGGGCAATGTGGGCCACCGCGGCTTCGGGCCGCTGTGCCAGCACCACCGCCACCACGTCACCCTGCCGCACGCCCAGGCGCTGTAGGGCTGCCGCCAGCCGCGTGGCCTGGGCCTGCAGCTGGCCGTAGCTGAGGGTTCCGCTGCGCCCGTCTTCAGCCTGCCAAGCCACGGCCACGCGGCGCGCGCTGGCGGGGTCGGCAGCCCAGCGCGTGCAGCAGGCCTGGCCGATGTTGAAGTGCGCCGGCACCTGCCAGCGGAAGCTGCTGTGCAGCAGGGCATGGGCGTCTAGGTGGCGGCGAACGGGCGGGCGTGGCATGGGCAGGGAGGCAGGCAGGTGCGAGTCAAGGAAGGCAGGCAAAGCCGGCAGAAGGCGGCGGCCGCTGAAGCTTAAGCCGCGGCCGCAGCCGCGGGAACTTGAGCCCGAAATGCGCGGGCATTGACTGGCCATTTCGGCGCATCGCCAGCGGGCCTGCCCAGCCGCCCGCACGGTCAAGTTCGCGGGCACGACGCCGAAGAACACAGCAGCGGCGGCGGCTCCGTGCCACCGCCTCAGAACTCCCTTCCGAATCAGGCACCGCAACCGGTTTCCAACATGCAACTCGCCGCACTGGCCACCGTCAAGAACCGCATCCTGCTGGGCAGCCCCCTGCCCTTCAATGTGCGCGATGCCGACCGCACCCTGCTGCTGGCACGCGGCCACAAGCTGCAGTCGCAAGCCCAGCTGGACGCCCTGCTGCAACGCGGCTGCATCGTCGACCTGGCCGAGCTGACCAACCGGCGCGAAGATGTGCTGAAGGCCCCGCGTGAACAACTGGGCCAGCTGTGGGCCGAGAGCGTCAACAACATCGCGCAGGCCATGCGCAACAGCAGCCGCACCGGCTTCAAGCAGGCGCTGAACGACGCCAGCGAACCCGTGCTGGCCCTGATCGAACGCGACCCTGACCTGGCCATCTTCCAGGTGCTGCGCCAGGGCAGCAGCGCCGACCAGCAGTACGGCACGCGCCGTTCGCTGCACTGCGCCATCACCAGCCAGCTGGTGGCGCACCGGCTGGGCTGGGCGCCGGAAGAAAGCGAGCGCGCCTTCAAGGTGGCGCTGACGATGAACATCTCGATGCTGGAACTGCAGGGCCAGCTGGCGCGCCAGAACACCCCGCCCACGCCCGAGCAGCGCCAGGCCCTGCAGACGCACCCGATGCGCAGCGTGCAGATGCTGGAACTGGCCGGCGTGAACGACAACGACTGGCTGCAGGCCGTGATGCAGCACCACGAACACGAAGACGGCAGCGGATACCCCAGTGGCCGCAGCGACGTCAGCGACCTGGCGTCACTGGCGCGGCGCGCCGACGTCTACACCGCCAAGCTGGCGTCGCGTTCGCACCGCGACGCGGTCGCGGCCGACATAGCCGGCCGCCAGATCTTCATGCAGGACCCGGGCCACCCGATGACGGCCGCGCTGGTGAAGGAATTCGGCATCTACCCGCCGGGCTGCCATGTGCGGCTGGTGTCGGGCGAACTGGCCATCGTGGTGGCACGCGGCAGCAGCATCACCACGCCGATCGTGGCCTGCCTGAGCAACGCACGCGGCGCCCCGCTGCCCGCCCCCGTGCGGCGCGACACCGCCAACAAGGCCTATGCGGTGGAAGCCGTGGTGGGCGAACGCAGCGTGACGGTGCGGCCGACGCTGGAACAGCTGTTGGCGCTGCCAGCCTGAACGTCAGCGTGCGAACGTGGCCAGCGCTGGCCCGGTGACGCGGCAGATGCGCCAGTCGGGCATCACCGTGGCACCCATCTTTTCGTAGAAGCGGATCGCGTTCTCGTTCCAGTCGAGCACGCTCCATTCAAAGCGGCCGCACCCGCGCGCCACCGCCAGCGCGCCCAGGTGGCGCAGCAGGGCCTTGCCCAGGCCTGCGCCGCGGTGCGCGGGTTGCACGTACAGGTCTTCCAGGTACAGCCCGGGCTGGCCCAGGAAGGTGCTGAAGTTGGTGAAGAACAGGGCAAAGGCCACGACCTGGCCCTCGACTTCAGCCACCACGGCTTCGGCTGCCGGCCGCGGCCCGAAGAGATGCGGTGCCAGCGTTTCGGGCGTCACCACCACCAGGTGCAGCAGCTCTTCAAAGGCCGCCAGTTCGCGGATCAGCCCCACGATGGCTGGCACATCGGCCGGGCGCGCGGGGCGCAACGTGGCTGCGGGCACGGCATCGGTGGGCATGGGGTTTCTCAGGTCTTGCCTTGCGCAGCGCAGCGCGACCGGCGCCGAGCCCAGACCAGCAAGCCCAGGCCGGCGGCCATCAGGGCCCAGCTTTCGGGCTCGGGCACCGCCGTCAAGGACAGCGAAACACCGCTGGCGCCGTAGATCAAGCTGGCGGTGTAGCCCGACACCAGACCGTTGAAGCTGAGGCCGGCGAACTGACCGCTGTAGCCGCTGGCGCCGATCAAACCGTAGACCGCGCCTTCGCTGAAAGAAAACCCGTCCAGGAAGCTGACGGTGAGCGTGCCGTCCAGCAGGGCACTGCCAGCCACGTCCAGCAGCCAGCCTGCGCCCACGCTCACGCCGGCTCCCAGGCCCAGGTCCAGACCACCGGCAGACGCCAGGCCCAGCCGGCCTGCAATCTGCACCGGGCCCGCGAAGCGCGTGACCAGCGTACCGGCCAGCACGTCGACATCGCCCTGCCCCAGCGCCTGGCCTGCGGCTGCCACCAGTGCGCCGCCCTGCACCGTGACGCCACCGCTGAAGCTGTTCTGCCCGCTGAGGGTGAGCGTGCCGGCGCCCGCCTTCACCAGGCTGCCGGCATAGACCCGGGTCTCGCGCGCGCCCTGGCGCGCCATGCCGACCGTGAACTCGGTCAGGTCTTCCGGCGTGGCGCCGGCGGGCAGGCCCTGGGTCCAGCCCTTGTCGATCTTCGTCTGCTCCCAGACCACGGCCTCGGCCTGGTCTTCGGCCCGGCGCGCACGGATGGCGACATCGGAAATGTTGTTCGACCAGGTGTCGTTCTGGCCCTGCGTGTTGACCGTGAAGCGGCCCGTGAACTGGCCTGGCCCGTCCATCGCCTGGCGCAGGCTGACGGTGCCCCAGCCGTTGCGTTCGTCAGGCACCTGCACGATGCGGCCGGCATCGGGGTTGGGCACGGCAGCACCGGCGGCGTTGTTCACGGTGGCGTTCTGCACACCGGTGGTCTTCAACACCTCCAGCACCTGTTCGTTGTTCATGTAGGCAAAGCGCTCCATCAGCACGGCCAGCGCGCCGGCAGCATGAGGCTGGGCCATCGATGTACCTGAAAGCGATGCATAGCCCGCCGTTGGTGTGCCCCCCGGGGCGGTGACGCTGCTGCCATTGATGGCATTGCCCGGCGCGGTCATGCAGCTCCACTTGGCCAGGCCGCAGCGGTTGTAGAGCTGGGTGCCGGGTACGTTGATCGAGCCGTCGGCGTTCAGTGTCTGCCCCGTGGTGCTGACGGCCGACAGGGCGAGCCAGTTCTTTTCTAGGCGGGGGTCGAAGTAGGGCGCGGCGGCGCGGGCGCTGGGGTTGGCATAGCCGGTGTTGCCGGCGCTCATGGTGATGATCGTCCCGCTGGCGGCCGCTTCCATCGCGCCCTGGAACCAGGTGGACGTGCCGGTGGTGCCCGACAGATAGCCCCAGGCGCCCATCAGCCCAATGCGGCCGGTCAGGCCCGTACCTGTGGTGGGAAACAGGGTCTGGTACTGCTCGGTGTTGGGCTGGCTGCCGAAGCTGGTGCCGATCAGACGCACCCCGGTGGCGTTGACGGCGCGGTAGACATTGGCCACATAGGCGTTGTCGAGCAGCTGGCCCGGCGTGGCAGTGGCTGGCGGCAGGCCAAACAGCACGCCGTCGGTCTTCGCGGTATTGCCCACCGTGACGCGGGCGTTGAAGGCCACGCCGTGGAAGTTGCTGGCGCCGCCAAGGCTGCCGTCGCGGCTGGCCGCGATGGTGCCGCTGACATGGGTGCCATGGTTGTCGTTGAAGGCCGGGTTGTAGGCCCCGGCGATGCCGTTGACGGTGACGCCCTGGTACCGCGCCGGGTCCAGCTGCGGGTGGCCGCTGAAGTAGCCCGAATCGACCATACCCACACTGATGCCGGCGCCGCTGAAGCCGCGGGCATAGGCGAATTCGGCACCGATGGCGCGCAGCCCCCAATCGCGCAGGAATTCAGGCGTGCGCCAGCTGGCGGGGTCCCCCAGGGTGCCCGGGTCGCCGGGGTAGGTGTCGATGGCCCAGGCCGGGCTGACGGCCGCAAAGCCTAACGACAGGGCCAGGGCCAGGGCGGACTTGCTTGCAAGAGGGCAGTGCATGCGCGGTTTCCTTTGCCGGTGCGGCAGGGGTGAGGGAGGCAAAGCGCGCGCAGCGAAGCAGAACAGCGGGCGTGATGCATTTCACGCAATGGCTGGCGAAAAGTAAAGCGCTAGGCACGACCACTGGCGCGCAACAGACAAACGCAAGGGCCCGAGCCGGGCCCAGCCAGGCCACACCAGCGAAGGTTTCGCCGCCGGAAAAGGCAACGGGTCAGCCCCTTGCGAGACTGACCCGTTGGTGTGGTTGGTGCGGCTGGCAGGAATCGAACCCACGACCCCTTGGTTCGTAGCCAAGTACTCTATCCAGCTGAGCTACAGCCGCAACGTAGCCTCGCAGTATAGCAGTCCTTTTTCTGACCGCTGGGCCAAGCCAGGCGCAGCTTCAGATGCGCCCCAGGGCGCGCAGGATCTTCTCCGGCGTGATGGGCTGCGAAGCCACCCGCGCGCCAAAAGGCGCCAACGCGTCGTTGATGGCGTTCATCACCGCGCCAGGCGCGCCCGCAGTGCCGGCTTCGCCCGCGCCCTTCGCCCCCAGTTCGCTGCTGCGCGTGGGGCTTTGCACATGGCCGATGACGATGTCGGGCATCTCGGCGGCCATGGGCACCAGGTAGTCGGCCATGTTGCCGTTGCGCAGCGTGCCGTCGGTGTCGTAGAGGCATTCTTCAAACAACGCGCCGCCGATGCCTTGCACGATGGCGCCGCGCATCTGCTCGTCCACCAGCATGGGGTTGATGACGCGGCCGCAGTCTTCCACCGCCCAGTGCTTCAGCAGCTTCACAAAGCCCGTATCGACGTCCACTTCGACATGGCTGACCTGCACGCCGTTGGTGAAGATGAAGGGGTAGTCGCGCTGCGCGTAGTGGCGCGTCACCATCAGTTCGGGCGTGAAGCTCTTGGGCAGGGTGTCGCTGCGGAAGTAGGCGATGCGGCCCAGCTCGGCCAGGTCCAGCAGCGGCGCGCCGGTCTGCAGGTCCACGACCGCGCCGCGCAGCACGCGCAGGCCCTGCACGTCGCGCTGCAGGATGGCCGCGGCCGTGGCCAGGATGTTGGCGCGCAGCACCTTGCCGGCCTGCAGCACGGCTTCGCCGCCGATGCCGGCACCGCGGCTGGCCCATGTGCCACCGCCGTAGGGTGTGGCGTCGGTGTCGCCTGTGACGACGCGCACGCGCGCGATGTCCACGCCCACGGCATCGGCCGCGATCTGCGCAAAGATGGCTTCGGCGCCCTGCCCCTGCTCGCCCACGCTGCTCATCACCGTCAGCGCACCGCTGGGTTCCAGGCGCAGCGTGGCGCCGTCCTGGCTGGCGATGCGCGCCCCGCCCACGCCGTAGAAGGCCGCGCTGGGGTTCGTCAGCTCGATGAGTGCAGCCACACCGATGCCGCGGTAGACGCCGCGCTGGCGCAGTGCCGCCTGTTCGGCGCGCAGCGCGTCGTAGTCGCACAGCCGACGCGCTTCGCGCAGGCAGGCTTCGTGCGACAGCACTTCCAGCTTGATGCCTGAAGCACCCGTGGCCGGGTAGGCGTCGTCGGGGATCACGTTCTGCTGGCGGAAGGCGATCGGGTCCAGGCCCAGCTTGGCGGCCACGCCATCCACCAGTGCTTCGGTCACGGCGCAGGCAATGGGGTGGCCCACGCCGCGGTACTGGCAGGTGGGCGTCTTGTTCTGGAACACCACCTTCAGCCTGGCGCGGTAGGCCTTGTGCTTGTACGGGCCGCCCGTGAGGTTCACGACCTGGTTGCCTTCGATGCCGCTGGTGCGCGGGAACATGCTGAAGGGGCCGATGCCGGTGAGGTCGTCGATCTCGAAGGCCAGGATCTCGCCTGCGCGGCTGGCCGCGATCTTCGCGTGGATGCGGTGTTCGCGCGCGTGGATGTCGCTGCTGAAGCTTTCGATGCGGTCGGCCACGAACTTCACCGGCCGCTTCAGCAGCATGGCCAACGCCACGGTGGCGAAGTCGTCGGGGTAGGCGTGCACCTTGATGCCGAAGCTGCCGCCCACGTCGCGGCACAGCACGCGCACCTGCTGTTCCTGCAGGCCGAACTGGCGGCAGTACAGGTCCTGCATCATGTGCGGGGCCTGGAAGGAATGGTGCACGGTCAGCTTCTGGTCGCCGGCGTTCCAGTCGGCGATCTGGCAGCGCGGTTCCAGCGTCACGCCGGTGTGCCGGCCGAAGACGTAGGTTTCCTCGAAGACCACGGCGTCATCGCGCGCAAACGCCTCGTCCACGCCACCGGTGTCCAGCTGGCGCTGGAAGCACAGGTTGTCGCCCAGTTCGGGGTGGATCAGCGGCGTGCCTGCCTCCAGTGCCATTTCGGTGTTCAGCACTGCGGGCAGCTCTTCCCACTGCACTTCCAGCAGGGCCAGCGCGTCTTCGGCGCGGGCCCGGCTTTCGGCCACCACGGCCACCACGGGTTCGCCTTGCCAGGTGGCGCGGTCGATGGCCAGCGGGTATTGCGGCGCACTCTTGATACCCGCCAGGTGCGCCAACGTGGCCACCCAGGGCTTGCAGATCGTGGCGATCTCCGGGCCGGTGACGACGGCCACCACGCCCGGCAGCTGCTGCGCCGCCGTGCGGTCGATGTGCTGGATGCGCATGTGCGCCACCGGGCTGCGCCAGAAGGCCACGTGCACCATGCGCGGCAGTTCGATGTCGTCGATGAACTGGCCGCGGCCTTCGGTCAGCCGGCGCGTGCCTTCGCGCGGGATGGCCACGCCGATGTGGCGCTGGTCTTCGGTCACCGCAGGCAGGTCGGCCCCCAGGTCGCGGTGGCTGGGCTTTTCCAGCGGGTGGTTCATGCGTCGGCCTCCTGCGTCGCCACGTCGAAGGAGCCGCCGCGTTGCCTGTCCAGCACCGCGCACACCGCGTCGACGATGGCGTGGTAACCCGTGCAGCGGCAGTAGTTGCCACTCATCCAGGCGCGCACGGCTTCACGGTCGGCGTCGGGCCGGCGTTCCACCAGGTCCAGCGCCGCCATCAGCATGCCCGGCGTGCAGTAACCGCATTGCAGCGCGTTGTATTCGATGAAGGCGTCCTGCAACGCGCGCAGGCGCGGGCTGGGCGTGTCGGTCTCGACGGTTTCGATGCGGTGGCCATCGGCCTGTGCGGCCAGTACCAGGCAACCGCGCACGATCTGCCCGTCCACGCGCACCGTGCACGCACCGCAGACGCCGTGTTCGCAGCCCAGGTGCGAACCCTTGAGCCCGCAATCTTCACGCAGGAAGTCGGACAGGTGCTTGCGGCATTCGACGTCGCGCACGAAGGTCTGGCCGTTGATGTCCACGCGCAGCCGGCGCGTGGGGTGGTCGATGGGGGTGGGCATGGTGGGGCTTCGAATGGCGGGGGTTTGAAGACGCTGCTCAGGCTGCGCTGAAGCGGCTGCTGGCGCAAGGGCTAGGCCGTGATGCGCGCGATGGCGCGGCGCATCAGCGTGGCGGCCATCTGCGTCTTGGCCGCGGCGGAATGCGTCAGGTCGGCAAAGGGCTGCAGCTCGGCGCGCAGGGCGGCTTCGGCCTGGGCCAGGCGCGGGCTGTCCAGCGGGCCGGCCTGCAGCAGGGCTTCGGCCTGGCGCGCCCGCACCGGGCGGTCGCCCAGGCTCAGGAAGGCCAGCCGCACCGCCTGCAGCGCCTGGCCGTCCCACAGCGCGCGGGCAGCCAGCCCGGCAATCGCGTAGTCGCCATGCCGGCGCGAAAGCTCGTCGAAGTCTTGTCGCTCGCTGGGCTGCAGCAAGGGCAGTTCGATGGCCACCAACAGTTCGTCGGGCTGCAGGGCTGTGGTGTACAGACCCTGGAAGAAGTCGGCTGCGGCGAAGCGCCTTTCGCCCCGAGCGCCCATGGCCACCAGGGTGCCTTCAAGCGCCAGCACGCAGGCCGGCCACTCAGCCGCCGGGTCGGCATAGGCCAGGCTGCCGCCGATCGTGCCCATGTTGCGGATGGCCCGGTGCGCGATGTGCGGCGCAGCCTGGGCCAGCAGCGGCGCGTGCCGGGCCACCAGGGCCGATTCCTCGATCTCGACATGCCGCGTCAGCGCGCCGATGCGCAGCACCCCGCCCGCCACGGCGATGCCGCGCCAGTCGGCCAGCCCGCCGATGTCGATCAGCACCGTGGGCTGCGACAGCCGCAGGTTCAGGCTGGCCAGCAGCGTCTGCCCGCCGGCCAGCACGCGGGCGTCTTCGCCATGCTGGGCCAGCAGGGCCAGGGCCTGCTGCGGGGTTTCGGCGCGCACGTAGTCGAAGGCCGATGACTTCATGAAACCGTTCCCATCTGTTTTCGGGTTTGTCAGGATGTCGGCTTGTTGAGCAACCGTTCAACAATCTTCGCAAACTTGAGCAGATGGTCAACACCGCACAAACCCGCGCACAAACCCGTGCACCTGCAGCCGCCCGCACGGCTGGCGGCGCTGCGACGGCGACGGCGACGGCGTCGGCGTCGGCGTCAGCATCTGCACCGGTGCGCAAGCGACTGCTGGCACACGAACGCGAACAACAGATCGTGGCCGGTGCGGCCGAGTTCTTCGCCCGCCGCGGGCTGGACGCGCAGATGCGCGAGCTCGCAGCCGAAATCGGCGTCGCGCACACCCTGCTGTACCACTACTTCCCCACCAAGCGGCAGCTGATCGAACGCGTCTACGAAGACACCATCGCCGGCCGCTGGGAAGCACGCTGGGAAACCCTGCTGGACGACCCCCAGCTGCCGGTGCCCGACAAGCTGCAGGCCTTCTACCGCGACTACCTGGCGGCCATCCTCACGCCCGAATGGCTGCGCATCCTGGTGTATTCCGGCTTGTCCGACGGGCTCATCCCCAGCCGCTATTTCGCCTTGGTGCGCGAACGCCTGTTCCCACGGCTGCTGCGCGAAGCGCGCCGCGGCGCCGGCGGCCGCAGCCGCGCCAAGGCCACGCCGCGCGAAGAAGCCCTGCTGATGAGCTTTCACGGCGGGTTGATCTACCACATGGGCATCTGGCCGCTGATCTACCAGCAAAGCTACACCGGCCAGGGCGACGCCCAGCTGACCGACATTTTCATTGCCGACCGCATCCAGGGCCTGCTGGCGCAGATGCCGCTGGTGATGCCCGGCCCCCGGAGGACCGCATGACGCTGGCACTGAACCACTTCTCCATCCGCACGCTCGACCTGGCGGCCTGCGAACGCTTTTACTGTGGCGCGCTGGGCATGCGCGTGGGCCCGCGCCCGCCCTTCCCTTTCCCGGGCTTGTGGCTGTACCCGGCCGACACCAGCGACTACGCCCAGGCGGCCGTGCACATCATCGGCATCGACCGCAACGACCCTGAAGGCCTGAAGCAGTACCTGGGCGACCGCGACGAAACCAGCCTGCAAGGCACCGGCAGCGTCGACCACATCGCGTTCTTTAGCACCGGCCTGGCGGCCATGCTGGCGCGGCTGAAGGGCGCTGGGCTGGCTGTGCGCGAACGCGAAGTGCCGGCGCTGGGGCTGCACCAGGTCTTCGTCGACGATCCGAACGGCGTGGTCATCGAGCTGAACTTCCCGGCCAGCGAAACCGCCTCGGCGGGCTGACGCGGCCAGCGCCCAGCTTTCGCCGAACCACCCCCAGCAGCCCGATGGCCAAGATCCTGATCACCGGTGGTTCGCTGGGCGGCCTGATGGCCGCCAACCTGCTGCTGCGGGCGGGGCACGACGTGCAGGTGCTGGAACGTTCGCCGCAGTCGCTGCAGGGGCGGGGTGCCGGCATCGTCACACACGAAGGCCTGCGCCAGGTGCTGCGCCAGGCCGGCGTGCGGGTGGACGACAGCCTGGGCATTGCCGTGGCGTCGCGCGTGGTGCTCGCGGGCGACGGCAGCGTGGCCTGCCAGTGGGACCACCCGCAGATCTTGACCAGCTGGGGGCGGCTATATGCGCTGCTCAGCGCCGCATTGCCGCCCCAGCATCAGACCCTGGGTGCCGCAGTGCTGGCCTGCAGCCAGACCGACGACGGCGTCAGCGTGCATCTGGCCGACGGCCGCAGCCTGCACGCCGACCTGCTGCTGGCGGCCGACGGCATCCGGTCCACCGTGCGCAGCCAGCTGCTGCCCGGCGTGCAGCCGCAGTACGCCGGCTACGTGGCCTGGCGCGGCGTCTGCGACGAAGCCGTGCTGTCGCGCCACACGCGCGAGACGCTGTTCCCGCACTTCGGCTTTGGCCTGCCGGCAGGCGAACAGATGCTGGGCTACCCCGTAGCCGGCCTGCAGGACAGCACGGCCCCGGGCCAGCGGCGCTGGAATTTCGTCTGGTACCGGCCGGCAGCCGAAGGTAACGAACTGCAGGCCCTGCTGACCGACGCTGACGGGCAGCACCATGCCGCGGGCCTGCCGCCGCAGGCGGTGTCGTGGCGGCAGATCGCGGCGGTGCGCGCCGCCGCGCGCGAACGCCTGGCACCGCAGTTCGCCGAAGTGCTGGAAAAGACCGCCATGCCTTTCGTTCAGCCCATCTACGACCTGGCTTCGCCCCAGCTGGCGCACGGCCGCATCGCACTGATGGGCGACGCCGCCTTCGTCGCCCGGCCGCATGTGGGCATGGGCGTGGCCAAGGCCGCCGACGACGCGCTGGCCCTGCAGCTGGCCATCGCCGAGCACGGCGCAACGCCCCAGGCCCTGCGCCACTACGAACAGCAGCGCCAGCCCGCCGGCCAAGCCGTGGTGGACCGCGCACGCCGGCTGGGCGTTGGCCTGGAAGCCCGAGCGCCCGACCAGGCGCCGCTGCCGCGCCGGCCGCCCGATGCGGTGATGCGCCACACCGCCATCGACCCCTGCCTGTTCGAGACCTATCCGCCTTAAGAGCAAAGACGGCCCAAGGACGGCCTCACGACGGCCCCACGACAACCCCAAAAAGGAGACAACCCCATGAGCACCCTGCCCCCCAAAACCAGCCCGAACCCGCGCCGCCGCCAGCTGATCGCTGGCGGCCTGGCTGCCGCCGCCGCACCTGCGCTGTTCAACATCGCCCGCGCCCAGCCGGCCACCATCAAGATCGGCTTCCCGGTGCCGCTGACGGGCGCCTTCAGCGCCGAGGCGCAAGACCAGGTGCGCGCCGCCGAACTGGCGGTGAAGCAATGGAACGCCGCCGGCGGGCACAAGGGCCAGATGGCCGAACTGCTGGTGCGCGACGACAAGCTCAACCCTGGCGAAGCCGCCACGCGCACGCTGGAGCTGATCGAGAAGGACAAGGTCAACTTCGTCGTCGGCTCGCTCAGCGCGGCCACCCAGCTGTCCATCAACGCCGTGACGCGTGAACGCAAGGTGCTGTTCAACAGCATCAGCCAGTCGGACACCATCAACGAGGCCAAGGACTGGAGCCTCTACACCTTCCACGAGGCGCTGAACCCGCACCTGACGGCCGGCGCCGTGGCGCGCTATGCCTTCCCGAAGTTCGGCAAGAAGATCGTCTACCTGACGGCCGACTACGCCTATGGCCACGAGATGGTGCGCGGCTTCCAGCGCGCGGGCCAGGCCCTGGGCGCGCAGACGCTGGCCGACATCCGCCACCCGCTGGGCGCGGCCGACTACAGTGCCTTCCTGCCGCGCATCCAGTCGCTCAAGCCCGACATCCTGGTGCTGTGCAACTTCGGCCGCGACCTGGTGAACAGCGCCAAGCAGGCCACCGACTTCGGCCTGAAGCAGGGCACCAAGATCATCGCCCCCGTGCTGCTGTACACCAGCCGCGTGGCCGGCGGCGCTGATGCCTTCGAAGGCATCCTGGGCGGCACCAGCTACTACTGGGGCATGGAAGACAAGATCCCCAGCGCGAAGAAGTTCAACGACGCCTTTCGCGCGGCCTACAGCGGTGCCGTGCCTTCGGACTACGGTGCGCTGGGCTATGCCGGCATCCTGAGCGTGTTGCAGGCCGTGAAGAACGCCGACGCCACCGATTCGCAGCGCGTGTCGATCGCGCTGCGCCAGCTGAAGTACGACTGGTACAAGGGCCCGCAGTTCTATCGCAAGTGCGACCACCAGAGCGTGCAGAGCGTCGTCATCGTCGAAAGCAAGAGCAAGGGCATGAAGGACAAGAACGACGTCTTCAATGTGCTCGCCATCGAAGACGCGAACGAGAAGAACCTGCGCACCTGTGAAGAGATGGGCCACAAGATCAGCTGACGCTGCCGCTGGAACGCACGCGCCCCATGGACATCACCCCTTCGCTGCTGGCCCTGCAGCTCGTCACCGGCATTGCGCTGGGTGCCGTGTATGCGCTGCTGGCCATCGGCCTGAGCCTGATCTTCGGCATGCTCACGGTCGTGAACTTCGCCCATGGCGCGTTCTTCATGGTCGGCGCCTTCATGGGGCTGTACTTCCTGGGGCTGACGGGCAACTTCTGGTTCAGCCTGATCCTCACGCCGCTGGTGGTGGGCCTGCTCGGCCTGGTCACCGAACGCTTCCTGGTGCGCCCGCTCTATGGCCGCGGCATCGACTACCCGCTGCTGCTGACTTTCGGCCTGAGCTGGGTGCTGATCGAGGCCATGCGCATCGCCTTCGGCGTGGAAGGCCTGCCCTCGTCGACGCCACCTGAACTGCGCGGTGCGGTGGACCTGGGCATCGGCTACTTTCCGAAGTACCGGCTGTTCCTGATCTTTGCCACTGCGGTGGTGGTGGTGGCGCTGTGGCTGTTCCTGGAAAAGACACGCTACGGCCTGATCGTGCGCGCCGGCAGCCGCGACGGCGACATCTGCCGCGTGCTGGGGGTGGACATCTCGCGCGTCTGGCTGATGGTGTTCGGCATCGGCTGCGCCATCGCCGGGCTGTCGGGCGTGCTGGCAGCGCCCACGCGCGCGGTGAACCCTGAAATGGGCGTGCATGTGCTGGCCGAGAGCTTCGTCGTCACGGTCGTCGGCGGCATGGGTTCGCTCGTGGGCGCGGTGGTGGCCGGGCTGCTGGTGGGCATCGTGTTTGCGATGACCTCGCTGTTCGCACCCGACCTGGCCGAGCTGTCGATCTTCGTGCTGATGGCCGTGGTGCTGCTGCTGCGCCCGCAGGGCCTGTTCGGCAAGAAGGGGCTGCTGGGATGAGCGTGGTCGACCTGGTCCGGCGCCACCGTGTCGCGGCCGTGCTGCTGTTCCTGCTGGTGTTTCCGCTGCTGATGCCGTACCACGCGCTGGCGGTGAACATCCTCATCTTCGGCCTGTTCGCCGTGGGCTTCAACCTGCTGTTCGGCTACACCGGGCTGCTGAGCTTCGGGCATGCCGCCTTCCTGGGCGTGGGCAGCTACCTCACGGGCATCGCCATGGTGCATGGCGGCTGGCACTGGCTGCCGGCCCTGGGCCTGGGTGTGCTGGCCGCGGCAGGGGCCGGGGTGCTGATCGGCTGGCTGGCCATCCGCACGCGCGGCATCTACTTCTCGATGGTGACGCTGGCGCTGGCGCAGATCGTCTACTACGCCTTCTACAAGGCCGAACGCTGGACCGGGGGTGAAAACGGCCTGCGCGGCATCCAGGTTCCAGCCATCGAGATCGGCCCCTGGACACTGGACTTCCTGAACCCGGTGACGAAGTACTACGTCATCTTCGTGTTCGTGGCCGCAGCCCTGTGGTTCGTCTCGCGGTTGCTGGCTTCGCCCTTCGGCGCGGTGATCGAAGCCGTGCGCGAAAACGAAGCCCGCGCTGCGGCCTGCGGTTTCGACGTGGCCCGCACCAAGCTGCTGGTGTTCGTGATCTCGGCCGCCATCTGCGGCCTGGCCGGGGCGCTGCGCGCGCTGCACCTGAGCGTGGTGCCCATCGACAGCCTGCACTACCTGCAGTCGGGCCAGGCGGTGATGATGTGCCTGCTGGGCGGCATGGGCACCTTCTTCGGGCCCTTCGTGGGCGCAGCGGTGTTCCTGACGCTGGAAGACGTGGTCACCACCATCACCCGCCACTGGATGGCCGTGGTGGGCGCAGTCTTCATGTTTTTCGTGCTGTTCTTCCCGGCCGGCATCTGGGGCAGCTTCATCAAGCGGCTGGACCGCAGCGGTGCGCGGTCATGAACGCCGCCACCACGCCTATCCTGGAAGTCGAAGGCGTCAGCAAGCACTTCGGCCGCTTCGTGGCGCTGAACCAGGTCTCGGCGCGTTTCCTGCCGAACAAGCTGAGCGCCATCATCGGCCCCAACGGCGCTGGTAAAAGCACGTTCTTCAATGTGCTCAGCGGCGCCTTCCCGCCCACTGCCGGGCGCATGAAGTTCAAGGGCCGCGACATCACCGGCCTGAAACAGCACGAATTCGCGCGCATCGGCATCGCCAAGAGCTTCCAGATCACCAACGTCTTCAAGCAGCTCAGCGCGCACGAGAACGTACGCGTGGCCGCGCAGATGCGCCACGCGCGCTACGAACTGCTGCGCCCGCGTGCGGCCATGCAGGCGGTGGCCGACCGTGCCGACGAACTGCTGCTGCGCGTGGGCCTGGGCGCGCTGCGCCACCGCCCCGCCGCCGACCTGGCGCACGGCCAGCAGCGCGCGCTGGAAGTGGCCATGGCCCTGGCGGCCGAGCCCGAGCTGCTGCTGATGGACGAGCCCACGGCCGGCATGTCACCCGAAGAGACAGTGGTGATGATGGACCTGATCACGGCGCTGGCCCAGGAACGATCAGTGATCATCGTCGAGCACAAGATGAAGCTGGTGATGGGCATCTGCGAACGCCTGCTGGTGCTGCACCACGGCGAATTCCTGGCCGAAGGCACGCCCGACGAGATCAAGGCCAATGCCGAGGTTCGGCGCGTTTACCTGGGGCAGGGCTGATGTTGGAAGTGATCGGACTCGACGCCTGGTACGACCGCAGCCACGTCGTACAGGGCCTGCGCTTTGAAGTGCGCGCCGGCGAGATCGTCACGCTGATGGGCCGCAACGGCGCGGGCAAGACGAGTACGCTGCGCGCCATCATGGGGCTGATGGCCAAGCGCGCCGGGCAGGTGCGCTTCGACGGCCAGGACATCCTGGCCCAGCCCGCGCACACGCGCTACCACCTGGGCCTGGCCTACGTGCCCGAAGAAAGGCGCATCGTGCCCGGCCTGACGGTGCGCGAAAACCTGCGCCTGGGGCTGATCGCAGGCAAGGAACGCCACACCGAACGCGAACGCATCGCCGAGATCGCGCGCACCTTCCCGCGCCTGGCCGAACGCATGGACCAGGAAGGCACGTCGATGAGCGGCGGCGAACAGCAGATGCTGGCGATCGCGCGCGCGATGATGGCCAAGCCGCGGATGATCCTGCTGGACGAACCGTCTGAGGGCATCATGCCCGTGCTGGTGGACGAGATGTTCGAACTCTTCCGCCGCCTGAAGGCCGAAGGCACCACCTTGCTGCTGGTGGAACAGAACGTCGAACGCGCCCTGGCCATCAGCGACCGCGCCTACATCCTGGACCAGGGACAGGTGGTGCACACCGGCAGCGGGGCCGAACTGCTGGCCGACCGGGCGATCCAGGACAAGTACTGCGCGGTCTGATCCGCGCTGGCCTGCCCCCCTTGCCGTGGGTGCTGCGCGGCTGTGCTTGCGGCCTGCGCGCAGCCCCGCCTGCGGCCGTACCGCCCAGCTGTTGTCACCGCCGTTTCATCGAGCCCGGCTAGCGTGCCGCGCTAGCGCTGCTGCGGCAGCTTTTGGCCGGACCGGGGCCGCAGGCTGGCCCCCGCCTGGGCCTGGTGCCAAGCCGCCCAGGCCTGCGCAGCGGCATCGTCTGAGGGCCCCACGTGGCGTGCATGTTTTTCCGAAGCCTGGCCGTGCTGGTGCTGGCCCTGATGCTGGGCGCCTGCTCGCCCCGCATGCTGCTGGTGCAGGGCATGGCCGACGAACTGGCCAGCCAGGGGCAGGCCAGTGAAGAAGACCTGGGGCTGGCGCGCGACGCGGCGGCCTTCTACCTGAAGCTTTCTGAATCGGTGCTGCAGCGCACGCCCGGCCACGTGCCGCTGGCCACGTCCGTGGCTTCCGGTTTCACGCAGTACGCCTATGGCTTCGTCGCTTTTGACGCTGACCGGCTGGAAGCGCAGGACGCGCGCGCCGCCCAGGCCCTGCGCCAGCGCGCAGCACGCCTGTACTGGCGTGCCCAGACCCATGCACTGGCCGCGCTGGAAGCGCAGCAACCGGGCTTTCGCCGGGCCCTGGCCAACGGCAGTGCACGGCTGCAGCCGCAGCAGGTGGCGCTGGCCTACTGGGGCGCCGCCGCCTGGGGTGCCGCCATTTCGCTGAGCAAGGACCAGCCCGACCGCGTGGCCGATCTACCCCTGGCCAGCGCCCTGGCCGGCCTGGCCTGGCAGACCGAGCCCGGCCATGGCCAGGGCGCACTGGCGGCCCTGATGGGCAGCTTCGAAGCCGCGCGCCCCGGCGGCAGCCCGCGACGGGCCCAGGACTACTTCGACCGCGCCACCGCCCTGGGCGCTGGCCGCAATGCGGGCGTGTTCGTCACGCGGGCCGAAGCGCTGGCCCTGCCGGCCGGCGACAGGCCAGCCTTTGAAGCCCTGCTGCGCCAGGCCCTGGCTGCTGCCGACACCCAGCCCGACCTGGCCAACCAGCTGATGGGCGAACGCGCCCGCTGGCTGCTGGCCACCGCCGACGACCGCTTCTGAAGCTCCACCCGCCCATGCCGCCCGACTTCGACATCCACCGCCGCCATACCGCGCTCTCACTCATCAGCCTGGCCCTGCCCGGCACCCCCGCCCTGGCCCAGGGCGGGCCGGCGGCCCAGCTGCGCATCGGCACCCTGGTGCCGAAAAATTCGCTTTATCACCAGTCGCTGCTGGAACTGGGCGAAAGCTGGCGTGCCGCGCAGGGCGGGGGCGCACGCTTCGTCGTCTTCACCGACGGCAGCCAGGGCGGCGAAGCCGAGATCGCGCGTCGCATGCGCATCGGCCAGCTGCAAGGCGCGCTGATGAGCGTGGTCGGCCTGCGCGAGATCGAGCCCACGGTGGCGGCGCTGCAGACCTTGCCCCTGCTGTTCCGCGACTGGGACGAGGTGGACTATGTGCGCGAGAAGATGCGCCCGGCGATGGAACAGCGCTTCCTGGCCAAGGGCTTCGTCATCGTCGGCTGGGGCGACGCCGGCTGGGTGCGCTTCTTCTCGAAGGAACCGGCCTTCAGGCCCGACGACTTCAAGCGCATGAAGTTCTTCGCCTGGGGTTCAGAACCCGAACAACAGGCCATCATGAAGAGCCTGGGCTACACCCCCGTGCCGCTGGAAACCGCCGACATCCTGCCCGCGCTGCAGACCGGCATGATCAACGTCGTGCCGTCCACGCCCTACTTCGCGCTGGCAGGGCAGGTGTTCAACACGGCGCCGAACATGCTGGAAATCAACTGGGCGCCGATCGTCGGCGCCCTGGTGGTGACGCAGCGCGCCTGGGAAGCGATGACGCCGGCCGGCCAGCAGGCGCTGCGTGCAGCCGGGGAAAAGGCCGGCCTGCAGATGCGCGCGCAGGCCCGCAAGGAAGTCGATGAAGCCGTGGCCGCCATGCGCAAGCGCGGCCTGGTGGTGAACAAGCCGAACGCCGAGCAGATGCGCGAATGGAATGCGCTGGCCGACAGCCTGTACCCCCGCATCCGCGGCAGCATGGTGCCGGCCGAAACCTTCGATGAGGTGTTCATGCACCTCAAGGCTTTCCGCTCGACGCGGGGGCGTTGAGCTTGGCCGCAACGGTAGCGGGGGCGGGGCCGAACGGACCACCGGGGCCACCGTCGCCAGGTTCACCCCAAGCCGCGGCACGCGCGTGGCCGCACCGCTGGCCCGAAGCGCTGGCCGTGGCCGCGCTGGTGCTGATGACGCTGATCCCGCTGGTCGAAATCGCATTGCGCCCGCTGATGGGCCGCGGCGTGATGAACGCGCCCGTGCTGGTGCAGCACCTGGGCCTGGTGATGGCGATGTTCGGCGCGCTGGCGGCCGTCGGCAGCGGCCACCTCAGCACTCTGGGCAGCAGCCTGGGCCAGCTGGGCGGCGCGGCGCTGCGCCAGGCCGTGCACGCGCTGGCCTTTGGCGGCGCGGCGGTCATCTGCGGTGCGCTGGCACTGGCAGCCTGGCGCTTTGTCGACAGCGAACGCGGCGCCGCGCAGGAACTGGCCTACGGCCTGCCCGTGTGGTGGGTGCAGGCAGCGATGCCGCTGGGCTTCGCGCTGCTGGGCGGTCGTCTGGGTGCGTTCGCCATCGGCGCGGGCCACAGCACATGGCGCTTGCCAGTGCGCTGGGCCACAGCGCTGGGCCTGCCGCTGGCCGGCGCGCTGCTGGCCGCCTTGTTCGACGGCCAGGCACTGCCGCTGCTGCCGGCCGTGCTGGCCTTGCTGGCACTGCTGCTGGCCGGCGCGCCGATCTTCGCCGTGCTGGGCGGGCTGGCCCTGGCGCTGTTCTGGAGCGACCTGCTGCCGCTGGCGTCGGTACCCCTGTCGCACTACCAGATCACCGTCAACCCTTCGCTGCCGGCGCTGCCGCTGTTCACGCTGGCTGGGCTGCTGCTGGCGCGCACCGGAGCGGCGCAGCGGCTGGGCGCGGTGTTCCTGGCATTGTTCGGTGGCGGGGTGCGCGGCACGGTGCTGGCCGTGGCGGTGCTGTGCTCGGGCTTCACCGCACTGACGGGCGGCAGCGGCGTCACCATCCTGGCGCTGGGCGGGCTGCTCTTGCCGATGCTGCTGAAGGCGGGCTACCCGGAACAGCGCGGCATCGGCCTGGTCACCAGCGCCAGCGCGCTGGGGGTGCTGCTGGCGCCATCGGTGCCCTTGATCATGTATGCCGTGATCGCGCGCGTGCCCATCGGCGACATGTTCCTGGCCGGCCTGCTGCCCGCCGCCGTGATGGTGGCCTGCCTGCTGCTGGTGGGCGGCTACCTGCGACGCGAACCGGGTGCCCCCACGGCCGCGGCCGCGCGGCCCGATGCGCGCCAGGCCCTGGCCGCTGCCTGGGCCGCGAAGTGGGAACTGGCCGCCCCGCTGGTGGCTGTGGGCGCGCTGGCCAGCGGGCTGGCCACGCCCACCGAAAGCGCGGCGCTGACCGCAGCCTACGCCGTGCTGACGCAGGCCCTGGCCCACCGCGAACTGGGCTGGCGGCTGCTGGGCCGCACGCTGTCGGACTGCGTGCAGATCATCGGCGGCGTGATGCTGATCCTGGGCATGGCGCTGGCGTTGACGAACTTCATGGTCGACGCCGGCGTGCCCGACCGCGCAGTCGAATGGGTGCAGGGCGTGATTCCCAACAAGTACCTGTTCCTGCTGGCGCTGTGCGTGTTCCTGTTCGCCGCGGCGGCCCTGATGGAAATCTATGCCGCCATCGTGGTGCTGGTGCCGCTGCTGCTGCCGCTGGCACTGGCCTACGGCATCGACCCGCTGCACTTCGGCATCATCTTCCTGGCGGCGATGGAGGTCGGCTTCCTGTGCCCGCCGGCGGGCATGAACATCTACTTCGCTGCGGCGATGTTCGGCAAATCGATCGGCTATGTCGCGCGTTCGGTGCTGCCGGCCATGGCAGCCATCTTCCTGGGCACCCTGCTGATCGCCTGGCTACCCTGGCTGGCCACGGCATTGCCGGCCTGGGCGGCGGGGCGGGCGGTGCCGGGGTGAGCAGGGGCTGACCCGCAGAACCACAGCTGTGGTGCGACGGGTCAGTCGATGGCGGCCGCCGCGCGGTCGCATTCGGCGGCCCGCTCGGCCTGGCCTTCCTGCCGCGCCAGCACGGCCAGCTGGCGCCAGGCGGCGCGCCGCGTCTGGCCTGGCAGGCTGGCAGCGGCAGCGGCCTGTTCCAGCAGCTGGCGCGCCTTGCCCCACAGCTGCCGCTCGGCAAAGGCCTGCCCCACCGCTGCCACCACGGCGGGTTCCTGGCTGAAGGCCTGCGCGGCGCTTTCCAGGCGCGGCAGCCAATCCGGCCCGATGCCAGGGCAGGCTTCGATCAGGGCCAGGGCCACGGCCTCGCGGTCTTCACGGCTCAGGTCGCACAGCCGGTCCCAGAACGGCCGCAGCCACTGCCGCCCGTCTTCATGCGCATGCAGCTGGGCCGCGCGCAGGGCCGCGCGGGCGCTGACGCTGGCGTCGCGCCGGTCGGCCGCGTCGAGCTGGCCCCACAGGCGGCGCAGCTGCTGGGCGTCGTGCACGCCTTCCAGGGCTTCGGCCGCCAGCGACCGCAGCAGGCTTTGCGCCACCACCGGCGAAAAAGCCTGGTGGTTGGCCAGCAGCCGCGCCATGTGCAGGGCTTCCAGCGGCTGGCGGGCCATGCGCGCGGCCTGCAGCTTCAGCCGCAGGGCCTGGGTGCGCCGCGCCGCGCCGGGCGGCAGCTGCCCGAGCAGGTCCAGCGCGCGTTCGGCATCGCGGTCTTCCAGCGCCCATTCGGCCGCCAGCATGCGGGCTGCATCGTCGGCCGGCTGCAGGCTGCCGGGCTTGCGCGGCTGCGCCAGCGCCAGGGCCAGCAGCCGGTCGCGCTGCGGCCGGTCCTGCAGTCGGTGCAGGCTGCCCGCGGCCAGCAGCTGGGCCAGCAGGCGGAAGTCGCCGTCGGCCTGCAGGGCCGGCGTGTCGGCCTGGATCGCCAGCGCCCTTTCGGCAGCCTTCCTGGCGCGGCCGTAGCGCGCGCTGAAGAATTCGGCCAGGGCTTCGCGAAAAGCCAGCTGCGCGGCCTGTTCGCGCCGCTGTGCGCGCCATTCGCTGGCGCGCCGCGGCAGGCTCCACAGCGTGCTGACGGCCTGTGCCACCAGCACGCCCAGCACGCAGCTGCCCAGCAGCAGGATGAAGAACAGATTCAGCGACAGGTCGGTGCGCCAGCCATGCCAGTAGAAGGTGACCAGCCCGTCGTTGCCGCCCAGCAGCGTGGCCGCGACCACGGCCACTGTGAACAGCAGCACCAGCCAGACGATGCCCCGCATGCGCCGGCCCGCCCTTCAGCGCCCGGCCGCAGCCGTGGCAATGGCGGCCAGGGTGGCGTCGGGCCGGGGCACCGTCACCGCCCGCGCTTCCAGGGCCACTTGCTTCAGCAGTTCGCTGCCCTGCTGCACACGGCGCACGCTGCGGTCGAAGTAGCGGTCCAGCGCCAGCTGGGCGTCGCGCAGGTCGGCCTGGGCGGTGTCGAACTGGCGCGACAGCAGGGCCAGGCGCGCGTTCAACAGGCGCAGCTTCAGGTTTTCGCGCAGGAACCAGGCTTGTTCGGGCGCCAGCAGCATGGCCTCGGGCGCGTCGATGCGCGTCACGCGCACGAGGCTCTTCACTTCGCCCCAGACATGGGCCATCAGGTCCTGCCCGCGCTGACCGATCAGGCGTGCCCAGGGGCTGGCCTGGGCCGACGGGTCGGCTTCGCTGGCGGCCGGGGCTGGCGGGGCCGCCGCCTGCGCCTTGGCGCTGCTGCTGGCCCCACCCGCTGCACTGGCCGCAGGGTCCCCGGCCGTGGCGCTGCTGGCGGCCGCGCCGGCCTGGGCCGCTGCCGGGGGCGGCTGCTGCGCCCGGCCAGTGCGGCGTTCGATCTGGGACGCCAGCGGCAGGTCGTCGACCAGGCGGATCAGCTCGTCCAGGCGCAGCGTCAGCACACCGATGTCCGAGCTGCCCGAAGCCCGCACACGGTCCAGGTCCTGCGCCACGGCGCGGCGCACGCGTTCCAGCCGCGGCTGGTTGTGGCGCGCCAGGCGTTCGTCGGTCTGGCGCAGCGTCAGCACCAGCGGGTCAACGCTGCCGGTGATGGCGCTTTGCTGCAGCGCCACGCGCAGTGCGCTGTCAATGTCGGCCAGGATGTTCTCGTCGCGCGACCGAGCCAGCGACTGCAGCATCTCTTCGAACTGGTTGCGCTGCAGGCTGGTTTCGGCCACCCGTGCGTCCAGCAGGGCCACGCGGCCGGCCACTTCACGCGCCACGGCTTCGGCCTGGCGCGCCAGAGTGCGGGCCTCGGTGGCCTGGCTGCCGCTGTCTTGCTGGCGCTTGACGAGTTCCACTTCCAGGGCCTTCACCCGCTGCTGGGTGGCCCAGGCGAAGGCCAGCGCGGCACTGGCCAGCACGGCCAGCAGCACGGCGCCGGCGGCGATCCAGCGCCCTGCACCGGGCACGGAGGCCGATGGGGCCGGCGCGGCGTCGGCCTTCGGGGCAGGCTCGGCCGCGGCAGGGGGCTGCGGCACGGGCTTCGGGGGATCGGCGTCGGTCAAGGGTGCGGCGTTCGTCTGCGGCCAGATTCTAGGGACGGCGCGCCTTCTTGCGGCCGGCAGCCGGGTCGGCCAACCAGCTGGCCACCGCCTGCACGTTGGCCTCGACTTCGTGCACGCTGCCGAAGCCGGCGCTGCGGGCGGTCTGCACGATGCGCGGGTGCGAAGCCAGCGCACGGCTGCGCGACCAGTCGGCCGGCGGCTGGCGCTGCTGGCCCAGCTGGCGCAGGTAGCCGATGGCTTCGCTGCTGCTGAAATGCCAGACATGGTCTTCAGGTTCGGCCAGGGCTTCGTCCAGCAGCACGCGGCCGGCGATGTCCAGCCGCGGCGGGCAGCGCCGGTAGGCGGCGACGAAGTCGACTTCAGCCCCGCGCGCGCGCAGCGCATCGGCCAGCCAGTCGCGGCCTTCTTCGCCCCGTACCACCAGCACGCGCCGGCCCGACCAGGGGCGGAACTGCAGCTCTTCCCACAAGCCTTCGGAGTCGTAGTTCTTCGACTCGGGCGGCGGTTCCACCAGCGCCGTGCGCACCACACCCGCTGCCATCAGCGCCGCAGTGGTGCCGGGCCCAGTCGAAGCCGCCCACACGCCTGCAGGCCAGACCGCCGGTTCGCCCGGCCGCAGCGAGGGACCCGCGGCAAAGAAGTACTGCACGGCATTGGCGCTGACGAACACGGCCATCGTGTAGACGCCCAGCCGACCCCAGGCCTGGCGAACGGGCGCGGTGTCCCCCAGGGGTTCGATGTGCATCAGCGGCAGGGCTTGCGCTTCCACGCCCAGCGCCTGCAGCCGTGTCACCCAGGGTGCGGCCTGCCCCAGCGGCCGGGTGACGATCAGCTTCACGGTGCGGGCGGCGGCAGGTAGCTGCCCGCGCCCAGCGCGCGCAGTGCCTGGGCTGCCTGTTCGCCCAGAGCGCGCGCGGCGGCTTCGCTGTCCACGGCTTGCGGGATGTCGGCCTGCACCTGGGCGCGCAGCAGCGGGCGCTTCACGTCCACGCTGTCGCCCAGCGCCGCCACGAGCTGCAGGGTGCCGCCCTGCCAGGTGGCATGCGCCGCCAGCGGCATGCTGCAGCTGCCGCCGAGTGCTCGCGAGACCGCACGTTCTGCATGCGCGGCCAGGAAGGTGGGGATGTGGATGGTCTGGCGCAGCAGTGCGCGCAGTTCGGTCGCGTCTTCACGCACCTCGATGCCCAGTGCGCCCTGACCGGCGGCCGGGATCATCTGCGTGGGTTCGAAGCGGCTGCGGATGCGCTCGGCCAGCTGCAGCCGCATCAGCCCGGCGGCGGCCAGCACGATGGCGTCGAAGCCGCCTTCGTCCAGCTTGCGCAGCCGCGTGTCCAGGTTGCCGCGCAGGGGTTCGATCTGCAGGTCCGGGCGCAGCGCCATCAGCTGCGTCACGCGGCGCAGGCTGCTGGTGCCCACCACCGCGCCCTGAGGCAGGTCGTGCACGCTGGCGTAGCGCGGGCTGACGAAGGCGTCTCGCGGGTCTTCGCGTTCCCACACCGCTGCCAGCACGAAGCCTTCGGGCAGGTCCATGGGCACGTCTTTCAGCGAATGCACGGCCAGGTGGGCCTGGCCCTGTTCGAGCGCGGTTTCCAGTTCCTTCACGAACAGGCCCTTGCCACCCACCTTGCTGAGCGCGCGGTCCAGGATCTGGTCGCCCCGGGTCGTCATGCCCAGCAGTTCGACAGCCAGGCCAAAACGCGCCGTCAGCGCGTCGCGCACATGTTCGGCTTGCCACAGGGCCAGGCGGCTTTCGCGGGTGGCGATGATGGTGGGGGTGTGCAGGCTCATTGCTGCATTATCGCCAGCGCTGCCGGCCCCCAGGGGCCACCGGCGGCAGGCCGACGGGCATGCCGCTTGCGTACATCATGGGTAACTTGGTTACGCACTTTGGAGCGACACCCATGTCCAGCGCACGCCACCCCGCCCTGCCGGCCCGCACCCCCCGCAAAGCCCCTGTCGCGCAGGAAGAACGCGATGCGGCGGCGAAGAACAAGCCCCTGGTCGAAGATATCCGGTTACTGGGCCGGGTGCTGGGCGACGTGATCCGAGAACAGGAAGGCAGCGAAGCCTTCGAGCTCATCGAACGCGTGCGCCAGCTGAGCGTGGCCTACCGCCTGAAGGCCGACGCCAGCGCCGGCCGCGTGCTGGACCGGCTGCTGAAGAACCTGTCGGCCGACCAGACGGTGACGGTGATCCGCGCCTTCAGCTATTTCAGCCACCTGGCCAACATCGCCGAAGACCGCCACCACGTGCGCCGCCGCGCCGCGCACGAACGCGAAGGCCACCAGCAGGAAGGCAGCCTGGCCGTCGCCTTCGAACGCCTGCACCGCGCCGACCACCGCGCCGCCGACATCGCGCAGGTGCTGCAGGGCGCCTACATCGCGCCGGTGCTGACGGCCCACCCCACCGAAGTGCAGCGCAAGAGCATCCTGGATGCCGAGCGCGCGCTGGCCGAACTGGTGGAAGCGCGCGACGAGCTCAGCCCCGCGGAACGCAGCGGCCCGCGCGGGGCCGACAACGAAGCGTTGATCCGCGCCCGCGTCACCCAGCTCTGGCAGACGCGCATGCTGCGCACCACCAAGCTGACGGTGGCCGACGAGATCGAGAACGCGCTGTCGTACTACGAAGCCACCTTCCTGCGCGAGATTCCGCGCCTGTACGGCGAGATCGAACGCGCCTTGCCCGGCCATGCCATTGCGCCCTTTTTGCGCATGGGTCACTGGATCGGCGGCGACCGGGACGGCAACCCCAACGTCAGCGCTGCCACGCTGCGCAATGCGCTGTGCCGCCAGGCCGAAGTGGCGCTGCGCTTTTACCTGCGCGAAGTGCACGCCCTGGGGGGTGAACTGTCGATGAGCGGCACGCTGGCGCCGGTGTCGGCCGAAATGCAGGCGCTGGCCGCGCGCTCACCCGACCAGAACCCGCACCGCGGCGACGAACCCTACCGCCGCGTGCTGGTCTACATGTACGCCCGGCTGGCGGCCACCCTGCAGGCGCTGACCGGCACCGAAGCCCTGCGCCACGCCCTGCCGCCGCAAGACCCGTACACCGCCCCGGCGCAGCTGCTGGCCGACCTGCAGGTGATCGAACGGTCGCTGAAGACCCACCACGCCGCCGCCCTGGTGGGCCCGCGGCTGGCACCGCTGATGCGCGCGGTGCAGGTCTTCGGCTTCCACCTGGCCACGCTGGACTTGCGCCAGAGCAGCGACAAGCACGAAGCCGTGGTGGCCGAACTGCTGGCCACCGCGCGCATCTGCCCCGACTACCGCTTGCTGGACGAACCCGCCCGCCGCGCGCTGCTGCTGCAGCAGCTGGCCGACGCGCGGCCGCTGCGCGTACGCGGGGCGGTCTACTCGGACCTGGCGCAGTCGGAACTGGCGATCTTCGAATACGCCCGCGATGCCATTGCGCTGTTCGGCCGCGAAGCCTTGCGCCACTACATCATCAGCCACACCGAAGAGGTGAGCGACCTGCTGGAAGTGCTGCTGCTGCAGAAGGAAAGCGGGCTCTTGCTGGGCTGCGTGGGTGGCGTGGACAGCGCGGGAAGCCACGACGCGCAGCCGGCCCGCGCCGCGCTCATCACCGTGCCGCTGTTTGAGACCATCGGCGACCTGCGGCGCAGCGACAGCATCATGCGCGACTTCTATGCCCTGCCCGGCATCCGCGCCCTGGTGCTGGCCAGCCGCGTGGGCGAAGCCGGCGAACAAGACGTGATGCTGGGCTACAGCGACAGCAACAAGGACGGCGGCTTCTTCACCAGCAACTGGGAGCTCTACCGCGCCGAAACCGCGCTGGTGGCGCTGTTCGACGAACTGGCGCAGGCCGCGCCTAGCGATCCCATCCGGCTTCGCCTGTTCCACGGCCGCGGCGGCACGGTGGGCCGCGGTGGCGGGCCCAGCTACCAGGCCATCCTGGCCCAGCCCCCAGGCACGGTGAATGGGCAGATCCGCCTGACCGAACAAGGCGAAGTCATCGGCAGCAAGTACGCGCACCCGGAAATCGGCCGCCGCAACCTGGAAACCCTGGTCGCGGCGACGCTGGAAGCGACGATGCTGCACCCCACCAAGACGGCGCCGAAGTCCTTCCTGGACGCCGCGGCCGAGATCAGCGAAGCCAGCTGCGCCGCCTACCGCGCCCTGGTCTACGGCACGCCGGGCTTCACCGACTACTTCTTTGCCGCCACGCCCATCCGCGAGATTGCCGAACTCAACATCGGCAGCCGTCCCGCAATACGCCCCAAGGACGGCAAGGCCACGCAAGCCATCGAAGACCTGCGCGCCATCCCCTGGTCCTTCAGCTGGGGCCAGTGCCGCATGGCCCTGCCGGGCTGGTGCGGCTTTGGCAGTGCAGTCGAAGCCTTCCTGGCCGCGGGTGAAAAAGCCGGCGGGGCCGAAGGCCGCGCCGCGCGCGTGGCCCTGCTGCAGCGCATGCACAAGCAGTGGCCCTTCTTCCGCACCCTGCTGTCGAACCTGGACATGGTGCTGGCCAAGAGCGACCTGCGCATCGCCGCGCGCTACGTCGAACTGGTGGAAGACAAAGCCCTGGGCAAGCGCATGTTCAAGGCCATCAAGGCCGAATGGGAACGCGCCAATGCGGCGCTGAACCTCATCACCGGCCAGACCCAGCGCCTGGCCAGCAACCCGGCGCTGGCGCGCAGCATCGAACACCGCTTCCCCTACCTGGACCCGCTGAACCACCTGCAGGTGGAACTGCTGCGCCGCTACCGCACCCGCCCGCTGGGGGCGAAGACGCCCGACCCCAGCGTGGAAAGGCTGCAGCGCGGCATCCACCTGTCGATCAACGGCATCGCGGCGGGCCTGCGCAACACGGGCTGAAGGCGGATTGCGCGACCCCCGCGAATGCGGGGGTCCATCGCTGCGCGGCGGCTCATCCGCCTGCGCCGCCCCTGCGTAGGGAATATCGACGCCTGCAGGCGCCCCACGGGCGCCCTGCGTCGCCGAACCACCCCACCCCACCAGGAGCTTTCCGATGACTTTCGCCCGCACGCCCTTCGCCCCCGTGTTCCGCCGCACCCCCGCACGGCTGGCGGCTACCGCCGCGGCCGCCGCCGTTCTGGCGCTGGCCACTGGCGCTGCCAGCGCCCAGGCCCTGGTGGGCCTGACCAGCGGCAACCAGCTCACGCGCTTCGACGTCAGCAGCCCGGGTGCGGCCACCACCGTGGCCATCACGGGCCTGGCGGCCGGCGACCGCTTCGTCGGCATCGACCTGCGCCCCAGCAACAACACCATCTACGGCATCACCACGTCGAACCAGATCTACACGCTGAACGAATTCACTGGCGCCGCCAGCTTCGTGGCCGCGCTGTCGGTGCCGCTGATCGCGGGCAACCTGGGCTGGGGCCTGGACTTCAACCCGATGGCAGACTTCGCCGGCGCGGCTTCGCTGCGCGTGGTCAGCACCGCGGGCGCCAACCTGGCCGTGAACGTGAACACTGGCGCGGTGGCCAACACCGCCAGCAACATCGGCGCCGGCTATGCGGGCGCGGCGTATACCAATTCGTCCACCGCTGGCGCACCCGCCAGCACCGCGCTGTACTACATCAACAGCGAAACCAACACGCTGAACTTCGCGCCCAGCGCCTTCAACGCCCCCAACATCAGCACCATCGGCGCGCTGGGCCTGAACGTGGTGGGCGCCAGCGGCTTCGAGATCCTGGGCAGCGGCCAGGCCTTCGCGGCCCTGAACGTGGACAACAGCAGCTCGCTGGCCACCGGCATTTACGGCATCAGCCTGACGACGGGCGCCGCCACCCTGCTGGGCACCTACAACGGCACGCTGGCCGGCCTGACGGTCAGCGCGGTGCCCGAACCCGGCACCTACGGCCTGCTGGCCGCCGGCCTGGGCCTGGTGGCGCTGGTGGCGTGCCGCCGCCGCACGGCCCGATAACCGCAGCGGGGCGCTGGCCGGGATGGCCAGCCGCCCGGCGGGACGCTGTCAAGCCGCCAGGGCCGCCCGCACCGCGGCCACCTGGCGGCGAGACACCGCCAGCCATTCATCCACCGGCGCCACGCGCACGGCCCAGCCTTCGCTGCTGCCGTCGCCAGGGTCCTGGCTGCCCGGCACTTCGCGCAGTTCCAGGGCCCGCACCGCATGGCGCGCCACCAGCGCGTTGCGGTGCACGCGGATGAACGGCGGGCCACCCAGGCCTGCCAGCCGCGCTTCCAGTTCAGACAGCGTCTCGTCCAGCAGATAGCTGTGCAGCGCGGTGCGCAGGGTCACGTACTTCTGCTCGGCCTTCAGGTACAGCACCTCGGGCAGGGGCACGCGCAGCACGCGGCCGCGGTCGCTGACGACCAGGGCCGGCGCTTCGGCCAGCGCAGCGGCAGCCGTGCTGACAGCACCGGCCGCGCCGCGCGCGGCCAGGCGCAGCTGCACGCGCTGCAGCGCCGCGTGCAGGCGTTCGCGCCGCACAGGCTTGGTCAGGTAGTCGACGGCGTCCAGGTCGAAGGCGGCCAGCGCGTGTTCGGCATGCGCGCTGATGAACACCACCGCGGGCGCTTGCGCCAGGGTGCGCAGCAGCGCCGCCAGCCGCAGCCCCATGTGGCGCGAAGGCCCGGGCATGCGGATGTCCAGCAGCAGCAGGTCCCAGGGCGCGTCCAGCGGCGCGGCCTGAAGCTGGCGCAGCGCGTCGTCGGCATCGCAGGCCTCGCCCACCGCCGCAAGGCTGATGTCGGGCAGGCCCTGCATCAGGCTGCGCAAGCGCAGCCGGGCCAGCGGTTCGTCGTCGACGATGAGCACGCGCAAGGCCTGGCCCCCGGCTAGTTCAGCGGCAACACGATGCGGGCATGGAACAGGTCGGCAGGAGCATCGCCGGCCTGGAAGCGGTCGCGCCCCAGACCGGGTTCACGCCACACGTCGCACTGCGCGGCCACGTCGTGCAACAGGCGCAGGCGTTCGCGCACGTTGTGCAGGGCCATGCCATGGCCGGGGCTGCCGGGATCGTCGCCCACGGTGTTCGTCACCACCACCACCACCTGGCCGCGCTGCACGCTGGCGGTGATGCGCACCCAGCCGCCTTCGGCCGCCGGTTCCACGCCATGGCGCACGGCGTTTTCCACCAGCGGCTGCAGCACCAGCGGCGGTACGCGGGCGCGGCCCACGCGCGGGTCGTTGCGGGCCACCTCCCAGTCCACGCGCAGGCGCGCACCAAAGCGGATCTGCTCGATGTCGAGGTAGCGGCGCGCCAGCTCCATTTCCTCGTCCAGCGTGACCCAGGCGCCCACGTCGGCCAGCGCGGTGCGGAACAGCTGGGCCAGGTCTTCCAGCACCGCTTCGGCGCGCGGCGGGTCCACCCGCACCAGGGCCAGGGCGGTGTTCAGTGCGTTGAACAGAAAGTGCGGGCGGATGCGCGACTGCAGCTCGGCCAGCCGCGCGCTGGCATTGGCCGGGTGCCAAATGCGGGCGCGCAAGTCCAGCCAGGCCCATAGCACGCCGGCAAAGCCAGCCCCGGCCAGCAGCACCGCGGCCACGCGCAGGCCGTCGGCCGCCGGCGCCAGGCCGGCCCAGGCCAGCGGCAGCACCGCCAGCCCGGCCGCCACCGCCCCGGTGCCCAGCACCACGGCCGCCCGCGTAGCCGCGCCGGCGCGCTGCAGCGGGCGGCGTGCGGCGCACACCGCCACCAGCCACATCAAGGTGCCGGCCACGCCGGCAAAGGCCAGCACGGCCTGGCGCGCGGCCCAGTCGGCACGGCCTTCGGCCACGCCCAGGGCGACGATGGCCAGCACGGCCTGCACCCCCAGCACCGCACGCAGCGCCAGCCCGGGGTGGCAGACGTCGAAAGCCGCAGCCGTCTGCGCCTTCAGGCGCGAACGTTCGTCGGCCAGCGGATCGAAACGCGAAGCGGCAAAGCTGGTGCTGGCGGGTTCGACCGTGTCTGGCCACAGGCTGCCAGGGCGGCTGAAGGTGGGCGCGAAATCGGCGTCGGGCTTCACGGGCGTTGGGCAGCAGGCTCTGAAGGTGAAAGGGGCCGAAGCCGCCGGACAAGGCGGCAGCCAGCGGAGGCCAGTGTGGACGGTAGCCGTGGACCTGGCCAACGCCGCGCTGGCCAGGCACCCACACGGCCCCCAGATAATACGGACGCCCTCCCCCACTGCGGCCCCGCCGCCAGCGCATGTCTTCCAGCCCCCCGCCACCCGCACTGCCGGGCCAGCCCGCCGTCGACCCACTGGCCAACAAGGCCCAGGCCTGGTCGGCCCTGTTCAGCGAACCGATGAGCGCCCTGGTGCAGCGCTACACCGCCAGCGTGGGCTTCGACCAGCGCCTGTGGCGCGCCGACATCGCCGGCAGCCTGGCGCACGCCGGCATGCTGGCGGCGCAAGGCGTGATCAGCGCCGAAGACCTGGCCAGCATCCAGCGCGGCCTGGCGCAGATCAGCGCCGACATCGAAGCCGGCCGCTTCGAATGGAAGCTAGAACTGGAAGACGTGCACCTGAACATCGAAGCCCGCCTGACGGCCCTGGTGGGTGATGCCGGCAAGCGCCTGCACACCGGCCGCAGCCGCAACGACCAGGTGGCCACCGACGTGCGCCTGTGGCTGCGCGGCGAAATCGACGGCCTGCACGGCCTGCTGCTGGACATGCAGCGCGCACTGGTGGAACTGGCCGCCCAGCACACCGACACCGTGATGCCTGGCTACACGCACATGCAGGTGGCGCAGCCGGTGAGCTTTGCGCACCACCTGCTGGCCTACGTGGAGATGTTCGCGCGCGACGCCGAGCGCCTGGCCGACCTGCGCCGGCGCGTCAACCGCCTGCCGCTGGGCGCCGCCGCGCTGGCCGGCACCAGCTACCCGCTGGACCGGCAGCAGGTGGCGCATGCACTCGGCTTCGAAGGCCTGTGCCAGAACAGCCTGGACGCCGTGAGCGACCGCGACTTCGCGCTGGAATTCACCGCCGCGGCCAGCATCTGCATGGTGCATGTGTCGCGCCTGGCGGAAGAGATCGTGCTGTGGATGAGCCAGAACTTTGGCTTCATCGACCTGGCCGACCGCTACTGCACCGGCAGTTCCATCATGCCGCAGAAGCGCAACCCCGATGTCGCCGAACTGGCGCGCGGCAAGAGCGGCCGCGTCATCGGCCACCTGACGGCCCTGCTGGTGCTGATGAAGGGCCAGCCGCTGACCTACAACAAGGACAACCAGGAAGACAAGGAACCGCTCTTCGACACCGTCGACACCCTGGCCGCGACGCTGCGCATCATGGCCGAGATGGTGGGCGGCACCCGCGACCCGAAAAGCGGGGCGTGGACCGGCGGCATCACGGTGAAGAAGGCGGCGATGGAAGCGGCGGCGATGCGCGGCTACGCCACCGCCACTGACCTGGCCGACTATCTGGTGAAAAAGGGCCTGCCCTTCCGTGACGCGCACGAAACCGTGGCGCATGCCGTGAAGCTGGCCATTGCCCAGGGCAAGGACCGGTCAGCCCTGCCGCTGGCCACGCTGCAGGGGCTGAACGCGCACATCGGCGGCGATGTCTTCGACGTACTCACGCTGCGCGGCTCCTTGAACGCACGCAACGTGCTGGGCGGCACCGCCCCGGCGCAAGTGCTGGCCCAGGTGGCGCGGCATCGGACCCGGCTGCAGGCCTGAAGCCAGCGCAGCCTAGGGCTGCACGGTGATGGTGATCTTCTCGCTCATCACCGGCGGATCGTGCGGCACATGGCTCTTGTCGCCCAGCAGCAGTTGCAACGTGTGCTTGCCCGGCGGCAGCGTCAGCGTGGCTTCGGTCTGGCCCAGGCCGAAGTGGCGGTGCACGTCGTCGGCGGGCATGGCGCCGTCCAGCTTCAGGTTGGCCGGGGCATTGACCAGGATGTGGTGGTGCCCGGTGTTGCCGATGTCCACCCCGGCCGGGGCCACGCCCATGCCCGACAGGCCCATCACCACCTTCACCGGGCCCTTGATGACGGCGCCGTCGGCCGGGCTGATGAAGTAGACCTTGGCGCCCGGCGGCGACGGCGTACGGGCCGCCTGGGCCCAGGCCAGGCCGGCAGCCCCGGCCACGGAAGCGGCCGCCAGGGCGACCAGGAATTGCTTGCGCTGGAACATCGGTTTGTCTCCTTCAGGTGGTTGCGGCAGGGCCGCTGGAACGCAGCATGCCAGCAGCTGCCCACAATGCGCAGATGCGCCGCTGGATAGCCCACCTCGACATGGATGCTTTCTACGCATCGGTTGAACTGCTGCGCTACCCGGAACTGCAGGGCCAGCCGGTGGTGATCGGGGGTGGGCGGCGCCACCAGCCCGTGCTGCAGCCTGACGGTACGCGCCGCTTCGCCACGCTGCGCGGCTACGCCGGCCGCGGCGTCGTCACCACCGCCACCTATGCCGCGCGCGACTACGGCGTGCACAGCGGCCAGGGCCTGATGAAGGCGGCGGCGCGCACCCCCGACGCCGTGCTGCTGCCGGTGGACTTCGAACAGTACCGCCACTATTCGCGCCTGTTCAAGGCCGCGGTGGCTGAAGTGGCGCCGCTGATCGAAGACCGCGGCATCGACGAGATCTACATCGACCTGAGCGAAGTGCCCGGCGCACAGGACACCGTGGGCCACGACCCCGCCGGCGGCGTGCGCGGCGTGGCCCAGCAGATCCGCAACAACGTCAAGCGCGCCACCGGGCTGTCCTGCAGCATCGGCGTCACCCCCAACAAGCTGCTGGCCAAGCTGGCCAGCGAACTGGACAAGCCCGACGGCCTGACGGTGCTGACCGAAGCCGACATCCCCACCCGCATCTGGCCGCTGCCGGTGCGCAAGCTGAACGGCATCGGCCCCAAGGCCGCGGCCAAGCTGCAGGCCCTGGGCATCCAGACCCTGGGCGACCTGGCCACGCGCGACAAGGCCAGCCTGCACGAACACTTCGGCCGCGCCTATGGCCGCTGGTTGTTCGACGCTGCACGCGGCGTCGACGACCGCCCCGTGGCCACGCGCAGCGACCCGGTGTCCGTCAGCCGCGAAAGCACCTTCGACCGCGACCTGCACGCCATCCATGACCGCGCCGAGCTCACGGCGCTGTTCACCCGCCTGGCCGAAGGCGTGGCCACCGACTTGCAGCGCAAGGGCCTGGCGGCGCGCACCATCGGCATCAAGCTGCGCTTCGACGACTTCAAGACCGTCACGCGCGACCTGACCCTGCCCCAGCCCGTGGCCGACGCGGCCGCGGTGCGCCACGCCGCCGGGCTGTGCCTGAAGCGCGTGGATCTGCAGCGGCGCATCCGGCTGCTGGGCGTGCGCGCGGGGTCGCTGCTGAAGTTGTGAAGGGCGGCCCTGGCCATCCGGGCAGCCCCTGCTGCGGCTGGCCAGCCCTTCGTGCTGCAATGCCCCATGGCTGCCCCCCGCCCCACGTCGATGCCTGGCCTGCTGGCCTTCGAAGCCCTGGCCCGCCTTCGCAGCGTGACGCTGGCCGGTGAAGAGCTGTGTGTCACGCCCAGCGCCATCAGCCACCGCATCCGGCAGCTGGAAGCCCAGCTGGGCGTGGCGCTGTTTAGCCGCGGCGACTTCACCCTCAGCCCCGAAGGCGCTGCCTACCTGCAGCGCGTGCGTGAAGCCCTGAACCTGCTGCAGCAGGTGCCCGGGCGCCGCAGCGCGCAAGGCCGCAGCCCGCTGCGCGTGGCCGTGACGCCGACTTTCTCGCGCCAGCTGCTGCTGCCCCGGCTGGCCAGCTTCCGGCATGCCTACCCCGAGATCGACCTGGTCCTGCAGGTGGCCGTGCCCGCGCTGAACATGCGCACCGAAGACGTGGACATCGAACTGCGCTTCGGCCCCGGCCCGGTGGCCCCCTACACCGACTGCGAATGGGTGCACCTGTGCGGCGACGCCGTGGCCCCGGTCTGCAGCCCGGACTACCTGCGCGAAGCCGGGCCCTTCGACGCTTTCGACACCGCCGCCGAGGTGTCGCGCGCCAGCCTGATCCTGAGCCCGCTGGAACCCTGGCGCACCTGGTTCACGGCCTGCGGCATCGCGCTGGACGAACCCGTAGCGGGTTCGCAGTTCAACGACATCGGCCTGGTGCTGGACGCCGCCGTGGCCGGCTTCGGCGTCGCGCTGATGCGGCTGCAGCTGGGCGCGGCCTGGCTGGACAGCGGGCGCCTGGTGCGGCTGTCGCCGCGCAGCGTGCCTTCGCCGCACCACTACTTCCTGTGCTGGCGGCCCGGCACGCTGGAACGCTGGCAGTGCGCGGCCTTCGTCGACTGGCTGCGGAAGTCCTTGACCTGAATCAAGCTGCAGCGGTTTTGAATCCGTTTCACGCCACTGGCCCGTAGCTTTCACGGCGCGCTGCGCCAGCCTGTCTAGATTTGCCCCTCACGAGGCGGGGTCTTCACCGCCCGGCAGGAGACAAGCACATGGTCTGGCAGCAAATCTACGATCCCTTCGGGAACATGGTCATCTCCACGGCACTGGCGGCGGTGCCGGTGGTGGTGATGCTGGTGGCCCTGGGCTTCCTGCACATCAAGGCGCACATCGCCGCCGGCCTGGGCCTGCTGGCCGCGGTGGCCGTGGCGGTGTTTGCCTACGGCATGCCCGCTTCACTGGCGGGCAACGCGGCGATGTACGGCGGCTTCACTGGGCTGCTGCCCATCGGCTGGATCGTGCTGAACATCATCTTCCTGCAGCAGCTGGCCGAACAGAACGGCAGCTTTCAGGTGCTGCAGGACTCGCTGTCGGGCATCACCGACGACCGGCGGCTGCAGCTGCTGCTGATCGCGTTCTGCTTCGGCGCGTTCTTCGAAGGCGCCGCCGGGTTCGGCACGCCGGTGGCGGTGACGGCGGGCATCCTGATCGGCCTGGGCTTCAGCCCGCTGGCGGCTTCGGGCCTGAGCCTGATCGCCAACACCGCGCCCGTGGCTTTCGGCGCGCTGGGCACGCCCGTCATCACCCTGGCGAAGGTGCACGGCTACGACCTGATGGAAGTCACGGCCATGATCGGCCGGCAGCTGCCGCCGTTCAGCCTGCTGGTGCCCTTCTGGCTGATCTGGGCCTTCGCCGGCCGCAAGGCGATGATGGAAATCTGGCCGGCCATCCTGGTGACGGGCCTGTCGTTCGCGATCCCGCAGTTCCTGGTGTCGAACTACATCGGACCTGAGCTGGTGGACATCATCGCGGCCATCGTGTCGATGGTCAGCCTCGTGCTGTTCCTGCGTGTGTGGAAGCCCAAGACGGTGTGGACGTCACCCAGCATGCGCGGGCGCGACGTCAGCGCCGACGAAGCCAAGCCGCCGCGCCCGCCGGTGAAGCACACGCGCGCCGCGCTGGTGCAGGCCTGGACGCCCTGGGCCATCCTGACGCTGTTCGTGTTCGTCTGGGGCCTGCCGCCGGTGAAGGCCTTCCTGAACGGGCTGTTCGCCCCGTCCTTCCCGATCAGCGGGCTGCACAACGTGATCCAGAAGGTCCCGCCGGTGGTGCCCACGCCGCACTTCGAATCGGCCGTCTACACGCTGAACCTGCTGTCGGCCACCGGCACTGGCATCCTGCTGGCGGCCATCGTGGGCGCCCTGGTGATGAAGTACAACCCGGTCGACATCGCCAAGACTTGGATGCGCACCTTCTGGCTGGTGCGCTACTCGCTGCTCACCATCGTGCTGATGCTGGCCCTGGGCACGCTCACACGCTTTTCGGGCACCGACACCACCCTGGGCCTGGCCTTCGCCGGCACGGGCGTGCTGTACCCCTTCTTCGGCACCCTGATGGGCTGGGTGGGCGTGGCGATGACGGGGTCCGACACCGCCAGCAACGTACTTTTCGGCGGCATGCAGAAGGTGGCAGCCGAGCAACTGGGCCTGAGCCCCAACCTGATGGGTGCGGCCAACAGCAGCGGCGGCGTGATGGGCAAGATGATCGACGCGCAGTCCATCGTCGTGGCCAGCACGGCTACGCGCTGGTTCAACCACGAAGGCGACATCCTGCGCTACGTGTTTTTCCACTCCGTGGCGCTGGCCTGCCTGGTCGGTTTGTATGTGACGATGCAGGCTTATGTCTGGCCGTTCACACTGATGGTCGTTCATTGACCCAAGACAGAGGCTGTAGCAGATGACCGTCATCACCACGATCGAAGACCTGCGCGTGCTGGCCGAAAAGCGCGTGCCGCGGATGTTCTACGACTACGCCGACAGCGGCAGCTGGACCGAAGGCACCTACCGCGCCAACACCGCGGAATTCCAGAAGATCAAGCTGCGCCAGCGCGTGGCGGTGAACATGGAAAACCGCAGTACCCAGGTGCAGATGGTGGGCCAGACGGCCAAGATGCCGGTCTGCATCGCACCCGTGGGCCTGACGGGCATGCAGCACGCCGACGGCGAAATCCATGCCGCGCGTGCGGCCGAGAAGTTCGGCATCCCGTTCACGCTGTCGACGATGAGCATTTGCAGCATCGAGGACATCGCCGAGAACACGACAGCCCCGTTCTGGTTCCAGCTCTACATGATGCGCGACCGCGACGCGATGGCCAACATGATCGAGCGCGTGCGCAAGGCCAAGTGCAGCGCCCTGGTGCTGACGCTGGACCTGCAGGTCATCGGCCAGCGCCACAAGGACCTGAAAAACGGCCTCACGGCCCCGCCGCGGCCGACGCTGAAGAACATCATCAACCTGGCCACCAAGCCGCGCTGGCTGCTGGGCATGGCGGGCACGCGGCGCCACACCTTCCGCAACCTGGTGGGCCATGTGAAGGGGGTTTCCGACATGCGCAGCCTGTCGGCCTGGACGAACGAGCAGTTCGACCCACGCCTGAGCTGGGCCGACATCGCCTGGGTAAAGGAACGCTGGGGCGGCAAGCTCATCCTGAAGGGCATCATGGACGTGGAAGACGCCGAACTGGCCGCGCAAGCCGGCGCCGACGCCATCGTCGTCAGCAATCACGGCGGGCGCCAGCTGGACGGTGCGCCCAGCAGCATCGAAGCCCTGCCGGCCATCGTGGCCGCGGTCGGCGACAAGACCGAGGTCTGGATGGACGGCGGCATCCGCAGCGGGCAGGACGTGCTGAAGGCCTATGCGCTGGGCGCACGCGGCACGATGATCGGCCGCGCCATGGTCTACGGCCTGGGCGCGATGGGTGAGGCCGGCGTGACCAAGGCGCTGGAAATCCTGCACAAGGAACTGGACGTGACCATGGCCTTCTGCGGCCACACCGACATCCGCAATGTCGACCAGCGCATCCTGATGCCCGGCACCTACCCGCAGGCCGCCTGAAGCCCGGGCCTCAGGCGGCGGGCCGTACGCCGAGCTTGAAAGCGATCATCGCGCGCAGCTTGTTCGGCAGCACGGGCTTGATCAGCAGGTGGTAGTCGTGCCGCACGGCTTCATCTTCGTGCCCACCCAGGCTGCTGCCGGTGATGACGATGGCCGGCAGGCGCTGCGGCGCAAAGCGCGCGCGGATGGCCACCAGGGCGTCAATGCCGGTGGTGCCTTGCGGCAGCCGGTAGTCCACCAGCAGCAGGTCCGGGGCTTCGGCCGCAGCACCGGCCAGCCAGGCGCGCACACCGTCCACGGTGTCGAACGACACCACGCGCGCGCCCCAGGCCTGCAGCAGCACCACCAGGCCTTCGCGCACCGCGGCTTCGTCTTCCACCACGGCGATCAGCCGGCCCTGCAGGGTCAGGCCCAGCGGCGCCTTGGCGTCGACCGGCAACACGCCTTCCACCGCGCGCGGTGCCTTGCCCACCGGCACCCAGAGCGAAAACACCGTGCCATGGCCGGGGCGCGATTGCACCGTCACTTCGGTGCCCATCAGCGACGTCAGCCGCTTGACGATGGCCAGGCCCAGGCCCAGGCCCTTGCGGTGATGGGCTTCCAACGGGCGGTTGCTCTGGGCCTGGAAGAATTCGTCGAAGATGCGCGGCAGGCTGGCGGCCGAGATGCCGATGCCGCTGTCCCAGACCTGCAGCAGCAGCCGCGGGCCAGCAGCCGTGCTGCGCAGCCGGCAGCTGACCAGCACGCCGCCGTCGTCGCTGTAGCGGATGGCGTTGCTGACCAGGTTGCGCAGCACGCGTTCCAGCAGCAAAGGGTCGGCCTGGGCGACATGCTGTTCACCGCGGAAAGACAGCATCAGGCCCTTTTCGAAGGCGGTGGGCTCGAAATGCAGGCGCAGCCGGCTGAACAGGTCGCGCATGCGCACCGGTGCCGGGTTCACGTCCACGCCGCCGGTGTCGATGCGGGTGATGTCCAGCAGTTCGCCGAACAGGCCTTCCAGCGCGTCGACCGATTCGTTGATGCTGTTCACCAGCGCGGCCACTTCGGGGTCGCGGCTTTTCTGGCGCAGCGCCTCGGCAAACAGGCCCATGGCGTGCAGCGGCTGGCGCAGGTCGTGGCTGGCGGCGGCGAAGAATTGCGTCTTGGCGCGGCTGGCAGCTTCGGCGGCGCGGCGCGCTTCTTCGGCAATGCCGGCTTCTACGCGCAGCTGCGCGGCCAGCTCGTCGGTGCGGCGCTTCAGCGTGATGGCGCGGCCCAGCGCGGTGCCGTAGGTGCGGGCCATCAGCAGCGTCAGCCCGAACAGCAGGGTCAGCACAATGGCCAGCTCGATGTTCCAGGCCTGGCGCGTGTCGGTGGCGATGCGCACGATGGTGGGAATGAGCACCAGGCTGATGAAGGCCACGAAGATGCGCGGCTGGGTGGCCAGCAGCTGCACCGAACCCAGGCAGTAGGACACCACGGTCAGGATCAGCACCACCAGGTGGTAGGGCGTACCCAGGCCCCAGAACAGCCAGGCCGCCACGCCCCACATCGCCCCCTGCGACAGCACCAGCGCACGCCAGCCGCCGCGCCAGCGCTGCAGCGTGGCGTCGTCGGCGTCGGGCTGGCGCAGGAAGCGCAGGTAGTGCGCCAGCCGCAGCAGCCACAGCAAGCTGCCCACGCCCAGCCAGCCCAGCAGGGCAGCCGTGCTGGCCAGCGGCCAGTAGACCGAAGCCATCAGCAGCATGCCCACCAGGTTGCCGGCCAGCGACGCCGGGGTCTGAACGTACAGCGCGCGGATGCTGTCCACCGCCAGGTCGGGCCCGGACACGGAGCTGGCCCCAGCGCGCGCTGCCGCGGCTGCCGGCGTAGCGCCCGCAGGCGCAGCGGGCACGGTCAGCGGGTTTGGCGTGGCGTCGTCGCCCACGCCCAGGGCGGCCTTCATGCGCGGCCCTTCACCGGCTGGGAACGCGGCGCGTGAAGAAGCCGCCCTGGCCCTGCGTCATCTGGCTGACGGCCAGCACGGCCTGGGTGCGCGAGCTCACGCCCAGGGCACGCAGAACGGCCGCAACGTGGTCCTTCACGGTTTCCACCGACAGATTCAGCTGGCGCGCGATCAGCTTGTTCGGCAGGCCCTGCAGCAGCAGGCCCATGACTTCGGCCTGGCGCGGGGTCAGGCCGATGTCGTCGATGCTGGGCAGCTTCTGGTGCGGGTCGGGCTGCGCGTGCACGCCCAGGGGCGCTTCGCCTGGCGCACGCGGCACGCCCGAGCCGGGCACATGCCCCAGGCTGCGGCCGAATTCCAGGCCCAGCATCGAAGGCGGTACGTACATCGACCCGCCCATCACCATCGCCAGGGCTTCGTACAGCATGGTGTGCGACGTGCTCTTGGGGATGAAGCCCATGGCGCCGCTGTCGATGGCGCGGATGACGTCGCTGGTGCGTTCAGAAGCCGATACCACCACCACCGGCACGGCCGGGTACTGGGTGCGGAATTCGACCAGCACGTCAAAGCCGTCGGCATCGCCCAGGGACAGGTCCAGCAGCACCAGGTCGAAGTCGCTGTCGGCCTGCAGCGCGGCGCGCGCGGCAGCAGCACTGTCGGTGCCCACGACGGTGGTGTCGCTGCCGATGGTCTGGATCACAGCCTGCAGCGCCGACAGGATCAGCGGGTGGTCATCGACGAGCAAAACCTTCATCGCAGCGGCCTCTCCTTGCAGGATATTTTTCATTGTGGGCCGGGGGCACGCGCTGCCCGATTCCCCACTTTGGGGGTGTCGTAGGGCCCTGCAGCCGCTCAGGTGTAGCGCCGCGACACGGTCTCGGCCACACAGGCTGGCTTGCTGCTGCCGTCGATGTCGACCGTGGCTTCCACCACCAGCTGCGCCCCGCCTGGCAAAGCTTCGAAGGACAGCAGCTTGAAGCGCCCGCGCAGCCGGCTGCCCACCCGCACCGGGGCCGGGAAGCGCACGCGGTTCAGGCCGTAGTTGATGCCCATCCTGACGTCGGCGATGTGAAAGCCGGTGTCGAACAGCAGCGGCAGCAGGCTCAGCGTCAGGAAGCCGTGGGCCACCGTGGCACCGAAAGGGCCAGCCGCGGCGCGGGCGGGGTCGGTGTGGATCCACTGGTGGTCGCCAGTGGCGGCCGCGAACTGGTCGATGCGCGCCTGTTCGACCGTCAACCAGTCGCTGGTGCCCAGTTCCTGACCGACGCGGGCCTGCAGTTCGGCCAGGGTGGCGTAGTTCGTCATCGGCATGGTGGTGTGATGGAAGGAAGACTTCAGGCCAGCCAGGCCAGCAGCGGCTGCCACTGGGCCAGGTCGCGCTCGACGCGGCTGGGCGCCACGTCCCACAGCGTCAGGCCGCGTGCGGCCAGCTGCACGTAGTTTTGCGTGTCACGCAGCTCGGTCACCACCGGCAGCTTCAGGCTGGCCAGGTAGTGGTGCAGCTGTTCGCTGGCCTTGGTGTGGTCGCGCACGCGCATGCCCACCAGGCCCAGGCGCAGCTGGCTGGCGTGGCGGTGTTCGCGCAGGGCGGTGACGAAGGCATGCGTGGCCTGGATGTCGAACAGGCTGGGCTGCAAGGGCACCACCAGATGCGTAGCCAGCTTCAGCACCGCTTCCAGGCGCTTGCCGTGCAGGCCGGCGGGGGTGTCCAGCACCACATGCGTGGTGCCCTTGGGCGGGCGCAGCAGGTGGCTGGATTCGATGTCCCAGCCGCGGATCGGCGGCAGCTGCTGCGGGCGCTGGGCCAGCCACTGGCGCGACGACTGCTGGCGGTCGACGTCGCCCAGCATCACCGCATGCCCGGCGGCGGCCAGCGCGCCGGCCAGGTTGGTGGCCAGCGTGCTCTTGCCGACGCCGCCCTTGGGGTTGGCGACCACGATGACAGGCATGGGACCTCCGCTAGGCGCCCTGCGGGCGCCGGGTTTGTTCGAGTTGTCGGGTATGGTACCCAGCGCCAGACCCGCCCCGCCCTTCCAGATACCCATGCCCGACATCCTGGTGCTCGCCGCCCACCCCCAGCTGGCGCATTCCCGCGTCACCCGGCGTCTGATCGACGCCGCCGCCGCCCTGCCCGCGGGCCGCGTGGCGGTGCGCGACCTGTACGCCAGCTACCCGGACTACGCCATCGACGTGCAGGCCGAACAAAGCTGGCTGCAGCAGGCAAAGATGCTCGTCTGGCTGCACCCGCTGCATTGGTATTCCATGCCGCCGCTGCTGAAGCTGTGGCTGGACGAGGTCTTCGCCTTCGGCTGGGCCTATGGCCCGGGCGGCCAGGCACTGCGCGACAAGGACCTGTGGCTGGCCACGTCCACCGGCGGCGCCGCCGAGGCCTACCGCCCCGACGGCCACAACCGCTATTTCTTCGACGCCTTCCTGCCGCCCTATGAACAAACCGCGGCCCTGTGCGGCATGCGGTGGCTGCCGCCGCTGGTGCTGCACGGCGCCCACCGCGCCAGCGCCGCCGAACTGGACGAGCATGCCGCGACCTTTGCCGACCGCCTGATGCGCTGGCCCGACTGGCCTGAGATCGCCAGCATGGAACCGGCGCCCGAATGCAGCGTGCCTGGCGATGCCCGGCCCGGCGAAACGGGCGCAGACGCGGCCTGAGGCCGCCCCGGCCAGACGCGAAGCGACCCGAAGCGACCCGCACCCATGGAACCACTTCCACCCTGGCTGGCTGGCAGCCTCATCTACCTGTCGGCGGCCGTGTTCGCGGTGCCGCTGGCGCGGCTCCTGGGCCTGGGCTCGATCATTGGCTACCTGGCTGCGGGCATCGCCATCGGGCCCTGGGGGCTGAAGCTGGTCACCGACCCGGCGGCGATGCTGCACATCGCCGAATTCGGCGTCGTGCTGATGCTGTTCCTGGTCGGGCTGGAACTGGAACCGCGCCGGCTGTGGGCGCTGCGCCGGCCGATCTTCGGCTGGGGCAGCCTGCAGCTGCTGGCCAGCGCGGCCCTGGTGGCGGGGGTGGCCATGGCCTTCGGCCTGGAATGGCGCCTGGCCCTGGTGTCCGGGCTGGCGCTGGCGATGAGCAGCACCGCCATCGGCCTGGGGGTGCTGGGTGAACGCAACCTGCTGCCCACCACGGCCGGGCAGAACGTGCTGAGCGTGTCGCTGGCGCAAGACCTGTCGGCCATTCCCATCCTGGCCTTGATGCCGCTGCTGGCCCTGCCGGGCGCCGCCGGGCTGGCCGAAAGCGGCAGCGGCGCCTGGGGCGCTGCCAAGGCGGTGGGTGCGGTGGCCGGTGTGGTGCTGGGCGGTCGGCTGCTGCTGCGCCCGGCCCTGCGCTGGATTGCGCGCAGCAAGACGCCCGAAATCTTCACCGCCGCAGCCCTGCTGCTGGTGGTGGCCACGGCTGCGCTGATGTACAGCGTGGGACTGTCGATGGCCCTGGGCGCGGTGCTGGCTGGCGTGCTGCTGGCCGAAAGCGAATACCGGCGCGAACTGGAAACCGACATCGAGCCCTTCAAGGGCCTGCTGCTGGGCCTGTTCTTCATCGCCGTGGGCATGAGCATCGACTTCGCCGTCGTGCTGGCGCAGCCCGGGCTCGTGGCCGCCGTGGTGGCCGGCTTCCTGGCGCTGAAGGCGCTGGTGGTGTGGGCCATGGCGCGCGCCATGCCCATTCCGCTGGCGGAACGCCCGGTGTTCGTGGTGCTGCTGGCGCAGGGCGGCGAGTTCGGCTTCGTGGTGCTGCAGGGTGCGCAGGGGGCCGGGGCCATCGGCGCCGAGCCGGCGTCTTTCCTGGTCGCGGCGATTGCCATTTCGATGCTGTGCACGCCGTTGTTGCTGGTGGCCTGCGACCGCTTCCTGCAGCCGCGCCTGGCCGCGCGGCGCGGGCCCCAGCCCGACGAGATCGCAGAACAGCAACAGGCGCCCATCATCATCTGCGGCTTCGGCCGCTACGGCCAGATCGTGGGCCGCCTGATCAATGCCAACGGCCTGTCGGCCACGGTGCTGGACCATGACGCCGAGCAGGTGGACAGCGTGCGCCGCTTCGGCTGGCCGGCCTTCTATGGCGACGCCACGCGGCTGGACCTGCTGCGCGTGGCCGGTGGCGAGCAGGCGCGCGTGATCGTGGTGGCCATCGACGACATCGAGCAAAGCTTGAAGGTGGTGGACCTGGCGCGCCAGCACTTCCCGCAGGCCGCGCTGGTGGTGCGGGCCCGCAATGCCCAGCATTGGACCCAGCTGCATGCCCGCGGCGTGCAGCACATTGAACGCGAGACCCTGGATTCCGCCCTGATGAGCGGGCGCAGCGTGCTGGAACTGATGGGCTGGCAGCCGCACGCGGCGCGCACCCAGGCCTGGCGCTTCCGCCGCCACAGCATCGAGCTGATGACGCAGATGGCCGCGCACCAGCACGATGAGAACCGCCTGATTTCGATGGCTCGGCAGGGTCGCCAGCAGCTGGAAGAGCTGTGGTCGCGTGAACGCCAGGAACAGCAGCGCCAGCGCGGTCAGCGCAGCGCGGGCTGGCAGGCTGAAGACAGCCCCCCTGCCGGCGATTGAGGGCCCTGCGCTGGCCCGTCAGGCCAGCTGGCAAGCCTCGTCAAACGCCAGGCGCGGGCTGCGCGCAAACAGCTTGGCCGGGTCGCCATGCCCCAGCGAGCAGACGAAGTTCGTCTTCACCGTGCTGCCAACCCAGAACTCGGCGTCCACCCGCGCCGCGTCGAAGCCGCTCATGGGCCCGCAGTCCAGCCCCAGGGCCCGGGCTGCCAGCATCAGGTAGGCGCCCTGCAGCGACGAATTGCGGAACGCCGTGGCGGCGATCAGCGCGTCGTTGCCCACAAACCAGCTTTTGGCATCGGTGTGCAGAAACAGCTGCGGCAGCCGTTCGTAGAAAGCCATGTCCATGCCGATGATGGCCGTCACGGGCGCCTGTTCGACCTTGGCCACATTGCCGGCCGCCATGCAGGCGGCCAGCCTGGCCTTGCCTTCAGGCGTGCGGACGAAGATCAGGCGCGCAGGGCTGCTGTTCGCAGATGTCGGGCCCCATTTCGTCAGCTCGTACAGCTGGTACAGCAGCGCATCGGGCACGGGCTGGGGCAGCCAGCCGTTGTGGGTGCGGGCTTCGGTGAAGAGCTGTTCGGTGCTGACTTGCATGCGGGTTTTCCGGGGGCGAAGGACAAGCCAGGACAATACAGGCATGTTCCAGCCCTCCCAGCACGATGTGCGCCGCTTCTTCTGCGGCACCCTGGCCCGCCAGCAGGCCGGCCTGCCCCTGGACCCGATGCAGGCCGCCGCGGCGCGCTGGATAGACGAGCACCCCGAATACCACGCCGACCTGGCCGACGAAGCCACCGCCCTGGCCGCTGTCTACACGGTCGAGGACGGACGCACCAACCCCTTCCTGCACCTGTCGATGCACCTGTCGATCACCGAACAGTGCAGCATCGACCAGCCCAGCGGCATCCGCCAGGCGGTCGAACTGCTGGCGGCGCGCCGCAGTTCGCTGCATGCCGCGCACCACGAGGTGATGGAATGCCTGGGTGAAATGATCTGGGCCAGCCAGCGCAGCGGTCTGCCGCCCGACGGCCAGGCCTACATCGAAGCGGTGCGCCAGCGCGCCACGCGGCTGGCTTCCGCGACTTGAGCTACTTGATGGTGATCCAGGACACTTCCAGCCAGTTGTCGGCCCGGTGCACGGCCTGCACATTGGCCCGCATGGCCCAGGGGATGACCTGGCGGTGCAGCGGGATGGTGTGCACCTGTTCGCGCCACTCGCGCAGCGCGGCCTTCACCAGTTCCTCGCGCTTCTTCGGGTCGGCTTCGACGCTGCTCTGCGCGGCCAGCGCGTCGAACTTGTCGTTGCGCACGTTGCCGTAGTTGTACAGGCCCAGGCCGCGCTCACCACGGGTGCGCATCAACGGCGTCATCGCGGTCTCGGCATCGGTGATCGACCCGCCCCAGCCGTACATGAACAAGCTGGAGTCCAGCTTTTCCAGCTTCGGGAAATAGGTGGCGCGCGGCATGGCATTCACGCGCACCTTCACCTTCAGCTGCGACCACATGGTGGCCAGCGCGATGCAGATTTCCTCGTCGTTGATGTAGCGGTTGTTGGGGCAGTCCAGGGTGATCTCGAAGCCATCGGGGTAGCCGGCTTCGGCCATCAGCGCGCGGGCTGCGGCCAGGTCGAAGGGGAAGCGGGTTTCGACCTGTGGGTCGTTGTAGGCCCCGGCCGGTGAAGGCGTGTTGCCGCCAGTGGGCGCGCTCTGGCCGTTCAGCAGCTTGTTCTTGATGGCGTCGATGTCGATCGCCTGGTACAGGGCCAGGCGCACGCGGCGGTCCTTGAAGGGATTCTTGTCACCCGGCACCTTGGCGTACAGCAGCTTGTCGCGTGACTGGTCCATGCCCAGGAAGACGACGCGGTTTTCGGGGCCGTCGACGATCTTCACGCCACTGGTGTTGCGCAGCCGGGCGATGTCGCGCGGGGCTGGGTCCAGCACCAGGTCGATCTCGCCGCTGACCAGGGCCGCCAGCCGCGTGGCGTCGTTGGCGATCGGGGTGTAGACGATCTCCTGCACGTTGCCTTCGGCCTTGCCCCACCAGTTCGGGTTGCGCTTGTAGCTGGTCTTGATGCCCGGCTGGCGCTGCACCAGCATGAAAGGCCCGGTGCCGTTGGCGTTGAACGAGGCGTAGCTTTCTTCCTTGTTCTTGAAGTCCAGCGGCCGCGTGACCTTGTGCTTTTCGCTCCAGACGCGCGACATGATCTGCACCGTGCCCAGGTGCTGCAGGAAGATGGGGTTCACGCGGTCGAGCTTGAAGTCCACCGTCAGCGCGTCCACCGCCACGGCCGTGCCCAGGGCGTTGGCGTACACGCTGAGCTGCGAAGTAGGCTCCTTCGCGCGCTGCAGGCTGAAGACCACGTCGTCGGCCGTGAACGGGGTGCCGTCGTGGAACTTCACGTTCGGCCGCAGCTTGAAGCGCCAGGCCTGCGGGCCGGTGTGCTGCCAGCTCAGCGCCAGGCGCGGCGCCAGGTTCAGCTGCCGGTCGCGGTCGACCAGGGTTTCGTACACCTGGCCGTTGATCTGGTTGGTCAGGCTTTCGTTCTGCGAATGCGGGTCCATGGTCTGGGCGTCACCCTGGCTGGCCCAGCGCAGGGTCTGGGCCTGCGCCGCGGCCAGGGGCAGGACCAGGGCCGCGCACAGCGCGGCGATGAGAAGGGGGCGTGTCATGCGCGGGACCTCGGCAGCTGCAACAAGCGGCCAAGTCTAAGCACGCGGCGCGCAGCGGCGCCTCAGCACGCGGCGTGCAGGGCCCTTCAGGCCCCCGATCGGCCAGCGCGGCGCAACGCGGCCGGGTCGGCCCAGAGTTCGTTGATGTACGGGAACCGGCCTTCGGCGTCGGTTTCGCGGCCGACGATGCTGTCGCTGCAGCGCGGGTCGGACAGGTCCAGCCGCTTGGGCGTGATCGGCATTTCCGAGCGCGTGGAATAGAAGGCCTTGACCACGGGCGCCACCAGGGCTTCGGCGTTCTGCTCCACCACCACCGCCAGCCGCCCCGACTTCAGCCGCACCAGCGAACCCGTGGGGTAGATGCCCAGGCTCTTGACGAAGGCCGCAAACAGCGCAGGGTCGAAGTGGCCCTTCCAGCTGGCCATGCGGGCCACGCTTTCGGCCGGGTCCCAGCCGCGCTTGTAGGGCCGGTTGGACGTGATGGCGTCGTAGACGTCGCAGATGGCCCCCATGCGCGCCAGGGTGCTGATCTGTTCGCCCGGCAGCCGGTGCGGGTAGCCGCTGCCGTCCATCTTTTCGTGGTGGTGCAGGGTCACGTCCAGCATCGCCGGGGTTGCACCCTGCCCTTCCAGCAGCAGGGCGTGGCCGCGCTCGGGGTGCTTGCGGATGATGTCGAATTCCTCGTCCGTCAAACGGCCGGGCTTGTTCAGCAGGTCCAGCGGCATCACGGCCTTGCCCAGGTCGTGCATCAGCCCGGACATGCCGGCATCGTGCAGCGCCTCGCCTTCCAGGCCCAGCTGCTTGCCCAACGCCACCATCAGCGCGCACACCGCGACGGAATGCATGAAGCTGTAGTCGTCCTGCGTCTTCAGCCTGGCCAGGCTGACCAGCGCCCCCGGGTTGCGCTGCACAGATTCCGTGATTTCCGCCACCAGCGGCAGCGCGCCTTCGGTCTGCACCGCACGGCCCATGCGTGCTTCATTGAACATCGACACCACGGCCGCGCGCCCGCGGTGGCAGATGGCGGCCGCTTGCTGCAGTTCGTCCTGCAGGCTGCGGGTGGCGGGTGCAGGCGGGGCTGGGGCGTTGCCCGCGGCCCAGCTGACGCCTGCCAGCCGCAGGGCGGAGGCCGCAGGGGGCATGGGCGCCGGCGGTGGGCCGTCGTCGGAAGGCGCAACGTCCAGCCCCTGGGCCGGGTCGATCCAGACTTCGCGCACCGCGCTGTCGGCCAGCTTGCGCAGGTCGCCCGGGTCGGACAGCACGAACTTCGTGCGCCAGAACGGGTGGTCGATCCAGGCGCCTTCCAGGCGGTGCAGGTACATGCCCACACGCAACTGGCTGACGGGCACCTTCTTCAGCATGGCGTGATGTTTTCTCGTGGGCGGGATCGCGGGCTCGAACCGTTATCGGCGCCATGCGCTGACGCTTGAGGCCCTATCCTCGCGCCCATGAATGCCAGCAACGAAACCCTGCGCGACGCCCTGGCGCGCAACGTGCGCGATGCGCTGACCGAGGACATCGGCCGTGGCGACTGGACAGCCCAGCTGGTGCCCGCCGGCCAGTCGGCCCAGGCCCAGGTGACGGCCAAGGAAGCGGCCGTGATCTGCGGCCGGCCCTGGTTCGACGCCTGCTTCCGCAGCCTGGACCCGCAGGCGCAGCTGGACTGGGCCGTGACGGAAGGCTCAGCCGTGGCCGCCGGTACCGTGGTCTGCCGCATCGCGGGGCAAGCGCGGGCGCTGTTGAGCGCCGAACGCGCCGCGCTGAATTTCCTGCAGACCCTGTCGGCCGTGGCCACGCAGACGCGCGCCTTCGTCGATGCCATCGCCGGGGTTTCGCCCAACCCGCGCGGCTGCGCCGTGCTGGACACGCGCAAGACCCTGCCCGGCCTGCGCCAGGCGCAGAAGTACGCCGTGCGCACCGGCGGTGGGCGCAACCAGCGCATGGCCTTGTGGGACGGCATCCTCATCAAGGAAAACCACATCGCCGCAGCGGGCGGCGTGGCCGCAGCGGTGCAGGCCGCCTTGGCGCTGGTGGCCGGGGTGCCGGTGCAGGTGGAAGTGGAAAGCCTGGACGAACTGCACGAAGCGCTGGAAGCCGGCGCCGACAGCGTGCTGCTGGACGACTTCAGCCTGGCCGACATGCAGGCCGCCTGCGCGCTGAATGCCTCGCGCGCCCAGCCCGCGCTGCTGGAAGTGTCAGGCGGCGTGGACATGACCAGCATCCGCGCCATCGCCGCCACTGGCGTGGACCGCATCTCGATCGGCAAGCTGACGAAGGACGTGCGCGCCGTCGACCTGTCCATGCGCATCGTGAAGTAGTGCGCAGGGCGGCATCAGCACCCCCCGAAACGCAGGACCTCCGGGCCTAAACCGGCGCAAAGGCCGCTTTCGCGCTGCGCCAGAGGGCGGGCGGCGATTTACATTTCGCGACGTATGTCGCAGTCTGATACAGAACCGGTTGGCAGCCCCGGTGGCTCTGGTAGCCCCGTCAAGCCCGTTAGCCCGGTCGGCCCCGTTAGCCCCGATAGCCCCGTTAGCCCCGACAGCCCATCGGGCGGCGCCTGCCTGCAGGACCCACCGCACCTGGCCCACATCGCCGCCCAAGTGCCGGGGGTGGTCTACCAGTACCGCTTGTTCCCGGACGGCCGTTCCTGCTTCGCCTATGCCAGCGAACGCATCCGCGACATCTACCGCGTGACGCCCGAGGAAGTGCGCCAGGACGCCAGCGCCGTGCTGCGCCTGCTGCACCCCGAAGACGCAGAGCGGGTGCGCGCCAGCATCGACGCGTCGGCACGCACGCTGCAGGACTGGCATTGCCAGTACCGGGTGCAGCACGCCAACGGCGACGTACGCTGGCTGCTGGGCCAGGCCCGCCCCGAACGCCTGGCCGACGGCAGCACGCGCTGGCATGGCTTCATCACCGATGTCAGCGACCGCCTGGCCGACGAAGCCGAATTGGCGCGCTACCGCGCCGGGCTGGAAAGCCTGGTCGAGGAACGCACGCACGAACTCATCGCCGCGCGCGACGCCGCCGAACAGGCCAACCGGGCCAAGAGCGACTTCCTGTCCAGCATGAGCCACGAGCTGCGCACGCCCATGAACGCGATGCTGGGCTTTGCGCAGCTGCTGGAACTGGACCGCAGCCTGGGCCCGCGCAGCAGCGGCTACGTGCGCGAAATCCTGCGTGCCGGCCAGCACCTGCTGGAGCTGGTGAACGAGGTGCTGGACCTGGCCCGGGTGGAATCGGGCCGCATGACGCTGTCGCCCGAGCCGCTGCGCATGGGCGACCTGGTGGCCGAAGCGCTGAGCCTGGTGCAGCCCCTGGCCAGCGTACGCGGCATCCAGCTGCTGCAGCGGGGCCTGGACGAGGTGGTGGTGCGCGCCGACCGCCTGCGCCTGAAGCAGGTGCTGCTGAACCTGCTGTCCAACGCCATCAAATACAACCGCGACGGCGGCACCGTGCAGTTGCAGGCGGCTGCAGGCGGCGCCGGCATGCTGCGCGTCAGCGTGCGCGACAGTGGCCCGGGCATCCGCGCCGAAGAACTGCCGCGCCTGTTCCAGCCCTTTGCCCGACTGGGCGCCGACAGTGCCACCCGCGGCCCGGCGCGGGACGGCGCCGGCATCGGGCTGGCCATCAGTGAACGCTTGATGCAGCTGATGGGCGGGCGCATCGGCGCCAGCAGCGAACCCGGGGTGGGCAGCGTGTTCTGGATCGAACTGCCCAGCGCGCGCCTGGCCGACGCGCCGCCTGCCCGCACAGCGCCCGTGGCCCCGCAAGACCCCGCCGCGCCGCGGCCGCCCCGCAGGGCCGAGGTGCTGCACATCGAAGACAACCCGGCCAACCTGAAGCTGGTGCAACAGATCGTGGCCCGCCACCCCGGGCTGCAGCTGGTGACGGCGCCTTCAGGCCGCCTGGGCCTGGAACTGGCGCGCGCCAGGCGCCCGGCCCTGGTGCTGCTGGACATCCACCTGCCCGACATCGACGGCTACGAAGTCCTGGCCCAGATGCGCGCCGACCCCGCGCTGCGCGCGCTGCAGGTGGTAGCCGTGACGGCGCAGGGCATACCCGACGACCGCCGCCGCATGCTGCACGCCGGCTTCGACGCCGTGCTGGCCAAGCCCGTGGTGCTGGCCGAACTGGACGGGCTGCTGGCGGCGCTGCTGTCGGGCAGCGACAGCTGACCCAGCAGGGCAGCCAGGGCGAAAGTCGGCGCGGTGTCTGACAGCCAGGCCAGCGCGCTGTGCGACATTGCTTGACCTGCCTCAGGCCCCCGATCCTGAAACGCTGAAACACTGAGGCCCCGAAGCACCGAACTCGCTGGCGCCTGCCCCGCCAGCCCCCCGCCCGCCATGGCCGCCAACCTCGACCCCGCCCCGCTGCAGCTGCCGATTGCGGGCATGACCTGCGCTTCATGCGCCGGCCGGGTGGAAAAAGCCCTGCGCGGCGTGCCAGGTGTGGCCAACGTGAACGTCAACCTGGCGACCGACAGCGCCAGCGTGCAGCTGGTCGCGCTCCGGGCAACGGGCGCCGGCAGCCCCGACACGTCAGCCGCACCTGCAGCCCCAGCGCCATTTCCGGCCACAGCCACAGCCGCAAACCCAGCCCCGGCGACAACGCCGCCCAAGCTGGCCCAGCTGGTGGCTGCCGTGCAGAAGGCCGGCTACGACGTGCCCCTGCGGCAGCTGCGGCTGCAGGTGTCGGACATGAGCTGCTCTGCCTGCACCGTGCGCGTCGAAAAGGCCCTGCTGCAGCTGCCGGGTGTGCTGCAGGCCAGCGTCAACGCCGCCACCGAGCAGGCCCAGGTCAGCATGCTGGCCAGCGTGCCGTTGGCCGATGTGCTGGCCGCCGTCAGCCGCGCCGGCTATGGCGCGCGGCCGGTCGCCGAGCCCGGTGCTGCAGGCGCATCGCCCGATGAGGGCAGCACCACCGTTGGCGCTGACGATGGCACCGGCCCGGCAGCGGGGCAGCTCTGGCCCGTCGTGCTGGGCGCTGTGCTGACCTTGCCCCTGGTGGCCCCGATGCTGGCCCAGCCCTTCGGCGTGCACGCCATGCTGCCAGGCAGCGTGCAGCTGCTGCTGGCCGGCTTGGTGCAGGTGGTGCTGGGCGCGCGCTTTTATCGCGCCGCGTGGCGTGCCCTGCGCGCCGGCAGCGGCAACATGGACCTGCTGGTGGCCCTGGGCACATCGGCCGCCTTCGGGCTGAGCGTGGCCATGCTCTGGCAGCACGGCGCGGGCGCCATGCCGCACCTGTACTTCGAAGCCTCGGCCAGCGTCATCACCCTGGTGCTGCTGGGCAAGTGGCTGGAAGGCCGGGCCAAGCGGCAGACGACCGAAGCCATCCGCGCGCTGAACGCCCTGCGCCCCGCCACCGCGCGCGTGCTGCGCGCCGGCAGCGAAGTCGAACTGCCGCTGTACCAGGTGCAGCGGGGCGACATCGTCAGCGTGCGCCCGGGCGAACGCATCGCGGTCGACGGTCGTGTGCAGGAAGGCCGCAGCCATGTGGACGAATCGCTCATCACTGGCGAAAGCCTGCCCGTGGCCAAGGGGCCGGGCGATGCGGTGACGGGTGGCGCCATCAACGGCGAAGGTGCACTGCGGGTCGAGACCCTGGCGGTGGGCGCGGAAACCCGGCTGGCGCGCATCGTGCGGCTGGTCGAAAGCGCGCAGGCCGGCAAGGCGCCGGTGCAGCGCCTGGTGGACCGCGTCAGCGCGGTCTTCGTGCCCGTGGTGCTGGGCATCGCACTGCTGACGCTGACGGGCTGGCTGGCGGTCGGGGGCTGGGGAAACTGGGAGCAGGCACTGATCAACGCCGCGTCGGTGCTGGTCATTGCCTGCCCCTGCGCGCTGGGGCTGGCCACGCCGACGGCCATCATGGTGGGCACCGGGGCGGCCGCTCGGCACGGCATCCTGATCCAGGACGCCGCCGCGCTGGAGCGTGCCCATGCCGTCACCACAGTGGCCTTCGACAAGACTGGCACCTTGACGCTGGGGCAGCCGGGCATCGCGGCGGCGCTGCCAGCACATGGCGGCAGCCGCGACAGGCTGCTGCAGCTGGCGGCCGCGCTGCAGCAATCCAGCGAACACCCGCTGGCCCGCGCGGTGCTGGCCGAAGCCCGACACATCGGGCTGACCTGGCCCGCTGCCAGCGGCGCCCAGGCCCTGCCTGGGCGCGGCCTGCAGGCGCAGGTGGAAGGCAACACCCTGGCCTTGGGCAGCCCGCGCCTGCTGCAGGAAAGCGGGGCTGACCCTGGCAGCCTGGCGGCAGAAGCGGCGCAGCTGGCAGCAGCCGGGCGCACCGTGTCCTGGCTGCTGCACATCGGCCCGGGCCCGGCCCAGGTGCTGGGCCTGCTGGCCTTCGGCGACGCGCTGAAACCCCAGGCCCCGGCAGCCGTGGCGCGGCTGCAGGCCCTGGGCATCCAGACCGTGCTGCTGACGGGCGACAACCGCGGCAGCGCCGAAGCCGTGGCACGCAGCCTGGGCATCCGCGAGGTGCGCGCTGAAGTCCTGCCCGCCGACAAGGCCGCGGCCGTGCAGGCGCTGCGCGCCGCGGGCGAGGTGGTGGCGATGGTGGGCGACGGCATCAACGACGCACCCGCCCTGGCCGCGGCCGATGTCGGCATCGCCATGGCCACCGGCACCGACGTGGCCATGGCCACCGCCGGCATCACCCTGATGCGGGGCGATCCGGCCCTGGTGGCCGACGCGCTGGACATCTCGCGCCGAACCTGGGCCACGCTGCGGCGCGGGCTGTTCTGGGCATTCGTCTACAACCTGGTCGGCCTGCCGCTGGCGGCGTTCGGGTTCCTGAACCCGGTGTTCGCGGGGGCGGCGATGGCCCTGTCCAGCGTCAGCGTGGTGGGCAACGCGCTGCTGCTGCGGCGCTGGCGCCCCGCGCCGCAGGCCCCGGCTGCCCCGGACGTGACAGCCCCACGGCCCATCGTGGCGTAGCCTTCGGCGCATGCCTTCTGCCCTGCCCCTGCCACCCGAGCACACCTTCTCGCCACCGCCTTCCCCGGCCTACGTCGAACGGCGCGCGGCCGGCAGCCGCCACGTCGCGCTGCGCAACCCGGCCCACCCGGTGCGCTACCACCTGCGCTGCTGGGGCAGCCCGGCCCTGGCCACGCCCGAGAAGCCACCGCTGGTGCTGATGCACGGCTGGATGGACGTGGCCGCGTCGTTCCAGTTTCTCGTCGATGCCCTGCACACGCTGGAAGGCGACAGCCGCTACATCGTGGCGGCCGATTGGCGCGGCTTCGGCCTGAGCGACACCCCAGCCGGCGACAGCTACTGGTTCCCCGATTACCTGGCCGACCTTGACCAGCTGCTGGACACCGTGCAGGCTGAATGCCCCAGCCTGCCGCAGCTGGACCTGCTGGGCCACAGCATGGGCGGCAATGTCGTCATGACCTACGCCGGGCTGCGGCCCGGTCGCATCCGCCGGCTCATCAACCTGGAAGGCTTTGGCCTGCCCCGCACGCGGCCCGAAGACGCGCCACAGCGCCTGCTGCAATGGCTGGACGAACTGAAGGCCCCGGCCGAATTGCGCAGCTACGACAGCGCCGCGGCGGTGGCCGCGCGCCTGCTGAAGAACAACCCGCTGCTGCCGCCCGACAAGGCCGCCTGGCTGGCCACGCACTGGGCCGGGCCCGACGCCAGCGGGCGCTGGCATATCCTGGGCGACCCGGCGCACAAGCGCGTGAACCCGGTGCTGTACCAGGTGGAAGAAGTGCTGTCCGCCTGGCGCCGCATCCAGGCCCCGGTGCTGTGGGTGGAAGGCGACCAGACTGACGTCGCCAAATGGTGGGGCAAGCGCTACACGCGTGACGAGTTCGAAACCCGCCTGGCCGTGGTGCCGCATGTGCGAAAGGTGATGCTGTCGCCCTGCGGGCACATGCTGCACCACGACCAGCCCGAAGCCCTGGCCGCGCACTTGCTGGAACACCTGGGGCCGCTGGCCTGAAGCCTACCCCGCACAGAGGGGCCCCATGCCAAAATACCAGGCATGGACACTGAACAGATCAACGCCATCGGCACGCTGCTTGCCGACCTGAGCGAACGCACCCAGCAGCTCCGGGGGTATCTTTGACTACGACCGCAAAGCCCTGCGGTTGAACGAAGTCAACGCCGCGCTGGAAAACCCCGCGGTCTGGAACGAACCCAAGCGCGCCCAGGAACTGGGCCGCGAGAAGAAGACGCTGGAAAACGTGGTCGAGACCATCGACCACCTGCAGAGCAACCTGTCGGATAACACCGAGCTCTACGAGCGGAGCAAGGCCGATGGTGCGCTGGACGACCTGGCCGCCATCGACGCCGAAGCGCAGAAGCTGCGCGAAATCGTCGAAGCGCTGGAATTCCGCCGCATGTTCAGCAATCCGGCCGACCCGGGCAACTGCTTCGTCGACATCCAGGCCGGCGCCGGCGGCACCGAGGCCTGCGACTGGGCCGGCATGCTGCTGCGCCAGTACCTGAAGTACGCCGAACGCAAGGGCTTCACCGCCACGCTGGAAGACGAAACCCCGGGCGACGTGGCCGGCATCAAGAGCGCCACGCTGAAGATCGAAGGCGAATACGCCTTCGGCCACCTGCGCACCGAAACCGGCGTGCACCGCCTGGTGCGCAAGAGCCCGTTCGACAGCGCCGGCGGACGCCACACCAGCTTCGCGTCGCTGTTCGTCTACCCCGAGGTGGACGACACGATCGAGATCGAAATCAACCCCAGCGACGTGCGAGTGGACACCTTCCGGGCCAGCGGTGCCGGCGGCCAGCACATCAACAAGACCGATTCCGCGGTGCGGCTGACGCACATCCCCACCGGCATCGTCGTGCAATGCCAGGACGGCCGCAGCCAGCACAGCAACCGCGACGTGGCCTGGAAGCGGCTGCGTTCGCGCCTGTATGACTTCGAAATGCGCAAGCAGCTGGAAGCGCAGCAGAAACTGGAAGACACCAAGACTGACGTCGGCTGGGGCCACCAGATCCGCAGCTATGTGCTGGACCAAAGCCGCATCAAGGACCTGCGCACCAACGTCGAGATCAGCAACACGCAAAAGGTGCTGGACGGCGATCTGGACCCCTTCATCGAAGCCAGCCTTAAACAAGGCCTGTAGGCGCCCACCCCCGCCTACTGGCCACCCCGGGGCCCGCGATGACGGCCCGGGCCAGAACACGAGACACCCATGCGAGAAGGCCCTGCCACCCCGGTGCGACGCGAAGACTATGTCGCACCGGCCTACACCATCCGGCGCGTTGAACTGACGTTCGACCTGGAGCCGGCCAAGACCATCGTCGCCAGCCGGCTACACATCGAACGTGTGCATCAGTCTGACGGCCAGACGCACCTGCCGCTGCGCCTGCACGGTGACGAACTCACGCTGCTGCGCGTGCAGGCCGACGGCCAGAGCGTTTCTTTCCGCCACGAGGGCGGCGACCTCGTCATCGACAACCCGCCCGATGCGCCGACCTTCGTGCTGGACATCCGCAACACCTGCGCGCCCGACAAGAACAGCCGCCTGCAGGGGCTGTACACCAGCCAGGGCGGCTTCTTCACGCAGTGCGAAGCCGAAGGCTTCCGCCGCATCACCTATTTCCTGGACCGGCCTGATGTGATGGCCGAATACACGGTGCTGCTGCGCGCCGACAAGGCCCGCTACCCCGTGCTGCTGAGCAATGGCAACCTGGTGGAAGAAGGTGCCTTGGACAACGGCCGCCACTACGCCAAGTGGCACGACCCCTTCCCCAAGCCCAGCTACCTGTTTGCGCTGGTGGCTGGCCGTCTGGTGGCGCGCGAGCAGCGCATCACCAGCCGCGGCGGCAAAAGCCATCTGCTGCAGGTCTACGTGCGGCCCGGCGACCTGGAAAAGACCGAGCACGCGATGAATTCGCTCGTGGCCAGCCTGGTGTGGGACGAAGTGCGCTTCGGCCTGCCGCTGGACCTGGACCGCTACATGGTCGTGGCCACCGAAGACTTCAACGGCGGCGCGATGGAGAACAAGGGCCTGAACCTGTTCAACACCAAGTACGTGCTGGCCAGCCCGAACACCGCCACCGATGGCGACTTTGCCGACATCGAAAGCGTCATCGCGCACGAATACTTCCACAACTGGACGGGCAACCGCATCACCTGCCGCGACTGGTTCCAGCTCAGCCTGAAGGAAGGGCTGACGGTTTTCCGTGACCAGGAATTCAGCATGGACATGGCGGGCGGTGCATCGGCCCGCGCTGTCAAGCGCATCGAAGACGTGCGCCGCCTGCGGGCGCTGCAGTTCCCGGAAGACGCCGGCCCCATGGCGCACCCGGTGCGGCCCGACAGCTATGTCGAGATCAACAATTTCTACACCGCCACGGTGTACGAAAAGGGCGCCGAAGTCGTGCGCATGATGCACACCTTGGTGGGCCGCGAAGGCTTTGCCCAGGGCATGAAGCTGTACTTCGCCCGCCACGACGGCCAGGCCGTGACCTGCGACGACTTCGCCCAGGCCGTGGCCGACGCCAACCCCGGCAGCGCCCTGGCCGCAAAGCTGGACCGCTTCAAGCGCTGGTACGCCCAGTCCGGCACGCCACGCCTGGCGGCACAGGGCCACTACGACGCTGATGCCCGGCGTTACACCCTGGCGCTGACCCAGCACACCGCGGCCACGCCGGGGCAGCCGGCCAAGCTGCCCTTCGTCGTGCCAGTGCTGGCCGCGTTGTATGCGGCCGACGGTCGGCTGCTGGCCCCCGAACGCCTGCTGGTGCTGGAAGAAGATTGCCAGAGCTTCGTCTTCGACGACGTGCCCGAGGCACCTGTGCCTTCGCTGCTGCGTGGCTTCTCGGCCCCGGTGCATCTGGACGACAGGCTGGACGAACACGCCCGCCTGGTGCTGCTGGCGCACGACACCGACGCCTTCAACCGCTGGGAAGCCGGCCAGCGTCTGATGGAAGCCGCCCTGCTGGCGGCCATCCGCGGAGGCGGCGACCTGCAGGTCAGCCCGGCGCTGCTGCAAGGCCTGCGTGCCGTGCTGCGCGACCCTGGCCTGGACCCAGCGTTCAAGGAATTGGCCCTGCTGCCGCCCGGCGAGGGCCCCCTGGCCGAAGCCCTGGGCAAGGACGTGGACCCGCAGCGCATCCATGCGGTCCGCCAGCAATGGTGGGCCCAGTTGGCAGACGCCTTGCATGCCGACTGGCTGTGGGCCTTCGAAGCCCACCGCGTGACAGGCGCCTACAGCCCCGACAGCGCGCAGGCCGGCCGCCGTGCGCTGGCCAATCTGGCGCTGCAGATGCTGTGCCTGCAGGCCGTGCGCCACGGCGATGCTGTCTGGCCCGGCCGCGCCTACCAGCAGTGCAAAGACGCCAGCAACATGACCGATCGCCTGGCCGGCCTGCAGGCCCTGGTCGACAGCCGTTCGCCCCTGGCCGAAGCCGCGCTGCAGCGCTTCCATGCCCAGGCGGCGGGCGACGCCCTGGTGCTGGACAAGTGGTTCTTGCTGCAGGCCCGCGCGCCCGAGGCCGTGGGCCCGGACGGCCAGGCCACGGGCGAGTCTTTCGCCCGAGCACGCGCACTGCTTCAGCACCCTGACTTTTCACTGCGCAACCCCAACCGCATGCGCAGCCTGCTGCTGACCCTGTGCGCCATGAACCCCGCGGCCTTCCACCGGCGCGACGCCGCCGGCTATGTGCTGTGGGCCGACAAGCTGCTGGAACTGGACGCCATCAACCCGCAGGTGGCCGGCCGCCTGGCGCGCGTGATGGACCGCTGGGCTACCCTGGCCGAGCCCTACCGCAGCGCCGCGCGCGAAGCCATCAGCCGCGTGGCCGCCAAGCCCGACCTGAGCAACGACGTGCGCGAAATCGTCACCAAAGCACTGGAATCGACATGACAAAACGAGTCAGCCTGACGCAGTACCTGGTCGAACAGCAGCGCGAGCACGGGCTGATCCCGGCGCAACTAAGGCTGCTGATCGAAGTCGTCGCCCGCGCCTGCAAGCGCATCGCGATTGCCGTCAACAAGGGCGCCCTGGGCGACGTGCTGGGCAGCGCCGGCACCGACAACGTGCAGGGCGAAGTGCAGAAGAAGCTGGACGTCATCAGCAACGAAGTGCTGATCGAGGCCAACGAATGGGGCGGCCACCTGGCGGCCATGGCCAGCGAGGAAATGGACAGCATCCACGTCGTCCCCAACCGCTATCCGCAAGGCGAATACATGCTGCTGTTCGACCCGCTGGACGGCAGCAGCAACATCGACGTCAACGTCAGCATCGGCACCATCTTCAGCGTGCTGCGCAAGGTCACGAACACGCGCGGCATCAGCGAAGAAGACTTCCTGCAGCCCGGCAAGCAGCAAGCCGCAGCGGGCTACTGCGTCTACGGCCCGCAGACCACCCTGGTGCTGACGGTGGGCAGCGGCGTGGCGATGTTCACGCTGGACCGCGAGACGGGCAGCTGGGTCCTGACCGACGACGAACTGCGCATTCCGGAAGACACCAAGGAATTCGCCATCAACATGTCGAACATGCGCCACTGGGCCCCGCCGATGCGCCAGTACATCGACGAATGCCTGGCCGGCAAGACCGGCCCGCGCGGCAAGGACTTCAACATGCGCTGGGTGGCCAGCATGGTGGCCGACGTACACCGCATCCTGACCCGCGGCGGCGTCTTCATGTACCCCTGGGACCAGCGGGAACCCGACAAGCCCGGCAAGCTGCGCCTGATGTACGAGGCCAACCCGATGGCCTTCCTGGTGGAACAGGCCGGCGGCATGGCCACCAACGCCAAGGAACGCATCCTGGACCTGCAGCCCACGCGGCTGCACGAACGCGTGAGCGTGGTGCTGGGGTCGAAGAACGAGGTCGAGCGCGTCACGGCCTACCACCGCGACGCTGGCTGAGCAGCCCGCCGCTGCTGGATCAGCGGCGCCCCACCTTGCGCGGCGCCACGCCGCCGCGCGAAGCCCAGAGCTTGTAGGCATTGGGCGTGAGCTCGCGCTTGAGCAACTGCACCACCTGGCCCGGCGACAGGCCGTGGCGAGTCATGACCTCGGCATAGGGCGGCCTGGCGTTCCAGGCCAGGTCGATGACGCTGCGGATCTCTTCCGCGCTCAGGCGGGGGACGGGCTTGGCCATGGCAGTCCGTGCAAAGAAGTTCAAGCAAAAAAACTGCCCGGGCTCTTTCGAGGCCGGGCTGTGTGTGGTGGTGGAACCGGGGGGAATCGAACCCCCGTCCGCAAGCCATTGCCGATCGGTTCTACATGCGTAGCCGTCTGATTTGGATTTAAGGCCTCAGGTCGCGCAGCGGCACGCTACCTGAACCCCGAGTCATTTGGTTTTAGGCCCACCGCGAATGACACGCGGCAGGACGAGCCAATGTGAATGACCTCGCAGTCCTTCGGTATTACCCGTCAGACCCAGCCCATCGGCCAACTGTTGCGAGGCTCACCGGTTTTAAGCGGCGAGGGCGTACGTTTGATCGTTCGCAGTTACTTTGTTTCCAGATGGATTTACGAGCTGACTGGTGCTCGGCATGCTCCGGGTCGACTCCGCACCCACGTCGAAGCCAGGTCGGTCCCAGACCCTTGAGTTTAGGCCAGTTCCAGGCTTTGCAAGAGCGCATTCGGGTGCGCCAACACGGCGTCTGCAGCCCAGTCTTCGGGCCGGCCGCCGTGGCCCAGATAGCCCCAGGCGGCTGCGGCGGTGGCCATGCCAGCGGCGCGGCCAGCCTGGATGTCGCGCACGTCATCGCCCACATAGACGCAGTGGGCAGGTTCGATGGCCAGTTGCAGGGCAGCGGCCAGCAGCGGGGCCGGGTGGGGCTTGGTGTGCGGCGTACTGTCACCCGCCACCAGGACCGGTGTCCGCGGCACCAGGCCCAGCGCCCGCGCCATGGGGTCGGCAAAACGGTGAGCCTTGTTGGTTACGATGCCCCAGGCCAGGCCAGCAGCTTCCAGCCTGTCCAGCAGGGCCTGGATGCCATCGAACAGCCGCGTCTTGTCCAGGAGTCGGTGCACGTAGCGGTCCAGAAACTCGTCGCGCAGCGCGTCGTAACCGTCCTGCCCCGGATGCAGGCCGAAAGCCGTACCCACCATCCCCCGTGCGCCTGAGCCGACAGCGGGCCGCAGCGCGGCGAGCGACAGCGCGGGCAGGCCACGGGCCTGCAGCATGTCGTTGGTCGCGTCAGCCAGGCCCGGAGCGCTGTCGGCCAGGGTGCCGTCCAGGTCGAAGAGCACCGCCCTGGCCGTCAGGCGCGCCATCACACAGGCTTGCGGCAGGCCACGAGGTAGTTCACGCTGGTGTCCTGAGACAGCCAGTAGCGCCGGGTCAGCGGGTTGTATTCCATGCCACGGCTGCCCTGCAGCGCCAGGCCGCCATCGCGGCACCACCGCGCCAGTTCGCTGGGCTTGATGAACTTCGCGTACTCGTGCGTGCCCCTGGGCAGCAGGCGCAACACATATTCGGCCCCGACGATGGCAAACAGGAACGACTTGGGGTTGCGGTTCAGGGTCGAGAAGAACACCCAGCCCCCGGGCTTGGCCAGCTGGCTGCAGGCGCGCACCACGGCCGATGGGTCTGGCACGTGTTCGAGCATCTCCATGCAGGTGACCACGTCGAAGCTGGCGGGCTGCTCGGCGGCCAGGGCTTCGGTGGCGATTTCCCGGTACTGCAGGTTGTCCACACCCGATTCCAGCGCGTGCAGCCGGGCTACCCCCAGGGGCTTGGCAGCCAGATCGATGCCGGTCACCTGTGCCGCGCGGCGTGCCATGGCCTCGGCCAATATGCCACCGCCACAGCCCACATCCAGCACGTTCTTGCCGCGCAGAACGGCCAGTTCGTCTATCCATTCCAAGCGCAGCGGATTGATCTGGTGCAGCGGACGGAACTCGCTTTCCGGGTCCCACCAGCGGTGGGCCAGATCGCTGAATTTCGACAGTTCCTGGGCGTCAACGTTTTGCATGTGGGCATCCTAGCGAAAGCACCGGCGCCAGCGCCGCGCATGGGCAAACGGGGTTCCAGCGCCGCGACCCGTAGGCGATGTGCACATGGGCGTCGGAAACGAAAAACCCCGCCGAAGCGGGGTGTTCAACAGCGGCAGCCCGAAGGCTGCGAGCCATTACTTGCGGGCGCGGGTGCCCACCACTTCGACTTCCACGCGACGGTTTTTCGCGCGGCCTTCGGCGGTCTTGTTGTCGGCGACAGGCGAGCCTTCGCCCTTGCCTTCGGTGTAGACACGGTTCTTCTCGACGCCCTTGGACACCAGGAAATTCTTGACCGCGTCGGCACGGGCAACCGACAGCTTGTTGTTGTAGGCGTCGCTACCCACCGAGTCGGTGTGTCCGACAGCGATGATGACTTCCAAGTTCACGCCTTGCGTCTTGTCAACCAGGTCAGCCAGCTTGGCCTGGGCTTCCGGCTTCAGAACTGCTTTGTTGAAGTCGAAGAAAGCGTCGGCGGCGAAGGTCACTTTTTCGCTAACCGGGGCAGGCGGCACGACCGGGGCCGGGGCGGGCGCCGGGGGTCGGGCAGGAGCCGGTGCCGGGGCGGGCGGCGCCATGGGGGCCGGAGCCGGCGGCGGCGGGGCCGGCGGCTTCAGTGCACCGTCGCACTTTTCGTCGGCGGTGGCCGGGGTCCAGCTGGAATTGCGCCAGCACAGTTCGTTCGTCCCGTTCTTCCACACCGTCCCGTCGCTGGCACGCCAGTTGTCGACGGACTTCGGGGCCATGCCGCCGTGAGCGGCAGCGAAAGATGCGACCGGGGCGGCAAGTGCGACGGATGCGAACAGCATCGCCACCTTGTTCAGTTTCTTCATTGATTCTCCTCTCGAGAAAGCCGCACCGGGGTGCGAGACGTCCAAAGCAACAAGCCAAATTGCGAGTACTTAACCGGGTAAACCCCGCTTCCACGGGCATTTACCACCGACGAAGGATTGTGCCATAGGGTGTCGGTGCCCTCGCATTCTGGCGCTTGACTCATGACGGGCTGGCGAGCCTGTTGCTCTGCCGCGACACGGCGCCCCCCGTAGAATCAGGCCCTTCCGAGGGCGCCTACGACGCCTGCACCGACCCGACCCGCAACGCCATCAGCCGCGTCTGCCGCACCGAATGAGCTCCTTCGCCAAGGAAACCGTGCCGATCAGCCTCGAAGAGGAGATGCGGCGCTCGTACCTCGACTACGCCATGAGCGTGATCGTCGGCCGTGCCTTGCCGGACGCGCGCGACGGGCTCAAGCCGGTGCATCGCCGCGTGCTGTTCGCGATGCACGAGCTGTCCAACCACTGGAACAGGCCCTATAAAAAGAGCGCGCGCATCGTCGGCGACGTGATCGGCAAGTACCACCCGCATGGCGACACCGCGGTCTACGACACCATCGTGCGCATGGCGCAGGACTTCAGCCTGCGCCACATGTTGGTGGACGGCCAGGGCAACTTCGGCAGCGTGGACGGCGACAACGCTGCGGCCATGCGCTACACCGAAATCCGGCTGTCGAAGATCGCGCACGAGATGTTGGAGGACATCGACAAGGAAACCGTCGACTTCGCCCCCAATTACGACGGCAGCGAACGTGAACCCACCGTGTTGCCGGCACGGCTGCCCAACTTGCTGGTGAACGGCAGCGCCGGAATCGCCGTGGGCATGGCGACCAACATCCCGCCGCACAACCTGAACGAGATCGTCGACGCCTGCCTGCACCTGCTGAAGAACCCCGGTGCCGGCATCGATGAGTTGATGGAAATCGTGCCCGCGCCCGACTTCCCCACCGCCGGCATCATCTATGGCCTGAATGGCGTGCGCGAGGGCTACCGCACCGGCCGCGGCAAGGTCGTGATGCGCGCCAAGTGCCACTTCGAGGACATCGACCGCGGCCAGCGTCAGGCCATCATCGTCGACGAGATCCCGTACCAGGTGAACAAGAAGACCTTGCTGGAACGCATGGTCGAACTGGTGCACGAAAAGAAGCTCGAGGGCATCAGCCACATCCAGGACGAGAGCGACAAGTCCGGCATGCGCGTGGTCATCGAACTGAAGCGCGGTGAAGTGCCCGAGGTGGTGCTGAACAACCTGTACAAGCAAACGCAGCTGCAGGACACCTTCG
>JAIXRN010000057.1 GCA_027485165.1 Rubrivivax sp.
CCGCAGTCCTGGCCTTCGCAGTTCATCAGCACGAAGCGCGTGGCGTTCCAGAGCTTGTTGCAGAAGTTGCGGTAGCCCTCGCAGCGCTTGGTGTCGAAGTTGATGTTGCGGCCCAGGCTGGCGTAGCTGGCCATCGTGAAGCGCAGCGCGTCTGCGCCGAAGGCGGGGATGCCGTTCGGGAATTCCTTCTCCGTTTCCTTGCGCACGCGCGGGGCGGTTTCGGGCTTGCGCAGGCCGGTGCTGCGCTTGTCCAGCAGCGGGCCCAGTTCGATGCCGTCGATCAGGTCCACCGGGTCCAGCACATTGCCTTCGCTTTTGCTCATCTTCTGGCCTTGCGCGTCGCGCACCAGGCCGTGGATGTAGACGTCCTTGAACGGCACCTTGCCGGTGAAATGCGTGGTCATCATGATCATCCGGGCGACCCAGAAGAAGATGATGTCGAAGCCTGTGACGAGCACAGTGCTGGGTAGGAACAGGTCCTGCTCCACCGTCTTGGCCGGCCAGCCCAGGGTGCTGAAGGGCACCAGGGCCGACGAATACCAGGTGTCGAGCACGTCTTCGTCGCGCTTCAGTTCGCCGGTGTAGCCGGCGGCCGTGGCGCGCTGGCGAGCTTCTTCTTCCGAACGCGCAACGAACAGTTCACCGCCCGCGCCGTACCAGGCCGGGATCTGGTGCCCCCACCAGAGCTGGCGGCTGATGCACCAGTCCTGCAGGTTGCCCATCCAGTGGTTGTAAGTGTTGACCCATTGCTCCGGCACGAAGCGCACCTGGCCGCTGTCGACGGCGTGGATGGCCTTCTGCGCGATGCTCTTGCCGTCGGCGCCGGGCTTGTTCACGGCCACGAACCACTGGTCGGTGAGCATCGGCTCCACCACCTGGCCGGTGCGGGCGCAGCGCGGTACCGTCAGGCGGTGCTTCTTGGTTTCCACCAGCAGCCCGGCGGCGTCGAGGTCGGCCACGATGCGCTTGCGGGCGACGAAGCGGTCCAGCCCGCGGTAGGCCTCTGGCGCGTTGGCGTTGATCTTCGCGTCCGTGTCCAGCACGCCCACCATCGGCAGGCCGTGGCGCTGGCCCACGGCGTAGTCGTTGGCGTCGTGCGCCGGTGTCACCTTCACCACACCGGTGCCGAATTCGCGGTCCACGTAGGCGTCGGCGATCACGGGGATGAGCTTGTCCACCAGCGGCAGGCGAACCTGCTTGCCCACCAGGGCGGTGTAGCGCTCGTCATCGGGGTGCACCATCACGGCGACGTCGCCCAGCATGGTCTCGGGCCGCGTGGTGGCCACCACGAGCTGGCCGCTGCCATCTTCGAGCGGGTAGGCGATGTGCCAGAGGAACCCGTCTTCTTCTTCGCTTTCCACTTCCAGATCAGACACCGCGCTCTTCAACTGCGGGTCCCAGCTCACCAGGCGCTGGCCGCGGTAGATCAGGCCTTCGTCGAACAGCCGCACGAAGGTCTCGGTGACGGTGGCCGAGAGCTTCTCGTCCATCGTGAAGTACTCGCGGCTCCAGTCCACGCTGTCGCCCAGGCGGCGCATCTGGTTCGTGATGGTGGCGCCGCTGCTGGCCTTCCAGTCCCACACCCGGGCGACGAAGTTCTTGCGGCCCAGGTCGTGGCGGCTCTGGCCCTGGTCCTGCAGTTGCCGTTCCACCACGATCTGCGTGGCGATGCCGGCGTGGTCGGTGCCCGGCACCCACAGCGTGTTGAAGCCGCGCATGCGGTGGTAGCGCGTCAGGCTGTCCATGATCGTCTGGTTGAACGCGTGGCCCATGTGCAGCGTGCCGGTGACGTTGGGCGGCGGCAGCTGGATGCTGAAGGACGGCTTGGCCGGGTCCAGCGTGGGCGCGTGCAGGCCGCTGGCGTCCCAGACCGGGCCCCAGCGGCGTTCGATGGCGGCGGGTTCGAAGGACTTGGCGAGCTCGGTCATGGCGGTGGGTGAATCAGGGGCAGTCAAGGAAGAAAACCAGCGCGGGCGCTATGCTTGAATTGTAGGTGTCACCCCCCATGCCAAGCCTGTTCCGCTTCCCTTCTGGCCGCCTGGCCGTCTGTGCCCTGGCCTGTCTGCTCGTGTCGTGCGGCGGGGGTGGCGGAGGCAGCGATGGCGCCACGACCGGCAGCGCGCAAGGCGCCGAATGCACTGTCGATGCTCAGAAGGCCTGGTTAGGCGGCTACATGGACGAGTGGTACTTCTGGAACCGCTTGTCCCCGCGGCCCGACGCCGCCGCCTACAGCAGCGTGGCCGACTACTTCACCGCGCTGCGCTACACCGGCAGCGACCCGGCCTACCCCGCAGCCGACCGCTGGAGCGGCAGCCAGTCCAGCGAGGTCTACAACCGTTTCTTTGGCGACGGCCAAACCCTGGGCTACGGCCTGTCGGTGGCAGGCATCGAAGTCGCGGGCCAGCCCGACAGACCGCTGCGGGTGCGCTATGTCGAACCGCTGTCGCCTGCCGCCGCTGCAGGCATCCGCCGCGGCGACGAGGTGCTGTCGATCAACGGCCGCAGTGCCAGCAGCCTGATCGCGGCCAACGACTTCGAGGCCCTGACCGCCAATGCCGCTGGCGATGGGTTGCGGCTGCGCCTGCGCTCGCTGGAAGGCGCCGAGCGTGACGTGGCCGTCACCGCCGCGGTGCACACGCTCACGCCAGTGGCGCAGGCCAACGTCGTCACCAGCCCCGGCGGCCAGCGCCTGGGCCATGTGTTCGTGAAGGACATGATCAGCCAGGCCACTGGGCCGCTGGAAGCCGCCTTCACGCGGCTGAAGGCCGAAGGCGCCCAGGCCGTGGTGCTGGACCTGCGCTACAACGGCGGCGGCCTGGTGTCGGTGGGCCGCACCGTGGCGTCTTATGCGGCCGGTACGCGCGGGCAGGGGCGGGTCTATGCCCAGCTGCTGTACAACGACCGGCGCGCGCCCGGCAACAACAGCAGCTTCGTCTTCGAGGCTCAGCCCCAGGCCATCGACGCGCCACGCGTTTATGTGCTCAGCGGGCCGCGCACCTGTTCGGCCAGCGAACAGGTCGTGAACGGCTTGCGCGGGCTGGGCATCGACACGGTCACGATCGGCCACACCAGCTGCGGCAAGCCCGTGGGCTTCGTGCCCACGGCACGCTGCGGCATGACCTACAGCGTGGTGAACTTCGAAAGCGTGAACGCGCGCGGCCAGGGCCGCTACTTTGACGGGCTGGCAGCCAGCTGTCGGGTGGACGAAGACTTCAGTCAGCCACTGGGCAGCCCGTCAGACCCGTTGCTGGCCGCCGCGCTGGCCCATGCCGACACGGGCCGCTGCCCCGAAGCCGCTGCCGGTGTAGCCAATGCCGCTGCAGCCGATGCAACTGGCGACGCTGCCCGGCGCCAGCGTGCGCGCGGCATCCGCGACAGCGGTGGCGCCGATGGCGTGCCCGGCATGCTGCCGCGCTGAATGGGTTGAATCTGCCACGGCCACCGCCGCCGCAGCCGGGTCACATGAACAGGTGTTCGCCGGCGTTTTCGCCGCCCAGCACCACATAGTTCACTTTCTTCAAGTCGCCCAGCACGCGACCGCCGGCGTAGCTGATGCTGCTTTGCACGTCTTCGCGCATCTCGCGCAGGGTGTCGGCAAGAAAGCCCTTGATGGGTTCCAGGATGCGCTTGCCTTCAACGTGCTTGTACTCGCCCTTGTTGAAGTCGCTGGCGCTGCCGTAGTACTCCTTGTAGCGCTTGCCATCCACTTCCACCGTGGCGCCGGGCGATTCCTCGTGGCCTGCGAACAGCGAACCCACCATCACCATGGCTGCGCCGAAGCGCACGCTCTTGGCTATGTCGCCGTGGTGGCGGATGCCGCCGTCGGCAATGATGGGCTTGGTGGCCACGCGGGCACACCACTTCAGCGCGCTGAGCTGCCAGCCGCCGGTGCCGAAGCCCGTCTTCAGCTTGGTGATGCACACCTTGCCCGGCCCCACGCCCACCTTGGTGGCGTCGGCGCCCCAGTTTTCCAGGTCGATCACGGCTTCCGGCGTGGCCACGTTGCCGGCGATGACGAAGGCCTGCGGCAGCCGGGCCTTGATGTGCTCGATGGCGCGCTTCACGCTATCGGCATGGCCGTGGGCGATGTCGATGGTGACGTAGTCAGCCCCCAGCCCGCTGGCCGCGAGTTCATCGATGACGGCAAAGTCCGCTGGCTTCACGCCAGACGAGATCGACACGTACAGGCCCTGGTCCCGCATGCGGCGCGCGTAGGCCACCGCGTCCAGGTCGAAGCGGTGCATGACGTAGAAGTGGCCGCTCCTGGCCAGCATCTCGCTGATCGGTTCGTCGATCACCGTCTTCATGTTCGCCGGCACCACTGGCAGCGCAAAGCGCCGGCCGCCGAACTGCACCGAGGTGTCGCACTGGCTGCGGCTGTCCACCACGCATTTGCGCGGCAGCAGCAGGATGTTGTCGTAGTCGAAGATTTCCATGCGCTTGGCCTTTCGCCATGCCCGCCGGGGCATGCGGCGGTGCAGTCTATCGGGCCTGGGGCAATCGCCGACGCCGCGGCATCTCGCGGGTGATAGCCTTTCGCCATCGTGCCCCAGCCGTTGCCCGCCGTGCCCCCGCCCGCCGACACCGCACGGCCTGGGGGTATGCCGCAACGGGGCCAGACGGTCTGGCGCGAATGGCTGGGTCTGGGCCTGTTGCTGCTGGCCGCTCTGGCCTGGCTGGCCTGGAACCATGACCAGCGGCTGGACCGGGCAGAGGCCGCTGAATCGCAGCTGCTGCTGGCCAACACCCGCATGCTGGAAATCAACCTGGTGCACCAGCTGCGCGCAGCCCAGGCGTCGCTGCGCGGCCTGCGTGACGACTTCGCAGCCCCCAACCTGCCGCCGGGGTATGCAGACGCCCAGCTGCGCACGCTGCAGCGGGCCTGGCCGGGTGCCCGCACGCTGGACTGGCTGGACGAGCGGGGTGACGTGCTGGCCAGCAGCGAACCCGTGCGGCGCGGGCTCAACCTGGCGGCTGTGGCCGCCTTGCCACCCCAGCCGCCCGACGCCACACCGTCCGACGACCGGCTGATCGTGGCCCGTGCCGCGGCCAGTCCGGGGGTCACGGCCAGCATCGAGTTCGCGATGCGGGTGCCCGGCCGGGTCGGCGGGCCCGGCAGCAGCACCATCCTGGTCTCTCTGGACCCCAGCTTCTTCTCGAACCTGCTGCTGTCGGTCAACCATGCGCCCGACATGTGGTCGGCCATGGCCCTGAACAGCGGCCGCGTGCTGGTGTTCGAGCCCCCGAACCCACAGGCCGAACAGGCCCCGCTGCTGAGGCCTGATTCGCTGTTTGCGCGCCACCTGGCCAGCGGGTTGCCGACAACTGTGCTGAAGGGGCCGTCGGCCCTCCTGGGCCGGCAGCAGCTGATCGTGCAGCGCACCCTGCGCAGCCCGGATCTGCCGCTGGACAAGGCCCTGGTGCTGGCCAGCAGCCGCGACCTGGACAGCGTGCAGGCGCCGGTGCGGCAGCAGACGGGGGTCTACGCCGCGCTGCTGGCGGGCCTGGCGGCCATGGGGGCGGGTGGCCTGCTGTTGCTGCAGCGTAGCCGGGCGGCGGCGCAAGCCACCCTGGAGACCCAGCGCACCCAGGCTGAAGCGCACGCCGAATTCCTGGCCCTGGCGCGGCGCGGCGGCGACCTCGGGCTGTGGGAAGCCGACCTGTGCGGCGGTACCAGCCAGGCCAATGACCGCTGGTTCGAGATGCTGGGCCTGCGGCGTGGCGATGTCAGCCCCGACACCGCCGGCTGGCGCAGCCTGCTGCACCCCGACGACCACGACCGTGTCGTCGCCGCCCAGGAAGCCCACATCCGCGGTGAAACGCCCAGCTTTGAAGAGCGTTACCGCATGCGTCACCAGGCGGGCTTCTGGGTCTGGGTGCTTGACCGCGCGCGGGTGGTGGAACGCGACGCCGCCGGCCAGCCGCTGCGCATGGCGGGCACGCACATGGACATCACCGACAGCGTGCTGCGCGAACAGGCTTTGCTGGAAAGCGAACAGAACCTGGCCGTGACGCTGCAGAGCATTGGCGACGCCGTCATCGCCACCGACCCCCGTGGCGGCATCACGCGGATGAACCCCACCGCTGAGCGGCTGCTGGGCTGGACACTTCCCGAAGCCTGCGGGCGCCCGCTGGCCGAGGTCTTCCGCATCGTCAACACCCGCACCCGCGAACCTTCGCCCGACCCGGTGCAGCGCGTTCTGGACAGCGGCGAAGTGGTGGGCCTGGCCAACGGTACGCTGCTGTTGGCGCGCGGCGGCGCCGAACACCAGATCGCTGACAGTGCAGCGCCCATCCGCACGGCAGCTGGCCAGGTGCTGGGCGTGGTGCTGGTGTTCAGCGACGTCACCGAACAGTACCGCGTGCAGCAGGCGCTGCGCGAACGCGAGCAGCAGCTCAGCACCATCACCGAAGCGCTGCCGGGCCCGGTGATGCAGGTGGCGCTGGACGGGCGCATCCGCTTCGTCAACGCCGCCTGTGAAAGCTGGTGGAAGCTGGGCTCGGCCCAGGTCATCGGGCTCAGCCTGGACGAACTGCTGGGCGCCGCGACCATGGCCGAGCTGGCACCCTGGCTGCAGCGCGTTCGCAGCGGTGAGACCGTGCAGTTCAGCCACAGCCTGGCCACGGCCCGGGGCCTGCGCCACGTGCTGGTGGTGCTGGTGCCCGACCGTGACGACGAGGGCGCGCTGTGCGGCCACTTCGCCGTGTTGACCGACATCACCGAACGCCAGCAGGCCGACGACGCCCTGCGCTTGAGCGAACGCAAGCTGCGCGCGTTGTTTGCAGCGCTGCGGTCGGGCGTGGTGGTGCATGACGCCGACACGCGCGTGCTGGACGCCAACCCGGCGGCCTGCGAACTGCTGGGCCTGAGCCTGGACCAGATGCGCGGCGCAGAGGCCATCGACCCGCGTTGGCATTTTCTGAATGAAGACGGCCAGCCCATGGCGCACGCGCGATTCCCGGTACAGCAGGTGCGGACCAGCGGCCAGCCGCTGCGCAACTGCGTGCTGGGCATCGTGCGGCCTGACCAGCCCCAGCCGAGCTGGGTGCTGTGCAATGCCGACCCGGTGCTGGGGGCCCAGGGTGAACTGGTGGAAGTCGTCGTCACCGTGCTCGACATCACCGAACGCAAGCTGGCCGCCGAGGCGCTGGCGCACAGCCGCGAACAGCTGCGCACCGCCAGCCGCATGGCGCGGCTGGGCAGCTGGCGCATCGACCTGGCCAGCGCCACGCTGACGGTCTCGCCCGAACTGGCGCAGCTGCTGGAGCTGCCAGGCGACACGCCCGTGCCTGCGGAACAGGGCATGCAGCGGGTCGATGCCCCTGAACGTGCGCACTGGGAAGCCCTGGTGGCCCGCTGCGCCGACACAGGCCAGGGCTTCGACGAGGAAGTGCCGCTGCTGCTGCCCAGCGGCCGCCGGCTGCAGATGCGAGTGCTGGGCGAAGCGGTACGCGACGCCAGCGGCCGGGCGGTGGCGCTGGACGGTGCCATGCTGGACGTGACCGAGTCGCGTCAGGCGCAGCAGCAGCTGCGCCTGCTGCAGGCCAGCATCGAACGACTGAACGACGTGGTGCTGATCACCGAAGCCCTGCCGCTGCAGGAACCCGGGCCCCGCATCGTGTTTGCCAACGCCGCTTTTGAACGCGTCACTGGCTGGGCGCGCAGCAGCGTGATGGGCCGGTCGCCGCGCCTGCTGCAAGGCCCCGGCACCGACCGGGCAGAACTGGTACGCATCGGTCGCGCGCTGGCCCAGCAGCAGGCGGTGCGTTCAGAGCTCGTCAACTATTCGCCGCAGGGCCGGCCCTACTGGGTGGAAGTGGAAATCGTGCCGGTGATCGGCAGCGACGGCGTGGCCACGCATTTCGTGGCCGTGCAGCGCGACATCAGCGAACGCAAGCGAGCCGAGATCAGCCTGCAGAACATGCGCGACGAACTGTCGGCCACGCTGGCGGCGGTGCCCGACCTGCTGTTCGACGTCGACCTCGAGGGCGTGATCCACGGTCACCATTCGCCGCGCCACGACCTGCTGGCGGCGCCGCCAGAAAGCTTCATCGGCCAGCGGCTGGACCACTTCATCCCGCTGGAAGCCGCCGAGGTCGTGCAGCGCGCGCTGCAGCAGGCGCATGCCAGCGGCTATTCCGGCGGGCTGCAGTACGAACTGCACCTGCCCACCGGGCCGCACTGGTTTGAACTGTCGGTGTCGCGCAAGCCTGTGGCTGCAGGCACGCCGCCGCGCTTCATCGTGCTGGCGCGCGACATCACCGAGCGCAAGCAGGGCGAGATCGAACGCCGCGGGCTGGAACGCCAGCTGCGCGAAGTGCAAAAGATGGAATCAATCGGCACTCTGGCTGGCGGTATCGCGCACGACTTCAACAACATCTTGGCTGCCATCCTGGGCAACGTGGCGCTGGCGCGCGACGACCTGCCCGACAGCCACACTGCGCGCAGCAGCCTGGACCAGATCCAGAAGGCCAGCCTGCGCGCGCGCACCCTGGTGCAGCAGATCCTGACCTTCAGCCGCCGCCAGCCGCAGCAGCTGACGGTGCAGCCGCTGCGGCCGATCGTCGACGAAACCCTGGCCCTGCTGCGCGCCACGCTGCCCGCCGGTGTGCGCCTGCATGCCAGGCTGAGCGACGTGCCGCTGCTGGTGCGCGCCGAAGCCACCCAGCTGCAGCAGGTGCTGATGAACCTGTGCACGAACGCCTGGCAGGCCCTGCCGGACGAGAACGGCCTGATCGACGTGGGCCTGGAAACCGGCCTGTCCGACGACGCGCGCGATGCCGACAACGCGACGCCGCTGGCGCTGCGCGCGGGCCCCTGCGCGCACCTCTGGGTGCGCGACAACGGCACCGGCATCGACCCCGCGTTGCGCGACCGCATCTTCGACCCCTTCTTCACCACCAAGCCAGTGGGGCAGGGTACAGGCCTGGGTCTGTCGGTGGTGCACGGCATCGTGCGCGGGCATGAAGGCGCCATAACCCTGGACAGCGCGCCCGGCCAGGGCAGCACCTTCCATGTATGGCTGCCGCTGGCGCAAGCGGCATCCGCTGCGCAGGCGCTGGCCAGCCCGCTGGCGCGTGCCGGGCAGGGCGGCGGCCAGTCCGTGCTGTACGTGGACGACGACGAGGTGATGGTGGTGATGGTGCAGCGCCTGCTGCAGCGCGCCGGCTGGCAGGTCAGCGTGTGTGGCAGCGCCAGTGAAGCCCTGGCCATGGTGCGCGCCGCCAAGCTGCCCTTTGCGGCCGTGGTGTCGGACTTCAACATGCCGGGCATGTCGGGCCTGGAACTGGCGCGCCAGCTGCAGCAGCTGGCACCGGCGCTGCCCGTGGTCATCAGTTCGGGCTATCTGTCTGAAGACCTGCGCTCACAGGCCCGCCAGGCCGGGGTGCGGGCGCTGATGAAGAAGGAAAACACGCTCGAGGAACTGGCCAGCCTGCTGGCCCGCGTGGCGGGCCGGCCTGGCCAGTAGGCCGGCCGCCCTACTGCGGCCGCAGCTGCGCTGCCGGCACGATGCTGAAGCCACCGGCTCCCGGCGGCTGCCAGCGCAGCCGGGCTTCAGCGCTGCCGGTGTTGTCGTAGTACTCCACGCGCAGTGGCACGGCCACCCCGGCGCTGAAGCTGAGCACGCCGCTGGTGGTGGTGGTGGCCGACTGGTCGGCCCAGTTGTCGATCACCAGCACGTTGTTCACCCACACCCGTACGCCGTCGTCGGCGGTGGTCTGCAGCCGGTAGCTGCCGCTGGTGGTGGGCAGCAGGCTGCCGGTCCACCGCACCGAGAAGTTGTCGGCCGGCAGGCTGGCCGCCGGTGCGGCCGTGCCCCAGCCGAAGTCGATGGTTTCGTCGCGCACCAGCACCGGGCTGGCGGACAGGCCGATGTTGGCGAAGTAGCTGGCGCGCAGGCCCTGGCCGGGCTGTGGTGGCGGCACCAACGGCGTGACAGGCGCCTGTGCGCTGCCCATTTCGCGCACGAAGGCTGCCAGCGGGGCCACGTTGGCGGCCGGGATGTTCAGCGTGGTGTGGGCGCGGATGGCGTCTTCCAGCGTGGTGGCCGACCCGTCGTGCAGGTAGGGCGCGGTGGCCCAGGCGTCGCGCAGGGTGGGCACGTCCAGGCCTGTCAGCGGCTGCCCCAGGCGCCGGCCGCTGGCGGCCTTGATCGTGCCGACATTGGCCAGGGCGCCGTCGCTGCTGTTGCTGAAGGCCTGCCCGCCGTGGCAGCTGGCGCAGCTGGCGGCAAACAGCGCCTGGCCCGCCGTGGCCTGGGCCGACAGCTGTCCGCCCACCCGGAAGGGGCTGGGGTCGAAGCTGTTGAGCGAATTGACGTAGGCCGCCAGGGCGTCCAGGTCGGCGCTGAGACCGGCCTTCGGGTCGCCCAGCGGCTGGCCGCGGGTGCCGGCGTTGAACAGCGCGTCACTCATCAGCCCGGTGCCGCGCGCGAAGGCGCGGATCTGGCCTTCGAAGTCTTGTACTTCGTCGAAGTTGCCGCTCCAGTGCAGCCGGCCATGGCTGCTGGCGCTGCCCGTGCCGGCGCGCCCGCGCAGGGCCACGGTGTTGCGCAGGCCTTCGCCAAAGCCGGTGAAGTCCCAGGTGCGGCCGTCGTGCCCGCCGTCGTGGTGGCAGCTGGCGCAGCTGAGATAGCTGTCGCGCGCCAGGCGGGTGTCGCGGGCGTCGTAGAAGAACTGCTTGCCGCGCAGCACGGCCGTGGGCAGGCGTTCGCTGGCCACGCTGGCCAGCACCAGCGGCGCGGGCAGGGCGGATTCACCGCGGTCCAGCAGCGGTGCCAGGTCGATGCGGCTGACGCTGCGGTCCATGAAGTTGTGCACCAGCAGGCTGCGCGCGTCGGTGCTCAGCGCCAGGCCCTGCGGGGCGCGGCCCACTTCCAGGCGGAACAGTTCGCGCCGGCCGACGGCGTCCATCACCGCCACCTGGCGGTTGGTCTCCAGCGCCACGAACAGGTAGGCCCCGCCCGGGTGGTGCAGGGCCGCGCTGGCCAGGCCGGCGTTGTCATGGTCCACGCGGTTGGCGGCGTCGGCTGTCTGAGCCTGCAGGTCCAGGCGCGATGAAACAGCGCGCACCGTGGTCTGGAAGTCCAGCGGCTGGCTGGCGCCGCCGCGCAGGGTGCCGCGCTGGATGTTGTCCTGCTTGGACGGCACCCAGGCGCTGCGGCCGTTGGGTGCAATGGCCGGCGCGCCCAGGTAGTTGGGCACGCCGCGGGCGCTGAGGGTGGTGTCGGGCCGGGTGGAAAAGCCCAGCGTGAAGCTGCGCAGGCGGGCCAGCGTACTGGGGTCGAGTTCCACCACCTCGGCGCCGCCCGTGCCAGCCACCGTGGCCGTGCCCTCGCCGGTCTGTGGCGCGGTGATGAAGCGCGACACCAGCAGCCGCGTGCGGTCCGGGCTCAGGGCCAGATGGCGCGCGCCAGGCACGCTGGCCACGGCCGTCACTTCACCGGCAGTCGTGAAGCGGAAGATCTCACCCGTGCCTTCCAGGCTGAGGAAGCCCACGCCGTCGTTCTGCAGCACGATACCCTGCGGCATCGAGCCCGGCACCAGGCTGAAGCTGGCCACCACGGCCAGGCTGCTGGTGTCGATGACGTGCACGCCGGCGCCCCGGCTGCTGGCTACGTAGGCCAGGCCATTGCTGGCCAGGGTGATGCTGGCCGGCTGCACACCGACCGGTATTTCCGACAGCCGTGTGTTGCTGCCCAGGTCGAAGACGCTGACGCTGTCGTTGTCGGGGTTCACCACCCACAGCCGGTCGCTGCTGCCGGCGCGGGTCTGCACCGCGATCGGGCTGCTGGCCACCGCGCGCGCGCTGCTGTTGCCGCTGGTCTGCACGGCCTGGTAGAAGCGGCGCGTGCTGATGTCGTTGTTCGCATTGCGCACGCTCAGCGTCACGGTGTAGACGCCGGGGTTGGGCCAGGTCTTGGTGATGGCGGGGTTGGGGCTGTAGGCGCTGACAGGGCTGCCGTCGCCAAAGTCCCAGCTGAACTGCAGGCCGCCACCTGTGGCGCTGGCGCGGTAGCTGGCGCTGCCGCCTTGCATCACCAGCGGGGTGTTGATGGGCGCGATCACGGGCAGCACAGTCTGGATGGTCCAGGCAAAGCTGGCACTCGTGCGGGCGCCGCGGCTGTCCGTCACCGTGACCTGCACGTTGTAGCCACCGGCCGTGGTGGGGGTGCCGCTGATCAGGCCCGTGGCGCCGTTGATGGCCAGGCCTGGCGGTAGCCCGGCTGCTTGCCAGTTGATGGCGTCGCCATCGGCGTCGCTGGCCTGCAGCGGCAGGGTCAGCGCCGTGCCGGCGGGGTGGTTCTGCGCGGCGGGCGTGGTCAGCAGCGGCGGGCTGTTGTCGGCGTCACGGCCGAAGGCTTCCACCTCGGCCAGGTGCAGGGCATTCGTGCCGGCCAGCTGCACGCGCAGGTAGCGCCCATTGCCGGCCAGCGGCCAGGTGCTCAGCGCGCCGGCAGCGCCAGGCACGGAAATGCGGCGGACGGCAGGGTCGGCCAGCAGCTGCGCCAGGCTGCGCCCGGCCATGGGCGTGGGCGACAGCAGGATGTGGAAGTTGCTCAGCCGGTCGGCGCAGCAGTCGCTGCGGTTCCACAGGCGTACGGCGTGCATCGTCTTCTGGCTGCCCAGGTCGGTTTCCCACCAGGCCTGTGCCTCGTTGCCAGTGTGCGAAACCGAGCCCGCAGAGAAGTTGCCGTTGGTGTTGCCGTCTACGGCGCGGCTGGCGGTGCCCGACGGGATCGAGGTGCTGGACTGGCTGGCCGGCCGGCCGCGCGCCACGTTCTGCAGGTGGACGGTCTTTTCTGCGCCGGCCTCGCCCAGGGTGCTGAAGTCTCCGCTGCCCAGCAGCGTCCAGTTTTGCCCGTCGTTGCTGGCCAGGAAGCGCCAGCCGGTGATGGTGCCGTTGGCGCCGGCCGGGCGCGGCAGGTAGCGGAAGCCGCCGATGCGGTGGGAAGCGCCCAGGTTGACGCTGAAGGTGTGCGGGTGCACCGGGGTGCTGCCGGTGTAGCGGCTGTGCCAGTAGGTGCTGGGGTTGCCGTCCAGCGCCTGGTTGGCGGCGCCGTTCTCGCCCGCGGTTTCGGCGCTGGACGCGCTGGCCACCCAGGCCGTGCGCGGAATCTCGCGCCCGTCGGCGTCCAGCACCTGCAGTTCGGCCATGCTGGCCCAGGGGTTGCCGTTCACGGCGGCGGTGCTTTCCAGGCGCACCTGGCGCCAGCCGCCGGGCACTGCTGCGGGCAGCACGGTAAAGCGGAAGTCCCAGCTGCTGGCACCCGTGCCGTTGCGTGCCGTGACGCTGACAACATAGCTGCCAGCGCGCGTGGGCACGCCGCTGATGACGCCGGTGCCCGTATTCAGGCTCAGCCCGTCGGGCAGCCCGCTGGCGGCATAGCTGCTGGCATTGGTGGCCTGCAGCGCCAGGGTGGTGGGGGTGTCGACGACGGCGGCGGTGTTGGCCGGCACCTGCAGCGTGGGCACGCCCGTGCCGTTGATGCCCAGCACCCGCGCCACCGAAGGCACGCCCGCGGCATTGCTCGCAAACAGCATCCACTGGCCAGGCACCGCCCAGCCGGCATTGGCCGGGATGTCCACGGCATAGGTGTTGGTACCCGTGGCGCGGAAGGCCAGGCTCAGGCGGCGTTGGTCGTTGTTCACGGCGTGCGTGGCGCTGGCCATGCGCACGATGGCAAACGCGGTCACGGGCGCGCTGGTGGTGACGGTGATGCTGCTGCCATGCGCGGCGCTGGCCGGTGCACTGCTGATGGCGGGCCGTGTGGCGGTGCTGCCATCGGCGTTGAACAGGTAGTAGGGCGACAGGATCTCGTAGTCCGCATGGTTGGCCGCACAGCCTGCGCCGCACAGCCCGCCGCCGGTGACCAGCACCCGCGCATCGGGCAGCAGCAGGGCCAGGCTGTGATACGTGCGCGGCACCCGCATCGCGGGCATGACTGTGAAGCTTTCGGTGGCGGGGTCGAAGAGCTCGGGCACCATCACCGCGTTGGCGTCGGTGAACGCCACGGATGTGGTGGCGCCGCCCAACACGACGACCTGTCCGTTGGGCAGTACCACGGAGTTGTGGAAGCTGCGCCGGTAGCCCATCGAGACGATGCGCCGCACTTCGGCGCGGGTGCTGCGGGTGTCGATGATGAAGCTGTTGGCGTTGGACACGCGGTCGCTGTAGCCGGCGGCGCCGCCGGTCTTCAGTACACGGCCAGCGTCGTACATCACGGCGTTGCCGTTGACGCTGAATTCATCGTCGCCGCGGCGGCCGGCGGCTTCCACGCTGCCATTGCCGTCATTCGCGCGGGTGTCGATCCACTGCATTTCCACGCCCGGGCCGGCATACAGCACGCGGCCGTTGCCGCTGGGCACCAGCCAGAAATGGCTGTCCATGCCGAAGTTGCGCGTCGGGTCGCTGCTGAGCATGCTGTCCACGCGCACGCCGTCCAGCAGCTGCCAGCCGCCGGCTTCGGTCCAGCGTTCGCCATGCTTGTTGCCTGTGCCACCCGACCAGCTGCCGCCGATCATGAAGACCGAGCCGTCGGCCAGCACGGTGTTGGCGTGGTAAGCGCGGGCAATCCGCGGTTCTGAGGCGGTGGTCCACACCCCCGTGACGGGGTTGAAGATGCTGGTGCGCTTGTCGGAAGAACCGCCGCTGACCAGCACGCGGCCGTCGGGCAGGGTGCTGGTGCCGGGGCAGAACATGTCGTGCCCGGTGGCGCTGACCAGTTGTTCGGTGACCTGCCCGGTGGCCGGGTTCAGCAGCGCCGTGTAGGTGCGGCCGGCATTGCCGCCAAATTCGAAGCGGTCCCGTGCCGACCACAGCAGCACGCGGCCGTCTGGCAGGTTGGCGCCGGCGGCTGGCACCAGTGGCAGGCTGGCCGGGGCGGACCAGCGCGAACGTTCCGGGCCCTGGATGGCCAGGATGCGCTGGCGGCCGTCTTCTTCAGCCGCGGGGGCCGGGGTTGCGGCTGGGCTTGCCGATGTCGCGGCAGGGCTGGCGCTACCCGTCGCTTCGCTCGTGCTGTTGCCGCCGCCGCAGGCGGCCAGCAGGGCCGCAGCCAACAGGCTCGCCAGGGTGGTTGCAGGGCAATGGCGGGCCTTGAAGAGCATGGTCGACAGTCAGAAACAACATGTGTTGCAGAGTGTCTGGCGGGCCGGGCCGCCTGTCGACGCACACAGCCCCCCGGGCCATGGGGGTGGGCGCGTGCAGTTGCCACGCCCAGGGCCGCTTGGCTTCAGCCCGTGCCCGCGGCGGCCGTCAACCAGCCCAGAACCTGGCTGGGCGCCGGGAAGTCGGTGGACCGCAGCAGCAGTTCGGCGCGCCGGCCGAACACGTACACCTGGGCGGTGTGACGGTCGGGGGCCACGCTGCGCCCGCGCAGGAAGTCGAGCAGCGTATCGACCCCGGCCACGCTGGGCACGGCGGCGCGCCAGCGCGGGCCGGCGCCCTGCTGGCGCAGCCAGCGTGCCAGGGCCGGGGGGTCGTCGCTCAGGGCGTCGATGCTCAGCGACAGCAGCTGCAGCCGGGCGTCGGGCCGCGCCTGGCGCTGCAGGCCGGCTTGCACGGCCGCGAACATCGCGCCCTGAATCGGGCAGGTGGCGGTGCAGCCGGTGAACATCAGCTGCAGGGCCGTGACTTTGCCTTTCAGCATCTCGGGCAGTGGCGTGCGCGTGGCATCTTCCCGCGTCAGCAGCAGTGCCGGGGCGGGCAGGGGCGGGTCGACGCGGCCGGCTTCGTTGTGCGCCGCTGCAGGCGCTGCGATGCCGGCCATCAGCCCGGGCAGGCAGCCGATGCCAGCGCCCAGCACGGCGCGGCGGCGCTGTCCGGCGGCCTGTTCAGGCGTGTGGCGGCTGGCCGGGGCCGGCATGAGGGCTGGGCAGGTCACAGGTCGCTGGTCAGCAGGGTCCAGAGCTGCCGACACTGCACATCGTCCACGCCGTAGCGGGGCATGGCCGGGTTCAGCATCACGCCCGCCGGGTCGACCCCGTCGCGCAACACCCGGCACAGGCTGGCGGCGTCGTATCGCGATGGTGGGCCGCCGCGGCGCGCCTGAGGCTGCAGCAACGCGGCGGAATTCAGCGCCGGGCCATAGCTGGCGGGGCTGGCACCCGCGCCGTTGCGCGTGCTGTTGCTCGTGCTGGCGCTGGGGACGGGTGCAGTGCCCGTGGCTGGCCGCAGGCCGGGCGCGCTGTGGCAGTTGATGCAGCGGCTGGCCGTGGCCGCCAGCGCCTGCTGTTGCGTGGCCAGGCGTGCAAGCAGAGCCGTTTCGCCCAGGAACATGGCGCGCCCGGCGCGCACGGCGTCGTTGGCCTGGCCCTGGCTGGGGGCCAGCAGCCAGGCCAGCAACAGCAGCTTGCCCAAGCCGCCCGCCAGGGCCAGCACGGCAGCTGCGCGGCGCCCTGAACGGGCCTTCGTGGATGGGGCGGAAGCGGTAGAAGGGGTCGAAGGGGTGGGTGGGGTCATCGGCAAGGGAGTGTCGGTTCCTGCAGGCGGCTTGTCGATCGGCGGTGCCCCCGGGCGTGCGGGGTGCAAGGCTGGTTATCGGCACGACTTCTAGAATCCGGTGATGAATGAGTCATCGGCCGACCCTGACCTGCAAACCCCGGCGGCCCTGGCCGCGCCCGCCTTGCTGCGCGGGCTGAACCCGGAACAGATGGCAGCCGTCACCCTGCCTGCGGTGCCTTCGCTGATCCTGGCGGGCGCCGGTTCGGGCAAGACGCGCGTGCTGACCACGCGCATCGCCTGGCTGATGCAGACCGGCCAGGTGTCGCCCGGCGGCGTGCTGGCGGTGACCTTCACGAACAAGGCCGCGAAGGAGATGCTCACGCGGCTGGGCGCCATGCTGCCCGTGGCCGTGCGCGGGATGTGGATCGGCACCTTCCACGGCCTGTGCAACCGTTTCCTGCGTGCGCACTGGAAGCTGGCGGCGCTGCCGCAGGGCTTCCAGATCCTGGACAGCAGCGACACGCAGAGTGCCGTGAAGCGCGTCATCAAGGCGCTGAACCTGGACGAGGAACGCTTCGTGCCCAAGCAGGTGGGCTGGTTCATCGCCGGCAGCAAGGAAGACGGCCTGCGCCCGAAGGACGTGGAAGTGCGCGACGAGCAGACGCGCAAGCTGGTGGAGATCTACCAGGCCTATGAAGACCAGTGCCAGCGCGAAGGCGTGGTCGATTTCGCCGAACTGCTGCTGCGCACCTACGAACTGCTGCGCGACAACGCCACGCTGCGGCAGCACTACCAGCAGCGCTTTCGCCACCTGCTGGTGGACGAGTTCCAGGACACCAACAAGCTGCAGTACGCGTGGCTGAAGATGTTGGCGCCGCCTGGCGGGGCGCAGGCCGTGTTCGCCGTGGGCGACGACGACCAGAGCATCTACGCCTTCCGCGGCGCGCGGGTGGGCAACATGGCCGACTTCGAACGCGAATACCGCGTGCAGCGCGTCATCAAGCTGGAACAGAACTACCGCAGTTACGGCAACATCCTGGATTCCGCCAACGAGCTGATCAGCCGCAACACCCAGCGCCTGGGCAAGAACCTGCGCACCGACGCGGGCGCTGGCGAACCGGTGCGCGTGTTCGAAGCCACCAGCGACTTTGCCGAAGCGCAGTGGTTCCTGGAAGAGGCGCAGCAGCTGCACCGCGGCGGCACGCCGCGCAGCGGGATCGCGCTGCTGTACCGCAGCAATGCGCAGAGCCGCATCATCGAAAGCGCCTTGTTCAACGCTGGCGTGCCCTACCGCGTCTACGGCGGCCTGCGTTTCTTCGAGCGCGCCGAGATCAAGCACGCGCTGGCCTACCTGCGCCTGGTCGAGAACCCGAACGACGACACCAGCTTTTTGCGCGTGGTGAACTTTCCCACCCGCGGCATCGGCGCGCGCAGCATCGAAAACCTGCAGGACGCGGCACGGCAGTCCGGCCGCAGCCTTTACCAAAGCGTGGGAGCGGTGGCGGGCAAGGCCGGGGCGAACCTGCAGGGCTTCGTCAAGCTGGTCGACATGCTGCGCGACAACACGCGCGGCCAGACGCTGCGCGAGATCATCGACCAGTGCCTGCAGCACAGCGGCCTGCTGGACTTCTACAAGACCGACAAGGAAGGCCAGGACCGGGTGGAAAACCTGCAGGAACTGGTGAACGCGGCCGAGAGCTTCGTGACACAGGAAGGCTTCGGCAAGGACGCCGTAGCCCTGCCGGTGGACGAACAGGGCGCTGCCGCGGGCGGCGGCCCGGTCCCAGTGCCCGACGCAGAAACGGGCGAGATCATGTCGCCGCTGGCGGCCTTCCTCACGCACGCCAGCCTGGAAGCCGGCGACAACCAGGCCCAGGCGGGCGCCGACGCCATCCAGCTGATGACGGTGCATTCGGCCAAGGGCCTGGAATTCGATGCGGTCTTCATCACCGGCATCGAGGAAGGCCTGTTCCCGCACGAGCAAAGCCTGAACGACGCCGATGGCGTGGAAGAAGAACGGCGGCTGATGTACGTGGCCATCACCCGCGCGCGCAAGCGCCTGTACCTGAGCTTCAGCCAGACGCGCATGCTGCACGGCCAGACGCGCTACAACGTGAAGAGCCGCTTCATCGAAGAACTGCCCGAAGGCGCGCTGAAGTGGATCACCCCGCGCAACCAGGGCTTCGGTTCGGGCTTTGCGCGCGACTACCAGCAGGCCTGGCAGCGCGGCAGCGGGCTGGGCAGCATCGTGGGCACGGGGCGCGTAGAACCGCGTTCACCCGTTCACACACCATTGCCCGCGGCCATGGCCGCGGCGCAGACGGTGGGCGGCTTTCGCACCGGGCAGACGGTGTTCCACACCAAGTTCGGCGAAGGCGTCATCACCACCCTGGAAGGCCAGGGCGCCGACGCCCGCGCCCAGGTGCAATTCGGCCGCCACGGCAGCAAGTGGCTGGCATTGGCGATTGCGAAGCTGACGCCAGTGGATTGAGGTAGGGGCTGCTTCTGGCACTTGGCTGTCGTTCGCTCGGACCCATTGGATGGCATCGTTGTTCCCAGGGCTGCGTCAGTCGGGTGGCCCCCTACGCTCATGTCCCCCGCCAGCGCTTCATATGCCAACGGTTGCGCAGGCCACTGCGCTGGCTCCTCCTTGACTTCGCTACGGGGGCCACCCGACTGCCGCAGCCCGGCAAGATGGTGCCGCGCGACCGGCCGCGCGGCGACGTAGTTGCTCTTGGACGAGAGGCCTGCACGCCACCGGTGGCGTGCTGCCATCTTGCCGGGCTGCGGGGCTTGGGTGGCCCCTGGAGCGAAGTCAAGGAGGAGCCAGCGCGGCGCATTGCTGCGACGTTCGCCTGCGCAGCGCTGGCGGGGGACATGAGCGGAAGGGGCCACTCAAGCCCCGTAGCCCCAGGGACCCACTGAACGACCCGAAGGGTCCGCGCCAATTGACCGTAAAGCGCCGAAAGCAACCTTCGGCACTGCGCCCTAGTCCATCAAGCCGGTTCCACTGGCTCCGCCCGCACCGATTCCGCCCCACCGAAGCTGTCGTTGAAGCTGAACAGCAGCGAGATGTAGAACACCGTCGACAGGAACAGGCCGGCCGGCACACTGACCAGGCTGGCCAGCTGCCCCAGGCCTAGCAGGCCGAAGATCAGGGCCGAACCGACGCCCACACCCAGCACCAGGGCCACCCAGGTAGCCAGGTAGCCCAGCATCGCGCCCTTGCTGCGCCAGACGGCCAGCGCGCTGGAAAACAAGGCCTGCGCCACGCCCTGGCCGCCCCAGTGCACCAGGGCTGGCGCGTGCCAGTAGGGGATGGACAAGGCAGTGCCCAGGCTGATGCCCAGCAGCGCGGCCAGGCTGACGCCGGGTTCGTTCAGCAGGGCCTGCACCTCGGCTTGCGTGCTGTCGCCGCGGGCCATCAATTCCTGCAGCCGCAGCAGGGCACTGTCGCTGACCACGTCGCACAGCAGCAGGATGAGCGCGGCACTGATGCCATAGCCCACACACAACGTCAGCAGCGCCTTGCGGCGCTGAGGGTCGGCGCCGCGCAGCGGTTCGATGAACTGGCGCGGCGACACCGGGCCGTCCAGCAGGGCCGACTGGCTGGCCACCATGAAGCCCAGCGACAGCAGCGGCAGCATCATCATCTGCAGCACACCGCCCAGCACCGGCACGGCACTGGCCACCACGGCCGCCAGCAGGAAGGCCATGAACATCAACGCGAAGGGCAGCGGTCGGCGCTTGAACAAACGAAAGGCGTCGCCCACCCAGCGCGGGCCGCGGGCAGGTTCAACGGATTTCAACAGCAGGGGCATGGGGTCAGGCAGTCCTGGGGTGCCAGGGCTCGGCAATGCGATAGCCCAGCACGCGTTCGAAGTGTGTCGGGTCCTTGGGCTGCAGCAGGGCGGCATCGCGCGGCAGGTGCCAGTCCCACAGGCGGGAAATCCAGAAGCGCAGCGCGGCCGCGCGCAGCAGCGCCGGCAGCAGGCGCAGCTCGGCGCTGTGCAACGGCCGTACGGCTTCGTAGGCGGCCATGAAGGCCGCGGCGCGGTCGTCGCAGGGGCGGCCGCTGGCGGGGTCGGCGCACCAGTCGTTCAGGCACACCGCCACGTCGAACAGCAGGGTGTCGGTGCCGGCAAAGTAGAAGTCGAAGAAGCCGCACAGCCGGTCGGGCCCGGCGGTGTCGTCGAACATCACGTTGTCGCGGAACAGGTCGGCGTGGATGGGCCCGCGCGGCAGCGCCTGGCCGGCGGCCGATGCAGCCACCTGCTGCTGGAAGGCCAGCTCGTCGGCCAGCAGCCGGGCCTGGGCGGGCTGCAGATGCGGCAGCACCACGGGCACGGTGTCGGCCCACCAGGACAGGCCGCGCAGATGCGGCTGGGCGCCGTCGAAGCGGGTGCCGGCGATGTGCATGCGCGCCATCATGTCGCCCACCTGGGCGCAGTGCGGGGCGTCTGGCGCCAGGCGGTGGCTGCCGGGCAGGCGCGTTACCACCGCTGCCGGCTTGCCGGCTGCGGTGTGCACCAGTTCGCCGCTGGCGGCGGGTTGCGGGGCGGGCACGGGGATGCCGTGGGCCGCCAGGTGCTGCATCAGCTTCAGGTAGTAGGGCAGCTGTTCGCGCGGCAAGCGTTCAAAGAGCGTCAGCACCCATTGCCCGCGCACCGTGGTGGCAAAGTAGTTGGTGTTCTCGATGCCGGAACGGATGCCCTGCAGGTCGGTCAGCTCACCCAGGCCCAGGCTGCGCAGCAGTGCATCGGCCTCGGCAAAGCCGACTTCGGTGTAGACCGCCATGGCCGCGGGCCAGCCCGTCAGAAGCGGAACAGCGACCAGGCGCGCTGGCCGCCCGCGTCATTTTTCTGCGAAGGGTCGCGGCCGCCGGGCCCGACGATGATTTCGAAGTCCTGGCCCGTGAGCTTGCTGCGCACGGTGATGCGCTGCACCTGGCCGCGGATGCGTGTTTCTTCGATGCGCACCTTTTCGTCTTCGATCACGCGGCGTTCCGACGACGGCTCGGCACGCTGGGCCGCCGAAGCGGCCGGGCCTGCGGCAGACGGTGGCTCGGACGGGGCAACAGGCGGCGGCGCCGTCTGCGCCAGCGCTGCGCCAGCGGCCAGGATGGCCAGGCTGGCGAGACTGGCCATGCTGGCAAGACGGGCGGGACGCAGGCGTTGTTTCATGCCCTCGATTCTACGCAGGCCCCCCTGGCGCCAAGCCTGCCAAGCCCCTGCGCCCGGCCCTGCCGCCGCGCCACAATGCCTGGCATGAGTGAAAAGATCATGCTGCTGGTCGACGGTTCCAGCTACCTGTACCGCGCCTACCACGCTATGCCCGACCTGCGCGGCCCGGAAGGCGTGCCCACGGGCGCCGTGCACGGCATGGTGGCAATGATGAAGCGCCTGCGCGAACAGATCCCGGCCGAACACGCGGTGTGCGTGTTCGACGCCAAAGGCAAGACCTTTCGCGACGACTGGTACCCCGACTACAAGGCCCAGCGCGCCCCCATGCCCGAACCGCTGGTGCAGCAGATCGAGCCCATCCACGAAGTGGTGCGCCTGCTCGGCTGGCCGGTGCTGGAAGTGCCCGGCATCGAGGCCGACGACGCCATCGGCACGCTGGCACGCGTGGCCGCTGCCAGTGGCCACCAGGTGGTGGTCAGCACCGGCGACAAAGACCTGGCGCAGCTGGTGACGCCGAACGTGACGTTGATCAACACCATGAGCAACGAGAAGCTCGATGAAGCCGGTGTGCTGGCCAAGTTCGGTGTGCCGCCCGACCGCATCGTCGACTTCCTCACTCTGGTGGGGGACACGGTCGACAACGTGCCCGGCGTTGACAAGGTGGGCCCGAAGACGGCCGCGAAGTGGCTGGCTGAACATGGTTCGCTGGACGGTGTGATCGCCGCGGCGGCCAGCATCAAGGGCGCCGCGGGCGACAACCTGCGCAAGGCCCTGGACTGGCTGCCCACCGGCCGCAAGCTGGTGACCGTGGTCACCGACTGCGACCTGACTGCGCAGGTGCCGGGCTGGCCGGCGCTGGACGCGCTGGCCCTGCGGCCCGTGGACACCGCCGGCCTGCTGGCCTTCTACGAACGCTACGGCTTCAAGACCTGGAAGCGCGAGATCGAAGGCACCGTTGCTGCGGCCGCGGGGCCGGCAGAGGCTGGCAGCACGGCTGCCGAAGGCGCGGCCCCTGCCGCCCCCGCCGGCCTGCCGCTGGCGCGCGACTACGAAACCATCAGCACCTGGGAACGTCTGGACGACTGGCTGCAACGTCTACACGCCGCGCCCCTGGTGGCCATCGACACCGAGACCGATTCGCTGGATGCGCTGCGCGCCCGCATCGTGGGCATCAGCTTTGCCGTCGAACCTGGGCGCGCGGCTTATGTGCCTTTGACGCACGACTACCCCGATGCTCCGGCGCAGCTGCCGCTGGCCGACGTGCTGGCCCGGCTGCAGCCCTGGCTGGAAGACGCCAGCCGGCCCAAGCTGGGGCAGAACATCAAGTACGACCTGCATGTGTTCGCCAACCATGGCGTTCAGGTGCGGGGTTATGTGCACGACACGATGCTGGAAAGCTATGTGCTGGAAGCGCACAAACCCCACGGGCTGGCCAGCCTGGCCGACCGCCACCTGGGCCGCCGCGGGCTGAGCTACGAAGACCTGTGCGGAAAGGGCGCGAACCAGATTCCTTTCGCCCAGGTGGACGTGGCCAAAGCCAGTGAATACAGCGGCGAAGACAGCGAAATGGCCGTGCAGGTTCACGGCAAGCTGTGGCCTGAAGTGGCGGCTGACGCTGGCCTGCGCTTCGTCTACGAGCACATCGAGATGCCCACCAGCATCGTGCTGCAGCGCATCGAACGCCATGGTGTTCTGATCGACGCGGCTGTGCTGGCCCGGCAGAGCCACCAGCTGGCCGAACGCATGATGGCGCTGGAACAGGAGGCCTACGACATCGCGGGCCAGCCCTTCAACATGGGGTCGCCGAAGCAGATCGGCGACATCCTGTTCACCAAGCTCGGCCTGCCGGTGAAGAAGAAGACCGCCACCGGCGCGCCCAGCACCGACGAAGAGGTGCTGGCCGAACTGGCGGCGGATTACCCGCTGCCGGCGCGCATCCTGGAGCACCGGTCCTTGAGCAAGCTGAAGGGCACCTACACCGACAAGCTGCCCTTGATGGTGAACGCGGCCACCGGCCGCGTGCACACCAACTACGCGCAGGCGGTGGCGGTGACGGGCCGGCTGTCCAGCAACGACCCGAACCTGCAGAACATCCCCATCCGCACGCCCGAAGGCCGCCGCGTGCGCGAGGCCTTCATCGCCCCAGCCGGGCATGTGCTGATGAGTGCGGACTATTCGCAGATCGAACTGCGCATCATGGCCCACATCAGCGAAGACCCGAGCCTGCTGCGCGCCTTTGCCGAAGGCATCGACGTGCACAAGGCAACCGCGGCTGAAGTCTTTGGCGTGGCGGTGAACGAGGTCAGCAGCGAGCAGCGCCGCTACGCCAAGGTCATCAACTTCGGGTTGATCTACGGCATGGGCGCCTTCGGCCTGGCCAGCAACCTGGGCATCGAGCAGAAGGCTGCGAAGGACTACATCGACAAGTACTTCGCGCGTTTTGCCGGCGTGAAGCGCTACATGGACGAAACGCGCGTGTCAGCGCACGAGAAGGGCTACGTGCAGACCGTGTTCGGCCGCCGGCTGTGGCTGCCCGAGATCAATTCCGGCAACGGCCCGCGCAAGGCGGGGGCCGAGCGCCAGGCCATCAATGCGCCCATGCAGGGCACGGCGGCTGACCTGATCAAGCTGGCGATGATCGCGGTGCAGAAGACGCTGGACGACGAGGCCCGTGCCACGCGCATGGTGATGCAGGTGCACGACGAACTGGTGCTGGAAGTGCCCGAAGCCGAACTGGGCTGGGCGCGCGAAGCCATCCCGCGGCTGATGGCTGGCGTGGCCCAGCTGAAGGTGCCGCTGCTGGCCGAAGTGGGCGTCGGGCCGAACTGGGACGAGGCGCACTGACCAGGCGCCTGGACGGCGCGCTGCCCCTGTCCCTGCCCGCTGTTCAGCGCCCGCGCTTGCGGCCCGCCACCACCATGCCCAGCAAGCCGGCCAGCACCAGGGCTGCGGTCAGCGGCTCGGGCACGGCCTTCAGTTCGTCGGTGGTCGACAGCGGGGCCCAGGTCTTGGTGCCGCCCAGTCGGTACTGGGCACTCTGCAGACCGTCGCAGCAGGCCTCCAGGCCGTAGATGGCCAGCCGGTGGTTGCCGGCGCCGATGGCGATGTTGTGCAAGGACAGGATCTCGGTGGAAGCGCCATAGTTGCCGCCCCACCAGAGGTCGTCCTTCGATGCTGCGAGCAGCGCGCCGTTCAGGAACACGGCGCCGCCCTTGCCGAAGTCGGGGCCCACCTGGAAGCTGATGCTGCCGGCCTGCGCGGCGCTGATGCCGAAGTCCACCGTGAACTTGAAAGCGATGTCGGTGTTGCTGCCGGCGCAGTTGCTGGAATTCTCCAGCGCCAGATAGGCCGCCGGCATGGTGTCGCAGTAGCCGGCGCTCGGCGCCTGCAGCAGCAGGCCTTCCACCAGGTTCTGGTAGTAGCTGCCCATCTGGGCCGGCGTGCCTGCGGGGGCAGCGGCGGCGGTGGACTGGCGGGTCTGCAGGGTGATGACGCTGGCCGCGGCAGGCAGGCTGGCCAGGGTGGTCAGCGCCAAGGCCAGCGCGAGAGAAAAGGGTTTCATATTAGGGATTGACGCGTTCGTTCCGATGAACGGAATTGTCGCGAGCCCAAGCGGACCACGGGGTCCCTTACGCGCGTGGTTTGTCCGTTTCGGCCGTGTCGGACGTCACGGCACCGCGGTTTGCCAGCCTGCGGCCGGCGCAGCAGCGCACGTGGGCCCGCGGTAGGCCGCACGCCATGCAGCGCGGGCCGCGCCCGCCCCCGGTTCAGGAACCCGCGCTCGGGAAGAACAGCTGCTCGCCACCGATCTTGTAGCTGGCGATGGCCGCCTGGCCGGCAGGGGACACCACCCAGTCGGCGAAGGCCTGGGCCAGGTCTTTCTTCACATGCGGGTGCCTGGCCGGGTTCACGACCATCACACCGTAGGGGTTGAACAGCCGCCGGTCGCCCTCCACCAGCACCGTCAGTTCGCCACGGTTCTTGAAGTTCAGCCAGGTGCCACGGTCTGCCAGCACATAGGCATGGGTCGAACTGGCGATGTTCAGCGCCGGGCCCATGCCGCAGCCGCATTCCTTGTACTGGGCCGGCTTGGCCGCGGTGACGTCGACGTTGGCCGCTTTCCAGTAGCGCAGTTCGGCGGCGTGGGTGCCGCTCTTGTCACCACGAGAAATGAAGCTGGCAGGCGGTGTGCCGCCCGTGCCCGCTGCCCACAGCCGGCCCAGGGCCGCGGCGATGTCCCGCCCCTTCACGCCGGCGGGGTCGGCCTTCGGCCCGATCAGGACAAAATCGTTGTACATCACGGGCCGGCGGGCGGTGGCGAAGCCTTCGGCCACGAACTTCTCTTCTGCGGCCTGGTCGTGCACGAAGACGATGTCGGCGTCGCCGCGGCGGCCGGTGTCCAGCGCCTGCCCGGTGCCGACCGCCACGACCCGCACGTCGATGCCTGTGGCCTGCTTGAACAACGGCAGGAGATGGCCGAACAGGCCCGACTGTTCGGTGGATGTGGTGGATGCCATCACGATGAACCTGTCCTGCGCCTGCAGCGGCAGCGCCAAACTGCATGTGGCCAGGGCGAGGGTGAGGGCGGCAACCAGTCGGCGGGAGAAGGGCAGGGCCATGGTGATGAGCTGGATTCGATGGCGGGCGACTGATCGATTGTTCCGGCCCGGCAGCGCTGGCGCCATCGGTGATGGCCCGCAAGAGTGAGTGGTCAGCCGTTCCGGCCGGCGCGGCGGGCAGGGCAGAGCGCGATCAAACGAAGCTTGGCTGCAGCGCTATCAATGCGACTTTACGTCCCTTTTGTGGTGGCAGGCCCTAGGCCTGCTTTGGCTAAGGCGCCCGTTTTCCAATTCGTAAACCTGCAAGCGCCAGTCAGCACAGCGCACAAGGTATCAGGCAAGATAAACTGCAGAACATTTCGCATAATCCGTCTGCCGCACGATGCCTGTCACCGCTCGACGACTGCTCGTCCGCACGGCTGCCTTGCTGCTGGCCGCCACGCTCAGCCTGGCCAGCCATGCCGCCGTGCTGACCGTTTCCGCCGCCACCAGCCTGACCCATGCCTTCAGGGAACTGGGGCCGGTGTTCGAGGCGCTGCACCCTGGTACGCAGCTGCAGTTCAACTTCGCAGCCTCTGGTGCCTTGCTGCAGCAGATTGCCAAAGGCGCACCCGCCGACGTGTTCGCCAGCGCCGACCAGGAAACCATGAACCAGGCGCAGGCGCAGAACCTGATCAAGACCGCGGCGCGGCGCGACTTCGCTGCCAACGCCCTGGTGGTGGTCGTTCCGGCAGCCAGCCGCCAGCTGCCGAAGGCCCTGGTCGAACTGACCCAGCCGGGCTATGCGCGCATCGTCATCGGCTTGCCCGCCAGCGTGCCGGTGGGGCGCTACACGCGGGGGGTGCTGCAGGCGGCAGGCCTGTGGGGCGCGATCGAGCCGAAGATGATCGGCGCCAACAATGTGCGCCAGGCCCTGGACTACGTGGCCCGGGCCGAGGTCGACGCCGGGTTCGTCTACGCCACCGACGCGGCCCTGATGCCCGACAAGGTCAAAGTCGCGCTGGTGGCGCCCACTGCCACGCCCATCCGGTACCCGGCCGCGCCCGTGGCCGCCAGCGCCCACGCCGACCTGGCGCAGAAGTTCGTCGACTTCCTCACCAGCGCGCCGGCCCAGGCCGTGCTGGCGAAACACGGCTTTGGCAGGCCCTGAGATGGCGCGGCTGCACGCCCGGCGCGCGCCAGTGCGCCCCCGTGGCCAGGTTCTGAACGGCGCCGCTTGACAAGCATGGAAGGCGCGTGGGTGCCGTTGGCGCTGACGCTGAAGGTGGCCGGCTGGGCGACTCTGCTGAACCTGTTCCTGGGCGTGGCCGCAGGCTGGGCGCTGGCGCGCTGGCGCTTCCCGGGCCGCGACCTGGCCGACGCCTTGCTGACCCTGCCGATGGTGATGCCGCCCACGGTGCTGGGCTACTACCTGTTGGTGCTGATCGGCAGCCAGGGGCCGGTGGGCGCGTGGCTGCTGCAGCACTTCGGCATCCGGCTGATCTTCAGCTGGCAGGCGGCGGTGATTGCGGCCACGGTGGTGTCGTTCCCGCTGGTCTTCAAGGCCGCGCGCGCTGCCTTCGAGACGCTGGACCCGCAGCTGGAAGACGCCGCGCGTTCGCTGGGTGTCAGCGAAGCGGCGGTGTTTTTTCGCGTCTCGCTGCCGCTGGCCTGGCGCGGCATCCTGTCGGGCCTGCTGCTGTCGTTCGCGCGGGCGCTGGGCGAATTCGGCGCCACGCTGATGGTGGCCGGCAGCATCGCCGGCCAGACGCAGACGCTGTCGATCGCCGTCTACGAAGCCGTGCAGGCCGGGCAGGACGACACGGCCAACTTTTTGGTCGCCGTCACGTCGCTGGTCTGCATGGCCGTGCTGTTGTCGGCCGGCCGCCTGGTGCCTGGCCGGGTGGCGCCGCGGGCATGAGCATGCTGGGCCGCCCGATGGGCGCGTACCGAAGTGCGCAGCCCGAAAGCACCGCCGTGCCCCCTGCCGTGCACGCCCCGGTCTGGGACCTGACCTTGCGCAAGCAGCTGCGCCATGCCGGCACGCAGTTCAGCCTGGACCTGGCCTTTCGCAGCAGCGCGCGCCGGCTGGTGCTGTTCGGGCCTTCCGGCGCGGGCAAGACGCAGACGCTGAAGATGCTGGCCGGCATCGTGCGCCCCGACGCCGGCCACGCCGCAGTGGCTGGCCGCGTGCTGTACGACAGCGTTGCCGGCGTTTCGCTGTCGCCGCAGCAGCGCAGGCTGGCGTTCGTGTTCCAGGACTACGCGCTGTTCCCGCACCTGACGGTGCGGCAGAACATCGCCTTTGCCCGCCAGCCCGCGGGCCGGCGCTGGATCAACGCCCCGCAGGACCGGCCTGATGCCGCGGTGGACCGCTGGATCCAGGCCTTCGACCTGACGGGCGTGGCCCGTCATCAGCCGCACCAGCTGTCGGGCGGCCAGCGCCAGCGCACGGCACTGGCGCGCGCACTCGTCAACGACCCCACGGCCCTGTTGCTGGACGAGCCCTTCGCGGCGCTGGACAAGGCGCTGCGCCAGCGCCTGCGCGCCGAACTGCGCGACCTGCAGGCGCAGCTGGGCATTCCCATGCTGCTGATCACGCACGACGACGACGACCTGCAGATGCTGGCCGACGATGTGCTGCACATCGACGCCGGCCGCGTGGTGGGCCCTGCGGGCAGCCCGCCCGCAGACGCCGCGTGCGCGCTGCCAGCCCGGCCATGACGCCAGCCCCACCGCGCCGCAAGAAACCCCAGCGGCTGACGCTCGAGGGCGCCATCTGGCTGGCCCGGGGCGACGAGCGGCTGGGCGGGCAGGACCGCATGGCCTTGCTGCGCGCCGTGGCCCAGCAGGGGTCCATCACCCACGCCGCCAAGGCCGTGGGCCTGAGCTACAAGGGCGCTTGGGACGCCATCGACGCCATGAACTCCCTGGCCGGTACGCCCCTGGTGGAACGCAGCACCGGCGGGCGCGGCGGTGGGTCCACGCGGCTGACGGCACATGGCCTGCGGCTGGTCGAACGCTTCGAAGAGATCGACGCCGTGCACCAACGTTTCTTGCGCCTGCTGGACGCGCAGTCGATCGACCTGGACCAGGACTTTTCGCTGCTGAAGGTGATCAACATGAAGACCAGTGCCCGCAACCAGTTCGTCGGCACCGTCAGCGCGGTGCGCGCGGGCGCGGTGAACGACGAGGTTGAACTGACCTTGCCGGGTGGCGTGCGCCTGGTGGCCGTGGTCACGCGCGACAGCACCGAAGCCCTGGGCCTGCGCACGAGCATGACGGCGATGGCGCTGGTGAAATCGTCGTCTGTCCTGGTGGCCACCGGCCTGGAAGACGCCCGGCTGTCGGCCCGCAACCAGCTGCCCGGCACGGTCAGCGCCGTCACGCCCGGCGCGGTGAACGCCGAAGTGCTGATCGACATCGACGGCGGCGGCAGCATCGCCGCCACCGTCACCCAGGCCAGCGTGAAGCACCTGGGGCTGGCCGTGGGTGTGCGGGCGGTGGCCTTCTTCAAGGCATCCAGCGTGATCTTGGCCGTGACGGCGTGAAGTTGCGCCGCCTTGGCCCGGCTTGCAGCCGGATTCAGGAAGGCTGGTAGGCCAGCCGCACGTAGATGGGCGCGAAGGCTTCGGCCTGGGTCACTTCCAGCAGCTGTTCGCGCGAGAGTTCCAGCATCGCCACGAAGGTCACCACCAGCACCGGTGTGCCGCGGGTGACGTCGAACAGATCGTGGAATTCCAGGAAGCGCCGGCCCTGCAGCTTGCGCAGGACGATGCTCATGTGTTCGCGCACCGACAGCTGTTCGCGGCTGATGGTGTGGTGCTGGTTCAGGCGCGCGCGGGCCAGGATGTCCAGCCAGGCCTGGCGCAGGTCGTCGGCACTGACGTCGGGCCAGCGCGGCTGCAGGCTCTGTTCGACATGCACCTGCACGCGCAGGAAGTCGCGGCCCACCAGCGGCAGGGCTTCCAGCCGGGCGGCGGCCTGCTTGATCTGTTCGTATTCCACCAGCCGGCGCACGAGTTCGGCGCGCGGGTCTTCCGGCTCGCTGCCGTCGGCGCTTTTCTTCGGCGGCAAGAGCATGCGGCTCTTGATTTCGATCAGCATGGCCGCCATCAGCAGGTATTCGCTGGCCAGTTCCAGGTTGTGGCGGCGGATCTGGGCCACGTATTCCAGGTACTGCTTGGTGACGCTGGCCAGCGGGATGTCCAGGATGTTGAAGTTCTGGCGCCGGATCAGGTACAGCAGCAGGTCCAGCGGGCCTTCGAAGGCTTCGAGGAAAACTTCCAGCGCGTCCGGCGGGATGTACAGGTCCTGCGGCATGCGGAACAGCGGCTCGCCGTACAGGCGGGCCACGGCCACCTGGTCGACGACGCGCGGCTCGGGCGGGGCGGCTTCGGCGGCCAAGGTCTGGGCCAGCTGGTCGCTCAGTGCTTGCGGCAGGCCTGGGGGGCTGGACGCGGGCTTCAAGCCCTCAATCCGGGTCGGTCTGGTAGACGTAAGGCTGCTGCGGCACCTTGGCCTGCTGCCATTCGGCCTGCGCCTGGCGGTCCAGGGCCTTGTCCCATAGCAGGGCGCGGCCGGCGCGCTGCTCGGCTTCCAGCGTGGGCTTCTTCGCCTTCAGCTCTTCGATGAAGTTCGTCACGTCGGACTTGTAGGGCTTCCAGAACAGGGGCATGGGGGCAGCGGGGCAAAATGAAGGCATGAGTTTACCGAGCCGTTGCCCCGCTGCCGCCGCCTTCTGCCAGGCCGCCGGAGTCGTACGTGCCACCCGGGCCGCATGGTCGAAACAGAACTGAAGTTCCAGGTGCCCGCGGCGCGCTGGGCCGCGTTGCGCCAGGCCGTGGCCACGACAACGGCCACCCGCACCCGGCTGCAGGCGCTGTATGCCGAAACCGCCGGGCACGACCTGGCCGCCGCCGGCCTCGCGCTGCGCCTGCGCAAGGAAGGCCGGGTCTGGGTGCAGACCCTGAAAGGCCGCGGCGACGGCCTGATGCAGCGCCTGGAACATGAAGTGCGCCTGCCACCCCAGCGCGGCCAGGCCGCGCTGGATCCCGCTCACCGGGGCCTGCCCGCGCTGGACCCGGCCCGGCACGACGGCACGCCCGCCGGCCTTGCCCTGCGCGCGGCGCTGGCGGCGGCCCGCCAGGCCGGGCGCAGCGACGAGTTGCGCACCCTTTACCGCACCGACATCCAGCGCCTGCATCGCCGCGTGCGCCATGCCGGCGCGGTGGTGGAAATCGCACTGGACCAGGGCACCATTCACGCCGAAGGCTTGCCGGGCCAGCCGCCGCGCCGCTTGCCGGTGGCTGAAATCGAATTCGAATTGATCAGCGGCCCGGCCCCGGCCCTGACCGCCCTGGCCGAACGCTGGGCGCTGCGCTTCGGCCTGTGGTGGGATGTGCGCACCAAGTCCGAACGCGGCTTCCGCCTGGCGCTGGACCGCCAGCGCGTGCCCGCTGTCCTGGCCACGCCGGCCGCGCTGCCGGCCGGCGACGCCCTGGCCCCGGGCCCGGCATTGGCGGCGATGCTGCAGTCAGCCTTGGCGCAGGCCCTTCCGAACCTGGCCGAAATCGCCGGTGCCCCGGCCGACGCGCCTGCGGCGCCTGAGCATTTGCACCAGCTGCGCGTGGCGCTGCGCCGGCTGCGCACGGCCCTGGCCCTTTTCGGCGCCTGGTCGGGCGACGAAGACCGGGCGCTGGCGCTGGAAGCCCGCTGGCGTGATGTCTTCACCGCCCTGGGTAGCGCACGCGACGCCGACGTGCTGGCCACCGTCTGGCTGCCGCGCCTGCAGGCGGCGGGCGCGCCCGCGCGGGCGCTGCTGGCCGACGCCGGCACCGTCCAGGCTACCCAGATGTTGGCGCCAGATGGGCTGGCCCGCGACCCGACCGTCACCGTGCTGCTGCTGCAGACCCTGGGCTGGGCGATGCAGCTGGCCCAGGGCCCGGTGGCAGCGGTGGGATCCGCTGGGGCATCCTTGGGGGCATCCGCGGCAGCATCGACGGCGCCATCAACAGCGGCCCCGTCGTCGCCCTCAGCATCTGCATCGGCTTCAGCGGCTGCAGCCGCTGCTTCCATCGCGGCTTCCACCGCCACGGCAGCGCGCGCCGTGCTGCGCCAGGCCTGGCGCCGTGCCTGGGCCGACGCGCGCCACTTCGCCACGGCGCCACTTGCGCAACAGCACCGGGCGCGCAAGCGCCTGAAGCGGCTGCGCTATGCGCTGGAATTCGTTGCCCCGCTGCTGCCCGCGCGGCGCTTGCGCCGCCACCAGCAGGCGCTGGCGCGGGCCTTGAAGGCGCTGGGCGAACACAACGACCTGCAGACCGCCAGGGCGTACTTCATGGCCCTGGCTGCACAACGGCCCGAGGCCTGGTTTGCCGTTGGCTGGCTGGCCGCGCAGGACGCGGCCGCACGTCAGCGCGCGCAGCGCAGCCTGACAGCGCTGGCCGCGAAGTCGCGGCCCTGGAAGCGCTGAAAGCTGGGCTGACGTGCCCAGCCGGCCAGGGTGCGGGCTGGCCACGACCGCTCTTCGGCAACCCAGCCGTGTGGTCGATGAGGTTCTAGCGACCCGATGCCGCGATTCACGTCGTTGATTTCCCCGCCGCCAAGCTGACCCCGACGACGGTCCCATCTCGAACTCTGCGGCGCCGGCCTGGAACACGTGGCCAGTCTGCGAATGGACTGCCGGACGGTCAGAACGAACGTCAGCGCGCCACGGCCCTGGCCGACGCCAAAGCCTGAATCAGCCGGTCGCGCCAGACGCGGTAGCCCGCCTCGCTGGGGTGCAGGCCGTCCACGAAGAGCCGCGGGTCCTGCTTTCCGCGCACGTCGACGAAGGCCGGATAGAGATCCAGCCAGATCGTGAAGCCGGCGAACTCGGCGCTCGTGGCCAGGGCGGCGAGTCGCTTGTTCACGGGCTTCACGAGTCGCTGCTGCCTTCAGCGGGCGGCACATCCAGCCGGTAGCCCACGCCATAGACGCTGGCGATGCAGTCGGGCCCCGCCATGGCGGCCTGCAGCTTGCGGCGCAGGTTCTTCACGTGGCTGTCCACGGCGCGGTCGCTCACGTCGCGAAAGTCGGCGTGGATGGCGTCCAGCAGCTGCGCCCGAGCGAAGACGCGGCTCGGCTGCTGCAGCAGCGTTCGCAGCAGCCGCCATTCGATGGGCGTGAGCGGCAGGGCCTGGCCGCGCCACCAGGCGCGCTGGCTGGCGTCATCCAGGGCAAAGCCGCCGACTTCCAGTCTCGGCGTGGGCGCTGCACCCGCCGCGCCAGCCAGCCGGCCCTGCGATCGACGCAGCAGCGCGCCCACACGCGCCACCACCTCGCGGGGGCTGTAGGGCTTGCAGAGGTAGTCGTCGGCGCCGATCTCCAGGCCCACGATGCGTTCGATCTCGTCGGCACGTGCCGTCAGCATCAGGATGGGCACAGCCGAGTCGCGGCGGATCTGCCGGCACACCTCCATGCCGTCCAGCCCTGGCAGGTTCAGGTCCAGCAGCACGGCCGCTGGCGGGCTGTCGGAAAAGGCCTGCAGCGCCGAAGGTCCGTCTTCCGCCACGCGCGGCTCATAGCCCGCGGCGCGCAAGTAGTCGCACAACACCGCCGCAAGCTTGGCTTCGTCTTCGACCACCAGCACACGCCGTTCGGCATTCATGTGCTGCCCTCGGGCTGCAGCGGCAGCGTGACCACGACACGCAGGCCGCCCAGCGGCGACGCGCTGGCCTCGATATGCCCGCCGTGGCTGCGCACGATGGCGCGGCAGATGGCCAGACCCAGCCCGCTGCCACCCAGGCGCCGGCTGCGCGACGTGTCTGCGCGGTACAGCGGCTCGAACAGGCGCGCCTGGTCGGCAGCCGGGACGCCGGGGGCGCTGTCGTCCACGCTCAGCGTCGCGTGATCCAGGCCCGTGGCGCGCAGCTGCAGCGCGATGTGACCGGGCGCGTCGGTGTAGCGCAGGCTGTTCTCCAGCACGTTGAACAGCAGCTGGCCCATGCGCTGCGTGTCCCAGTGCGCCAGTGGCGGCGCGTCGGCCGTGTCCACGTCCAGGCGCAGGCCGGCAGCCCGTGCGCGCGGCTCCAGGCGGCCCACCGTATCGCGCAGCCAGTCGGCGGGCTGCAGCGGTGCGAAGCTGCAGGGCAGCGCGCGCAGGTCGGACATGGCCAGTTGGTGGAAGTCCTCCACCAGCCGCGTCACGCGCGCCACGTCTTCCTGCAACGACAGCATGGCCGCTGCCGTGAGCGGGCGGACACCGTCCACCAGCGCTTCCACTTCGCCACGCAGCACCGACAGCGGCGTGCGCATCTCGTGCGACAGCTCGGCCATCCAGCGGCGGCGGCTGGCTTCCAGCTGCTGCAGCGACGCGGCCATGGCGTTGATGTCGCGGGACAGGTCGGTCAGTTCGTCGTTGCCATGCGGCACCAGGCGCACGTCGAAGGCGCCCTGCGCAATGCGGCGCGCGGCATCTTGCACGTCGCGCACGGGGCGCAGCCAGCGCCGGCCCGCCCACACCGCGCCGGCCACGGCCAGCAGCGTGAGCAGCAAGGCCGTCAGCACGATGCCACGGTACTGGCGCGCCAGGAAGGCCGCGTCCACGCCCGCCGTGGCAACGGCCACGCGCGCCAGCTGCGCGTTGGCCACCGTGCGGCCACCGACGACGATGGGGCGCTCTGCCGACACCTCGTGCGGCTTCAGTGGGCGGCCTGCCAGGGGCCGGCCTTCGGCGTCGGACAAGCTCAGCCGGTCTGGTGTGCGTCCGGCGCCAGGTGGCGGGCGGCCGCCTGGGCCATGGCGTGAGTGCGGACCATGCGGCCTGTCCATGCGGTCAGGGCCGTCCAGGCCGCCGGGTCTGTGCCGCGGTCCCACGCCATCAGATGGCGCCATCGCTTCGAGCAGCGGCCGCAAGGAGCCAGGCGACCCGGACACGGCCGCGATGCCGCGGTCGGCCACAGCCACCGCGGCCACTTCGACAAAACGGTCGAGCCAGTGTTCGTCCTGGGCGCGCAGGTAGTCGCTGAAGCCCGCGCGCAGGTTCCAGGCCACGGCCGCGCCCAGCACCGTCACGGCCAGCAGCACGGCACCCACCAGCAGCAGTGCCAGCTGGTGGACGAGCGCCAGGCGCAGGCGGCGCGGTTCTGCGGACGGCATGGTGCCGTGATCGTAGCCGTGGGCTCAGGAGCGATTGCGGAGGCCGCCTCCACAATTCATCCATGCTGGCTGCGCGCTTGGGGGCCATCGTGGCACGCATTGCAGCAACCACGGTGCCCTACCCCATGAAGCTTCAGGCGCGCATTCGAACTCTCCGGACCCTGAGTGCCACCACGCTGATGGCCAGCCTTATGGTCGCCCTTATGGCCGGCCTTCTGGCCGGCTGCGGCGGTGGCGGCGGCTCAGGCGACAGCGCCGTCACCCCAGCCGCCACGGCCACCGGGCCCACACCGGCCACCGCCGCCACCGCACCAGGCGCGAGCGCGGCGGCCACCGAGGCCGCCCGCGTGGCCGTGGGCGATCTGCTGTTCAAGGACCCGCGGCTTTCCGCTGCGGGCAATCTGGCCTGCGCCAGCTGCCACGTGCTCGCGCGCGGGCATGCCGACGCCGACGGTGTTTTCCTGCCGCTGGGCGGCCCGGCGCTGGACCAGCAGGGCCTGCGCAGTTCGCCCACGCTGAACTACCTGAACGACAACCGCGCCTTCAGCTTCGACGGCCAGCGCCGTCCCACGGGTGGCTTCACCTGGGACGGCCGGGCCGACACGCGCGCTGCGCAGGCGCTGGGCCCGCTGCTGGCTGCCAATGAAATGGCCCACGCCGACAGCGCCGCCGTGGTGGCCCGCGTGCGCACGCTGCCGTACTTCGGGCAGCTGCTGTCGGCATCGGCACTGGACGCCGGCGCCAGCGACACCCAGGTGATGCAGGCCCTGCAAGTGGCACTGCAGTCCTACCAGTCTGGCGACGTGGACTACCAGCCCTTCACCAGCAAGTTCGACGCCGTGCAGGACGGCCGCGCCACCTTCAGCGCGCAAGAAGCGCGCGGGCTGGCGCTATTCAACAGCCCGCGGCAAGGCAACTGCGCCAGCTGCCACAGCAGCACGCCGCCCGCCGGGCAGACGCGGGCGCTGTTCACCAACTTCGGCTACTTCGCCTTGGGCGTGCCGCGCAACCAGAGCAAGGCCACAGCCGACCCGGCCTTTTTCGACATGGGGCTGTGCGGCCCTGTGCGCACCGACCTGTCCAACCGCACGGACTTGTGCGGCATGTTCAAGGTGCCGACGCTGCGCAACGTGGCACTGACCGCACCCTACTTCCACAATGGCGCGGTCGCGACGCTGCAGAACGCCGTGTCGTTCTACGCCACGCGCGACACCGACCCGTCGCGCTGGTACCCGATCTTGAATGGCGTGGTGGACAAGTTCAACGACCTGCCCGCAGCCTACCGCGACAACGTCAACCAGCTGCCGCCCTTCGGCCAGCAGCCTGGCCAGCAGCCAAGGCTGAGTGCACAGGAAGTGCAGGACATCGTTGCCTTCCTGGGCACCCTGACGGACGGCTTCGTACCGTAACCCTGCAGGTTCATTCAGCGCGTCTGCTGCAGCCCAAGGTACGGCTGCAGGGGGCTATGCCCCTCAGTCGACTCGACGGGCCGACAGGCTGGCCGCAGCCGCTGCCACGCTGGGCACCAGGTTGTCGGCACCCAGATGGTCCACGAAGCCGGCGCGCTGCATCAGCGACAGCGGCTGTTCGTTCACGCGTGCAAGCATCACGCGCACGCCGCGGCGGCGCAGCACGCGCAGCAGCTGTTCCAGCGCGTCCAGGCCCGATGTGTCCAGCGAAATCAGGCGGTGCAGGTCCAGCACCAGGGTGTGCGTGCCGGACGCCATCTGGTGCTGCAGTGCTTCGAGCTTGCCCACCGCGCCGAAGAACAGCGGGCCGAACAGTTCGAACACCTGCAGGCCTGCCGGCAGCGCGGCGGCCTGGTCAGCCGCCAGCGGCTGCACGCTGAACAGGTCGCTCATGCGCACGATGAAGAACACGCAGGCCAGCACCAGGCCCACTTCCACCGCCACCGTCAGGTCGAAGACCACGGTCAGGAAGAAGGTGCCCAGCAGGATCACGCGGTAAGGCAGGCTGAACTTGCGCAGGCGCGCGAATTCCCGCCATTCGCCCATGTTCCAGGCCACGAACAGCAGGATGCCGGCCAGCGCTGCCAGCGGGATGTGCAGCGCCAGCGGCGCGGCCAGCAGCACGACGGCCAGCAGGGTGAGCGCATGCACGATACCGGCCACCGGGCTGCTGGCACCGGCGCGCACGTTCGTCACCGTACGGGCGATGGTGCCAGTGGCCGGAATGCCGCCGAAGAAGGGCACGACGAAGTTCGCCACGCCCTGGGCCATCAGTTCCTGGTTCGGGTCGTGGCGGGGCAGCTCGGTCATGTTGTCGGCCACGCGCGCGCACAGCAGCGATTCGATCGCGCCCAGCAGCGCGATGGTCAGCGTGGGGAAGAGCAGCAGCTTCACGGTGGCCCAGCTGAAGTCGGGCAGAGCAAAGCTGGGCAGGGTCTGCGGGATGCTGCCAAAGCGCGAGCCGATGGTTTCCACCGGCAGCTTCAGCAGCAGTGCCAGCAGCGTGCACACCACCAATGCGATGACGGTGCCGGGCACATGCGCCGCGGCTCGCTTCAGCTTCTGCCAGCCCGTGGCCGGCGCCGTGGGCATGGCATAGGTCTTGGGCCAGAACACCACCAGGGCCAGGCTGGCCAGGCCGATGCCCAGCGCCGACCCCTGCAGCGTGCCGGCGTGGGCGGCCAGCATGTTGATCTGCGTGAAGAAGTCGGCCGGCAGCTTGGGCGTGCTCAGGCCGAACAGGTCTTTCACCTGCGACAGCGCGATCAGCACCGCAATGCCGTTGGTGAAGCCGATGACGATGGGCAGCGGCACGTAGCGCACCAGGCCGCCCAGCCTGAACAGACCCATCAGGAACAGCAGCACGCCGGCCATGGCGGTGCAGATCAGCAGGTTGGCCAGGCCGTAGCGTTCGACGATGCCGTAGACGATGACGATGAAGGCGCCCGCTGGCCCGCCGATCTGCACGCTGGACCCGCCCAGGGCCGATATCAGCAGCCCGGCGATGATGGCCGTGAACAGCCCCTGTTCCGGCTTCAGCCCGCTGGCGATGGCAAAGGCCATGGCCAGCGGCAAGGCCACCACGCCCACGGTGACGCCAGCGCCGATGTCGGCCAGTGCGCGCGGGCGGCTGTAGCCGCGCAGGTCGTCCAGCAGGCGGGGCCGGAAGCGGTGCAGCTTGGGCAAAGGCGGCATCGTCGGATGATGCCAGCGCGGGCTTGCGCGGCCCTGAACGCCGCTTCAGCGGATGCGCAGGCCCGGCACCGCGCCAGGCCAGGGTTCCAGCACGTAGACGCCTGGCACGGCTTTCTCGTCGGCGTGGCTGGCGGCCAGCACCATGCCTTCGCTGTTGCCGAACTTCATCTTGCGTGGCGCCAGGTTGGCCACCATCACGGTCAACTTACCGGTCAGTTCTTCGGGCTTGTAGTTCGCGGCAATGCCGCTGAAGACGTTGCGCGGTGCGGCCTCGCCCACGTCCAGCGTCAGGCGCAGCAGTTTGGTGCTGCCCTCAACAACCTCGGCCTTCAGGATCTTCGCGACGCGCAGGTCGACCTTGGCGAAGTCATCGATGTGGATCACCGGGGCGATGGGCTCGCCGCCCGGGTGCGCGGGCGGCGCTTCTTCCACTGGCACGGGCATCAGGGCTTCCAGCTTCGCCGGGTCCACGCGCTGCATCAGGTGCTGGTAGGCGCCGATGGCGTGGGCGCCCAGGGCGCGCTGGGCGTCGGCCCACTGCAGCGGCGCGATCTGCAGGAAGGCTTCCACCTGCGCGGCCAGCGCCGGCAGCACGGGCTTCAGGTACAGGGTCAGCAGCCGGAAGGCTTCGATGCAGGTGCTGCACACGTCGTGCAGCACGGCCGCGGCATCGGGCTGCTTGGCCAGTTCCCAGGGCTTGTGCTGGTCGACATAGGCATTCACGCGGTCAGCCAGGGCCATCACCTCGCGCAGGGCCTTGGCGAATTCGCGCTGGTCGAACAGTTCGGCAATGCTGTCGGCCGGGGCGCGCAGCGCGTCCAGCAGCATCCTGCCTTCCACCCCCAGGTCGGCGCTCAGCACCCCGCCGAAGCGCTTGCTGATGAAGCCGGCGCTGCGGCTGGCGATGTTGATGTACTTGCCCACCAGGTCGCTGTTGACGCGGGCGGCGAAGTCTTCGGGGTTGAAGTCCAGGTCTTCCACGCGTGCGGTCAGCTTGGCGCAGATGTAGTAGCGCAGCCATTCGGCGTTCAGGCCCAGTTCCAGGTAGCGCAGCGGGCTGATGCCGGTGCCGCGGCTTTTGCTCATCTTTTCGCCGCTGACCGTCAGGTGGCCGTGCACGTACACCCGGTCAGGCGTCTTGCGGCCGCTGAACTTCAGCATCGCCGGCCAGAACAGCGTGTGGAAGGTGACGATGTCCTTGCCGATGAAGTGGATCTGCTCCACCGCCGGGTCGGCCAGGTAGGCGTTCACGTCCAGGCCCAGCGCGGCAAAGCGCGCTTGCAGCGAAGCCAGGTAGCCCACCGGCGCGTCGAGCCAGACGTAGAAGTACTTGCCCGGCGCGTCGGGGATCTCGATGCCGAAATAGGGCGCTTCGCGGCTGATGTCCCAGTCGCCCAGCAGCGGCTTGCCGTGCTCGTCGCGCACGAACCATTCCTTGACCTTGTTCGCCACCTCGGGCTGCAGCCGGCCGTCCTGTGTCCAGCTTTCCAGGAAGGCCACGCAGCGCGGGTCGGACAGCTTGAAGAAGAAGTGCTCGCTGCTGCGCAAGACCGGCGTGGCCCCGCTGAGGGTGGAACGCGGGTTCTTCAGGTCGGTGGGCGCATAGACGGCGCCGCAGACTTCGCAGTTGTCACCGTACTGGTCGGCGCTGCCGCAGCGCGGGCATTCACCCTTCACGAAGCGGTCGGGCAGGAACATGCCCTTGTCGGGGTCGAAGAGCTGTTCCACCACGCGGCTGGCGATCAGGTCGCCCGCCTTCAGGTCGCGGTAGATGGCCTGGGCCAGGGCGTGGTTTTCGGGCGCGTCGGTGCTGTGCCAGTGGTCGAAGGCGATGTGGAAGCCGTCGAAATAGGGCTTTCGGCCAGCGGCGATCTGGGCCACGAAGGCCTGGGGCGTGAGCCCGGCCTTTTCGGCCGCGATCATGATGGGTGCGCCGTGGGCGTCGTCGGCGCAGACGAAGTGCACTTCGGCGCCGCGCATGCGCTGGAAACGCACCCAGGTGTCGGCCTGGATGTATTCCATCACGTGCCCGATGTGCAGCGGGCCGTTGGCGTAGGGCAGGGCGGTGGTGACGAAGAGCTTGCGGGTCATGCCAGGATTTTAGGCGGCAGGGTTCATCATCGCGGGCTGCCACGTCCTCTGCCACTTCGCGTGCCTCTGCTTCCGCCACTCCATCTGGCCCCGCCGGCCCACCCCGCGTGAACTTCATCGACGGCTACCGCTACCTCGTTGCCTTGCAGCAGCACCGCCACTTCGGGCGTGCAGCTGCCGCCAGCCACATCACGCAGCCCGCGCTGTCGAACGCGCTGCGCGCGCTGGAAGCGCATTTCGGCGTGGCCCTGGTGCGGCGCGGCCGGCAGTTCGAAGGCTTCACGGCCGAAGGCGAACAGGTGCTGGCCACCGCCCACCGCATGCTGCACGAACAGGAAGCGCTGCAGCAGCTGCTGAAGAGCCGCGCCACGCAGCCCCAGGGCCGGCTGCTGCTGGGCGCCGTGCCCACCGCGCTGCCGGTGGCGGCACGCTTTGCCAGCCGCCTGCTGGAACAGCACCCCGGGCTGCAGCCCGAACTGCGCAGCCTGACATCGCAAGACATCGAACAGGGCCTGGACACCCTGGCGCTGGACCTGGCACTGGGCTACATCGACCGCATGCGCGAACGCGCGCCGCAGCGGCTGCAGGCGCTGCCGCAGTACGTGGAACGCTACTACCTGCTGCAGCGGCAGGCGCCGCTGCCGGCGGCGGCGGCTGCAGGCCCGTTTCCGCCGCCTGCAGACGGTGCCCCGGCGCTGCAGCGCGGGCCGGCGCTGGCCTGGGCTGAAGCCGCGCAGCAGCCGCTGGCCCTGTTGTCGCCAGACATGCACAACCGCGCCATCGTCGACGGCATCTTTGCCGGCCTGGGCCTGAAGGTGCAGCCGGCTTTCGAGACCAATGCCGTGCTGGCCCTGCTGGCGGCCGTGCAGGCCGGGCAGCTGGCTGCTGTGCTGCCCGGTGCGCTGGTCAGCACCCTGGCCGGCCAGCCCGGCCTGCTGGCCCGGCCGCTGGTGCAGCCTGAAGCCACCACGCCCATCGGCTTCATGGTGCTGGCCGAAGCCCGCCACAGCCTGGCCCTGCAGGCGGCGCTGGCGCTGGCGAAAAGCCCGGCCTGGCTGGCCGAAGCACGCCAGCACAGCGGGGCGCTGCAGCCTTGAAATCCCAACCTGGCGGCCCAGCCTGGGGGCCGCGCCAGGCTTCAGCGCGCGACCGGGTGTGCCAGGTTGCGCAACATGGTGGGGCCGGCGTGGCGTTCGATATCGGCCAGCAGCCCCTTGAACCAGCCCAGTGGTGCCAGGGCTTCCAGGGTGACGAACATCGGGCCCACCAGCAGGCCCACCAGGTCGTCGGCGAATGCCGGCTTGCGGCCTTCGTAATAGTGGCCGACGAACTGCGCCATCCAGCCCAGTGCAAAGCTGCCCAGCCCCCAGGCCAGCCACTGGCCCCAGGGCGCGCCTGACACCTGGTGCGCCAGCAGCAGCACCAGGCCCACGGCCGCCGTGGTGGCCGCGCCGATGCCCAGGTGCCCGCGCGTCAGGTACCAGGCCGCCGCCAGGCCGTAGACCAGCCAGGCCAGCGTCAGCGCCTGCCCGCCCACCATGAACTGGGCCCCGGCCAGCAGCACCCCGACACCGAACACGATCATCGGCACGCCGACGAAGTGGGTGACGATGTTGCGCTGGTCGCGGTGGTATTCGGCGTATTGCTGCAGCAGGGTGCTGGCACTGCGAAACGGACTGGCCATGGTGGATCTCCTTGCCAGCCCACTGTAGCGCGGGCTCCTAGAATCCGGCACTGCGGAAAGCGCCAAAACCACACGGGCCGGGGACCCACGTCACATGAGCATCAAGAGCGACAAGTGGATTCGGCGCATGGCCGAACAGCACGGGATGATCGAGCCCTTCGAACCCGGCCAGGTACGCACGTCGGCTACCGGCCAGCGCATCGTCAGCTACGGCACCAGCAGCTATGGCTACGACATCCGCTGCGCGCCCGAGTTCAAGGTCTTCACCAACATCTACAGCACCGTGGTCGACCCGAAGAACTTCGACGAGAAGAGCTTCGTCGACATCGCCGGCGACGTCTGCATCATCCCGCCCAACAGCTTTGCGCTGGCGCGCACGGTCGAATACTTCCGCATCCCGCGCAACGTGCTGACCATCTGCCTGGGCAAGAGCACCTATGCGCGCTGCGGGATCATCGTCAACGTCACGCCGTTCGAACCCGAGTGGGAAGGCTACGTGACGCTGGAATTCAGCAACACCACGCCCTTGCCGGCCAAGATCTACGCCGGCGAAGGCTGCGCCCAGGTGCTGTTCTTCGAAAGCGACGAGGTCTGCGAGACCAGCTACAAGGACCGCGGCGGCAAGTACCAGGGCCAGGTGGGCGTGACGCTGCCCAAGACCTGAAACCGGCGGGCAGCTGCGGCGTGACGGGCACGCGGCTTCAGCCCGCCACCGGGCCCTGCGGTGCCAGCACCACGTCTTCGCTCTGCTTCAGCAAGCTCTTCAGCAAGGGCGGCTCAAAGCGGCGCTGCAGCGAGATCGCGAAGAAGGTTTCGTACAGGCCCGGCACCACGGCGTATTCCACCAGCCGGCCACTTTGCAGTTCGTCCTGCACCACGACCGTGGGCACCAGGGCCACGCTGTCTGAATCGCGTGCCAGCAGGCGCAGCAAAGCCATGTCGTCTGCTTCGGCCCGCAGCCGGTAGCGCACGCCGAACTGTTCACACAGCAGGTCGAAGCCGGCGCGGATGTCGCTGTCGCGGCCGGGCAGCAGCAGGGGCACGTCGCCCAGGTCCTGCGGAAAGCGGAATGCCGGCGCGCGGCGGCCGCGCGGCTTTCCCACCAGGCACACCGGCTGGCGCGCGATGCGCCGGCAGCGCCAAGGGTCTTCGGCGCTGGCGTGCACGCGGCGGTTGGACAGGATCACGTCCAGCGAATGGACGCGCAGCCGCCCCAGCAGTTCCAGCAGGGTGCCGGACTGCAGCACCAGTTCCACGTCGTCCCGCTGCAGCAGCGGGCGGATGAAGTTCTCCTGGAAGTTGCGCGACAGCGTGGCCACCGCACCGATGCGCAGCACCTGTCTTTCCTCGCGCCGGCCTTCGCGCAGCAGCGCCACCAGTTCGCTGCCGGAAGCGAAGATGCTGTCGGCATAGCCCAGCGCCAGCTGCCCGGCTTCGGTGAGCTTCAGTGTGCGGCCCACGCGCGCAAACAGCGGCTGGCCCAGCTGTTCTTCCAGCTGTCGGATCTGCTTGGACAACGCACTCTGCGACACGTGCAGCTTCTCGGCCGCCCGCGTCAGGTTGCCTTCCTTGGCCACGGCCCAGAAGTAGTGCAGGTGGTGGAAGTTCAGGCGCGACATCGCATGCCTCGTGGGCGTGACCGTGGCCCCGGCGGCGGCCCGCCGTTCAGGCCGGGGCCTGCTGCCGGGGCCGCGCCACAGCCAGCGGGGCCGTGGGGTCCAGCCCCAGCAGCATCTCGCGGAAGGTGCGCGCCGAAGCCGACAGCCGCTTGTGCGTGCGGTGCAGCACGTACCACTGGCGCACCACGGGAAAGCCTTCGACCGGCAGCACCACCAGGCAGCGCGCGAGCAGCTCGAGTTCGATGGTCTGTGCCGACACCACACCCAGGCCCAGCCCGGCACGCACGGCCTGCTTCAGCGCTTCGTTGGTGCCGAATTCGCAGCCCGGCCGGTACGTCACGCCATGGGCGGCGAAGTGGCGTTCCATCGCCGCACGCGTGCCTGAGCCTGGCTCGCGCACCACCAGCGTTTCTTCGGCCACCTGCGCCAGGGTGACCGAAGCCTGCGCCGCCAGCGGGTGGCTGGGCGCGGCGATCACCACCAGCGGGTTGTCCATGAAGTGCTGGGCCACCACGTCGGCGCTGTCGGGCGGGCGGCCGGTGATGGCCAGGTCGGTGCTGTTATCGGCCAGCGCCGAGAGCACGAATTCGCGGTTCGCCACCTGCAGGCTGACGCGCACGCCCGGGTAGCGGCGGTTGAAGTCGGCGATCAGGCTGGGCAGGAAGTAGTTGGCGGTGGACACCACGGCCAGCCGCAGCAGGCCGCGCTGCAGGCCGCGGAACTGGTCCATCGCGGCGTTCAGATCGGCCATGCGCGCCGCGATGTCGCGCGCATGTTCTTCCAGTTCATGGCCGGCTTCGGTCAGGAACATGCGCTTGCCCACTTGTTCCAGCAGCGGCAGGCCCACCTGTTCTTCCAGCTGCTTCATCTGCATCGACACCGCGGGCTGGGTCAGATGCATTTCGGTGGCGGCGCGCGAAATCGAACCGCAGCGTGCCACGGCTTCGAAGATCTTCAGGTGACGCAGGGTGATGTGCATGACGCGGGCCGCACCGGCAGCTAGCCCAGCGTGGCGCTGGCCAGCAGTGCTGCCTGCCCGTCGGGCCCCAGGGCCTGCAGGTTCACGGTGTCGCCTTCCGGCGTGCCCAGCAGGTGCACCGGCCCCAGGTCGAACAGCGGCGCCACGCCGCGGAAGCTGAAGGCCCGCACCGCCCGCGGGGTGGACTGCCGCACCAGCTGCAGCAGCAGCACGGCCGTCAGCGGGCCGTGCACCACCAGGCCCGGGTAGCCTTCCACCTGCTGGGCATAGGCACGGTCGTAGTGGATGCGGTGGGCGTTGAAGGTCAGGGCCGAAAAGCGGAACAGCAGCCGCGTGTCGGGCTGCACGCTGCGCTGCCAGCTGCTGGCTGGCGCAGGCGGCAGGGCGGCTGCCACGGGCGCCGGCACGGGCGCGCCGGCTTCGCGGTAGACGATGTCCTGCTGCTCTTCCAGGCACAGCTGCCCGTCCTGCAGGAAGCGGTAGGCCACGGTGACGAAGGCCAGCGCCCCGGTCTTGCCATGCTTGATGACAACCTTGTCGATGCGGCCTTCGCGCAGCGCCGGCACGCCCACGCGCAGCGGCTGGTGCACCTGGATGCGGGCGCCGGCAAACATGCGCCGCGGGTAGGGGATGGGTGGCAGGAAGCCGCCGCGTTGCGGGTGGCCGTCGGCGTCCAGCCGGGCCTGTGGGGCCCGGGGCAGGAAGTGGAACCAGTGCCAGGGCAAGGGCAGGGCGTCGCCTGCCGCCAGAGCCGCGCCGGTCTCGTCCAGCATGGCCTGCGCGGCCTGGGCCTGCACCCAGGACATCGGGTCGGCCACCTGTTCGGTGCGCCCGACCCAGGCGGAAAAGTCGACCTCGGCGCCGTTCGGCGTGGGGGTGGCGGGGTGTGATTCCGAGGCTTTTTCCATCAGCGATTCCAATGCTGGCTTCAGAAAGTCTGCATAAAGGCGCGGGATTCCACCCGGCTGCCAAAGCGCCCGGCGAATCTAACCTCAAAGCTGATGTGCAGGGCTGGCCACCGCCACCCGCGCATCTGACCCCGCTTGAGCCGTTCTTTCCGCCACCTGCCTGGCAGCGCCGCTGCCGGGTTTCCGGGACTGCCTGTGACGCCATCTTCCCAGCCCGACGCCGCAACGTCAGCCGCACCGTCCGGCGCGCCCACAGGACCGGCGCCCCTGCAGGGCGTGCGTGTCATCGACGTCGGCAACTTCCTGGCCGGGCCTTACGCGGCCACGATGCTGGGCGAATTTGGCGCCGAGGTCATCAAGGTCGAACACCCCGACGGCGGCGACCCGATGCGCCGCTTCGGCACCGCCACGGCGCTGCCCGACGCCACGCTGAAGTGGCTGAGCGAAAGCCGGAACAAGAAGTCCGTCACCTGCGACCTGCTGCAGCCCGAAGGCGTGGCGTTGTTCCTGAAGCTGGTGGCCAAGTCCGACGTGCTGGTGGAGAACTTCCGCCCCGGCACCATGGAAGGCTGGGGCCTGACCTGGGACGTGCTGCACGAAGTCAACCCCAAGCTGGTGATGTTGCGCGTCACGGGCTACGGCCAGACCGGGCCCTACCGCCGGCGTTCGGGCTTTGCGCACATTGCGCAGGCCTTCGGCGGGCTGAACTACCTGGCCGGCTTCCCGGGCGAAACGCCCGTGCTGCCCGGCACGGTGCCGCTGGGCGACTACCTGGCCAGCCTGTTCGGCGCCATCGGCGTGATGATCGCGCTGCGCCATGCCGAACACACCGGGCGCGGCCAGGTCATCGACGTCGGCATCTACGAATCGGTCTTTCGCGTGCTGGAAGAGATCGCCGCCGCCTACGGCCTGCACGGCACGGTGCGCGAACGCGAAGGCTCGGGCAGCTTCGTGGCCTGCCCGCACGGCCACTTCCTGTGCAAGAACGGCAAGTGGATCGCGATTGCCTGCACCACCGACAAGATGTTCGAACGTCTGGCCGTGGCGATGGATCGGCCCGAACTGGCGGCGCGCGACAAGTGGGGCGACCAGCGCAAGCGCCTGGCGGCGCGGGAAGAGGTGAACCGCATCGTGGGCGACTGGGTGGGCGCGCGCGACCGCACCGAAGTGCTGGAACGCTGCCTGGCCGAGGAAGTGCCGGTGGGCAAGGTCAATTCGATTGCCGACATCTTTGCCGACGAACACTTCCAGGCGCGCGGCAATCTCGCCCGTGTGGCCGTGGAAGGGCTGGGCGAGGTCGTCGTACCCGGCGTGGTGCCGCGCCTGTCGGCCACGCCCGGCCGCATCGACCACCTGGGCCCGGCCCTGGGCGACGCCAACCTGGACGTGCTGCAGGGCCTGCTGGGCCTGCAGGCCGACGAGATCAGCCGCCTGCGCCGCCAGCGCGTGGTGTGAGGCCAAGAGCGTGAAGCCAAGAGCGTGAAGGGACGAACCGCATGAACACCACTGCACCCGGCACCGCCGCCGCCAAGCCGCCGCTGCAGGGCCTGCGCGTGGTCGACATCGCCACCGTCATCGCCGCGCCCTACTGCGCCACGCTGCTGGGCGAATTCGGCGCCGACGTGCTGAAGCTGGAACACCCTGACGGCGGCGACGCGCTGCGCCGCTTCGGCACGCCTTCCAAGCGCGGCGACACGCTCACCTGGCTTTCGGAAGCGCGCAACAAGCGGTCGATGACCATCGACCTGCGCACGCCCGAAGGCGCTGACGTCTTCAAACAGATCATCGCCAAGACCGACGTGCTGTGCGAAAACTTCCGCACCGGCACGCTGGAAAAGTGGGGCCTGGGCTGGGATGTGCTGAAGGCCGTCAACCCCGGCCTCGTGATGCTGCGCGTCACCGGCTACGGCCAGACCGGGCCGTACAAAGACCGGCCCGGCTTCGCCCGCGTGGCGCATGCGGTGGGCGGCCTGGCCTACCTGGCCGGCATGCCCAAGGGCACGCCAGTGACGCCGGGGTCCACCACCCTGGGCGACTACATGACTGGCCTGTACGGCTGCCTGGGCGTGCTGATGGCCCTGCGCCACAAGGAACGCACGGGCGAAGGCCAGTGCGTGGACGCAGCGCTGTACGAATCGGTGTTCCGCTGCACGGAAGAGCTGGCCCCGGCGTTCGCCATGTTCGGCACCGTGCGCGAACGCGCAGGTTCCTCGCACAACGACTTCGCGGTGCCGCACGGCCACTTCGCCACCAAGGACGCCAAGTGGGTGGCCATTTCCTGCGCCACCGACCTGCTGTTCGAACGCCTGGCCCGCGCGATGGGCCGGCCCGAGCTGGCCACGGCCGACACCTACGGCAACCAGGCCACGCGGCTGTCGCACCGCCACGACGTGAACGAGATCGTGCGCGACTGGTGCGGTTCGCTCACGCGCGAAGAGGTGCTGGCGCGCTGCTACGCCACCGACGTGCCTGCCGGCCCGCTGAACAACATCGCCGACATCTTCGGCGACCGCCAGTTCCACGCCCGCCGCAACCTGGCCACGCTGGACGCGCCCGACACCGGTGAACAGATCATCGTGCCCGCGCCCGTGCCCCGCCTGTCGGAAACCCCGGGCAGCGTGCGCAGCCTGGGCCCGAAGCTGGGTGAACACACCGACGAGATCCTGCGCGAAGTGCTGGGCTGCGACGACGCGCAGATCGCGCACCTGCGCGCGCGCAAGGCGATCTGAATGACAGCTTCCTCGTCCCCCACGCGCGGCATCCTGCAGGGCCTGCGCATCGTGGAAGGCTCGGCCTTCGTCGCCGCGCCCCTGGGCGGCATGAGCCTGGCGCAGCTGGGCGCCGACGTGATCCGTTTCGACCCCATCGGCGGCGGGCTGGACCACACGCGCTGGCCGCTCAGTGCGCAGGGCCAGTCGATGTTCTGGGCCGGCATGAACAAGGGCAAGCGCTCGATCGCGGTCGACATCCGCCAGCCCCGCGGCCAGGAATTGCTGACGGCGCTGATTACGGCACCCGGCCCGCAGGCCGGCCTGTTCAGCACCAACTTCCCGGCCCGTGGCTGGCTGGCCTACGACAAGCTGGCCGCGCGCCGGCCCGACCTGGTGATGGTGAACCTGATGGGGCGGCGCGACGGCGGCTCTGAAGTGGACTACACCGTCAACCCGCAGCTGGGCTTTCCGGCCCTGACCGGCCCCACCACCTGCCGCGAACCCACCAACCACGTCTTCCCGGCCTGGGACGCCATCACCGGCCAGATGATCGCCACCGCGATGCTGGCCGCGCTGCGCCACCGCGACCAGACCGGTGAAGGCCAGCTGGTGACCCTGGCACTGAAGGACGTAGGCCTGGCCATGCTGGGCCACATGGGCATGATCGCCGAAGTGCAGGTGGGCGGCGTGGACCGGCCTCGCTACGGCAACGACCTGTACGGCGCTTTCGGCCGCGACTTCGTCACCCGCGATGGCCAGCGCCTCATGGTGGTGGGCCTGACCGACCTGCAATGGCAATGCCTGCTGAAGGCCACCGGCCTGGCCGACGCCGTGGCCAAGCTGGGCGCGCTGCTGCAGGTGGACCTGGCCGACGAAGGCCAGCGCTTCCGCGCCCGCGAGGCCCTGGCGGCGCTGTTCGAACCCTGGTTCGCCGACAGACCGATGGACGAGGTGCGCGCCACCTTCGACACCCACCGCGTCACCTGGGGCCCCTACCGCACCGTGACCCAGGCGCTGGCGCAGGACCCGGACCTGAGCACCGACCACCCCATGTTCAGCTGGATCGACCAGCCCGGCATCGGCCGCTACCTGGCGCCCGCCACGCCGCTGGACTTCAGCAAGATGCCGCGCCTGCCCGCTGCCCCGGCCCCTGTGCTGGGCCAGCACACCGACGAGATCCTGCACGACCTGCTGGGCCTGCCGGCGCATGAGATCGGTGCCCTGCACGACGCCGGGGTCGTGGCGGGACCTGCAGCCTGACAAGACAAAACGACGGAGACGCCCTTGAAACTGCCGAACAACTTCTACAAGCCCCTGGCCATTGGCGCGCCCGCGCCCTTCCGCGAACTGCCGGTGCGGCCAGAACGCGTGGTGCACTTTTTCCCGCCCCACATCGAAAAGATCCGGGCCCGCATGACGGAAACCGCGGGCCAGGTGGACGTGCTGTGCGGCAACCTGGAAGACGCCATTCCGCTGGACCAGAAAGACAACGCGCGCCGCGGCTTTATCCAGGGCGTGCAGCAAGCCGACCTGGGTGATACCGGCCTGTGGGTGCGTGTGAACTGCCTGAACAGCCCCTGGCTGCTGGACGACCTGTCGGAGATCGTCGCTGGCTGCGGCAACCGGCTGGATGCGGTGATGATCCCCAAGGTCGAAGGCCCCTGGGACATCCACTTCGTCGACCAGTACCTGGCGCAGCTGGAGGCGCGCAACGGCATCAAAAAGCCCATCCTCATCCACGCGCTGCTGGAGACGGCCGAAGGCGTGAAGAACGTCGAGCAGATCGCCACCGCCAGCCCGCGTATGCACGGCATGAGCCTGGGCCCGGCCGACCTGGCCGCTTCGCGCGGCATGAAGACCACGCGCGTGGGCGGCGGCCACCCCGGCTACGGCGTGCTGGCCGACCCGGTGGAAGGCCAGCCCGAACGTAGCTACGCGCAACAGGACCTGTGGCACTACACGCTGGCCCGCATGGTGGACGCGTGCGCGGCCAGTGGCATTCGCGCCTTCTACGGCCCCTTTGGCGACCTGAAGGACGAAGCCGGCTGCGAGGCTCAATTTCGCAATGCGTTCATCATGGGCTGCGCCGGGGCCTGGTCGCTGGCGCCGAACCAGATCGCGATTGCCAAGCGCGTGTTCAGCCCCGACGTGAAGGAAGTGCTGTTCGCCAAGCGCATCCTGGAAGCCATGCCTGATGGCACTGGCGTGGCCACCATCGACGGCAAGATGCAGGACGACGCGACCTGGAAACAGGCCAAGGTGATGGTCGATCTGGCGCGCCTGGTGGCCCGCAAAGACCCGGCCCTGGCAGCGGCCTATGGCCTGTGACCGCAGCTGAAGGAAGCGCAACGCAATGTCCACATCTTCCCTTTCGCCGTCTTCCCCGCTGAAGACCAGCGCCGGCAACTTCTTCGAAGACTTCCGGCTCGGCCAGGCCATCGTGCACGCGCCGCCGCGCACCATCACCGTGGGCGACGTGGCGGCCTACACGGCCTTGTTCGGTTCGCGCTTTGCAGTGACGTCTTCCGACCCTTTCGCGCGGACCCTGGGCCTGCCGCGCGCGCCGATCGATTCGATGCTGGCCTTCCACATGATCTTCGGCCGCACCGTGGCCGACGTGTCGCTGAACGCAATCGCCAACCTGGGCTATGCCGGCGGGCTGTTTGGCGCGCCGCTGTACCCGGGCGACACCATCAGCAGCGATTCCACGGTCATCGGCCTGAAGGAAAACCGCGACGGCAAGACCGGCGTGGTTTACGTGCGGTCCATCGGCCGCAATCAGGACGGGCAGACGGTGCTGGACTACAGGCGCTGGGTGATGGTTCGCAAGCGCGGCAGTGAATCCAGCGATGGGCGTACCGCCAGCACCCCCCCGCCTGAAGCCGTGGTGCCTGAACTGCCGCTTTTCGTGCCGGTGGAAGAACTGCACTGCCCGTACCAGCTGGCCCCGGGCGCCTACGACAGCGCGCGCGCCGGCAGCCCCTTCCTGTGGGACGACTATGCGGTGGGCGAGCGCATCGACCATGTCGACGGCACCACCATCGAAGAAGCCGAACACATGCTGGCCACGCGCCTTTACCAGAACACCGCCAAGGTGCACTTCAACCAGCACGTGGAACGTGGCGGCCGCTTTGGCAAACGCATCGTCTATGGCGGGCACGTCATCAGCGTGGCGCGGGCGCTGTCGTACAACGGCCTGGCCAATGCCCTGTGCGTGGCCGCCATCCACGGCGGCAAGCATGTGGCGCCCAGCTTTGCCGGCGACACGCTCTACGCCTGGTCGGAAGTGCTGGCCAAGGACGCCTTGCCGGGCCGCAGCGACATCGGCGCGCTGCGCATCCGCACCGTCGCCACGAAAGACCGCGCCTGCCACGACTTCCCTGGCCACGACCCCGCCAGCCCCGACCCGGCCGTGGTGCTGGACTTCGACTATTCCGTGCTGATGCCCCGGCGCTGAGACGGCGCACCCCGCCTTCCTTCTAGCCGTCCAGACGCTCTGACGCCCTGACCATGACCACCACCTCCACACCCGCGCGCCCCACCGCTGTCCCCCAGGCCCAGTTCAACCCGGTGCGCACCCGGCGCGACTGGGAAGCGCAGCGCGCCGCCGCCATCGCTGACCCCGGCGCCTTCCATGGGGCGATCGCGAAGCGGCAGATCCACTGGTTCGTGCCCGGCCAGGGCGCGCAGGGTGCCTGGCTCAGCTTCGACGAAACCCGCGGCTGCTGGACGGGCTGGGACGCCGCCAGCGCCGCGCCGCTGATCCTGGACCTGGGCGAAGGCTTCGAACCCTGGCAGCGCGCGTTCAACCCCGACGACGCACCGCACTGGAAGTGGTTTGAAGGCGGGCGCACCAACGCCTGCTTCAACGAAGTCGACCGCCATGTGTTGGCCGGCTTCGGCTCTGAGGCGGCCTTCCTGTTCGAAGGCGACCGCTGGGACATGTCGCAGGACGGCGGCCGCGGCGCGCCGGTGGACGCCTACGCCATCTCGCGCAAGAAGCTGCTGCTGGAAACCGCCAAGTGCGCGCTGGCGCTGCAGGCCCTGGGCCTGAAGGCCGGCGACCGCATCGCGCTGAACCTGCCCAACATCCCCGCCCAGCTGTACTGGACCGAAGCCGCCAAGCGCCTGGGCGTGGTCTACACGCCGGTGTTCGGCGGCTTTTCCGACAAGACGCTGAGCGACCGCATCCACGACGCCGGCGCACGCGTGGTCATCACCGCCGACGGCGGCTACCGCAATGCCCAGATCGTCGCCTTCAAGACGGCCTACACCGACCCCGCGCTGGACGACTACGTGCCTGTGGCCACCGCGCGTGCGGCGATCGCGCAGCGCCTGGCCACGCTGGGCCTGTCCGACGCCGACGCGCAGCAGCTGCTGACGACCGTGGACGAGACCCTGGCCGGCGAAGTGACGGTTCAGCGCAGCGACGCGATGCGCGGCGTGGGCCGCGCGCTGCGCGACCTGGGCCGCCAGGGCCGGCTGAACGCGGCCGAAGCTTCAAGGGTGCGCACGGCAGTGGCCGAAGCCCTGGTGGCCACGCCGCCGCGTGTGGACGCGGTGGTGGTGGTGCGGCACACGGCGCAGTCCGACCTGGTGTGGCGCGCTGAACGCGACCGCTGGAGTCACGAGCTGACGGATGCTGGCCTGGCGCAACTGCTGCAGGCTGCGCGCGGCGCGGGCTTTGCCGTGGCCGACGAAGCCGCCCTGCTGGCCCTGCCCGACGCCGACTTCGTGCGCGCCATCTGGGCCGCCAGCCCGCCCGCGCCGCTGGACGCCGAGTTCCCGCTGTTCTTCATCTACACCAGCGGCAGCACCGGCAAGCCCAAGGGCGTGGTGCATGTGCACGGTGGCTACACCGCCGGCGTGGCCCACACCATGAAGGTGGCTTTCGACGCGCGCCCCGGCGATGTGGTCTACGTGGTGGCCGACCCGGGCTGGATCACCGGCCAGAGCTACATGCTCAGCGCCACCATGACCACGCGCTGCACTGGCGTGCTGGGCGAAGGCGCGCCCACCTTCCCGCATGCCGGGCGCTACGCGTCGATGATCGAACGCTACGGCGTGCGCATCTTCAAGGCCGGCGTCACCTTCCTGAAGACCATCATGGCCGACGCGCAGAACGCGCGCGACGTGCAGCAGTACGACCTGACCAGCCTGCGCGTGGCCACCTTCTGCGCCGAGCCCACCAGCCCGGCGGTGCAGCAGTTCGGCATGGACCTGATGACGCCGAACTACATCAACAGCTACTGGGCCACCGAACACGGCGGCATGGTCTGGACGCACTTCTACGGCAATGCCGACTTTCCGCTGCATGCCGACGCCCACACCTACCCGCTGCCCTGGATCGCCGGCGACGTGTGGGTGGAAGACGCCAGCGTCACCCAGGCCACCTTCACGCCCTGGCAGCGCCCGCCCACTGATGGCGGCGTGGCCTGGCGCCGCGCAGCGCTGGACGAAAAGGGCGAGATCGTCATCGCCGCGCCGTACCCGTACCTGGCGCGTACCGTCTGGGGCGACGCCGCGAACTTCCACGTTGAAACCGCAGACGGCAGCGTGCGCGTGCAACCCGGCTGGAAGGGCGACGGCCAGCGCTGGGCCAGCACCTACTGGAAGCGCTGGCGTGGGGCCTGGGCTTACACCCAGGGCGACTTCGCCGTCAGCTACCCCGACGGCAGCTTCAGCCTGCACGGCCGCAGCGACGACGTCATCAACGTCAGCGGCCACCGCATGGGCACCGAGGAAATCGAAGGCGCCATCCTGCGCCACAAGAGCCTGGACCCGGACAGCCCGGTGGGCAACGTCATCGTGGTCGGCGCGCCGCACCGCGAAAAGGGCCTGACGCCGCTGGCTTTCGTGAAGCCCGCTGCCGGCCGCAAGCTGACGCAGGACGACCGCCGCCGCCTGACCGAGCTGGTGCGCAGCGAAAAGGGCGCCGTGGCCGTGCCCAGCGACTTCATCGAAGTTACGCAGTTCCCCGAAACGCGCAGCGGCAAGTACATGCGCCGCATGGTGCGTGCTTTGGTGGAAGACACCGAAGTGGGCGACGCGTCGACGCTGAAGAACCCGGAATCGATCGACGAACTCAAGCGCGTCATCGGCGACTGGAAGCGCAAGCAGCAGCTGGCCGACGACCAGCAGATGTTCGAGCGCTATCGCTATTTCACCGTGCAGTACAACGAAGTGCCCACACCGAAAGGTCCGCAGCGCGTGGCCACGGTGACGGTGACCAACCCGCCGGTGAACGCGCTGAACGAACGCGCGCTGGACGAGCTGACGGTGGTGGTGGAACACCTGTCGCGCCGCGACGATGTGGCCGCCGTGGTCTTCACCGGTCAGGGCACCGCCAGCTTCGTGGCCGGGGCCGACATCCGGCAGCTGCTGGAAGACATTCACTCGCTCGACGAGGCGCGCGCGCTGCCCAACAACGCGCACCTGGCCTTCCGCAAGATCGAACGCATGGGCAAGCCCTGCATCGCGGCCATCCAGGGCGTGGCGCTGGGTGGCGGGATGGAATTCGCCCTGGCCTGCCACTGGCGCATCGCCGAGCCTTCGGCGCGCTTCGGCCAGCCGGAAATCCGCCTGCGCCTGCTGCCCGGTTACGGCGGCACGCAGCGCTTGCCGCGCTTGCTGGCCGCGCGCCGCGGGGCCGACGGCCTGCGCGACGCGCTGGACCTGATCCTGGGCGGGCGCAACATCGGCGGCAGCGAAGCGCTGGCCATGGGCGTGGTCGACGAACTGGCCGACGCGTCTTCCGACGTGCTGAGCGCTGCCCACGCCCGCATCCGCGACTACCTGCAGGGCGGCAGCGGCAGCCAGAACACCAGCGCGCTGGGGCAGGCGCTGCGTGAACGCCACGACGGCCTGGTGGCCTGGAATCAGCCGTCTGCGCTGTCGCTGGACGAAGCCTTGGCCGACCCGCACCTGCGGCAGGTGCACGCCCAGCTGGACTGGGCTGGCCGCGCCGGTGCGCGCGACCGGGCGCTGCAGGCCATCCGCAGCGGCTGGACGCAGGGCCTGGACGCCGGCCTGGCGGTGGAAGCCGAGCTCTTTGCGCAAGCCATCATCGACCCCGAAGGCGGCAAGACCGGCATCCGCCAGTTCATGGACAAGCAAAGCCCCGCGCTGCCCATTCGCCGCGGCGGCGTGAAGCCCGTGGCCGAGCTTGCCGCGTGGGCCGCACAGCAGGAAGCGCAAGGCCAGCTGCTGCAGCGGGGCTCTCCCTTCTACCCCGGCATCACGCCGTTGCCGGCCTGGCAGTACGCCTTCGGCGTGCCGAAAGACCCGGCCACTGGCGAACCCTGCTTCGGTGCGCCGAAGAAGAGCGAAATCGAGCTCATCGTGCCGGTGGAAACGCCCGAGCCGAACGAGGCCCTGGTCTACATGCTGGCTTCGGAAGTGAACTTCAACGACATCTGGGCGCTGACCGGCATCCCGGTCTCGCCCTTCGACAACCATGAACTGGACGTGCAGGTCACCGGCAGCGGCGGCGTGGCCCTGGTGGCGGCGCTGGGCAGCGAAGCCAAGCGCGAGGGCCGGCTGAAGGTGGGCGACCTGGTAGCGGTGTATTCGGGCCAGACCGAGCTGCTCAGCCCGCTGGCGGGGCGCGACCCGATGTACGTGGGCTTCTCGATTCAGGGCTATGAAACCAAGACCGGCAGCCACGCGCAGTTCCTGGTGACGCAGGCGCCGCAGCTGCACCCGATTCCCGGTACTGGCGACCTGACGCTGGAACAGGCCGGGTCCTACATCCTGAACCTGGGCACCATCGTGCGGGCGCTGTTCACCACGCTGAAGATTGCCCCGGGCAAGTCGATGTTCGTGGAAGGTGCGGCCACCGGCACGGGCATGGAAGCGCTGAAGGCCGGCACGCGCGCTGGCCTGGCGGTGACGGGCGGGGTGTCCAGCCCGGCACGTGCGGCTTTTGTCGGCAGCCTGGGCGCCGTGGGCGCGCTGGACCGCAGCGATGCGCGCTTCGCCGGCCTGTACACGCCGGTGCCCGAAGGCGACCCGGCCGGCTGGGAAGCCGCCGGGCTGCCGTTGCTGGAAGAGTTCAAGCGCCAGAACGGCGGACGGCTGGCTGATTACTCGGTCTCCCATGCCGGTGAAACCGCGTTCCCGCGCAGCTTCCAGCTGCTGGCCGATGGCGGGGCCATCGCCTTCTACGGCGCTTCTTCGGGCTACCACCTCACCTTCGTCGGCAAGCCCGGCGTGGCCGCACCCGAAGCCATGCTGCAGCGCGCCGGCGCGCGTGCCGGCGAAGCCGTGCTGCTGTACTACGGCCCGGGCAGCACCGAGCTGCTGGACGCCACCGGCCTGGAGATGATCGAAGCCGTACGCGCCATCGGCGCGCGCACCGTGGTGGCCACCGCCACCGACGCGCAGCGCGAATTCGTGCAGTCGCTGGGCTTCGAGGACGCCGTGGCCGGCGTGGTGTCGCTGGAAGACATCGCGCGGCGCCAGGGCGACAACTTCCACTGGCCCCAGACCATGCCGCGCCTGGCCGATGCCAAGCAGGACATCGAGACCTTCCGCGCCGGTGTGCGTGACTTCCAGGACCGCACGCTCAAGCCTTTCGGCGCGGCCGTGGGCGCCCTGCTGCGCAGCCCGGACAACCCGCGCGGCGCGCCCGACCTGATCATCGAACGCGCGGCGCACGACGCCCTGGGCGTCAGCACCTCGCTCGTCAAGCCCTTCACCGGCCGCGTGGTCTATTGCGAAGAGATGACGGGCCGGCGCTATGCCTTCTATGCCCCGCAGGTGTGGACGCGCCAGCGCCGCATCCTGATGCCCAGCGCCAGCATCCTGGGCACGCACCTGTGCAATGCCTATGAGGTGACGCGCATGAACGACATGGTCGCAGCCGGTCTGCTGGAAGTCACCGAACCCACGGTGGTGCCTTGGCACGAACTGCCCACCGCCCACCAGGCGATGTGGGACAACAAGCACCAAGGTGCGAACTACGTCGTCAACCACGCCCTGCCCGGGCCCGGGCTGCGCAGCCGCGACGCGCTGTTCGAAGCCTGGGCTGCCGGCGAGAGAGCTTGACCCCGCTGCACTGCCTGCACGCCTGCACACCCAATCCAGTATTCCAAGAATCCAAGTACCGGGAGTTCCTGAGATGGCCAAAACCAAGACCCCTCCGTCCGAAGCGACGGGCCCCGCCGGCACCCCACCCGCAGGCCGCCTGGCCGGCAAGGTGGCGCTGGTCACCGGCGCAGCCGGCAACCTGGGCGGCGAGATCGTGCGCCACTACCTGCGCCAGGGCGCGGTGGTGGTGCTGTCGGGCCGCACCCAGGCCCGCCTGAGCGCAGCGCTGGATGCGGCGCTGAACGACACCGGCGCCGCGCCTTCACAGGTCGACGCCGTGGTCATGGACGGGGCTGACGCCGACAGCGTGCGCCAGGGCATCCAGCAGATCATCGCCCGCCACGGCCGGCTGGACATCCTGGTGAACAACGCCGGCTCGGCCGGGCCGCGCCAGCCGCTGGAGAAAGTGCCGCTGACCGACGAAGAACTGCAGGAACTGCGCGCCGCTGGTTCCACCGACACCGAAACCCTGGCCCAGGCCACGCGCAACATCCTGGGCGTGTCCTGGAACACGCTGCGTGCCGCCGCGCCCGTGTTGCAAGCCGGGGCTTCGGTCATCAACGTCTCGACGATCTTTTCGCGCACCCAGTACTACGGCCGCACGGCCTACGTGGTGCCGAAGGCGGCGCTGAACGCGCTGTCGCGCGAGCTGTCGGAAGAGCTGGGCCTGCGCGGCATCCGCGTGAACACGGTGTTCCCCGGGCCGATCCGCAGCGAACGCATCCGCAGCGTGTTCGCCACCATGGACCAGCTCAAGGGCGCCGAGGCCGGCAGCACGGCCGGCGAGTTCTTCGACCTGATGACGCTGAACCGCAGTACCGATGACGCCGCGCCGCAGAAGGACTTCCCCACGCCGCTGGACGTGGCCAACACCTGCGTGTTCCTGGGCAGCGACGAATCGGCCGCGTTCAACGGCCACGATTTCGAGATCACGCACGGCATGCGCGTGCGCAAGGAAAGCCGCAGCACCTGGGTCAGCCGGCCCACCATGCGCACCGTGGACGCGCACGGCCAGACCGTGCTGGTGGCTGCAGGCGACCAGGTCGACGACGCCGTGGGCATCGCCCGGCTGCTGGCCGACGTGGGTGCGCACGTGATCCTGGGCCTGGCGCGTGAATCCGACTGCGCCACCGCGCGGGACCGCCTGGCCGGCTACCGCGCCGACCACCGCGTGGACGTGCGCGTGTTCGACCGCGCCAACCCCGCCAGCATGGACCGTGCGCTGGCCGAAGACCATGGCGGGCCGATCAGCGGCGCGGTGATCCTGCCCGCGCACGGCGCAGACCGCTTCACCGGCGGGCTGGCCGAGGTCAGCGACGCCGACATGGAAGCCTTCGTCGACGACGAACTGGGCGGCGCCATCGCGCTGGCCCGCAAGCTCAGCCGCTACTGGAAAGATCGGCAGGACCTGGGGCAGGAACCGCGCTTCGTGTTCGTGACAAACGGTGGCCAGGCCGCAGGGGCGGGCAGCGGCCTGCCCTGGGCCAACCTGCTGCGCTCGGCAGTGGAAGAGCTGATCCGCGTGTGGCGCGACGAAAGCGAAGTCGACGTGCGCCTGGGCCGCCGCATGTTCCGCGAATGGGGCAACCAGATCATCCGCTACGACAACACCGAAGCCGAGAACCTGCCCTTCACCGCCGGCCACGCCGCGCGGCTGCTGTTCAAGGAACAGCGCATCCGCCAGGTCAACCTGTACCTGCCCAGCAGCATCGTCGAAGCCAGCGGCGCGCGCCGTGCCACCGTGGGCTTCACCGAGAACCTGGCCGGGCTGCATATCGGCAAAGTGGCGCTGATCACGGGCGGCTCAGCCGGCATCGGCGGCGCGGTAGGCCGGCTGCTGGCCCTGGGCGGTGCGAAGGTGATGCTGGCCGCGCGCCGCGAAAGCGAACTGCTGGCCATCCGTGAACGCATCGTGGGCGAACTCGCCGACATCGGCTATTCGTCCGCCGAGCGCCGCGTGGGCATCCTGCCGGGCGTGGACGTAGGGCAGCTCGACACCCTGGCCCCGGCCGTGAAGGCCACGCTGGCGGCTTTCGGGCGCATCGACTACCTGATCAACAACGCCGGTGTCTCGGGCGCTGAAGAGATGGCCGTGGACATGAGCGTGAAGGCCTGGAACGCCACGCTGGACGCCAACTTGGTGTCGAACTACGCCCTGCTGCACGAAGTGCTGCCGCTGATGAAGGCGCAGGGCAGCGGCTATGTGCTGAACGTGTCCAGCTTCTTCGGTGGCGAAAAGTACCTGGCTGTGGCCTACCCGAACCGCAGCGACTACGCCGTCAGCAAGGCCGGGCAGCGCGCGCTGGTGGAAAGCCTGGCGCGCTTCCTGGGCCCGGAAGTGCAGATCAACGCCATCGCCCCCGGCCCGGTGGAAGGCGAACGCCTGAAGGGCGTGGGCAGCCGGCCGGGGCTGTTTGAGCGGCGTGGACGCCTGATCCTGGAAAACAAGCGCCTGAATGCCGTGCACAAGGCCGTCATCCAGGCCCAGCGCCGCGGGCAGCGCGTGCCGGCCCTGCTGGAACGCCTGGCCCACAACGACGTGGCCGGGCTGGCGATGGATTCCGAAGCGCCGCACGAACTGCGCGAACTGGGCACGGCCTGCCACAAGGAACGCGACGACCGCTGCACCTGGGGCAGCTACCTGATGAGCGAAGGCATTGCGCGGCGGCTGCTGGCTCGGCTGCGCCTGGGCGGCTTCCTGCTGGACAGCCCGGAATGGCAGGCGGTGGAAGACGCCACCTGGCTGAAGCGCCTGCCGCCCGAAGACACGCCCTACCTGCCTGGCGCCAGCATCCAGACCGAAGCCGGCAAGGTGCGCAACGGCGTGCTGTCGCTGCTGCACCTGGGCAAGATGCCGACCGAAACCGAAGTGGCGCTGGCCACGGTCTACTTCCTGGCCGACCGCGCCGTCAGCGGCGAGACCTTCATGCCTTCCGGCGGCCTGAGTCTGGAACGGTCCATCACCGAACGCGAACTCTTCGGCAGCGCCAAACGCGAGCGCCTGGAAATGCTGCGCGGCCGCACGGTGTGGCTGATCGGTGAAGAGCTGGTGGAATACCTGGCCGAAGCCGCGCGCCAGCTGGTGACCGAATGCCACGTCGGGCGCGTGGTGGTGCTGGCGCGCAGCGAAGCCGGCGTGGGCGCGATGCGCGCTGCGCTGCGCGACGTGCCGGCCGACCTGGTGCATGCCACGGCCGTGGGCGACGACCTGGAAAGCGGCATCGACGCCGCGCTGCGCCAGCATGGCTACCCGGCCACCATCGTCAGCTCGCCCTTCGAACCGCTGCCCGCCAAGCTGCTGGGCGGTGACGGCGCCGCCGCGCTGAACGCGGCTGAATTCCGCCAGATGGTGCAGGACCAGCTGACGCACCACTTCCGCGTGGCGCGCAAGGCCAGCCTGATCGACGGCACGCAGCTGGTGCTGGTGTCGCCCGACGTGCCCGCAGGTGCCGACCCCACGGGCGCCGGCTTTGCGATGGCCAACTTCATCAAGACCACGCTGCATGCCTTCACCGCCACGCTGGCGGTGGAAAACGAGCGCCTGGTGCACGACGTGCCGGTGAACCAGATCAACCTGACGCGCCGCGCGCGCAGCGAAGAGCCGCGCAACCAGCACGAACACCAGGAAGAAGTGCGCCGCTTCGGCCGCGCGGTGCTGCTGGCCGGCGCACCGCTGGCCGATGCCGAGGACTCGCGCTACCGCTCGCGCATCTACCGCGGCATGGCCATCACGGTCTAGCGCGGGCGGCTGAAGGCTGGCGACCGGCGGGCCTGGCCTGCCGGTCGCCACCGCCTTGTGGCACTGCCCGGGCCACGCTGCACAATGCCCCGCAAGCAGCAGGAGCGGTGCGATGAAGTGGGAAGACCAGGAACGCAGCAGCAACGTCGAAGATCGCCGCGGGGGTGGCAGCGGTGGCGGGAGCGGGCTGCCGCGCATCGGCGGACGCGGCGTGGGCATCGGCACGATCGCCATCGCGCTGGTGGCGGGCTGGATCTTCGGCATCAACCCGATGACGGTGCTGGGGCTGCTCAGCGGCGGTGGTGCGCCGATCGAAGCCTCAAGCCCTGCTCGGCCTGCTGGCCCGGCGCCAGCACCGCCGCAAAACGACCCGATGGCGCAGTTCGTCAGTGCCGTACTGCGCGACACCGAAATCGCCTGGCAGCAGGTCTTCCGCGCCAACGGCCAGCAGTACCAGCCGCCCAAGCTGGTGCTGTTCCGTGGCCGCACGCCCACGGCCTGCGGCACGGGGGATTCGGCCATGGGCCCGTTTTACTGCCCGGGCGATTCGAAGGTCTACCTGGACATGGCGTTCTTCGACACCCTGGCCAGCCGCATGGGCGCACCGGGCGACTTCGCGCAGGCCTACGTCATCGCGCATGAAGTGGGTCACCATGTGCAGAACCTGCTGGGCATCACTGGCAAGGTGGACGCGATGCGAGGGCGCATTTCAGAACGCGACATGAATGCGCTGAGTGTGCGCGTCGAACTGCAGGCCGACTGCTTTGCCGGCGTCTGGGCCAAGCTGTCGCAGGGCGGCAAGATCCGCCTTGAGGCCGGCGACATCCAGGAAGGCCTGAACGCCGCGGCGCAGATCGGCGACGACACGCTGCAGCGCCAGTCACGCGGCACCGTGGTGCCCGAAAGCTTCACCCACGGCAGCAGCCAGCAGCGCATGGCCTGGTTCAAGCGCGGGCTGGACAGCGGCAGCGTGCAGCAGTGCAACACCTTCGACGCGAAGCAGTTGTAGCCGAGTGAATGGTTCGGCAGCCGCGTCAGGTAGGCGGTTCAGCAGCAGCCTCACGAAGCCTGGCCAGCAGGCCTGAATGGCGCCGCGTGGGCGTGGCCACGGCGGCCGCCACCGCTGCCGGGCTGGCCGCCAGCGCGACCTGGTGGCGCGCGCGGGTGACGGCGGTGTAGAGCAGTTCGCGCGTCAGCACCCGGCTACCGGGCCCTGGCAGCACCACCAGCACGGCGTCGAATTCCGAGCCCTGCGACTGATGCACCGTCATCGCCAGCGCGGTGTCGTGCGCGGGCAGCCGCGCAGGGGCGACGGCGCGGTAGCCGCCGGGCTGGCGTGCATCGGCAAACCACACCAGCAGGTCTTGCCCGGCGGGGGCGCCGGCGACTGGCGCTGGAGCCGTGTTCGCAGTCGCAGCATGGGCCTCGCCAGCTTCGCCCGCCGCGCCGCTGGCGGGCAGCGCAATGCCCACGTCGCCGTTGAACAGGCCCAGGCCTGGGTCGTTGCGCAGCACCGCCACCGGCCGGCCGGCGAACCAGGGCGATAGCGGGTCGGCCCCAGGCGGCTGCAGCGCGGCCAGGTTCTCGCGCAGCCAGCGGGCCAGCTGCGCGTTCAGCCCGTCCACGCCCAGCGCGCCGCCGCGCAGCGCGCACAGCACGCGAAAGCGCGCCAGCGCCGCATGCGCCTGCGCCGGGCCGGCCCCGGGCTGCAGCAGGGCGCTGGCATACGCGGCGTAGCCCGCCTGCGCCTGGGCCACTGTGGCTGGGCCGGGTGCCGCCAGCGACAACGCATCGCCGCCAGCTTGCAGCAGGGCCTGGGCCACGGCGACGTCGCCCGCCCGCACCGCGCTGGCCAGCTGGCCGATGGCGGAATCGGCGGCGAAGCGGTGGTTCTGCGTCAGCCAGACCACGCTGTCGGGCAGGGCCGTGCTGGCCGTGCTGGCGGGCGCCTGCAGGGCGGCCGGCGCCACGCCGCACAGCGCGACCAGCGCTTCGCGGGTGGCAGGGCTCAACGCCGGGCTGGCGCTGAGGTCGGAAAACACCGCGCCCGATTCCACCGCCGCCAGCTGGTCCTTGTCGCCCAGCAGCACGATGCGCGCCGCTTGCGGCACGGCGTCCAGCAGCCGGCGCGCCAGGGCCAGGTCCAGCATCGAGGCTTCGTCGACCACCAGTACGTCGATGGGCAGCGGGTTGCCGGCGTGGTGGCGGAAGCGGCCCGCTTCATTCGTGGCGCCCAGAAGGCGGTGCACGGTACTGGCCTGCGTCGGCAGGCCCTGGCGGACGCCTTCGGGCAGGATGGCGGGCAGGGCGGCAGCGCGCGCCTGCAGCGCTTCGGCCATGCGCGCCGCGGCCTTGCCCGTGGGCGCGGCCAGGGCGATGCGGCTGCCCGGCTGCGCGGCCAGCAGCAGCGCCAGCAGTTGCACCACGGTGGTGGTCTTGCCGGTGCCCGGGCCGCCGCTGACGACCAGCAGGCGCTGGCGCAGCGCCAGCGCTGCAGCCAGCTGCTGGCCGCTGATGGGGCCTTCGGCCTGCCCGTCGATGCGGCCTTCAGCTGGCCCATCCGTTCGGCCTGCGGTCTGCACATTCATGCCGCCTTCAGCCAGCGCGTTGATGCTGCCGTCGTCGGGGTCTTTGCCGCGGCCCGCTGGCGCGGGCACGAACAAGGCCCGCATCAGGCCCTGCAATCCTGGCGGCAGGGGCAGCGGGGCCGCCCGGGCCGCCTGCACCAGGCGCCGCGCCAGCGCCTGTTCGTGGTCGAAGTCCCGGTGCAGGTACAGGCGGCCCGGCTGAAGGGCGGGCGGCCGCGCTTTCGCCGGGTCATCATGGCCTGCACCGCTGGTCTGGCGGGCCGGGTCGAAAGCGCCTGCTTCGCCTGCGTCAGCGTCATCCCCCAGGTCCAGCACCAGCGGGCAAGTGCCGGGCGCGGCCGGCGTGCCGACGACGTGCGAGGCCAGCAGCAAGGGCGCGTCCAGGCCGGTGTCGGCCAGCGGCCAGCAGACATGGCCGGCACTGCTGGCGCGGCTGACGGCGCGTGCCGCCGCGCCGGCCACAGCCGCCGCGGCGGGCGCCGCGCCCAGGGCCAGCGACCAGGCCTGCACCTGGGCCGCAAAGCCGGCGGCCAGCGCTTCGGCAGCATCGAAGGCAGTGCCGGCGACCTGGCCGCTGGCGTCGCGCGCGGCTGCGGGCGCGGGTCCGGAAGGCATCTCAGGTGCCGGGGTCATCGTGCTCATTCCAGGCGTGCAGCGACGTCGCCAGCCCAGGCGCGTCGGCGGCTGGGCCCAGCAGGGCCGACGCCTCTTCCACCAGGCTGCGCGGCGGCCGCCAGGCGTGCACGCCGCAGGGCTGGCCCTGTGCGTCTTGCCAGCCCGGGCGTACGCCGCGCACGAACAGGTACAGGCCAGGGCCGACATGGCGGTCGTAGTCGTACTGCGGCAGCCTGGCCTGCAGCCAGCGGTGCAGTGCCACCGTGTACAGCAGCTGCTGCAGGCAGTAGCCCTGGGCCGACATCGCGGCGGCCAGGGCCGGGGGTGCATAGTCGGCGGGGCGCAGGCCCAGGTGGTTGGACTTCCAGTCCAGCACATGGAAGCGGCCGCCGTGTTCAAACACCAGGTCGATGTAGCCGCGCAAGTGCCCGTGCAGCGCACCAAAGGCCAGCGGCGGCCCGCCCAGGCCGGCGCGCTGCAGCAGCGCCTGCAGCGCGCCGGCGTGCAGCGCTGGCGCCGGCAGGGTGAATTCCAGTTCGTTCAGCCGCCAGGCCGGGCCCACCTGCGCCAGGGTGAGCGGCTGCCCGGCTAGCAGCGGGGTGTGCAGCACGTCTTGCAGCATCTGCAGCACGGGTTCGGGCGCTGCGCCGGGCAGGGACTGGGCGTGGCGCGCCAGCGCGGCGTCGACTGCGGGGCGCCAAGTGGCGGCGTTGCTGAAGTCGATGTGCTCGAACACCGCGTGCAGGCATTCGCCGGCCGCGGCGCCGCGTGGGAAGTGCAGGATGTCGCTGGCGGGGATGTCGGCTTCAGCCAGGCCTGCCGATTCCATCGGCCCTGCACGAACGAGCACGGGTGCAGTGCCGGGTTCTTGTGGTCCGTCCATCCCCGCCAACGCGGCCAGTCCATCGGCTGCTGCAGGCAGCAGCCTGCGGTCATGGTCGACAGCAGCGGTTTCGTGCCGCGCGCCCTGCATCAGGCTGCTGTAGCTGCCCATGCGCCAGGCCTGCGGCGGCTGGGCCGGGCTGGGCAGGGCGGCCAGGTGCTGCGGGTCGGGCGCTGGCGCGGCCCAGCGCACGGTGGCGGGGTCTTCGCCTGGGTGATGCCCGGATGCGTGCCCCGGCAGGGGCTGCAGCGACACCGCCCCGGGGTGTGCAGCCGCCAGCGTCGCGGCAAAGGCCTGCCAGGCCGCGGCAATGCTGCTGGCGTCGGCGCTGGCGGCCGCGCTGCCCAGCAGCAGCCCCTGCAGCGGGCTGGCCGTGGCTTCCTTCGCGCTGGTCTGCCGCGCCAGGTAGGGCCCTACCACCAGCCAGCAGCGCTGCACCGCGCGCGTCAGCGCCACGTAGACCAGGCGCAGCAGTTCGGCGCGGGCTTCTTCAGCAGCCGCGCGCTTCAACGCCGGGGCGCTGTCGCTGCGGAAGTCGATCACGGCCTGGCCGTCGGTTTCATCCACACCTTCCAGACCTTCCAGCCGGGCGCTTGCAGCCGGCGCGGCGCCGTCCCACAGGAACGGGCAGAAGACGAACGGGTATTCCAGCCCCTTGCTGCGGTGGATGGTGACGATGCGCACCAGGTGCCGGTCTGAAGCCAGGCGCAGCTGGCTGGCTTCCTGGTCGCGCGCGCCCAGGTCCTGCCGCTGCTGCTGCAGCCAGCGCAGCAGCGCCGCTGGCGCGGGGTGTTCGCGTTCGGCCTGCTGCAGGCATTCGGCCAGGTGCAGCAGGTTGGTCAGCCGGCGTTCGCCGTCCGGGCGCGCCAGCAGCCGTGCCGGCAGCGCATAGCGGGCCTGCAACTGGCGCAGCATCACGCCGATGCCGCGTTCGGCCCACAGGCTGCGCAGCCCGGCCAGCGCCTGGGCGTGCCGGGCGCTGGCGGCTTCGTCGCTGTCCAGCGCCAGCAGCGCAGCGGCGTCCAGGCCCAGCAGGTCGGTGGCCAGCGCGGCGCGCAGGCCGCCGCTGCGCGCGGGCTGCAGCACCGCGGCCAGCACGGTGGCCAGTTCTTCGGCGTCGGGGCTGTCGAACAGGCTGGCCTGCGACAGTTCCACGCTGGCCACGCCGCGCGCCAGCAGGGCCTGGCGCATCAGCGCGCCCTGGCGGTGCGAACGCACCAGCACCGCGATGTCGTCGGCCCGCACCGGCGCGGGCCCCAGCCGCAGCCGCCCGGCCTGCGCCGCCTGCAGCAGGCGCACGATCTCGCCGGCCGTGGCCGCCGCAGATGCCGCCAAGGCGTCGGCTTTCGGCCACGGGGCTTCGGCCGGCAGGGCCCACAGCTGCAGCGCTGCGGGGGCGGGGCGGGCTGATCCTTCTGCAGCGTCTTCGAACAGCGGCGTGCGCGGCTTGCTGCCCACGCCCACGGGCCGGAACGGCAGTTCGGCCAGGCGGAAGGGCTGCGGCTGGCGGCTGAACAGCGCGTTCACGGCCTGCACCAGGGCCGGCACCGAACGCTGGTTGTGGCCCAGCGTGGCTTCGCGCTGCACCTGGCTGCGCGCCCGCAGGTAGGTGCGCAGGTCGGCATTGCGGAAGCTGTAGATGGCCTGCTTGGGGTCGCCCACGAAGAACAAAGGCAGCGCGGCGGCCCCCGGCGGGTAGATGCGGCGGAAGATGGCGTACTGCAGCGCGTCGGTGTCCTGGAATTCGTCGATCAGCGCGGCCGGAAAGCGCGCGCGCAGGCTGGCGGCCAGCGTGTCGCCGCTGGGGCCGGGTGCCAGCCGCGCGTGCAGGTTCACCAGCAGGTCGTCGTAGCTTTGCACGCGCTGCACGCGCTGGGCTTCGCGCAGCGCCGCCGGGCCTTCGTGCAGCCAGCGCTGCAGCAGGCGCAGGCGGGCGCGCTGCAGGCCTTCGCGGGCGGCGGCGCGGGCGTCCAGCAAGGCGCGGGCGCAGGCCGGGACGGGGTGCGGGCCCACAGGCGGCTTGTTCTTGTTCGGCACCAGCGCATCGGGCGTGAAGCGGTCCAGGCGCTGCTTCTTGGCGTCGGGCTCGGGTTCAGCCAAGGGGTCGGTGCCGGCCAGCAGGCGGTCCCATTGGGCGATGGCCAGGTCGACGGCCGGGGGCTTGAAGCGTGTCTTGTGCAGGCCCGGCAGCGCGGCCTGCAGCTGGGCCAGGAAGCTGCTGCGCCCGGCGGCCCAGGCGGCCTGCGCCGCGGCAAAGGCCTGGTGCAACGCGCTGTCGTCCAGCGGCGTTGGCGTGTCGATGCCTGCGGGCCAGCACAGCCGGGCCAGGGGCTTGGCGCGCCGGCGCTTCAACTGCGCGGCCCAGCGGGCCGGGCTGTCGCCCTGCTGCACCAGCAGGGCCAGCAGCGCCGGCGGCAGGCCGCCCGCGGCCACGTGGCGGCGCCAGAAGTCCTGCGCCACCTGCAGGCGCAGTGCGCTGTCGTCGGCCTGGATGTCCTGGCGCAGCGGCAGGCCGGTGGTCACCGGCGTGTCGGCCAGCGCGCGCTGGCAGAAGCCGTGAATGGTGAAGATCGCGGCTTCGTCGAACTGCTGCAGGGCCAGGTCCAGCCGCGTCTGCAGCAGCGCGTCGTCCAGGCCCTGGTCGCGCAGTTGCTGCAGCAGCTGGGGGACGAAGGGGTCAGCCCCTGCTGCGGCCCCTGCCGTGGCGCCCAGCCCGCCCGCGCGCAGGGCCTGCTGGGTGCTGGCGATGCGGGCGCGGATGCGGTCGCGCAGTTCGGCGGTGGCGGCGTTGGTGAAGGTCAGCACCAGCACCTGCTGGATGCCCAGGCCGCGTTCCAGCAGCAGGCGCAGCAGCAGGCCGCAGATGGCGTAGGTCTTGCCGGTGCCGGCCGAGGCTTCCACCAGCGTGGCGCCTTCCAGCGGCGCGCTGAACACGTCCAGCGCGGGCGGGCCGGGGGGGGTGTCGGGGGCTGTCATGGCGTGGCTTCGGGGGCGTCGGCTGGCGCGGTGCCTGGGCCGGCAGCCGCTGCAGGTTTGGCCGCGGCCGGGCCCTGCAGATGGGCCAGCAGCGGGCCGTAGACCGCCTGCGCCAGGGCGTCGAATTGGGCGTCCAGCGGGTCGGCCACGCCGCGCAGGGCCAGGCGGTGGTGCGCGTCGTCGCCTTCGGCCCAGGGGCCGCCCGGGCGCGACTGCCAGGCGCCATGCGCAGCGCCGGCGGCACCGGGCCGGCTGACACGCGCCCAGGCCGCGCGCGGAAAGAAGTGCAGCGGCTGGCACTGTCCACGCGCCATCAGGGCCAGCAGAGCGTGCAGTTCCGTCGCGGGCTGGGCCACGGGGGCGAACACATGGTCGCCGTCAGTGCCCAGCCAGGTGGTGCAGGGGGCGACGTCGTACCGGCCGCTTTGCTGCAGGCCCAGGCACAGCAGCAGGTGCTGCAGCCAGGCGGCCAGCAGGTCGGGGCCGCTGGCCGGGGCATACCGCCAGAGCACGGCGCCGCCTGCGCGCAGCCCGGCCAGGTGGGCCGACAGCTGCCAGGCCTGGCCGGCGATCACGCTGTCTAGCCGGGCCGCCAGCGGCGGCGCCTCTGCCCCGGCTTGGGCCGCCCCCAGCCGCTGTGCGAAGGCCTGCAGCGCTGGCAGCTCGGCCGCCAGCGTGGCGGCCCCCAGGTCGCCGCCGGGCCAGGTGGTGCCGGCCTGCGCCAACGCCTCAGCCTGGTGCGCGGGCAAGCCCTGCAGCAATGCCGGCAGCAGCTGCGCGGCCAGGGCACGGCGCGCGGCGCCGCCGGGCACGAAGTCCTCGTCGTCGGCCAGCAGGTCTTCGGCTTCGGGCAGGCGGATGCCCAGGCGCTGCTGCAGCAGGCTGCGGCTGGGGTTGCGGAAGAACTGCTGCAGCTGCGGCAGGTCGATGCGCAGCACGCCGTCGGCAGCTGCGGGGGTGGGCGCCGGCAGCGGCGCGGTGAAGAAGGCGGGGCGGGGGTCGGTGTCGGGCGCGTCGGCGTCGTCGCCGCCGTCGGGTGGTTCGCTGTCTTCGGCGTGCACGGCTTCGCTGGCGTATGGGCTGGGCACAGCTTGAGCGCCGTCCTGGTCCACGGTGTGTGCTGCGGTCTCTGTGCTGTTGGCAGCCATTGAAAGCGCTGAGGTTTCTGCAGCCTGCGACGACGTCGCGTGCAGGCTTTCCACGGCCTGCCGCGTTGCCTGCAGGCTGGCGCGCACGGCCTGCGCCAGGGCCACGTCGCGGCTGCGCAGCCGCGGGTCGCTGGCAGGGTCGAAGACCAGCGGGTCGAAGGCTTGCAATGGGTGTTCGACGGTCAGCGCGCGCGCCACCGGGCCCATGCTGTCCAGCAGTTCAGACACCAGCACCGAGGGCGGCAGCACGCTGTTGTCGCGCACATGGCGGCCGCTGTAGGCCAGGAAGAGGCCTTGGCGTGCGGCCAGCAGCAGGTCGAGGAAGACGTTGCGTTCGTCCAGCCGGCGCTGGCGGTCGCCACGGCGCGGCGCGGCGGCCATCAGGTCGAATTCCAGCGGCGGGCTGCGGCCGGGCCAGGCGCCGTCGTCCAGGCCCAGCACGCACACCAGGTCGTAGGGCAGGCCGCGCAGCGACGCCATGGCAGCAAAGGTCACAGCGCCGCCGGGCACGCCGCCCGGGGCACTGTCGTCCAGCTGGGCCTGCAGCGCGGCCTGCACCACGGCCAGCGGCAGGGGCTGGTCGAAGGCGGCGTCGGACCAGTGCGTGGCCAGGGTGGCGATGGCGTCCTGCACGGCACGCAGGCCGTCTTCTTCGGTCTCGTCGCCCGGGGCGGGCTGCAGGAACTGCGTCAGCGTTTGGCCCAGCAGGCCCACCCAGGCGGCCGGCGGCAGCGGCGCGGCCATCCGGGCCTGCAGCTGCGCCAGGGCCTGCACGAAGGTCCACAGCCCGCCCAGGGCCTGGGCGGCGCTGCCCTCGGCATGGCCGGCCGGCAGCAGGCCGCACCAGGGCGCGTGCTGACCTTCGGGCAGGGCGTAGCCCAGGAAGAGGCGCGCCAGCGCGTCCTGCCAAGTGTGGGCGGCATCGGCCGGCAGGCCCAGGCTGGCGCGGTGGGCGGCGTCGCGGCCCCAGTGCACGCCGGCGTCCAGCAGCCAGGCGTGCAGGGCCTGCAGGGGCGCGTCGTCGTGGCCCTGCAGCAGGCCGAAGCGGCGCGCCAGCAGGGGCTGCTGCAGCAGCGCGAACACGTCACTGGCCGGCCAGCGCGAAGCCGCCAGCCCCAGCAGGCCCAGCAGGGCCCGCGCGGGCGCTTCGTTGCGGCTGCGCGGGCGGCCCGTCAGGGTGTAGGGAATGCTGCGTTCGCGCGGCACGGTGCCGAACACGGCGTCGATCAGCGGTGCGGCGGCTTCCAGGTCGGGCAGGGCCACCAGCACGCGGCCGGGCGCCAGCGGTTGACCCCCGGCCTGGGCTTGCGCTTCGGCCTGCGCAAAGCGGCCCAGCAGATGGCCGTGCAGCACTTCCAGCTGGCGCGTGAGCGAATGGCACACGTGCAGTTCGATGCTGCCGTCGGCGCCGCGCTGGGCCAGCGCCTGCGGGTCGGGTTCATGCAGATCCAGGATGGCGTCCTGCACCTGGGCCAGCAGGCTGGGCGTGGCGCCGTGGCTCGCGTGGCTGGCGTGGCGATATTGGGCGTCATCCAGCACCTGCGGGCCGGCGGCTTCGGCCAGCGCTTCCAGGTGCGCCTGGGCCTGGCGGCCCCAGGTGACCAGCAGCCGGTTGCCGACCTCGAAGCCCTGTTCGCGGCCGCGCGCCTTCAGTTGCGCCAGCCGGCGTTCGTCGACCAGGTCAAACCAGTATTCGCTGCAGGGGTTCAGCACGTAAAGGTGCAGGTCGGCGTGGCGCGCCAGGGCCAGCAGCCACTGCAGGTGCAGCGGCGGCATGGTGGGCAGGGCGAAGATGTACGCGGGCTGGGCCAGGCCGGCGGCGCTGGCCGCGTCTTGGGCCCGCCCCGGCAGGGCCTGCACCAGAGCCTGCGCGGCGGGGTCGGCCATGCGCGCGTCGGTCGCGGCCAGGCGGCGCCACAGCGCGGCCTGCCAGCCGGCGTCGGGATGGTCGGCGTTGCCGGGCCAGGGCTGGCCAGCCTGCCAGGCGGCCAGGCCGTCGGCGCGGTAGGTGCCGTACTGTTCCAGCAGTTCGGCGCTGCGGCGGGCCAGCTCGAAGGGCATCAGCGCGTCGGCCCCGTGCAGGTAGCCCGCCAGGCGTGGGTGGGCGGCCACGAAGGCTGGGTCGCAGAAGGCTTCGTAAACGCGCCAGGCCAGGGGCGCGCTGGCCAGCGGCGAACGGCGCGGCCCCGGCCCCGCCAGCCGCGACCACAGCCAGGGCGCCAGGAAGCTGAAGTCGACCTGGGTGCACACGCCGTGCTGGCGCGCCATGTCCAGTGTCAGCGCGCGCCGCAGCGCCAGGCTGGGCACCACCACCTGCTGCGGGCGGAACAGCGCGCCCAGGTCTTCAGCCGGGGCCTGCAGGCGCTGCAGCAGCTGGCCGGCCAGCACTTCGTAGCGGTTGGAATGGTGGACGTGCAGCATCGGCGCGGGGTGGGCGCGGGGTGGGCGTGGGCGAGGCGTGGTTGAGGCGTGGGGCAGAGCCACGGCATCGTAGCCCGCGGCCCGCTGCGGCTTCAGCGCCCGGCTGAAGCTGCCGGGGCTGGCACCGCATAGCGCGCCAGGAAGCGCCGGTCGATGCGGTCCTTCCAGCGCCAGGCCCAGCGCCCGATGCGCGGCCCGTGCAGCGACCAGCCGCCCCGCGCGGCAATGGCGCGCCCGTCGGCGGTGGCCAGCAGCGCCAGGAAGCGGTGCTGCGGCGTGTAGCGCACCAGCGGGCCACCGGTGCAGGCGGCCCGCAGGTTGGCGGCCAGCACCGGCCCCATGCGCACGGCGTAGACGCCAGCCTTGGGCAGGGGTGGTGACCATTGCGCGCAGTCGCCCACGGCGAACACGCCCGGGTGGCGGGTGGACTGCAGCTGCGCGTCGACGCAGAAGAAGCCCTCCGCGCTGGTGGCCAGGCCGCTGTCGCGCTGCCAGGCATGCGCCTGCGCGCCCGTGGCCCACAGCAGCAGGTCGCCCGGCCCAGCGCTGGCGGTGTCGAAGCCCGTGCCGGTGTGCAGCGCCACGCCGGCGGCCTGCAGCGCCGCTTGCGCCGCGCGCACGGCCGCGGGGGCCAGGCCGGGCAGTAGGGCGCCGCGCGTCACCAGCCGCCCGCTGACCTGTCGGCCGGGTTGCAGCGCGCGCAGCCGCGCCAGCACGGCCAGCAGCGATTCAAAGCCCGCCGCGCCGCCGCCCACGGCCGTCACGCGCAGCGGGCCGGTGTCGTCGGCCTGCTGCTGCAGCAGCGCTTCCCAGGCGGCGTGCAGCCGGCCCAGCGGGCGCAGTGCCAGCAGGGTGGCGGGCCCGGCCACGGGCGGCAGCAAGGTGGAACCCAGGTTCAGCGACAGCAGGTCGTAAGCCAGGCGCTGGCCGCTGGCCAGCTGCACCTGGCGCGCATCGGCGCTGATGCCGGCCACGTCGCCCGGGACGAATTCCGCCCCGGCGCGGGCGGCCAGGCCAGCGAAGTCGATGCAGATGTCTTCGAAGCGGTAGTGGCCCGCCAGCCAGCCCGGCACCATGCCCGAATAGGGCGCCAGTGCGCTGGGCGACACCAGCTGCAGCTGCACGCCCGGCACAGGCGCCAGCGCCCACTGGCGCAGCACCTCGGCGTGGGCGTGGCCAGCGCCCAGCAGCAGCAGCTGCTTCATAGCGGCCGAGTGTCTGTGCGCGGGGGCGGGCCGCTGCAGGCTTCGTCTGGCGCCAGGCCGGCGTGCTGCCGCAGCGCCGGCGGCAGGTGGGCCAGGTCGGCGGGCTCGTCGATGTCGGGCAGGGCCGGCAGTTCGACGTGGCGCAGCCCCGCCTGGGCCAGGCGCAGGCGGGTCTGGGCCATCAAGGCCGGGGTGCTCCAGGGCATGTCGGTGAACAGCGGGGCAAAGCGCGCGGGCGGGCCGCGCAGGCCGATCAGCGCGTAGCCGCCGTCCAGGGCCGGCACGAACACCGCGTCGAAGGGCGCATTCGGGGGGGCGTCACCGGGTGAGTCACTGGCTGCATGGCGTGCTGCATCACGGGTGAGATCACCCGAATCAGGGCTGGCCGGGCCCGACAGCAAGGCCGCGGCTTGGCGCAGCAGCGCAGCGTCGAGCGCGGGGCAGTCGGTGCCCGTCATCAGCACCGGGCTCTGGCCCGGCAGCCAGCACGCGAAGGCCTGCGCCATGCGGGCGCCCAGGTTGCCGGTTGCCTGTGTGCTGGCGTGCACTGGCCCCTGCGCCAGCGCGGCCAACGCGGGGTGGGTGGTGTCGGGCGCGCAGCACAGGTCCACGGGCCCCAGTGCCGCCTGGCGGGCCTGTGCGACGGCGTGCTGCAGCAGGGCCAGGGCCAGCTTGGCGGCGCCGTCCGCACCCAGGGCGGGGATCAGCCGTGTCTTGGCGTAGCCGGCCACGGGCGCCTTGGCCATCACGATGACGGGGCAGGAAGGCAGGGTGCCCGCGGCGGGCGGCGGCGCAGGGTCTGGCACAGACGAAGGGGTGGGCACAGTGGAGGCGTTTGAAGCGGTGGACGGGATGATCAACCCAGCAGCGCTGCGGCCTGCCGTGCCGAAACCGGGTTCAGCGATAGGCACGCGCCAGCTGCTCGGCCGGCGTGCCGCGCCAGTAGCGCCAGCGCAGGCGCCACATCAGCACGATGGTGCGCCAGGCGCCACGTTCGTCCCACCGCCGGCCGGAAGTCTGCACGCGCTGGCGCAGGCAGGCCGGGCGGCCCAGCGCCAGCAGGCGGCGCGAGATTTCCACGTCTTCCATCAGCGGCTGCGGCGGAAAGCCGCCCACGGCGTCGAAGGCTTCGCGGCGCATGAACAGGGCTTGGTCGCCAGTGGCGATGCCGGTGCAGCGCGAACGCAGGTTCATGCAGGCCGCGACCACCGGCAGCCAGCGCGAACGGCCTTCGATGCGCACGTCGAAGCGGCCCCACTGCGGGCTGCGGGCATGGCCGGCGGCCAGGGCCTGGGCCACCAGCGTGTCGGCGCCGGGCGGCAGCCGGGTGTCGGCGTGCAGGAACAGCAGCAGCGCGCCGTGCGCGTGGGCCGCGCCATGGTTCATCTGCGCAGCGCGCCCGCGCGGCACGCCGGGGCCGGTCAGCACCCGGTCGGCCAGGCCTTGGCAGAGCGCGGGCGTGCCGTCCTGGCTGCCGCCGTCGACCACGATCACCTGCACCCCGCGCGCGCGTAGCGGCGCCAACGCCTGCAGGGTGGCCTGGATGCCGGCCGCTTCGTTGAGCGCGGGCATCACGATGCTCAGCACCCCGGGCACAGCGCAGGGCGCAGCTTCAGGTGCGCTCGTCGACATCAGCCGCCCGCCCCGCCGGCCTGCGCCCGGCAGTACATTGCGGGCCGCAGATGAACAAAGCCTTCACCAAAGAACCCGACGGCGAGGCCGACGACGGCGACGACGCCAGCGCCGGCCTGCCGCCGCTGCCGGCCGGCACGCGCAACTACATCACCCCGGCCGGCTACTGGCGGCTGCGCCGCGAGCTGATGCAGCTGCTGGACGAAGAGCGTCCGAAGATCGTGGAAGTGGTGTCCTGGGCGGCGAAGAACGGTGACCGCAGCGAAAACGGCGACTACCTGTACGGCAAGAAGCGCCTGCGGGAGATCGACCGCCGCATCCGCTTCCTGACCAAGCGGCTGGACATCGCCGAGGTCGCCGACCCCAGCGCCCACCATGGCAAGGACCAGGTTTTTTTCGGCGCCACCGTTACCTACGCCAGCGCAGACGGCAGCGAACGCACGATCACCATCAAGGGCATCGACGAGGCCGACAGTTTGCAGGGCGAAGTCAGCTGGATCGCCCCCATCGCGCGTGCGCTGCTGAAAGCACGCGTGGGCGACGAGGTGAGCCTGATGACGCCCGCCGGCCCTGAACGCGTGGAAGTGCTGGCCGTGCATTACCCGGCGCCGGCCTGAAGCAGGCGGCGGAATCAGCCCTGCGCCGGCTTGTGCCGCGCCACGCGCTGCACGCCGCTGGACCGCCGCACTGCACGCAGCACCTCGGCCAGGTGCACGCGGTCGCGCACGCTGACCAGCACGCGCAGTTCCACGGTTTCTTCGGGCGCGTCGGCGTCCATGTCCAGGTGGATGATGTCGGCCTCGGCCTTGCTGATGCGGCTGGCCACTTCGGCCAGAACGCCCTTGCCGTTGCGCACCAGTACGTCCAGCTGGGTCTCGAACGCGCGGTTCAGTTCGTCGGCCCATTCCACCGGCATCCAGCGTTCGCTGTCGCGTTCGAACAGGCGCTTGCCCACGGGGCACTCGGCGGTGTGCACCAGCAGGCCTTCGCCGCGGCCCAGGTAGCCCACGATCTGGTCGCCCGGGATCGGGCGGCAACAGGATGCCAGCTGGATCGACGCGCCTTCGCTGCCGTCCACGAACACCATGCCCTGTGTGGGCACGCTGTCGTCCTGGCCATAGCGGCCGAGCGTGAGCATCACGGCGTCGGGGCGGATGCCGCGTTCGCCCATGAACTGCGCCAGCCGCTTGGCCACGATGACGGCGATCTTGCGGCCCAGGCCGATGTCGACCATCAGGTCGGCGCGCGTGCGGTTGCCGCTCCAGCGCGTGAGCTGCTGCCACAGGGCTGAACCGGTTTCGTCGCCGGGGTCGGAAGAGGGCATCGCCAGGCCTTCGGCGCGTAGGGCCTGGGCCAGCATTTTTTCGCCCAGGGCCTGCGATTCCTCGGCCTCCATGTTCTTCAGGTAGTGGCGGATCTTGCTGCGCGCGCGGCCCGTCTTCACCAGGCTCAGCCAGCCGGGGTTGGGGCGGGCGCCGGGCGCGGTAACGATTTCCACCACGTCGCCGCTGCGCAGTTCGGTGCGCAGGGCCACGGGTTCGTTGTTCACCTTGGCGGCCACCATGTGGTCGCCTACGTCGCTGTGGATGGCATAGGCGAAGTCCACAGCCGTGGCGCCCCTCGGCAGGGCCAGGATGCGGCTCTTGGGGGTGAAGACGTAGACCGCGTCGGGGTACAGGTCGATCTTCACGTGTTCCAGAAATTCGACCGCGTCGCGCGTCTCGTCCTGGATGTCCACCAGGCTTTGCAGCCACATGGCCGAGAGCCGCTGCGCATCGGCACTGCCGCCGTCCTTGTCGTTGGTCTTCCCGCCGGTCTTGTACAGCCAGTGCGCGGCGATACCCTTTTCGGCCACGGCGTGCATGGCTTCGGTGCGCACCTGAAATTCCACTGCCGTGCCCAGCGGGCTGACCAGCGTGGTGTGCAGGCTCTGGTAGCCGTTGGCCTTCGGGATGGCGATGTAGTCCTTGAAGCGGCCGGGCACGGGCTTGTACAGCTGGTGCAGCACGCCCAGGGCGATGTAGCAGTCGGTGAGCGTGGGCACCACCACGCGGAAACCGAAGATGTCGTTCACCTGCGTGAAGCCGGCGTGCTTTTCGCGCATCTTGCGGTAGATGCTGTAGACCGTCTTTTCACGGCCGCTGAGCTGTACCTTGATCTTCTGCTGCGCGAAGGCTTTTTCGACGTCGGACTGCACGCGTTCCACGATGTCGCGCCGCGTACCGCGCGCGCGCTTCACGGCCTTGGCCAGCGCGGCATGGCGCCAGGGGCTCAGGTGTTCGAAGCTGAGTTCCTGCAGTTCGCGGTAGGTCTGGTTCAGGCCCAGTCGGTGGGCGATGGGGGCGTAGATGTCCAGCGTCTCGCGCGCGATGCGGGCACGCTTGTTGGGCGCCATGGCCTGCATGGTGCGCATGTTGTGCAGCCGGTCGGCCAGCTTGACCAGGATGACGCGCACGTCGCGCGCCATCGCCAGCAGCATCTTGCGGAAGCTCTCGGCCTGGCTTTCCTCGCGCGTGCTGAACTGCAGCTTGTCCAGCTTGGTCAGGCCGTCCACCAGGTCGGCGGTGGCGGCGCCGAAGCGTTCGATCAGCTCGACCTTGGTGACGCCCTGGTCTTCGATCGTGTCGTGCATCAGCGCGGCCATGATGGCCTGCGCGTCCAGCTTCCAGTCGGCGCACAGGCCGGCCACCGCGATGGGGTGGGTGATGTACGGTTCGCCGCTGTGGCGAAACTGGCCGAGGTGGGCTGCGTCGGCGAACTTGTAGGCCTCGCGTACCTGCTTCAGTTCGGCCTTGCCCAGGTAGCCCAGTTTGTCGGCCAGGGCTGCGAATGACGAGGCTTCGACGCTGGGTTCGGCCGCGAGCACTGGCACACGCGACAGACCCTGCAGCGCGGCGGGCAAGAGTTCGGCGGCCAGGGATCGAAGACTCATCCCCGGAATTTAGCCTGCTTTGTAAAAAGCCTGTCTTGTGACAGGCCGCGTGCAGGCTATCAAGGCCGCGGGCGCCGGGCTTCGCATTGAAGCACCGGCGCCCGCTGCGCCAAGACGGGTGAAGAACCCGTCAGACGGGCACTTTACGCAGCATTTCGATGCCGATCTCGCCGGCAGCGATCTCCCGCAGCGCTGTCACACCCGGCTTGTTCTTCGTTTCAACCTTGGGCGTGTGGCCCTGGCTGAGCATGCGGGCGCGGTAGGTGGCCGCCAGCACCAGCTGGAACCGGTTGGGGATCTTCTCGAGGCAGTCTTCGACGGTGATGCGGGCCATGAGCGCTTCCTTGGGGCTTGTCTGGTGGTGCCGCGGGGATTCGCGTACCAGCAGAAAAGCCACGGATTGTATGGGTGTCAGGCGCGACCGGTTTTCAGCCCAGGCCCAGCGCGCCGAATACCTGTGATTTGGCGCGCCGTTGCGCGGCATATTTCAGGCGCTGCGAATGCACCACGGTCTTCAGGTCGAAGAGCGCGGTTTCGAACAGCGAGTTGACGATGACGTAGTCGAAGTGCCGCGCCTGGGCCACTTCGGTGCGGGCATTGGCCATGCGCTGAACGATCACGTCGGCGCTGTCTTCGCCTCTGCGGTTCAGGCGCTGCATCAGTTCTTCCCAGCTGGGCGGCAGGATGAAGATGAGCACGGCGTGCGGGAAGATCTTCTTGATCTGCAGCGCGCCCTGCCAGTCGATTTCCAGCACCACGTCGGCACCCGCCTGCAGGCGCTGCTGGATGGCCTTGCGGCTGGTGCCGTACAGGTTGCCGTGTACGCGGGCGTGCTCGAAAAATTCGCTTGCCGCGACCATCGCCATGAAGCTGGCTTCGTCCACGAAGTGGTATTCGCGCCCGTCCACTTCCTGCCCACGCGGCGCGCGCGTGGTGTGGCTGACAGACACCTGCAGGTGTGAATCAAGCTCGAGCAGCGCCTTCACCAGGCTGGACTTGCCCGCGCCACTGGGTGCCGCGACGCAAAAGAGGTTGCCGGGGGTTTCCATCGCTGGATTGTCGCCCAGGTGTGCCAGCGCAAGCGGCCATCCTTGTGCCCGAAAGGTGACGGCCGCTGCCCGGCTGGCCCACTGGGGTGCGTTCCGGCGCGTGAAGGCGTTCAGCCTTGGTGGCTGCTGAATCGGTGGCGTATGCGGCGCGCGTCATGGCCGCGTCGCCACTGGCGCAACAGGAACCGCGTAGCGCGCGCCAGCGCATTGTCCAGTGCCGTGCGCCAGTCGCCGGCCACAGAAGCCACCACCACCGACCCGGCGCCATCAGTCCGCAGTTCCACCTGGCAGCGCTTGTCGATGCCGCCCCGCGGCCCGTTAACGTCCGACATCTGCACTTCGGCGCGTGGCACCAGCCAGCCCAGGCGCCGCAGCACGAAGCGCACGCGGCGCTCGGTCAGATCGCGCAGATCCGTGGCCGCTGGATGGCGGGACTTGAAGAGCACTTGCATCGCGTATCTCCATCAGTGGGTGAACGGGTAGAAGTTGGGGCCAGATATGGTTCTGGAAAAGCAGAATTGGGAGAACCCCAACTGCGGAAAAACCTGAACTCAGCAGCAGGCTTTTGCCCCAGACTCGCGGGTTCTGTTGCTGAAGTCGGCGCGTACCGCAGCGCTTGATGCTGCCCGCCACGCCACGTTTGGAGAAACGCGATGCCCAACGCTAGAACCGCCAATGCCGTCCGTCTGGAATTCGCTTCCGACTCGCTGGTGCAATCCAACCTGTCCGGTGCTGCCTTCACGGGCGACTGGCTTTGGGTGGCGGGCGACGAAGCCTGCGGGCTGGATCGCCTGCGCCGGCTCGAACCCCTGGGGCGCGAGACCTTGCGCTATGGCCAGGCGCGCGACTTCCCGCTTGCCGACCTGCTGGACCTGCCCGGCACCCCCGACGAAGAGGCCGACCTGGAAGGCATGGCCGTGGCCGACGGCTTTCTCTGGGTGGTGGGCTCGCATGGCCTGAAGCGCAAGAACGCCAAGCCCGACCGCGACCACGCCGACAACGCCAAGCGGCTGGCGAAGCTGGCGCTGGACGGAAACCGGCGTTTGCTGGCCTGCCTGCCCATCGAACCCGATGCCAACGGAGAACCCTGCCTGGTGCGGCAGGCCCACGATGGGCGACGAGCGCTGCGGCTCAAGGGCGACGCGCAGACAAACCTGCTCACCCGTGCGCTCGCCGATGACCCCCACTTCGGTCCGTACATGGCCATCCCGGGAAAGGACAACGGCTTCGATATCGAAGGCCTGGCTGTGGACGGCCGCCGGCTGCTGCTGGGCCTGCGCGGCCCGGTGCTGCGCGGCTGGTCTGCGCTGCTGGAGATCGCGGTCGAAGCCCGCAGTGACCATCTGCGCCTGGCGCCACTGGACGACAGCGGCACGCTGATCCGCAAGCACTTCCTTCAGCTCGACGGGCTGGGGGTGCGGGACTTGCACTTCTCTGGCGATGACCTCTATATCCTGGCCGGCCCGACGATGGTTCTGAATGGCGACATCCGCGTCTTCAAGTGGCCTGGCGCCCGCCCCTTGCTGGCCGCCAACCGCGAGCCCGTGCGTTTCGAGGCGGCCTTGACCGAGTCGGTGCCGCTGCCCCACGGACGCGGCACCAACCGTGCCGAGGCCATCTGCAACCTGCCACCCGCACTGTCGGGCGGCAAGGCCAAGTGGCTGGTCCTGTACGACGCGCCGGGTGAAGACCGCAGGGAGGGCGAACACACCGTCTTTGGCGACCTGTTGCGTCACGACTGAGATGGAAAAACTGCTGTCGGGTGTCGGGTCGCTGCTCTATGGCATGCGGTTCACGATGCTGTTCTTCTACGTGGGTCTGGTCACGATCATTCTGGGCATCCTGGGCAAGTTCCTGCTGGAAACCTACCGGCTGATGAACACCCTGCTGTTCGGCGAACTCGAAAAGATTGACCTGATCATCAAGGTGCTGGAACTGGTGGACATGACGATGGTGGCGCAGCTCGTCTGGGTGGTGGCGCTGGCCGGTGTGTCGCTGTTCGTGACCACCGGACACTTCGACAAGAAGGACATGAAGAAGCCCGACTGGTTGGACCACGTCAACACCTACAACCTCAAGCTGAAGCTGGCGTTCGCCATCATCTCGATCTCAGGTGTTCATGCGTTGAAGACCTATTTGAGTGGCGACCTGAGTCTGGAGAACATTCAGATCGTGACCTTGGTGGCGGTGATCCATTTCACGTTCGTGCTCTCTGCCATCGGTATTTCTTTTGCAGAGCGGTTGACGCGCGATTCCGGAGGCTCCGGTACGTTGCATCGAACGTAGACGAGGGTGGCGTCACGGCTTTGCGGGTGAGCACCTGAAGGCGCCAACACGGCTGGGATTGCATCCCTGTTTTTCAACTGAGACCGATCCACTTTCAAGAGGATTCATCGTGCGCAGCTACCCCCAAAACAGCCCGGAAGCCGCCGCGCGCATCGTCGCGCTGGTGCTCATCTCAGACGGCCATGTGTGCAGCTCCGAGTTCGACATCCTCAAGCGGCTGGGCGCAGAGCATGAACTCGGCCTGGAGCCGCAGCTCCTGCCGCACATCGTCCACACGCTCTGCGAAGAACTGCTGGCGAGCGGTTACGAGACCGGCTCGCTGATGAGCCATGTCGATGACAGCGCCTTGGGCTCATTGATGGCCGAGATCTCGGACCCGGCATTGCGACGCAAGGTGTTGCGTCTGTCGCTGGCGGCAGCGCGGGCCGATGGCCACCTGGCTGACGGTGAAACCTTGGTGCTGGAGGCAGCGCGTCGCCGCTGGAAGCTGGTCGACGGGGAAGAGCCCAGCGTCACGCAGGCGGCCCGCCGACATTGGGACTGACTGCACCCTCGCTGAGGGCTGTCAAGGCCATACCGCCACCATCACTTTTGCCACCAAGGGGTGGTGTTGCCCGCGCCGCGACCGGATGGCGTGGATCTCTTCCTTCACGCCTTCGCTGCTGCCCAGCAGACGCAGCCCGCGCATCAGGCCGATGTCGTCTGCGCCCAGCCGGCTGACCGGGAACACTCCCAGCCCGCGGGCTGCAAACACCGCCAGCAGCGCGCTGTCTTCGAACTCGCCAACGATCCGTGGGCGCAAGCCCTGCGTTTCGAACCAGTGTTCCAGTGTCGCGCGCAGGGCAGAGTGCCCGGTGGGCAGCAGCACCGGCAGTTCGTTCAGGCTCTGGGGGAAGCGGTCGCGCTCGGTTCTGCCGACCAGGCGGACGGGGCCGTACCACTCCACTGGCGAATCGACCAGCCGCTCGCTGCTGAGCCGCAGGTTCGGGTTGCGCGGCGCGGCCTGGCCAGCCAGTACCAGGTCCAGGTGGTGTAGCGCCAGTTCACTGAGCAGCTGTTCGAACTCGCCTTCGTGGCAGACCAGCCGCAGGTTCGGTGTGCTCAACACCGGTTCCAGCAGCGCATGCGCGGCGAGCTTGGAGATGCCATCTGACAGCCCGACCGCCAGGCGCGCCACTTTGCCGCTGGCGGCTGCGCGCACTTCTTCGGGGATGCCCTGGCCGAGCTGAAAGATTTCCTCGGCACGCGCGAAGGCGGCCTGGCCCGCCTCGGTCAGGGCCACGCCCCGGCCGGCGGGTTTGAGCAGCTGGTGACCCAGCGTCTTTTCCAGTTCACGCACCTGCGCGCTGATGGTCTGCACGGCCATGTCCAGCCGTTCGGCAGCGCGTGCAAACCCACCCTCCTTCGTGACGACCCAGAAGTAGTGCAGATGACGGTAGTTCAGCATGCGGCGTCCAGTGCGGAAAAACCGAAGTTTAAGTGCGTTGCAATCTGGTTTGTTCGAAGCGATTACATCCTCACAGTTCGAGTCATTCGACTACCAGAGAAAGCCTGATCATGTTCTACGCCCTCAGTTGGTTCTTCGTTGTCGCTTTGTTGGCGTTGTGGTCGCTGGCCGCCTGGGTGCTGCATGCCGCGGCGGTTTGGACTGTCTCGAACGCCGGCGCACTGTCCGGTGCTGACAAGGGGGTGGGCACCATGGCCATGCCGGAGTGGTTGGCTCCCTGGTTGCCGCCAGAAGCCGCACAGTGGGCAGGCCAGGCGATGGCTGGCCTTGCGCCTTTCATCGACAGCCTGTTGCAGGCCGCACCCGCCCTGGCGGGTGGCTTGACGGTCGCGACCTGGGTCCTCTGGGGCATTGGCAGCGTGCTGCTGGTCCTGCTGGGCGCTGGGCTTCATGTGCTGATCGCGCTGCTGCGCCGCCGTAGCGGAAGTGGTGGATCCGGGCCCACCGCTGGCCGCTCGCTGGCGGCTGGCTGAGCGCGCAGCCTTCATCGTCGCCTTCCTCGTCCGGTACCTGGGCGCGGGTACGGCTGTTTCGGCGATTTTCTCAACCAAACGACAAGACATGGACTTCCTGCTGCCCTTCTTCAACGCCGACTTCCTGGGTAAGCCCGCCTGGGTATGGCTCAGCTTCGTCGGCATCGTTGTCGCACTGCTGGCTTTCGACCTGGGCGTCCTGCACAAGGACGACAAGGAAATCGGCGTTCGCGAAAGCCTGCTGCTCTCAGCCGGCTACATCAGCGTGGCACTGCTGTTTGGCGCTTGGGTGTGGTGGTACCTGGGTGCGCAGAGCGGCATGGACTACTACACCGGCTTCATGATCGAGAAGTCGCTGTCGATGGACAACGTCTTTGTCATCGCGCTGATCTTCAGCTTCTTCGCCATCCCGCGCCAGTATCAGCACCGGGTGCTGTTCTGGGGCATCCTGGGCGTGATCGTGCTGCGCGCCATCATGATCGGCCTGGGTGCGACGCTGGTCAGCCAGTTCAGCTGGGTGCTGTACCTGTTCGGCGCCTTCCTGATCTTCACAGGCATCAAGATGTGGATCATTGCCGACCACATGCCTGACATCGCGAACAACCCGCTGCTGAAGTTCCTGAAGCGGCGCATGCGCGTGACGGACGGCCTGCGCGGCAACGCCTTCTGGGTTCGCGAGAACGATCCGAAGACCGGCAAGCTCGAACGTTTCGCGACGCCTCTGTTCCTGGCCCTGGTGCTGGTGGAGTTCGTCGACCTGATCTTTGCCGTCGACTCGGTGCCAGCCATCTTTGCCATCACCACCGACCCGTTCATTGTCTACCCCAGCAACC
>JAIXRN010000032.1 GCA_027485165.1 Rubrivivax sp.
CCGATCAGCAGGTAGCTGACCAGGCCCACCGCTTCCCAGCCGAAGAACAGCTGCAGGAAGTTGTTGCTCATCACCAGCATCAGCATGCTGAAGGTGAACAGGCTGATGTAGCTGAAGAAGCGCTGGTAGCCCGGGTCTTCTTCCATGTAGCCAATGGTGTAGATGTGCACCATCAGACTGACGAAGGTCACCACGCACATCATCATCGCGGTGAGGCCGTCGACCAGGAAGCCGACTTCCATCACCAGCTTGCCGACCACCATCCATTCATACAGCGTCTGGTTGTAGCGGGCGCCGCCAGCCACCTGCGCCAGCACATAGGCCGAGCAGATGAAGGCGATCAGAACGCCCAGGATGGTGAAGAAGTGCGCGCCGCGGCGGCCCACCACCTTGCCGGCCAGGCCGGCAATGAGCGAACCCGCCAGCGGGGCCAGGGGGACGGTGAGCAGCAGGCTCGTAGAAAGGGTCGAGGCCATGCGGGGTCAGCCTTTGAGGTCGTCGAGTTCTTCGACGTTGATCGACGACCGGTTGCGGAACAGCACCACAAGGATGGCCAGGCCGATGGCCGACTCGGCCGCGGCCACCGTCAGGATGAAGAACACGAACACCTGCCCGGCCATGTCGCCCAGGTAGTGCGAGAAGGCCACGAAGTTCAGGTTCACGGCCAGCAGCATCAGTTCGATCGCCATCAGCAACACGATCAGGTTGCGCCGGTTCATGAAGATGCCGACCACCGACAGCGCGAACAGGATGCCGCCCAGGCTGAGGTAATGGCCCAGCGTGATGGGGCCCAGGCTCATGATGCGGCCCCCTTGTCAGCAGCAGGCGCAGCGCTGGGCTGTTCGATGGTGGGTTCCAGCTTGACGATGCGCAGGCGGTCGGCCTTGGTGGCCAACACCTGCTGCGACGGGTCCATGTGGCGGCTGTCCTTGCGGGCGCGCAGCGTCAGCGCGATGGCAGCGATGATGGCGATCAGCAGCAGCACGGCGGCCAGTTGCAGCGGGTATAGATAGTTCGTATACAGCTCGATGCCCAGCAAGCGGGTGTTGCCCAGTTCCAGCGCCCGGGCGGTGGGCGCGGGGGCTTCCAGCTTGAAGCCGCGCATCAGCACCAGGGCCATTTCCAGCGCGATCAGCGCGCCCACCAAGCCGGCCAGCGGCAGGTGCTTCCAGAAACCCTCACGGAAACCGTCCGAACCGACATCCAGCATCATCACGACAAACAGGAACAGCACCATCACGGCGCCGACATAGACGAGCACCAGCGTAATGGCCAGAAATTCGGCGCGCAGCAGCATCCAGATGCAACTGGCGCTGAAGAAGGACAGCACCAGGAACAGCGCCGCATGCACCGTGCTGCGCGCGGTGATGACGCGGAAGGCTGCAAACAGCAGCACCGCGGCAAAGGTGTAGAAGAGACCGGTCGTCGTTTCCATGTCGTGAATTTATTCGGAGCGAAAACCCAAGCTTCCCGCCGCGGAACCGGCTTCGCCGGGCCGCTGGCGGACGGCCCCCTCGGGGGGCAGCGAGCGCCAGCGAGCTTGGGGGCTCATCGGTACTTGGCGTCGGCCGCGCGGGCTGCAGCAATCTCGCCTTCGTAGCGGTCGCCCACGGCCAGCAGCATGTCCTTCGTGAAGTACAGGTCGCCGCGCTTTTCGCCGTGGTATTCGAAGTGATGGGTTTCGACGATGCTGTCCACCGGGCAGCTTTCCTCGCAGAAGCCGCAGAAGATGCACTTTGTCAGGTCGATGTCGTAACGCGTGGTGCGGCGGCTGCCGTCCTTGCGTACGTCGCTCTCGATCGTGATGGCCATGGCCGGGCAAACGGCTTCGCACAACTTGCAGGCGATGCAGCGTTCTTCGCCGTTTTCATACCGGCGCAGTGCGTGCAGGCCACGGAAGCGCGGGCTCTGCGGCGTCTTCTCTTCCGGGAACTGGATGGTGATGTTCTTCGACAGGAAGTGGCGCCCGGTCAGCGCCATGCCCTTGAAGAGCTCGAGCAGCAGCAGGCTGCTGAAGACCTGGCGGATGGTGGCAAAGGTGCTCATAGGGGTTTGAAGACGCTGAAGGGCGATTGGATCCACAGCCCCACCACCACCAGCCAGACCAGGGTGATGGGGATGAAGACCTTCCAGCCCAGACGCATGATCTGGTCGTAGCGGAAGCGCGGGAAGGTGGCACGCACCCACAGGAACATGGTGGCCACGCAGAACACCTTGATCGCCAGCCAGATCCAGCCGGGAATGAAGTCCAGGAAGGCCACCGGCGACAGCCAGCCACCCAGGAACAGCAGCACGGTCAGCATGCTGACCAGGATCATGTTGGCGTACTCGGCCAGGAAGAACATGGCGAAGCTCATACCCGAGTACTCGATCATGTGCCCGGCCACGATCTCCGATTCGCCTTCCACCACGTCGAAGGGGTGGCGGTTGGTCTCGGCCAGGCCGCTGATGAAGAAGACCACGAAGATGGGCAGCAGCGGCAGCCAGTTCCAGCTGAGGAAGCTCAGGCCAATGTCGGCAAAGCGCCCACGGTCCTGCTGCGCGACGATCTCGCTCAGGTTCATGCTGGCCGAGACCATCAGCACGACCACCAGGCAAAAGCCCATGGCGATCTCGTAGCTGACCATCTGCGCGCTGGCGCGCAGCGCACCCAGGAAGGCGTACTTTGAGTTACTGGCCCAGCCGGCGATGATGACGCCGTAGACCTCAAGGCTGGTGATGGCCATCAGGAACAGCAGGCCGGCGTTGATGTTGGCCAGCGCCACGTCGGGCCCAAAGGGAATGACGGCCCAGGCGGCCAGGGCCGGCATGATGGTCATGATCGGGCCCAGGAAGAACAGCGGCTTGTTCGCCGCTGTGGGCCGGATGATTTCCTTGAAGATCAGCTTCACCGCATCGGCGATGGGCTGCAGCAGGCCCAGCGGGCCCACGCGGTTGGGGCCGGGCCGGATCTGGCTCCAGCCGATGGCCTTGCGTTCCCACAGCGTGAGGTAGGCCACGCAGCCCATCAGCGGCAGCACCACGGCCACGATCTTGATCAGGCTCCAGACCACCAGCCACAGCGTGGGGCCGAGGGCTGCGTTGCCAAATTGGTGCAGTGGTTCGAACATGCTCATGCTGCCCCTACGGGCTCCACCGTGATGTCGCCGAACATCGGCCCCAGCCCAGCCGTCATCGGGTGGCCGGCGGGCACACGCACGGCGCCATCGGCCAGGCCGGGGTCTTCCCGCGCTGGCAGCACCACGGCTGCGTCGCGCTGGCCCACCAGCACGCGGCCGCCAGGCCGCAGGCCCATCTGCTGCCAAAGTCGGCTGTTGATGCCGACCACCGCTTCACCGCGGGCGTCGGCCGTCAGCTGCAGCGACGTGGCGCGGCGCACGACGGGGTCGGTGGCGTAGATCGGCACATCGGCCACGCGTTGCAGGTCGCCACCGGCCGGCGGCAGCTGGGCTGGCAGTGTCAGGCCGGACTGGTTGTCCAGGCGTGCGGGCAGCAGGGCCACGTCGCCCAGCGCTTCGGCCCGCACTTCGTCAGCCGTCTCGAAGTCGAAGCCCGACAGGCCCAGCAGGTTGCCCAGCACGCGCAGCAGCTTCCAGCCCGGGCGTGTCTCGCCCAGCGGCTTGACCACCCCATGAAAGCTCTGCACGCGGCCTTCGGCGTTGACGAAAGTGCCCGCGGTTTCCGTGAACGGGGCGATGGGCAGCAGCACGTCGGCCACATCGGCCGCGCTGTCACGGAAAGAGGTCAGCGCGACGACCAGGCCTGACGCCGCCAGCGCAGCGCGCGCCGCCGCAGCGTCGGCAGCATCGAGCACGGGTTCGGTGTTCAGCAGGAACAGGGCTTTCATGGGCTGGCTCAGCATCTGCCCAGCGTTCAGGCCGCCTGGGCCAGGCTGGGCGCGCACCAGCTGTGCGCCCACGCTGTTGCCGGCTTCGCCCAGCACCCCGACGCTGGCGCCGGTGTGCTGGCCGATCCACTGCGCCAGGGCCAGCAGGCCGCCGGCCTGCGGATGCTGCTGCGCGGCATTGCCCAGCAGCACGGCCTTGCGTTCACCGCTATGCAAGGACGCTGCAATGGCCTGCGCCTGCGCGCCCGGGCTGGTGCCCGCCACCGGCGCAGCCACGCCAGCCAGGGCCGCCACGGCGGCTGCCACTTCGGCCAGGGCCTGCGGCCAGGCGGCGGGTGCCACGCTCAGGCGGGTTGCCACCGGCAGGGCCCAGTCGTCGTGCGCGGCATGCAGGCTGTGCACCTGCGCGCCGCGGCGCGCGGCCTGGCGCAGCCGCTGGGCAAACAGCGGATGGTCCTTGCGCAGGAAGCTCCCGACGACGAAGGCCCGGTCCAACTGCGACAGCGCAGCGACCGGCAAGCCCAGCCAGCGCGCCTGGCCGGCAGGCGCAGCGGCGCTGAAGTCGCTGTGGCGCAGGCGGTGGTCGATGCTCTCGCTGCCGATGCCACGCATCAGCTTGGCCAGCAGGTGCAGTTCTTCGGTGGTGGACATGGCGCTGGCCAGCGCGCCCACCTGGCCGGTGCCGAACTCGGCCGTCACGCGCTTCAGGCCGTCGACCACGTAGGCCAGCGCGGTGTTCCAGTCCACGGCCTGCCAGACCCCGCCCTGCTTCAGCATGGGCTGAGTCAGCCGCGCGTCGCTGTTCAGGGCTTCGTAGCTGTAGCGGTCGCGGTCGGCTATCCAGCATTCGTTGACCGCTTCGTTTTCCATCGGTACCACACGCATCACCTTGCCGGCCTTGACCTGCACCACCAGGTTGGCACCGGTGCTGTCATGCGGCGACACCGACTTGCGGCGCGACAGTTCCCAGGTGCGAGCGCTGTAGCGGAAAGGCTTGCTGGTCAGGGCGCCAACTGGGCAGATGTCGATCATGTTGCCCGAAAGTTCACTGTCGACCGTGCCACCGGTGACCGTGGTGATCTCGCTGTGCTCGCCGCGGTGGATCATGCCGAGCTCCATCACCCCGGCCACTTCCTGGCCGAAGCGCACGCAGCGCGTGCAGTGGATGCAGCGGCTCATCTCTTCCATGCTGATGAGCGGGCCCACGTCCTTGTGGAAGACGACGCGTTTTTCTTCCTCATAACGGCTGGCGCTCTTGCCGTAGCCCACGGCCAGGTCCTGCAACTGGCATTCGCCGCCCTGGTCGCAGATGGGGCAGTCCAGCGGGTGGTTGATGAGCAGGAACTCCATCACCGACTGCTGGGCCTTCAGTGCCTTCTCGCTCTTGGTCCGCACGATCATGCCGTTGGTCACCGGCGTGGCGCAGGCGGGCATGGGTTTGGGCATCTTCTCGACGTCGACCAGGCACATGCGACAGTTGGCCGCGATCGACAGCTTCTTGTGATAGCAGAAGTGCGGGATGTAGACGCCCGCTGCATCAGCTGCATGCATGACCATGCTGCCATCGGCGATGGTGACGGGCTTGCCGTCGAGGGTGATGTCGGCCATGAACTTCAGGTGTACGCGGGGACCATGCAGGTCTTGTGTTCGACGTGGTGCGCGAACTCGGGGCGGAAGTGCTTCAGCATGGCCTGCACCGGCATCGCGGCGGCGTCACCCAGGGCGCAGATGGTGCGGCCCTTGATGTTGTCGGCCACGTTGTCCAGCAGGTCCAGGTCCTCAGAACGGCCCTTGCCGTGTTCGATGCGGTCCACCATGCGCCACAACCAGCCCGTGCCTTCGCGGCAGGGCGTGCACTGGCCGCAGCTTTCGTGCTGGTAGAAATAGGACAGGCGCAGCAGGCTCTTGACCATGCAGCGGCTGTCGTCCATGACGATGACAGCGCCGCTGCCCAGCATCGACCCGGCCTTGGCGATGGCGTCGTAGTCCATCGTGGTGTCCATCATCACGGCCGCCGGTAACACCGGGGCCGAAGAACCGCCGGGGATCACAGCTTTCAGCTTGCGGCCCGTCCGCACGCCGCCGGCCAGTTCCAGCAGGGTGGCGAACGGCGTACCCATCGGCACTTCGAAGTTGCCGGGGCGGTTGACGTCGCCCACCACGCTGAAGATCTTGGTGCCGCCGTTGTTGGGCTTGCCGCATTCCAGGTACTTCTGGCCACCGTTGTTGATGATCCAGGGCACCGCCGCGAAGGTCTCGGTGTTGTTGATGGTGGTGGGCTTGCCGTAGAGGCCAAAGCTGGCCGGGAAAGGCGGCTTGAAGCGCGGCTGGCCCTTCTTGCCTTCCAGGCTTTCCAGCAGGGCCGTTTCTTCGCCGCAGATGTAGGCGCCGAAGCCGTGGAAGGCGTGCAGCTGGAAGCTGTGGGTGCTGCCGAATATGTTGTCACCCAGGAAGCCGGCCGAACGAGCCTCTTCAAGCGCTTGTTCGAAGCGCTCGTACGCTTCGAAGATTTCACCGTGGATGTAGTTGTAGCCCGTCTTGATGCCCATCGCGTAGGCGGCAATGGCCATGCCTTCGATGACGATGTGCGGGTTGTAGAGCAGAATGTCGCGGTCCTTGCAGGTGCCCGGTTCACCTTCGTCGCTGTTGCAGACCAGGTACTTCGGGCCCGGGAAGGCGCGCGGCATGAAGCTCCACTTCAGGCCGGTGGGAAAACCTGCGCCGCCGCGGCCACGCAGGCCACCCAGCTTCACTTCGGCGATCACCTGGTCGGGCGTCATGCCCGCGCCGCCGTCCGCGCCCAGGATCTTCTTCAGCGCGCTGTAGCCGCCGCGGGCCACGTAGTCAGCCAGGCGCCAGTTGGCGCCGTTCAGGCCGGCGTAGATCTGCGCACCGATGTGGCGGTCGTGGAAGCAGGTCTCGACACCGCGAGCCTGGAACTTGGAAAGGTCGGGCATCGACATCAGCTGTGCGCCTTCAAGGTGTCCAGGAGTTCGTCCAGACGTTCGTTCGTCATGAAGCTGAGCATCTGACGGTCGTTCACCAGCATCACCGGCGCGTCGGCGCAGGCACCCAGGCATTCGCTGGGCTGCACGGTGAAGACGCCGTCGGCCGTGCTGCCGTAGGGTTGCACACCCAGGCGCTGGCACACGTGCTGCAGCGCCGTCTGGCCGTCGCGCAGCTGGCACGGCAGGTTGGTGCAGACGTTGAGCTTGTACTTGCCCACCGGCTGCTGGTTGTACATGTTGTAGAAAGTGGTGACCTCGTGCACCGCGATCGGCGCCATGCCCAGCACGGCGGCGATGCCGGCTTCGGCTTCGGGAGTCACATGCCCCTGTTCCTGCTGCACGATGGCCAGGCAGGCCATCACGGCCGACTGCTTCTGGTCGGCCGGGTACTTGGCCATTTCCTTGGCAAAGCGCGCCAGGATGGAATCAGAAAACGTCATCGGTCAATTTCCCCAAACACGATGTCCATCGTGCCGATGATGGCCACGGCGTCGGCGATCATGTGGCCGCGCGCCATCTCGTCCAGTGCCGCCAGGTGCGGGAAGCCCGGGGCGCGGATCTTCAGCCGGTAAGGCTTGTTGGCACCGTCGCTGACCAGGTAGATGCCGAACTCGCCCTTGGGGTGTTCCACCGCCGCGTAGGCCTGGCCTTCAGGCACATGCATGCCTTCGGTGAAGAGCTTGAAGTGGTGGATGAGCTCTTCCATGTTGGACTTCATGTCCACACGCGAAGGCGGCGCCACCTTGTGGTTTTCCGTGATCACGGGGCCGGGGTTGGCGCGCAGCCAGGCCACGCACTGCTGGATGATGCGGTTGCTTTGGCGCATCTCTTCGATGCGCACCAGGTAGCGGTCGTAGGTGTCGCCGTTCGTGCCCACGGGCACGTCGAAGTCCATCTTGTCGTAGACGTCGTAGGGCTGGGTCTTGCGCAGGTCCCAGGCGAAGCCGCTGCCACGCAGCATCGGGCCCGAAAAGCCCAGGTTCAGCGCGCGTTCGGGGCTGACAACGCCGATGCCGACCGTGCGCTGCTTCCAGATGCGGTTGTCCGTCAGCAGGGTCTCGTACTCGTCGACCATCTTCGGGAAACGACGGCAAAAGTCGTCGACGAAGTCCAGCAGCGAACCCTGGCGATTTTCGTTCAGCGCCTTGATGGCGGCTTCGTTCTTGATGCGGCTGACCTTGTACTGCGGCATGCTGTCGGGCAGGTCGCGGTACACGCCACCAGGCCGGAAGTAGGCTGCATGCATGCGCGCGCCGCTCACGGCTTCGTACATGTCGAACAGGTCTTCGCGCTCGCGGAAGCAGTAGATGAAGATGTTCATCGCGCCGCAGTCCAGCCCGTGCGCGCCCAGCCACATCAGGTGGTTCAACAGGCGCGTGATCTCGCTGAACATCACCCGGATGTACTGCGCGCGCACGGGCACGTCCACGCCCGTGAGCTTTTCGATGGCCAGGCAGTAGGCGTGCTCGTTGCACATCATCGACACGTAGTCCAGCCGGTCCATGTAGGGCAGGTTCTGGATGAAGGTCTTGCTCTCGGCCAGCTTTTCGGTGGCGCGATGCAAGAGGCCGATGTGCGGGTCAGCGCGCTGGATGACTTCCCCGTCCAGTTCCAGCACCAGCCGCAGCACACCGTGCGCAGCCGGGTGCTGCGGGCCGAAGTTCAATGTGTAGTTCTTGATGTCCGCCATGGGGTGCGCCTAGTGCAAACCGCCGTAGTTGTCTTCGCGCACGACGCGTGGCACCACTTCCCGCGGTTCGATGCTCACAGGCTGGTAGATCACGCGCTTCTTCTCGGCGTCGTAGCGCATTTCCACATTGCCGCTGACGGGGAAGTCCTTGCGCATCGGGTGCCCGATGAAGCCGTAGTCGGTGAGGATGCGGCGCAGGTCCAGGTGCCCGTCGAAGATGATGCCGTACAGGTCGAAAGCCTCGCGCTCGAACCAGTTCGCCGAAGACCAGATGGGCGTGACCGAAGCCAGCTGCGGCATGTCGTCGTCGGGCGCGAACACCTGCAGCCGTACGCGCCAGTTCAGGCTCACCGACAGCAGGTGGCTCACCACGCAGTAACGCGCGCCTTCCCAGGCTTCGTTCTTGTAGTCCGAGAAGTCCATGCCGCACAGGTCCATCAGCTGTTCGAACTTCAGCTGGGGGTGGTCACGCAGCGTGGTGGCCACGGCCAGGTAGTCGGCAGCCTTCACGGTGATGCTGATTTCGCCGCGTGCGCGCTCAAGCTTTCGAATGGCATCGCCCAGCACAGATTGCAGGGCGGCTTGCAGGGTGTCGAGTTTTTGGGTCATACAACTTGGAACGGCACGATCAACGCAGGGACGCTATTCGCGCTCAGCGCGCGATGGTGTTCTCGCGTCGTATCTTGGCCTGCAGCTGCAGGATGCCGTAGAGCAGCGCTTCGGCCGTGGGCGGGCAGCCGGGCACGTAGACGTCCACCGGCACGATGCGGTCGCAGCCGCGCACCACGCTGTAGCTGTAGTGGTAGTAGCCGCCGCCGTTGGCGCAGCTGCCCATGCTCAGCACCCAGCGCGGTTCGGCCATCTGGTCGTAGACCTTGCGCAGCGCCGGCGCCATCTTGTTGCACAGCGTGCCGGCGACGATCATCAGGTCGCTCTGGCGCGGGCTGGGGCGGAAGAGCATGCCGAAGCGGTCGATGTCGTAGCGCGCCGCGCCGGCGTGCATCATTTCCACCGCACAGCAGGCCAGGCCGAAGGTCATCGGCCACAGCGAACCGGTCTTGGACCAGTTGATCAGCTTGTCCACCGACGTGGTGACGAAGCCTTCCTTCAGAACCCCTTCGATACCCATACTGCGTTCACTCCCAGTCGAGAGCGCCCTTCTGCCATTCGTAGACGAAACCCACCACCAGGATGGTGAGGAAAACCATCATCGCCCAGAAGCCTGACGCCCCGATGTCGTGCAGGGCAACAGCCCATGGGAAGAGGAAGGCGATTTCCAGGTCAAACAGGATGAAGAGGATGGCCACCAGGTAGTAGCGCACGTCGAACTTCATGCGCGCGTCTTCGAAGGCTTCGAAGCCGCATTCGTAGGGGCTGTTCTTTTCGACGTCAGGGCGGTTGGGCCCGAAGATGAAGCCCAGCAGTTGTGGCGCCACGCCAACCGCGATGCCCACCAGGATGAACAGGATCACGGGCAGGTAGGGTTGCAGGTCCATCGCAGTTCAACAGCAGTTTGGCGCTGGCCTTTGGGGCCTGCAGCTTGTCTTGGTGCCGACGGCGAGACTCGAACTCGCACAGCTTTCGCCACTACCCCCTCAAGATAGCGTGTCTACCAGTTTCACCACGTCGGCAAGACGTTCATGGGTGCCAGCCCGAGGGCTGGCGCGCTGCCCGCAAATTTCAGCGTTTGGTGAGGTGTCAACCCTTGCGGACAGCCTCGAATTCTAGCCCCAACGCAAGGGCTTTCCCGAACACTAGCGGGCTGCGCCAGAAGCAGCAGCGGCACTGGCTGCCGGGGTGGCTGCTGGGGTCGCTGCGGGTGCCGGCACGGCCGTGGCGCCCGTCGTGCCCGCACCGCTGGCGGCAGGGGCTGGCACGGCGGCCGGCGCAGCCCCGGGAATGGCACCCGGAATGCCACCTGCAGCGGCAGAAGCAGCCGGGGCGGCGCGGTCCAGGACCGACCCGCCTTCGCTGCGCGAGGGGCCCAGGTTGGCGCCAGCGGCCAGGGCCAGGGTGCAGATGAAGAACACGGTAGCGCAGGCTGCCGTGGAACGAGACAAGAAGTTGGCGCTGCCAGTGGCACCAAACAGGCTGCCCGACGAGCCACCACCGAAGGAAGCGCCCATGTCGGCGCCCTTGCCGTGCTGGATCAGCACCAGGCCGATCATTGCCAGGGCCGACAGCAGCTGCACGGCCAGGATCACGGTCATCCAGATTTGCATTTCAGGTCACTCCAAAAGGGTCGTCGTCGCCGCAGGTCAGATGGCTGCCGCAGCGACTGGTGTTCAAGCTCGGCAGATGGCCACGAAGTCGGCGGCCTTCAAGGCGGCGCCGCCAATCAGGCCGCCGTCGATATCGGGTTGTGCAAACAGGCTGGCCGCGTTGTCGGGCTTGACGCTGCCGCCGTACAGGATGCGCATGGCCGCGCCGTGGCCGGTGGCCGCCTGCAGCTGTGCCCGCAATACAGCGTGCACGGACTGCGCTTGTTCCGGGCTGGCGGTGCGGCCCGTGCCGATGGCCCAGACGGGTTCATAGGCCACCACCATCTCGGCCGCGCAGTGCGCCAGGGTGTGGATGACGGCAGAGAGCTGGCGCTTCACCACCGCTTCGGTCTGGCCGGCTTCGCGTTCGGCCAGCGTTTCGCCCACACACACCACGGGTGTCACGCCCTTGGCCAGCGCGGCCTGGGCCTTGGCAGCCACGATCTCGTCGCTTTCGGCGTGGTAGGCCCGACGTTCTGAATGGCCGACGATCGCATAGCGGCAGCCCAGTTCAGCCAGCATGCCAGCCGACACTTCGCCGGTGTAGGCGCCCTGGGCGTGCGCGGAAACGTCCTGCGAGCCCCAGCGGATGTCGCTGCTGGCCAGGGTGGCGGCGGTTTCGCTCAGGTAGACAAAGGGCACGCAGACGGCCACGTCGGCGGTGTATGGGCGGGCGGCCAGCAGGCCGGCCAGCAATTCGGCATTCGCAGGCCGGCTGCCGTGCATCTTCCAGTTGCCAACCACCAGGGTCTTGCGCGGGGTGTTCACGTGTTCATCCTGTTCAGGCTGACCAGTTCAGCACGATCTTGCCCACATGGGTGCCGGATTCCATCAGCGCGTGGGCGCCGGCGGCCTGCGCGGCCGGGAACACCTGATGGATGACGGGCCGGATGCGGCCAGCGTCCAGCAATGGCCAGACCTGGCTGCGCAGTGCCTGGGCCAGTACGGTCTTGTAGGCCACGCTGCGCGGGCGCAGGGTGCTGCCGACGATGGCCAGACGCTTGCGCAGCAGCAGGCCGGCGTCGATCTCGCTCTTCACGCCGCCCTGCACGGCAATCAGCGCCAGACGGCCGTCTTCGGCCATGCACTTCAGTTCGCGGCCGATGTAGTCGCCCGCCACCATGTCCAGCACCACATCGACACCGCGGCCCCCCGTCAGGCGCAGGGTTTCGGCCACGAAGTCCTGGCTGCGGTAGTTGATGGCGTGGTCAGCACCCAGGGCCAGGCAGGCGGCGCACTTGTCGTCGCTGCCGGCGGTGACGATGACCGTCGCGCCCCAGGCCCTGGCCAGCTGAATGGCGGTGACGCCGATGCCGCTGCTGCCGCCCTGCACCAGCAGGGTCTCGCCGGCTTTCAGGCCGGCAATATGGAAGACGTTTTGCCAGACGGTGAAGAAGGTCTCGGGCAGGCTGGCCGCTTCCAGCATCGACAAGCCCTGCGGCACCGCCAGGCACTGGCCCGCTGGTGCGACGCAATACTGGGCGTAGCCACCGCCAGCCACCAGAGCGCAGACGGCGTCGCCCAGCTTCAGCCCGGCGGCAGCCAGGTCGGCGTCGGCCCCGCCAGCCACCGTACCCGCCACTTCCAGACCCGGCAGGTCCGACACGCCCGGCGGCATCGGGTACAGGCCCTTGCGCTGCAGCACGTCGGGGCGGTTGATGCCGCTGGCCTGCACGGCAATCAGCAGTTCGCCCGTCTTCGGCACGGGCACCGGGCGCTGCGTTTCGCGCAGCACATCGGGCCCGCCGAAACCAGCGATTTCGATGGCGCGCATGGCGGTGGCGGTCACCGCAGGCCTCAGTCTTGGTTCGACTGCGGCGGCGTGCCGTGGTCGGCGGCTGGAGCCTCGGCAACGGGCGCATCGCCACGGGGTTCACGCGGCTCGCGGGGTTCGCGCGGCTCACGTCGCGGGCGGTCACCACGGTCGCCACCACGGCCACCGCGGTCGCCACGGTCATTGAACTCGCGGCGCGGGCGCTCTTCCTCGACATAGCCTTCAGGGCGGTCGAGCAGGGCCTTCAAGCTGAGCTTGATGCGGCCCTTTTCGTCCGTCTCCATGACCTTGACCTTGATGACCTGGCCTTCGGTCAGGAAGTCGCTGACGTTTTCCACGCGCTGGTGCGCGATCTGGCTGATGTGCAGCAGGCCGTCCTTGCCCGGCAGGATGTTGACCAGGGCGCCGAAGTCCAGGATCTTGGTGACCGCACCTTCGTAGACCTTGCCCACTTCGGCTTCAGCCGTGATTTCGCTGATGCGCTTCAGGGCGAACGCTGCCTTCTCGGCGTCGGTCGATGCCACGGTGATGGTGCCGTCTTCGCCGATGTCGATCGTGCAGCCGGTTTCCTCGGTCAGCGCGCGGATGGTGGCGCCGCCCTTGCCGATCACGTCACGGATCTTTTCCGTGTTGATCTTCATCGTGTAGAGGCGCGGGGCGAACTGGCTGACTTCTTCCTTGGCGCCGCCCACCGCGTCGACCATCTTGCCCAGGATGTGCAGGCGCGCTTCCTTGGCCTGCGCCAGCGCCACCTGCATGATTTCCTTGGTGATGCCCTGGATCTTGATGTCCATTTGCAGCGCGGTGATGCCGCTGTTGCTGCCGGCGACCTTGAAGTCCATGTCGCCCAGGTGATCTTCGTCACCCAGGATGTCGGTCAGCACCGCGAAGCGGTTGCCTTCCTTGATCAGGCCCATGGCGATGCCGGCCACGTGCGCCTTCAGCGGCACGCCGGCGTCCAGCATGCTCAGGCAGCCACCGCAGACGCTGGCCATCGACGACGAGCCATTGCTTTCGGTGATCTCCGACACGATGCGGATCGTGTACGGGAAGTCTTCCTTCTTCGGCAGCACCGCGGCCAGCGCGCGCTTGGCGAGCCGGCCGTGGCCGATTTCGCGGCGCTTGGGCGTGCCAAAGCGGCCGGCTTCGCCCGTGGCGAAGGGCGGCATGTTGTAGTGCAGCATGAAGTAGTCGGTGAATTCACCGGCCAGTGCGTCGATGCGCTGCGCGTCGCGGTCCGTACCCAGCGTGGCCACCACCAGCGCCTGCGTTTCGCCGCGCGTGAACAGGGCCGAACCGTGGGTGCGGGGCAGCACGCCGCTGCGGATCTCGATCGGGCGCACGGTGCGTGTGTCGCGGCCGTCGATGCGCGGCTCGCCGGCCAGGATCTGGCTGCGCACGATGCGGCTCTCGATCTCGAAGAGCAGTTCGCTCAGCTTGCCCGAATCGTGTTCGTAGGCTTCGGCCTTCAGCGCGGCCGACACGGCGGCATAGGCTTCACGCGTGGCCGTGGTGCGGGCCTGCTTGCTGCGGATCTGGTAGGCCGCGCGCAGCGGACCTTCGGCCAGGGCGGTGACCTTGGCGATGAAGGCTTCGTCCTTCGCAGGGGCTTGCCAGTTCCATTCGGGCTTGCCAGCGTCGCGCACCAGTTCGTTGATGGCGGCAATCGCGATCTTGCCCATGTCGTGGCCGTAGACCACGGCGCCCAGCATCACTTCTTCGCTCAGCTGGTCGGCTTCGGATTCCACCATCAGCACAGCGGCTTCGGTGCCGGCCACCACCAGGTCCAGGCGGCTGTCCTTCAGCTGCGCCTGGCCCGGGTTCAGCACGTATTCGCCGTTCACATAGCCCACGCGGGCGGCGCCGATGGGGCCCGCGAAAGGAATGCCGCTGATGGCCAGCGCGGCGCTGGTGCCGATCATCGCGGCGATGTCGGCCTGCACTTCCGGGTTCAGGCTGAGCACGTGCACGATGACCTGGACTTCGTTCAGGAAGCCTTCAGGGAACAGCGGGCGGATGGGCCGGTCGATCAGGCGGCAGGTCAGCGTTTCGTGTTCGCTGGGGCGGCCTTCACGCTTGAAGAAGCTGCCGGGGATCTTGCCGGCAGCGTAGGTCTTCTCGGTGTAGTCCACCGTCAGCGGGAAGAAGTCCTGGCCGGGCTTGGCTTCGCCTTTGGCCACCACGGTGGCCAGCACCACGGTGTCTTCGATGTTGACGATGACGGCGCCGCTGGACTGGCGGGCGATCTCGCCCGTTTCCAGCGTGACGCTGTGGGGGCCCCACTGGAAGGTCTTGGTGACTTTGTTGAACAGGCTCATGCGATGTCTCTCCGGTGTGGGGGTCAGCGCAATGCCATTCCACCGGGGCCCGGCGGGCTTCGGTGGAATGACACAGCAATGCGGACCATGTTGGGGGTGATGCAGGTGGCGGGGCAGATGGCAAGCGGCGCCTGGTGCGGGGCGGCCAGCGGCCGCCCCGGGGCTGGCCGGGCTTACTTGCGCAGGCCGAGCTTGGCGATCAGCGCGGTGTAGCGCTCGGCGTCGGTGTCCTTCAGGTAGGACAGCAGGCGCTTGCGCTGGTTGACCATCTTCAGCAGGCCGCGGCGGCCGTGGTGGTCTTTCAGGTGTTGCTTGAAGTGCGGCGTGAGTTCGTTGATGCGCGCGGTCAGCAGCGCAACCTGCACTTCAGGGCTGCCGGTGTCGGTGGCGCTGCGTGCGTTGTTCTTGACGATCTCAGCCTTGGTGGCAATGGCCAGGGTCATGGCGTTTCCTTGTGATCAGGGTGCCGCCCGGCCGCCCCGGTGCGGGCCCGGGGGGTGTGCGGTTTCCTGTGTTGACTTGCGAACACCAGTGAAACCAACCGGTGCCGTGCTTGCCCGTTGCCAGCCCACATGCGAAAAGCAAGCCGCCAACGGAACTCGCGAGTGTAAACGATCAAGCCCGTAGCGCAGCAGCCAGGCGTTCCAGCCCCGCGTCCAGCCGCGCCAGGTCGTGCGATGCGAAGCACCAGCGCAGCCAACCTTCGCCTTCCGCCCCGAAGGCTGCCCCGGGCGCCAGGCCCAGGCCGTGGCGGGCCACCAGGCGCTTGGCCAGGGCCAGCGAATCGCCGGAATCGGGCTGGCCTTCGACGCGAAAGAAGGCATACATGCCGCCGCGCGGCACGGCGGCCGTCACCCCTGGCAGGGCCATCAGGCCGGGCAGCAGGCGGTCCCGCCCAGCCTGCAGGCGCCGCATCAGGCCCGGCACGAAGTCGTCGGCCATCGCCAGCGCGGCCAGCGCCCCGCGCTGCACGAACACCGGCGCGCAGGAGCTGTTGTATTCCAGCAGCACACCAGCTGCATCCAGTGCCGCCGCCGGCAGCACCAGCCAGCCCAGGCGCCAACCCGTCATCAAGAAGCTCTTGCTGAAGCTGTGCGCCACCAGCAGCCGGTCTTCGGGCGCGGCGATGTCCAGGAAGCTGGGGGCGCAGGCGGCGTCGAAGTAGACGCGTTCGTAGACCTCGTCGGCCACGATCCAGGTGCCGGTGCGGCGGCAGTGGTCCAGCAACTGCTGCTGTTCGGCGCGGGTGAGCGTCCAACCCGTGGGGTTGTTCGGGGCGTTCAGCAGCAGCACGCGCGTGGCCGGGGTGACGGCCGCCAGCAGGGCCGGCAGGTCCAGCCCCCAGACGCCCGCACGCGGCTGCAGGGCCACGCGGGTGACGCGTGCGCCCAGGATGGCCGGCTGCGCCGTCAGGTTCGGCCACACCGGCACCACGGCCACCAGTTCGTCACCAGGCGACAGCAGCATCTGCATGGCCACCATCAGCGCGCTCACGCCACTGGACGTGACAGCGATGCGGTCTGCCCCGATGGGCCCGTGCAGCGCGCTGCTGTAGCGGGCGATGGCCTCGCGCAGTTCGAGCAGACCCAGGTTGTGCGAGTAGAAGGTCTCGCCGCGCTGCAGCGATTCGGCAGCCGCCTGGCGCACGGCAGCCGGCGTGACTTCGTCGCTTTCGCCGAACCAGAACGCCAGCACGTCGCTGCGCCCCAGGCCGGCATTGGCCACTTCGCGGATCTTGGAACCTGCCAGGCCAGCGATGGCGGGGCGCATGAAAGGGGTAGCGGTCATCGGGGGCCTGGTAGGCGGGGCCAGCGACAGGCCGCGCGGGGACGGGGAATCAATCGGCGCGGCTCATCTGGCAGCTGTGGGGCTGGGCGGCCGCCACAGCGTCGAAGCGGCGCAGGGTGCGAAAGCCGAAACCCGAGCCTTCCACGTCGTGCCGCACGCCCGGGCTGCCCAGCTTTTCCATCACGCTCACCACCAGGGGCTGCTGCAGCTGGTGGTCGGCAGCGCGCATCTGGGCGCTGTGCAGGCCGCCCAGCCAGCGGCTGTCCAGGCGGGCGCCTGCCAACGCGCGCGCCACGGTCGCGGCTTCCGGGCTGCCGGCAGCTTCAATGGCGCGCACCAGCATTTCCACCAGGGCCTGCATGCGCACGTGCACGTAGTCGTCCTTCGGTTCGGGAAAGCGCTGCTTGAAGGCGGCGTAGAAGGCATCGGATGCTGCGCCCCCCAGGTTCGGGTGCCATTCGGCCACCGCCAGCACCCGGCCCACGCCGGCTTCACCGATGGCCGCAGGCGCGCCCAGCGCATTGCCGTAGAAGGTGTAGAGCCGCGCCTCGGAACCGACTTCGCGCAGCGCGCGCACCAGCAGGGTCAGGTCGTTGCCCCAGTTGCCCGTGAGCACGGCCTGCGCGCCGCTGGCCTTGATTTTCGAAGCGTAGGGCAGGAAGTCCTTCACGCGCCCCAGCGGGTGCAGTTCGTCGCCCACGATGCTGATGTCCGGCCGCTTGGCGGCCAGAATCTGGCGAGCCTTCCTGGCCACCTGCTGGCCGAAGCTGTAGTCCTGGCCGAACAGGTACAGCCGGCTCACGCCCAGGTCGTCGCGCAGCGCGTCGGTCAGCGCAGCCAGGCGCATATCGGCGTGCGCGTCGAAGCGGAAGTGCCAGAAGCTGCAGCGTTCGTTGGTCAGCGCGGGGTCGACCGCGGAATAGTTCAGGAACAGCGCGCGGCGCTGGGGTTCGCGCGCGTTGTGCTTGTCCAGCGCGTCGACCAGCGCCGCGGCCGTGGCGCTGCTGTTGCCCTGCAGGATGAAACCCACGCGCTGGTCCAGCGCGCTCTTCAGCAGCGACAGCGCTTCTTCCGTGTTGCCCTTGCTGTCGAAGCGCAAAAGGGCCAGCGGACGCGCGCCGCCTGGCAGCCGCACCCCGCCCTGGGCGTTGATGCGTTCCACCGCCCAGAGCAGGTTGCGGAACACGGCTTCGCCGGCATTGGCAAAGGGCCCGGACAGGCCTTCGATCATGGCCAGGCGCAGGGGCTCGGCGCGCGGGGCTTCGGTCTGTGGCTGCGCGGCCGGCCATGCCAGGGCCAGGGGCGCAGCCAGCAGCGCGCGGCGGGTGGGTTGCATCGGTTGAACGGGGCGTGCGGCGGGCAATGGCCCAGATCGGCGCAAAGCCACAGATTCTAGGCGTCGGCACCCTGCGCTTCGGCCAGCGGCCAGCGGGGGCGCACGTCGAAGGCGCCGTCGCGGCGCAGATCGGCCAGGCCGGCCTGCAGGCGAAGCGCCGCGGCCAGGGCGATCATCGCGCCGTTGTCGGTGCACAGGTGCAGTGGCGGGTAGTGCACACGGGCGCCCAGCCGGGCGGCACCGGCCGTCAGCGCCTCGCGCAGGCGCAGGTTGGCGCCCACGCCGCCGGCTACTACCAGGCGCCGTAGGCCGCTCTGCTTCAGGGCGCGCAAGGTCTTGGCCACCAGCACGTCGACGATCGCAGCCTGGGTGGATGCGGCCAGGTCGGCCAGCACCGCCGGGCCTGGCGCCGGGCCCAGCTTGCGGTGGGCCGTGAGCACGGCCGTTTTCAGCCCAGCAAAGGAAAAGTCCAGGTCGCCGCTGTGCAGCAGCGGCCGCGGCAATGCAAAGGCCGCCGGGTTGCCCTGCTGTGCCAGCCGGGCCAGCGCCGGGCCGCCGGGGTAGCCCAGGCCCATCAGCTTGGCGCTCTTGTCGAAGGCTTCGCCAGCTGCGTCGTCGATGGTTTCGCCCAACAGGGCATAGCGGCCAACCCCTTCTACCTGCATCAGCTGGGTGTGCCCGCCCGAGACCAGCAAGGCGACGAAGGGAAATTCCGGCGCGTCTTCAGCCAGGAAGGGCGACAGCAGATGCCCTTCCAGGTGGTGCACACCCAGCGTGGGCTTGCCCAACGCAGCGCCCAGGGCCACGGCCACGCCCGCACCGACCAGCAGGGCCCCGGCCAGGCCCGGGCCGCGGGTGTAGGCCACCACGTCGACATCGGCCAGCGTGCTGCCGGCCTGCGCCAGCACCTGCCGAGCCAGCGGCAGCACGCGGCGGATGTGGTCGCGCGACGCCAGTTCCGGCACCACGCCGCCATAGGCCTGGTGCATGTCCACCTGGCTGTGCAGGGCATCGCCCAGCAGGCGCGGCGGGTGGCCGGCTTCCAGCGCCACCAAGGCCACGCCTGTCTCGTCGCAGGAAGATTCGAAGCCCAGGACGTTCATCATCTCAGTGTAGGTCGCACCAGGCCTGACATCGGCATGCGGCTTGCATGATGGAACTCGACGCCTGTTCGGGTGTCTGTCTGTCTCCTCAGCAGGGCTCAAGCCCTATTCGGCCTTCCCGCTCACCCGTGGGGAGGCCGTTTTTTTGGCCGGCTTGACGCGCTCTTGCACCGCTTCGGGGCGTTGGTCTGCCCGCCTCTAGTGATTTTCCCGGGCGTGGTTGATCGTGTACTTCGGGATCTCGATCGTCACGTCCTCGTTCGAGACGATGGCCTGGCAGCTCAGCCGCGATGTCGGCGTCAGGCCCCAGGCGCGGTCCAGCAGGTCTTCTTCGCTTTCGTCCATCTCGCCCAGCGAAGCGAAGCCCTGCTTCACCACCACGTGGCAGGTGGTGCACGCACAGCTCATTTCGCAGGCGTGTTCGATGGCGATGCCGTTTTCCAGCAGGGCTTCGCACAGCGAAGTACCGCTGGGCACGTCCAGCGTGTCGCCCTGGGGGCAGAGTTCGGCGTGGGGCAGGATGCGGATGATGGGCATGGTGGGGTGGGTCAGATCTCGTCGAGCTTGCGGCCCGACAGCGCCTGCCGGATGCCCTGGTTCATGCGCGCCGCGGCGAAGGCTTCGGTGGCCTCGGCCACGGCCGCCACGGCGGCTTCGACGGCGTGGGCGTCGCTGCCCTGGGCTGCGGCCTGCAGCTGCTGCAACTGGGTGTCGATGGCCTGCTGTTCTTCGGCTGTCAGCAGGTGCGCGTCGGCCGCCAGCGCGGCGCGCGTGGCCAGCAGCATGCGTTGCGCGTCCACCTGCGCTTCGCGTAGCGAACGCGCGGCCATGTCGGCTTCTGCATGTGCAAAGCCGTCCTTCAGCATCTGGGCGATCTGCTCTTCGGCCAGCCCGTAGCTGGGCTTGACGACGACCGCGGCCTCCACGCCCGAAGCCTGTTCGCGGGCGCTGACGCTCAGCAGCCCGTCGGCGTCGACCTGGAAGGTGACGCGAATGCGCGCAGCGCCCGCCACCATCGGCGGAATACCGCGCAGTTCAAAGCGCGCCAGGCTGCGGCATTCGCTGACCAGGTCCCGTTCGCCCTGCACAACGTGGATGGCCATCGCCGTCTGGCCATCCTGGTAGGTGGTGAATTCCTGCGCCTTGGCCACCGGGATCGTGGTGTTGCGCTCGATCACGCGTTCCACGAGCCCACCCATGGTTTCCAGGCCCAAACTGAGGGCGATCACGTCCAGCAGCAGCAGCTCGCCTTCACGGCTGTTGCCGGCCAAGGCATTGGCCTGCAGCGCGGCGCCGATGGCCACCACTTCGTCGGGGTTGACGTTCGTCAGTACCGGGCGGCCGAAGAGTTCGCCCACCAGGCTGCGCACCAGAGGCATGCGCGTGCTGCCGCCCACCATCACCACGCCCTGCACGTCATCGCGCGTGACGTCCGCGTCACGCAGCACCTTGCGCACCGCCGCCAGGGTGCGGTCGATCAAGGGCCGGGCCAGGGCTTCCAGCTGCTGGCGCGAGACCGGCACCGCCACCGGGCCACCGGCCAGGTCGGCTTGCCAGACGGCGCTGTCGCTGTCGCTCAGTGCTTCCTTCACGGCGCGCGCGGCCACCAGGGCGGCGCGCTTGTCGTGCGCGTTCAGGCTGGCGCTGCCCGGGGGCAGGCCCGCCTGGCCCAGGGCCCAGTCGGCCAGCGCATGGTCGATGTCGTCGCCGCCCAGGGCCGCGTCGCCACCGGTGGCCACGACTTCGAAGACCCCGGCCGCGAGCCGCAGCAAGCTGATGTCGAAGGTGCCGCCGCCCAGGTCGTAGACGGCGTAGAGCCCTTCGCTGCCGTTGTCCAGGCCGTAGGCCACGGCCGCGGCCGTGGGTTCGCTGATCAGGCGCAGAACATTCAGGCCGGCCAGTTGCGCCGCGTCCTTGGTGGCCTGGCGCTGGGCGTCGTCGAAATAGGCCGGCACGGTGATGACGGCACCGAAGATCTCGTCGGTGTCGAAACTATCTTCCGCGCGCTGACGCAGGTGGGCCAGGATCTCGGCCGAGACTTCCACTGGCGTCTTCTCGCCGTCGCGGGTGGCCAGTGCCAGCATGCCCGGGCGGTCGATGAAGCGGTAGGGCAGACGGCTGGCGCCCTGCACGTCGGCCAGCTGCCGACCCATGAAGCGCTTCACTGACACGATGGTGTTTTCAGCGTCCTCGGCCTGCGCAGCGCGGGCGTCGAAGCCGATCTGCCGGCGGCCGGCTTCCAGGTAGCGCACGGCTGAAGGCAGCAGCACGCGGCCCTGTTCGTCGGGCAGGCATTCGGCCACGCCGTGTCGCATGGCCGCCACCAACGAATGCGTGGTGCCCAAGTCGATGCCCACGGCAATGCGCCGCTGGTGCGGGTCTGGCGCCTGGCCGGGTTCGGAGATTTGCAGCAATGCCATGGCGGGCCAGGGTCAGCGGGTGGGGTCCAGGGCGTCGAGACGGCGCTCGATGTCCTGGCGGAAACGTTGCATGAACATCAGCGCACGCACCTGCTGCGCTGCGGCTTCGGGCTGGCCGGCTTCGTCCAGCAGCCGCGCGGCCTGCGCCAGGGTGTCGTGCTGTTCGGTGGCCAGCTCGGCCTGCAGGGCTTCGACGTCAGCCAGGCTGCGCGCATCTTCCAGCGCTTCGCGCCAGGCCATCTGCTGCATCAGGAAGTGCGCAGGCATCGCGGTGTTGCGCTCGGCATTGACGGAAGCGCCGCGCATTTCGCACAGGTAGGCGGCGCGCTTGACGGGGTCTTTCAGGCGCTGATGCGCTTCGTTCACGCGCACGGCCCACTGCATGGCCTGGCGCTGGCGCGTGGCGCTTTCGCCGGCAAAGCGGTCGGGGTGCACTTCAGCCTGCAGGCGGCGCCATTGCGCGTCGAGCTGCGCGCGGTCCAGCGCAAACTTCGGCGGCAGGCCGAAGAGCGTGAAGTCGTCGCTGTCCAGGCGCAGGGCGGTGTCCATGGCGTGTGAAAAAAGCAAAGCGCGGACGAGGCCGCGCCAGCAGGTTGGCCGTGTGGCGCGCTAGACGCGGAAGGATTCTCCGCAGCCGCAGCGGTCTTTTTCGCGCGGGTTGCGGAACTTGAAGCCTTCGTTCAGGCCTTCGCGCACAAAGTCGAGTTCGGTGCCATCGATGTAGGGCAGGCTCTTCGGGTCCACCAGCACCTTCACGCCGTGGTCTTCGAAGACCACGTCTTCAGGGGCGACGTCGTCGGCATATTCCAGCCTGTAGGCCAGGCCCGAACAGCCAGTGGTCTTCACGCCCAGGCGCACACCCACGCCCTTGCCGCGCCGGGTGATGTAGCGCGTGACGTGGCGGGCAGCGGCATCGGTCAGGGTGACGGACATGGGCGTTCAGGCCTCAGTGCGTTTCGCTGGCCGCCGTGGCCTTAGCGGCGTGGCGCGCCTTGTAGTCTTCCACCGCGGCCTTGATGGCGTCTTCGGCCAGGATGCTGCAGTGGATCTTCACCGGCGGCAGCGCCAGTTCTTCGGCGATCTGCGTGTTCTTGATCGTCGCGGCTTCGTCCAGGCTCTTGCCCTTCACCCATTCGGTGACGAGCGAACTGCTGGCGATGGCCGAGCCGCAGCCATAGGTCTTGAAGCGCGCGTCTTCGATCAGCCCGGTTTCCGGGTTGACCTTGATCTGCAGCTTCATCACGTCGCCGCAGGCCGGCGCACCCACCATGCCGGTGCCCACGGTGTCGTCGCCCTTGTCGAAGCTGCCGACGTTGCGGGGGTTTTCGTAGTGGTCGACGACCTTGTCGCTGTATGCCATGGTGCTTACTCCTGGTTCCGGGGGCTCAGTGCGCCGCCCATTGGATGGTGCTGATGTCGATGCCGTCCTTGAACATCTCCCACAGCGGCGAAAGCTCGCGCAGCTTGGCCACGCGGTCTTGCAGCGTGCTGACCGCGTAGTCGATTTCCTCGACCGTGGTGTAGCGGCCGATCGTCATGCGCAGGCTGGAATGCGCCAGTTCATCACTGCGGCCCAGGGCGCGCAGCACGTAGCTGGGTTCCAGGCTGGCGCTGGTGCAGGCGCTGCCGCTGCTGACGGCGATGCCCTTCACGCCCATGATCAGCGATTCGCCTTCGACGAAATTGAAGCTGGCGTTGACGTTGTGCGGCACGCGGCGTTCCAGGTCGCCATTGATGTAGACCTGCTCGATGGTGGAAATGCCGTCCAGCAGGCGTTTTTGCAGCATGCGGATGCGTTCCAGTTCGGTGCCCATCTCGGCCTGCGCGATGGCAAACGCCGCGCCCATGCCCACGATCTGGTGCGTGGGCAAGGTGCCGCTGCGCATCCCGCGTTCATGGCCGCCACCGTGGATCTGCGCTTCCAGCCGCACGCGCGGCTTGCGGCGCACGTACAGCGCGCCTTGCCCTTTCGGGCCGTAGGTCTTGTGCGCCGACAGGCTCAGCAGGTCGATGGGCAGCGTGGCCAGGTCGATGCCCACCTTGCCCGTGGCCTGCGCGCCGTCAACGTGCAGGATGATGCCGCGCTCGCGGCACAGTGCGCCGATGGTGGGGATGTCCTGGATCACACCGATTTCGTTGTTCACGAACAGGATGGACACCAGGATGGTGTCCGGGCGCAGCGCGTCCTTGAAGCGGTCCAAGTCAAGCAGGCCGTTTTCCTGCACGTCCAGGTAGGTCACTTCGAAACCCTGGCGCTCCAGTTCACGCATGGTGTCCAGCGTGGCCTTGTGCTCGGTCTTCAGCGTGATGAGGTGCTTGCCGCGGCTGGCGTAGAAGTGCGCAGCGCCCTTCACCGCCAGGTTGATGGATTCGGTGGCGCCGCTGGTCCAGACGATTTCGCGCGGGTCGGCGCCGATCAGGCTGGCCACTTGTTCACGCGACTTTTCAACGGCGGCTTCGGCTTCCCAGCCCCAGGCGTGGCTGCGGCTCGCAGGGTTGCCGAAGTGTTCGCGTAGCCAGGGCACCATCGCGTCGACGACGCGCGGGTCGCAGGGCGTGGTGGCGCCGTAGTCCATGTAGATCGGGAAATGCGGGGTCATGGTGCTTGTGCCGGTTGGTCTTCGGTTGGCGCTGCAGGCCAGGGTGAATTACTTGGTGAAGGCGTTGCCCAGGGCAAACACCGAATTGGGCGCGGTGATCTTGATGGGCTTGACCACAGGCTGGCTGCTGATGGCGCGCTTCACCGGTGCTTCGTCGATGGAAACGCCCTTCGCCAGCTGTTCGTCGACCAGCTTCTTCAGCGAGATCGATTCCAGGTATTCGATCATCTTGGTGTTCAGGCTGGCCCACAGGTCGTGCGTCATGCACTTGCCGCTGTCTTCGCCCATGCAGCCTTCCTTGCCGGCGCAGCCAGTGGCGTCGATGGGCTCGTCGACCGCGGTGATGATGTCGGCGACGCTGATTTCCGCCGAAGCACGGCCCAGTGAATAACCGCCGCCCGGGCCACGCGTGCTTTCCACCAGTTCATGCCGGCGCAGCTTGCCGAACAGCTGCTCCAGGTAGGACAGGGAAATCTGCTGGCGCTGGCTGATGGCTGCCAGGGCCACCGGGCCGGCGTTCGAACGCAAGGCCAGGTCGATCATGGCGGTGACGGCAAAACGGCCTTTGGTCGTGAGACGCATGGGGAACCTCCTGGGGCCGGCACTGCCAACCCGCTAGAACCGGTCGATGAACCTGGGTGTCGCTGACAGAACCTCGCGAAGGGCGGGAGGGCCTGTTCCCCAGTATTTTGGTCAAGTATGCGTTAAGCCGACTGTTTTAGTCAAGCTTGGCCCGCATCGAGCTCTGACCGCAGCTGCGCCACCCAGCCCTGGCAGGCGTCTTCCACCAGGTCCAGCACGCGTTCGAAGCCGGCCGTACCCCCGTAGTAGGGGTCGGGCACGTGCCGCTCGGTGTGCTGCCGCGCTTGGCTCAGCAGCAGAGCCAGGCCGGCGCCGTGGCCCTGCGGGGCCTTGCGCTGCAGCCAGGCCAGGTTGTCGTCGTCCATGGCCAGCAGCCAGCGGTGGCGGTGGAAGTCGTCTGGTCGAACGGCACGGGCGCGCAGCGGCGACAGGTCGTACCCGCGCCGCCCGGCCGCGGCGATGGCGCGCGGGTCGGGCGGCTCCTGGGTGTGGAAGCCATGGGTGCCGGCTGAATCCACCCACACCCGGCCGGCCAGCCCGGCCTGCTGCAGCTGGTGCCGCAGCACGGCTTCGGCCGTGGGCGAACGGCAGATGTTGCCCATGCACACCATCAGCACACCCACGCCATCGGCCGGGGCTGGCTGCGCTTCATCGCGTTGGAACAGACGCTTCAGGCTGTCGATCACGGGGGGCTGCCGGGGGCTACTGCGGGCTGCTGTGGGCTGCTGTGGGCTACTGAGGGCGCTTGGCCGAGAAGTTGCCGGTTCCGGCGCTGCCGGGCGGCAGCGCCGGCACCAATGGCACGACATTGATGTCGTGCCCCGGCGCACCAAAGGCCTGCTCGCGCAGCAAGGCCAGCTGGTCGCGCACCCGGGCCGCCTTCTCGAATTCCAGATTGCGGGCATGTTCCAGCATCTGCTTTTCCAGCAGCTTGATGCGCTTGCCCAGGTCTTTCTCGCTCATGGCCTCGACCTCGGCCGCGGCCTGCGCGTTCTTCAGGTCGTCCTTGGCGGTCTTGTCCGACACCACGCCGTCGATCAGGTCGCGGATCTTCTTGTTCAGCGCCTTGGGCGTGATGCCCATCGCCAGGTTGTGCGCAATCTGCTTGGCGCGGCGGCGCTCGGTTTCGCCGATGGCCGCCTTCATGCTGTCGGTCATTCGGTCGGCGTACAGGATGGCGCGGCCGTTCAGGTTGCGCGCGGCGCGGCCGATGGTCTGGATCAGGCTGCGTTCGGCGCGCAGGAAGCCTTCCTTGTCGGCGTCCAGGATCGCCACCAGGCTCACCTCGGGCAGGTCCAGGCCTTCGCGCAGCAGGTTGATGCCCACCAGCACGTCAAAGGTGCCCAGGCGCAGGTCGCGCAGGATTTCCACGCGTTCGACCGTGTCGATGTCGCTGTGCAGGTAGCGCACCTTCACGCCGTTGTCCGACAGGTATTCCGTCAGCTGTTCGGCCATGCGTTTGGTCAGCGTGGTGATCAGCACGCGCTCGGCCTTGTCGACGCGGATGCGGATTTCCTGCAGCACGTCGTCCACCTGGTGCGCGGCCGGGCGCACTTCCACTTCCGGGTCCACCAGGCCGGTGGGCCGCACCACCTGTTCCACCACCTGGCCGGCGTGTTCCTTCTCCCAGTTCGCCGGCGTGGCGGATACGAACACCGTCTGCCGCATCTTGCCTTCGAATTCATCGAACTTCAGCGGCCGGTTGTCCAGCGCGCTGGGCAGGCGGAAGCCGTATTCCACCAGCGTGGTCTTGCGCGCGCGGTCGCCGTTGTACATGCCGCCGAACTGGCCGATGAGCACATGGCTCTCGTCCATGAACATCAGCGCGTCCTGCGGCAGATAGTCCACCAGGGTGGGCGGCGGGTCGCCGGGGCTGGCGCCGCTCAGGTGCCGGGTGTAGTTCTCGATGCCCTTGCAGTGCCCCACTTCCTGAAGCATTTCCAGGTCGAAGCGCGTACGCTGTTCGAGGCGCTGGGCTTCGACCAGCTTGCCGTTCTTCACCAGTTCGTCCAGGCGCGTGCGTAGCTCGTCCTTGATGGTGGTGATGGCGTCGACGACGCGTTCGCGCGGCGTCACGTAGTGGCTGCTGGGGTAAACGGTGAAGCGCGGAATCTTCTGCCGCACTTTGCCCGTCAACGGGTCCAGCAGCTGCAGGCTTTCGATCTCGTCGTCGAAGAGCTCGATGCGCAGCGCCAGTTCGCTGTGCTCGGCCGGGAAGACGTCGATGGTGTCGCCGCGCACGCGGAAAGACCCGCGGCTGAAGTCCATCTCATTGCGCTTGTACTGCATGCGGATGAGCTGCTGGATCAGGTCGCGTTGGCTCACGCGGTCTGAAACGCGCAGCGTCATCACCATCTTGTGATAGTCGGCCGGGTTGCCGATGCCGTAGATCGCGCTGACGCTGGCGACGATGACCACATCGCGCCGCTCCAGCAGGCTCTTCGTGGCGCTCAGCCGCATCTGTTCGATGTGCTCGTTGATGGCGCTGTCCTTTTCAATGAACAGGTCGCGCTGCGGCACGTAGGCCTCGGGCTGGTAGTAGTCGTAATAGCTGACGAAGTACTCGACCGCGTTCTTCGGGAAGAACTCCCGGAATTCGCTGTACAGCTGTGCCGCCAGCGTCTTGTTCGGCGCGAACACGATGGCCGGCCGGCCCATGCGGGCGATGACGTTGGCCATCGTGAAGGTCTTGCCGCTGCCCGTCACGCCCAGCAGGGTCTGGTACTGCAGGCCGTCTTCGATGCCTTCCACCAGCTGCGCGATGGCCGTGGGCTGGTCGCCCGCCGGCGGATACGGCTGAAACAGCTGGAAGGGTGAATCCGGGTACGACACGAAGCTGCCGGTTGCGGCATTGGCCGGATCCGTGGCCACTTCCTGAAGGCTGGCCGGGGCGGGCATGGTTGCGCTCATCGGGGGCGTCCTAAACTTCGTGTTCAACCCACCAGCCTACATCAGCCCACGAAAGACCACGATGTCCTTGTTCACCGCCGTCGAAATGGCCCCGCGCGACCCCATCCTGGGCCTGAGCGAACAGTTCAACACCGACCCCAACCCCGCCAAGGTGAACCTGGGCGTGGGCGTGTACTTCGACGACGCCGGCAAGCTGCCCGTGCTGGCCTGTGTGGCCGCAGCCGAAAAGCAGCTGCTGGAAGCGCCCAAGGCCAAGGGCTACCTGCCCATTGACGGCATCGCCGCCTACGACAAGGCCGTGCAGGCCCTGGTGTTCGGGGCCGACAGCGCCGCCGTGCAGGCCGGCCGCGTGGCCACCGTGCAGGCCCTGGGTGGCACGGGCGGCCTGAAGCTGGGGGCGGACTTCTTGAGGAAGCTCAATCCCCAGGCCCCAGCCTTGATCAGCGACCCCAGCTGGGACAACCACCGCGGCCTGTTCCTGGGTGCGGGCTACGACGTGCAGGCCTACCCGTACTACGACGCCGGCACGCGTTCGGTGCGCTTTCCGGCCATGCTGGCCGCACTCGATGCTGCCGCTGCCGGCACCGTGGTGGTGCTCCACGCCTGCTGCCACAACCCCACCGGCTGCGACATCACGCCCGAGCAGTGGCAGCAGGTCGTTGCCACCTGCCAGGCGCGCGGGCTGGTGCCTTTCCTGGACATGGCCTACCAGGGCTTCGGCGACGGCATTTCTGGGGACGGGGCCGTGGTGCAGCAGTTCCTGGCCAGCGGCATGGACTTCTTTGTGTCCACGTCGTTTTCCAAGAGCTTTTCGCTGTACGGCGAACGCGTGGGCGCGCTCAGCGTGGTATGCAGCACGAAGGAAGAAGCGGCGCGTGTGCTGTCACAGCTGAAGATCGTGATCCGCACCAACTACAGCACCCCGCCCACCTTCGGCGCCACCCTGGTGGCCACGGTGCTGACCACCCCGGCGCTGCGCGCGATGTGGGAAGAAGAACTGGGCGGCATGCGCGTGCGCATTCGGGAAATGCGCGCGGCCCTGGTAACCAAGCTGCGTGCCGCGGGCGTGCAGGGCGACCTGGACTACATCACGCGCCAGAAAGGCATGTTCAGCTATTCCGGCCTGAGCGCCCCGCAAATGCAGCGTTTGCGCAGCGAATTTGGCGTGTACGGTCTGGATTCAGGCCGCATCTGCGTGGCCGCGCTGAACAGCCGGAACATCGACGCGGTCGTTCAAGCGATTGCCAGTGTCATGGGCGAAAGCGCACGGCAGACTGCGCATTGACCACATTGCTGCACTGCAGCAAAAGGCGTACATTCGGGCTCGTCGAGGCTGGCTGACGCATACCCGCAGCCGCCCAGGCGCCCGCGAACGGAGACCCTCGCATGCTCTACCAGCTCTATGAAGCCCAGCGCGCCCTGATGGCGCCCTTCTCTGAATTCGCCAGCGCCACGGCCAAGCTGTACGACCACCCCCTGTCCCCGTTTGCGCAGATGCCCGGCGCCCAGCGCCTGTCGGCCGGCTTCGACCTGCTGCACCGCCTGGCCAAGGAATACGAGAAGCCGCCCTTCAACATCAGCAGCGTACGCGTGGGCAGTGTGGACGTGGCGGTGCAGGAACGCGTGGCCCTGGCAAAGCCCTTCTGCCGGCTGCTGCGCTTCAAGCGCTTCACCGACAACGAAGCCGCCCTGACGCAGATGAAGGCCCAGCCCAAGGTGCTGGTGGTGGCACCGCTGTCGGGCCACCATTCCACCCTGCTGCGCGACACCATCAAGAGCCTGTTGCAGGACCACAAGGTCTACATCACCGACTGGACCGACGCGCGCATGGTGCCGTTGACGGACGGCCCCTTCCACCTGGACGACTACGTCGAATACGTGCAGGAATTCATCCGCCTGCTGGGCCCCGACGTGCACGTGATCTCGGTCTGCCAGCCCACCGTGCCGGTGCTGGCCGCCGTGTCGCTGATGGCCAGCCGCGGCGAAACCACGCCGCTCACGATGACGATGATGGGCGGCCCCATCGACGCCCGCAAGAGCCCCACCGCCGTGAACAACCTGGCGATGAACAAGAGCTACAGCTGGTTCGAAAACAACGTCATCTTCCGCGTGCCGGGCAACTTCCCGGGCGCGGGCCGTGCGGTCTATCCCGGCTTCCTTCAGCACACCGGCTTCGTGGCGATGAACCCCGACCGCCATCTGACCAGCCATTACGACTACTTCCAGGACCTGATCAAGGGCGACGACGGCAGCGCCGAGAGCCACCGCCAGTTCTACGACGAATACAACGCCGTGCTGGACATGCCGGCCGAGTACTACCTGGACACCATCAAGACCGTGTTTCAGGACTTTGCGCTCGTCAACGGCACCTGGCATGTCAACGGTGAACTGGTGAAGCCGCAAGACATCAGCAGCACCGCGCTGCTAACCATCGAAGGCGAACTCGACGACATCTCCGGCGCCGGGCAGACCCATGCAGCCCACGGCCTGTGCTCGGGCATCGACCCGCAGCGCAGCTTCCGCTACGACGCGCAGGGCGCAGGCCACTACGGCATCTTCAGCGGCCGGCGCTGGCGCGACCTGGTCTACCCTGAAGTGCGCCGCTTCATCGCCCGCTTCGACAGCGCCCAGGCCCAGCAGCCCCAGCCTGTTGCCAAGGGCCGCGCCCGGCTGGCTTCGGTGAAGACCGCCCGCGGACGCTGAAGCGGCGGTGCACGCTGACCTGCCGGCCGCGCCGCCTGCGCCAGCGCAGCCTGCGGCGCAGCTGCAAGCCCTGACCGAGGCGCTGGACGCCGCCCTGCCGCAGACACAGTGCACGCGCTGCGGCTACCCCGACTGCCAGCGTTACGCCCAGGCCATGGCGCAAGGCCAGGCCGACATCAACCGCTGCCCGCCGGGCGGCGAAGAAGGCATCGCGCGCCTGGCCGCCATCACCGGCCGGCTGGCGCTGCCGCTGGACCCGGCCCACGGCCGGGAAGGCGCGCGCACGCTGGCGGTGATCGACGAAGCCTGGTGCATCGGCTGCACGTTGTGCATCAAGGCCTGCCCCGTGGACTGCATCGTCGGTGCGCCCAAGCAGATGCACACCGTCATCGACGCGCAGTGCACGGGCTGCGAACTGTGCGTGCCGGCCTGCCCGGTGGACTGCATCAGCCTGGTACCGGTCACCCCTGGCCGCAGCGGCTGGCAGGCCTGGTCGGCTGAACAGGCACAGCAGGCACAGGCGCGCTACCAAGCGCGTGGCCAGCGGCTGGCGCGGGAGCGGCAGGAGAACGACGAGCGCCTGGCCGCGCAGGCTGCCGCCAAGCTGGCCGACCTGGCCGCGCACAGCCGCATCGAAGACGCGCAGGCTCTATCGGCCAAGCGGGCGGTGGTGGAAGCGGCGCTGGCACGCGCACGCCAGCGCCGGGAACCGGGCGGGGGCTGAACCCAGCGCCGACACAGCGGCTGCGCCAAACCGGCGGCTGGGTCAGGGTGTTGGCACCGCTACGGCAGCGTCGGCGCGGTCGGTCTCGGCGGTCACCATCGGCTGGATCCCGGCCGCCACCACGCGGTTGCGGCCGGCGTGCTTGGCCTGGTACATGGCCTGGTCGGCGCGCAGCAGCACGTCGCTCAGCAGTTCACCGGCCTGCCATTGCGCCACGCCAAGGGAAGCCGTGACGCGGTGGCCGCCAGCGTGCGGTTGGGCGGCGATGGCGGCGCGCAGCTTGTCCGCCACGCACTGTGCGTCCTGCAAACCCGTACGCGGCAGCCAGACGACGAATTCCTCGCCGCCCCAGCGCGCCAGGTCGTCGCTGCGACGCAGCGTCTGGCGCAGCGTCTGGGCACAAGACACCAACACCGCGTCGCCCACGGCATGGCCCTGCGTGTCGTTGATCTGCTTGAAATGGTCCAGGTCCAGCAGCAGCACCGACACGGGGTGGTGGTGACCGCTTTCCGCCAGGCGCAGCAGTTCACCTTGCGCGTGCGCCCGGTTGGGCAGGCCGGTCAGCGCGTCGGTGCGCGCAGCCAGCGCCAGCTGCTGGTTGCGGGCGCTGTTGGACAGGACTGTGCCCACCAGGTCCGCCAGGGCTTCGAACAGCGGCAAGCCCACGGCCTGGAAGTAGTCGGGCGTGTCCGCGTAGATCACCATCAAGCCGCGGCGCGGGTCCATGGGTGGGATCAGCGGCAGCGCGATCACCGAACGTACATCGTGCCGTCTGGCCGCCTCACGCCAGGGCGGGTACAGCGACCAGGCATGGACGTTGAAAGGCTCGGGTGCGCAGCCCGCCAGGGCCTTGTAGGCCGGGCCGTGGCGTGTGAGCAGGTTGCGCGGGATGTGCAGGTCACGCGCCCAGGGGGCGGCAGGGCCGGCCATGATGTGCGGGTCGATCACGGGTGCGTCAGCGTCGCCGAACCACACCCAACACAAGCGCAGGTGCGGGCTGGCCTGCACCAGGCAGTCGCAGAACTGCTGCACCTGCTGGTCGGCGCTGCCACGGTCGTGGGTGGCCATGGCCAGCAGGTGCGCGGCGCGGCGCAGCACGTCGGTGGCCAGGCGCCCCTGTTCGTGCTGAGCATCGAAGCGCTCGCTGGGGGCGTCGGCAGCTGCGGAAGGCTTGGGCCGCGCCCGGGGAAAAAGGCTTTGGAGGATGATGTTCACCACGGCCGACAGCCGGCCTGTCCACCCTTACCTTTCGGCCAGCCCGGCGCTGGATTGAGCCTTGAACACTGCCCAGATCGAGACCTTTTTCGCCACCCTGTCGGCCGCCAACCCGCGCCCGCAGACCGAGCTCGTCTACACCAACACCTTCGAGCTGCTGGCAGCGGTGCTGTTGTCGGCCCAGGCCACCGACATCAGCGTGAACAAGGCCACCCGCACCCTGTTCGCGCTGGCCAACACGCCGCAGAAAATGCTGGACCTGGGCCTGGACCGCGTGACCGACCTGGTGCGCACCATCGGTCTGTTCCGCACCAAGGCGAAGAACCTGCTGGCCACCTGCCGCATCCTGGTCGACGAACACGCCGGGCAGATCCCGCGCACACGCGAAGCGCTGCAGGCCCTGCCCGGCGTGGGCCGCAAGACCGCCAACGTGGTGCTGAACGTGGCCTTTGGCGAACCGGCCATGGCCGTGGACACGCACATCTTCCGCGTCAGCAACCGCACGGGCCTGGCCCCGGGGCGCAACCCGCTGGCCGTGGAAGAAGCCCTGATGCGGCGCGTGCCCGCGGCCTACCTGGTGGACGCGCACCACTGGCTCATCCTGCACGGGCGCTATGTCTGCCAGGCACGGGCGCCGCAATGCGAGGCCTGCAGCGTCAGCCATTGCTGCGACGAGGGGCGCAAGCGGTTGAAGAAGAAGGAAAAGGGCGCCCGGGCCGGCCAGCCAGCCTGAGCGGCGGCATCGGGCCCGCGGGCCCCGAACCTACAATGGTGCGCAGGCGGACCAGGGAGAAGCCAGCCACCATGTCCAAGCTCGAAGATCTTGCAGAACGGGTCGACCGACTGGTCCTGCGCCATGGCGAACTGCAGCGCAGCACGGCCCTGGTGGAACAGCAGCTGGCCACCGTGAGCGCCGAACGCGACAGCCTGCGGTCGCGCCTAGCCGCTGCCCGTGCGCGCATCGATGCGCTGCTGCAGCGCCTGCCCGCCGACACCGCCACGCCTCCCGCCCAGCTCGACCCGCCTGACCAGCGGGGTGCCGCTTGAAGCAGATCGAGGTCTCGATCCTGGGGCAGGCCTATGTGCTGGGCTGCCCCGAAGGCGGCGAAAGTTTGTTGCGCGACGCCGTGGCCGCGGTCGACCGCGAAATGGTCGGTATCCGCGACGCAGGCAAGGTCAAGGCACGCGAACGCATCGCCGTGCTGGCCGCACTGAACCTGGCCTACCAACTGGCCGAACGCGGGCCCGCCACCCCGGAAACACCCGCTGAAGTGGACATCGACGCCCTCATCCGCCGCGTCGACGCCGTCCTGGGCAGCGACGGTCAGTTGCTGTGACTTCCAGCGCAACCCGCGCCAGCGCTTTGATGCCTAGAATGGCCTCGTCCGTCGTGTCGCGTGAGCTCTATATTTCCTTGGACCGATGCTCATTGAGCCAGGGCTTGGAACATTGCCGGGCTGGTGTGATCGTCTCGCGTCAGATGAACCCGAAGCCTGGCTGACCTCGCCCACCTGAACTTCCCTGAGGGTTCAGGAATGCGGCTCATGCTTCACGGCGGACACCTTATTCGCCAGCAGCCGGAACACCGCGCCTGCTGGCCTTTCAAGCGCTTGAGCTGTTCCCCAGAAACATCACCTCACAGCCAGCATGCCTCTTCACTGGCTGATGAAGACCGAACCGGCCGAAACGTCCATCGACGACCTGGCCCGGGCGCCGCAGCAAACCCTGCCCTGGACGGGGGTGCGCAACTACCAGGCGCGTAACTTCATGCGCGACGCCATGCGGCCCGGGGACGGCGTCTTGTTCTATCACTCGTCCTGCGCCGAACCGGGCGTGGCCGGGCTGGCCACCATTGCCGGCCGGCCGCAACCCGACACCACGCAGTTCGACCCCGCCAGCCCCTACTTCGACCCCAAAGCCACGCCCGATAACCCGCGCTGGCTGCAGGTCGACGTGCGCCTGCTGCGCAAGACGCGCCTGCTGCCCCTGCGCGAGATGCGCGCGGCACCGGCCCTGGCCACGATGCAGCTGCTGCAGCGCGGCAACCGCCTGTCGATCACACCCGTCACGGACGCCGAATGGCAGGCCGTGCTGGCTCTTCTGGATGCCTGAGCTCGGCCTGCTGCTGATCGCCGAGCTGCTGGCCCTGGGCGTGGTGGGCGGCTTCCTGGCGGGCCTGCTGGGCGTGGGCGGGGGCATGATGATGGTGCCCTTTCTCACCGCGATCATCAGCCACCGCGGCGTGCCGCTGGCCATGGCCGTGAAGATGGCAATCGCCACGTCGATGGCCACGATCCTGTTCACGTCGCTGTCCAGCCTGCGCGCCCACCACCGGCTGGGCGCCGTGCGCTGGGACCTGGTGCGCGGTCTGACGCCCGGCATCGTCATCGGCGGCCTGGCCTCTGGCGCGGGTGCCTTCGCGATGCTGAAGGGCCAGGGCCTGGCCCTGTTCTTCGGCCTGTTCATCGGCTGGTCGGCGCTGAACATGTTCCGCAACCGCAAGCCGCGGCCCGGGCGCGACATGCCCGGCCTGGCGGGGCAGACTGCCGCCGGCGCGACCGTGGGCTTCCTGTCGGGCCTGCTGGGGGCTGGCGGGGCCTTCATGTCGGTGCCTTTCATGGTCTGGTGCAACGTGCCCATCCGCCATGCCGTGGGCACCAGCGCGGCCATGGGTTTCCCGATCGCCGTGGCCGCCACCGCGGGCTACATCGTCAGCGGCTGGGGCCTGCCACCGGCCCTGCCCGGGGCGGCGGGCTACCTGTACCTGCCGGCCCTGGTGGTGATCGCGGCAGCCAGCGTCAGCATGGCGCCGCTGGGCGCACGCGTGGCGCAAGGCATGGACACGGTGAAGCTCAAGCGCCTGTTCGCCTGCCTGCTGCTGGGGCTGGCGACGTACATGCTGCACCGGGGGCTGACAGGCTGATGCGGGCGCCCTGCCCTGCACGCCCTCAGCGACTCGGTTCGAAGCGGATCGCCGCCAGCGTCACGTGGTTGCCGCCGCGCCGTTGCGCTTCGGCCAGCGCGGCTTCGCAGGCGGCAATCAGCTCGTCCTGGGTGTGCGCGGTGTGGGGAAAGCTGGCCACGCCCATCGCCACCGTAAAGCCCAGTTCCTGGCCGCCCAGCATGACGATCTGCGTTGCGCACTTGCGTCGCAGGCCTTCCATGCGCGAATGCGCCGTGGCCAGGCCCACGCCCGACAGCAGCACCGCAAAACGCCCTTCGTCCAGGCGGCAGGAAGCGTCCATCGCGCGCGTGCCGCTGCGCAACAGGCTACCCATGGCTTCCAGCACGCGCGCCTGGCCGGCGGGGCCGAGTTCGCGCACCTTGTCGCTGACCGGGTCGATGGCCATCAGCACGAGCGCAAATTCGCGGTGCTCGCGTGTCGACAGGTCGACTTCGCGCCGCAGCTGGTCTTCGAAATGGGCGCGTGAATACAGGCCCGATGCCGAGTCGCGCAGCGCCTGGTCGGCCAGTTCGCGGCGCAGCTGTTCCATCGCGCGCTGCTGCTGTTCGATCTGTTCCAGCGCCTGCTTCAGCTGGGCCTGCTGGCGCTGTTCTTCGCTCAGGTCGCGCCAAACGCTCAGCAGCCAGCGGCGCCCTTCGGCGTCGGGGCCCGTCGCGCAGCGCAGCACGGTGCAGGCCTGGCGCTGGCCGGCCCAGTCGAAACGGTGTTCACTGGCCAGCGGGTCGCCCTGGGCCAACGCGGTGTGTTCGGCGGCGCGCAGCGCGGTGGCCAGGCTGGCGTCGAAGATCTCGGTGTCGGTGTGCCCCAGCACGCTGTCAGCGGGCAAGCCCAGCCAACCCAGCCAGTGTGCGCTGACCTGGGCATAGCGGCCGCTGCTGGCGTCTTTCAGCGCCCAGGCTTCGCTCCGGGCGGCCAGCAGTGCGGGCAGGAAGAAACCCATCAAACCTTCGGGGGGCTGGAACATCGGCTCAGGGGGAAGGCTCATGGCAGTGGCACCTGGCAAGACGCCGAAACAGCGCGGCACCTTGTGCGCGAATGGTGGAAGTCCAGCGGGGGTAGATCAAGCGACTTCGTCATGAACTCCCCTAGTTTGTTCATTATCGGCAACTTCGCCCAAGGCTTTGGTCCAGCGCGGGCCCGGTTCTTGCGCCATCGTCTCCAGGAGTCTGCGTGCTGAACATCATCCCCATCTTGAAGGACATCGGCCGGGGCGCCGCCGGCGCCCGCAGCCTGGACCGTGTGCGTGCGCGCGACGTCATGCTGGCCGTGCTCGACGGGCAGGTGGCCGGGCCGGAACTGGGCGCCTTCGTGATGGCCCTGCGCATGAAGGGCGAGACGCTGCCGGAACTGTGCGGCTTTCTGGACGCCGCGCATGAACGCTGCCTGCGCCTGCGCAGCGACAGGCCGGTGGTGCTGATCCCCAGCTACAACGGGTCGCGCCGGCTGCCCAACCTCACCCCCCTGCTGGCGCTGGAACTGGCCCGAGCCGGTGCGCGCGTGCTGGTGCACGGGCCGGTGCGCGACCCCGCCCGCGTGACCAGTGCCCAGATCTTCCACGACCTGGGCCTGCCGCGCGCCTTGCACCAGGCCGACGTGCATGCCGCCTGGGCGCGGCGCGAGCCGGCCTTCCTGGCCCTGGACACGCTGTGCCCACCTTTGCAGCAGCTGCTGGACTTGCGCTGGACCCTGGGCCTGCGCAACAGCGGCCACAGCATCGCCAAGATGCTGCATCCGCTGGGGGGCACGCGCTGCCTGCGTCTGGTGAACACCACCCACCCGGAATTCGCCAGCCTGATGGCCCGCTGGGCGCAGGAAGAAGCGGCGGACGCCATGCTGCTGCGCGGTACCGAAGGCGAACCCGTGGCCGACCCGCGCCGGCTGCCGCGCATCGACACCTACACCGCCGGCCGCCTGCACGACCCCGCCTGCCTGCCTGCCCAGGACGGCGTGGTGACCGAACTGCCGCTGCTGCCACGCGACAACGACGCTGCCACCACCGCGCTGTACATCCAGGGCGTGTTGGGCGGCGAGCGCCCGGCGCCCACACCGCTGGTGCGCCAGGTGCAAGCCGTGCTGACCGCACTGGCGGCGCTGGAACACGGCCTGCCGGCGCGCAGCCGCGCGGCGCGCTAAAGCCACGGGCCCAGGCCCCGGTTGCCGCTGCGCGACAGCCCGCGCGGCGTCTCCCGATAATGCGACCGATGCACCACTTCGATGCCGTCGTCGTCGGCGCCGGCGCGGCCGGCTTGTTCTGTGCCGGGATTGCCGGCCAACGTGGCCTGAAGGTCCTGCTGCTGGACCATGCCGACAAGGTGGCCGAGAAGATCCGCATTTCTGGCGGCGGCCGCTGCAACTTCACCAACCGCGACACCACGCCGGCCCAGTTCCTGTCGGCCAACCCGGCATTCTGCAAGTCGGCACTGGCGCGCTACACGCCGGCAGACTTCATCGCCCTGCTGCAGCGCCACGGCGTGGCTTTTCACGAAAAGCACCGCGGTCAGCTGTTCTGCGACGAGTCGTCGGAGCAGGTCATCCGCATGCTGCTGGCCGAATGCGCCAGCGGCGGCGTCGCGCACTGGCAGCCCTGCGCCGTGACCGCTGTGCGCCACGGCACAGCGGGCTTCGAAGTCGACACCGCGCGCGGCCCCGTACACACGCCGCGCCTGGTGGTGGCCACAGGCGGCCTGCCGGTGCCCAAGATCGGGGCCACCGACTGGGGGCTGCGTTTGGCCAGGCAATTTGGCCATGGCGTGGTCGAACCGCGCCCCGCCCTGGTGCCGCTGAGCTTCGACCCCGCAGCCTGGGCGCCTTTCGCGGCGCTGGCTGGGCTGTCGCTGGAAGTCGCCATCGAGACCGGTGAAGGCCGCCAGCGCGGCCGCTTCGTCGAAGACCTGCTGTTCACCCACCGCGGGCTCAGCGGCCCTGCGGTACTTCAGATTTCCAGCTTCTGGCAGCCCGGCAGCCCGCTTCGTCTGGCCCTTGCCGACACGGCCCTGACCGAACGCTTGCGCCAGGCCAAGCTGACGTCGCGCCGCCAGCTGGGCAACGAACTGGCCCTGCACCTGCCCGAGCGGCTGGCCAGCACCTGGCTGGGGCTGCAGGACCTGCCCGCCCAGCGCCCCATGCCCGAAATACGCGACAAGGACCTGGCCCGGCTGGGCGACAGCCTGGCGCACTGGCAGGTGCTTCCCACTGGCACCGAAGGCTGGCGCAAGGCCGAAGTGATGGCCGGCGGCGTGGACACGCGCGAACTCGATTCGCAGACCCTGGCCAGCCGGCGGGTACCCGGGCTGCGCTTCATTGGCGAAGTCGTCGACGTCACCGGCTGGCTGGGGGGCTACAACTTCCAGTGGGCCTGGGCCAGCGCTGCGGCCTGCGCCCGCGCGCTCTAGCCTTGGTGCCAGCAAAGCGCATATACTTGCGGGCTTTGCTGGCCCACCGGCCACGCAGCGCCAGCCAACCCGCCTGCTTCACAACAGGCGGGAAACCCCCGAAATCGCGCCCAGGCAAGCCCGCCTGAAAAGCATCGATGCCAGGCCCGCCGCGTAGCCCCACAGGATTCATTCATACATGACCACCATTCGCGTCAAAGAGAACGAGCCGTTCGACGTTGCCCTGCGCCGCTTCAAGCGCACCATCGAAAAAATCGGCTTGCTCACCGAATTGCGCGCGCGCGAGTTCTACGAAAAGCCGACTTCTGAACGCAAGCGCAAGAAGGCCGCGGCCGTGAAGCGCCACTTCAAGCGCGTGCGCAGCATGCAGCTGCCCAAAAAGCTGTACTGATCGGTACGCTGCCGGCTGTTCTGCGCCCCGCGCACGACACCGGCGCCCCGCGATCACCGCCAAGCCCGCGCCGGACGACCGACGCGGGCTTGCGCATTTTTTCTCGGGGCGTATCCCCGTCCAGCCAAGCGAGTCAGGAGACCCCCCGCATGAGCTTGAAAGATCGCATCGTCGACGACATGAAGGCCGCCATGCGCGCCAAGGACAGCGAACGCCTGTCCACCGTGCGCATGCTGCTGGCTGCCTGCAAGCAGCGCGAGGTCGACGAACGCATCGAACTTGACGACGCCATGGTGGTGGCCATCGTCGACCGCATGATCAAGCAGCGCAAGGATTCGGTGGCCGCGTTTGAAACCGGCGGGCGCGCCGACCTGGCGGCCAAGGAAAGTGCCGAAATCGTCGTGTTGCAAGCCTACCTGCCGCAACGGCTGACGCAGCAGCAGGTCGACCAGGCTGTCGCCGGCATCGTGGCCGCCATCGGCAGCGAACTGGGCCGCGCGCCTGGCCCGGGCGACATGGGCCGCGTGATGGGCGCGGCCAAGGCGCAGCTGGCGGGGCAGGCCGACATGGCCCTGTTGTCTGCGGCGGTGAAGGCGGCACTGGCCGCGGCTCTGGCAAAGTAACAGCACCATGAACAGCTCCCTGCCTCTGCACCCCGTGGCTGCCGACGTCTGCGTCGCCCCGCAGCTCCAGCCCGAAGCCATGGCCGAAGCTGCACGCGCCGGCTTTCGCAGCGTCGTCAACAACCGCCCCGACCACGAACACGGCCCGGGCCAGCCCACCAGCGCCGAGATGGCGGCCGCTGCCCTGGCTGCCGGCCTGCAGTACCGCCACCTGCCCGTAGACGGCGGCTACCAGTCGCCGGAAGAGATCGCCGCATTCGCCCAGCTGCTGGCCGAACTGCCACGCCCTATCCTGGCCTTCTGCCGCTCGGGTGCGCGGTCGGCCCGGCTGTACGAAGCCGCCAGCGCGGGCTGACCGGCGATGACTGCTCTCCTGGCGCTCTCCCGGGCGATAGACCAGATCAACGAGTCGGTGGGCAAGCTGGTGGGCTGGCTGGTGCTGGCAGCAGTGCTGATCAGTTCCGGCAACGCCATCATGCGCAAAGCCTTCGACATCGGCTCGAACGCCTATCTCGAAATCCAGTGGTACCTGTTCGCAGCCGTGTTCATGCTCGGTTCCGGCTATGTGTTCCTGCGCAATGCTCACGTGCGCATCGACTTCGTGTCGACCAAGCTGTCAGCCCGCACGAACGCCATCATCGACACGCTGGGCATCCTGTTGTTCACCATCCCGCTGTGTCTGATCTTGATTTACCTGTCCTGGCCCGTGTTCGAACGCGCCTGGGTCTCTGGCGAAATGAGCCAGAACGCCGGCGGCCTGATCCGCTGGCCGGCACTGCTGCTGATACCGCTCGGTTTCGGCATCCTGCTGCTGCAGTGCCTGTCTGAACTCATCAAGCGCATCGCCTTCCTGCGGGGCCAACGCGCGCACCCCTTCACCGAATTCGAAGACAAGCTGGAAGAACAGAAATTCGCCGAAGCCCTGGCTGCGGAAGCGGCAGCACGTGAGCAGGCGCGCCTGGTCGCGCAACGGGGCCAGACGCCATGATGGCCTTCATCGTTCAGAACTTCGTCCCGCTGATGTTCGCGGGGCTGTTCATATTCCTGCTCACCGGCATTCCGGTGGCCTTCGGGCTGGCGGCCACCGGGCTGATGTTCGGCTTCATCGGCATGGAAGCGGGTCTGTTCCCGACCAATCTGTTCGGCGCCTTGCCGCTGCGGGTTTTCGGGATCATGCAGAACGACACCCTGCTGGCGATCCCGTTCTTCACGCTGATGGGCATCATCCTGGAACGGTCTGGCATGGCCGAAGACCTGCTGGAAACGGTGGGCCAGGTGTTCGGGCCCCTCCGTGGCGGCCTGGCCGTGGCTGTGGTGCTGGTGGGCGCCCTGCTGGCCGCCACCACGGGCGTGGTGGCGGCCGCCGTCATCAGCATGGGCCTGATCTCGCTGCCCATCATGCTGCGCTACGGCTACAACCGCACGATTGCCACCGGCACCATCACCGCCAGCGGCACGCTGGCGCAGGCGATACCGCCGTCGCTGGTGTTGATCGTGCTGGCCGACCAGCTGGGCCGTTCAGTGGGCGACATGTACGCCGGCGCGCTGATCCCGGGCTTGATGCTCGTGGGCCTGTACCTCCTGTTCATCATGGCCGTGGCCCTGGTGAAGCCGAAGTGGGTGCCTGCCCTGCCGCCCGAAGCGCGCATCTACCGGGAAAGCGACGGTGCTTCGGGCCACCGATCGCTGCTGTTCTTGTTGTTGCTGTGCGCGGCAGCAGGGTGGGGCTGGGCCCAGATGCACAGCAGCGTCATCAACGGCCTGATCGGCCGCGAGACGCCAGCGCCGGGCGACGAGACGCTAATCATGTCCATGACCATAGCCTCGCTGCTGGCTCTGACGCTGGCGCTGGCCAACCGCCTGCTGCGCTTTGGGCTGCTGTCCAAGCTGGCCGAGCAGGTCACCTTCGTGCTGATTCCGCCGCTGGTCCTGATCTTCCTGGTGCTGGGCACGATCTTCCTGGGTGTGGCCACGCCCACCGAAGGCGGCGCGATGGGCGCCCTGGGCGCACTGATCATGGCCGGGGCGCGACGCAAGCTGGGCCTGGGCCTGCTGAAGCAGGCGCTGGACAGCACGGCCCGGCTGTCGGTGTTCGTGATGTTCATCCTGATCGGCAGCACGGTGTTCAGCTTCACCTTCAACGCTGCCGACGGCCACATCTGGGTCGAGCACCTGTTCGACAAGCTGCCCGGCGGGCAGATGGGCTTCCTGCTGGTGGTGAACATCCTGGTGTTCATCCTGGGCATGTTCATCGACTTCTTCGAAATCGCCTTCATCGTCGTGCCCATCCTGGCCCCGGTGGCCGACAAGATGGGCATCGACCTGATCTGGTTCGGGGTGATCCTGGCCATGAACCTGCAGACCAGCTTCCTGACCCCGCCCTTCGGCTTCGCGCTGTTCTACCTGCGCAGCGTGGCAGCGAAGAAGGACTATGACGACCGCATCACCGGTGAACGCATCCCGGCCGTGACCACGGCTCAGATCTACAAAGGCTCGATCGCCTTCATCATCCTGCAGCTCATCATGGTGGCCGTGGTGGTGTTCAACCCCGAACTGGTGAGCGGCAACATCACGAAGGGGCCGATCATCGACGCCGACAAGGCGCTGGAAACGATGGGCCTGCCGCAGGCCGACCCATTCGCCCCGCCGCCGGAAGCGGCCGACCCGTCGGCCAGCCAGCCCGAAGGCGCGGCTTCAGCACCGGAAGGCGAAGCCGATGTCGACCCCATGAAGGCCCTGCAGGACGCCATGAAGCAGGACGGCAAGGCATCGGCCCCTGGCCGCTGACACAGCGTCGGCCAAGCCCAGCGCCAGGCATTTCTTGCAGCCGAAAAAAAGCCCCGCAGAGCGGGGCTTTTTGTTTGCGCCGGGCGCTGCCCGAACCCAGGCAGTGCCGGACCCGGGCTTACAGCCGCTGTTGCTGCATGAAGCTGTCAAAGCGCGCTTCGGTGAAGCGGAACCACAGGTTCGCTTCGCGGCGGAACGCGGCGTAGTCGTCATAGATCTTCTTGAACGCTGGGTTGCTGGCGCTGACTTCGCTGTACAGCGCCATGGCCTCCTTGAACGCAGCAGCCAGCACCGGGTTCGGGAACGGCACCAGGCGGGCACCGCCGGCCACCAGGGACTTCAGCGCGGCAGGGTTGCGCGCGTCGTACTTGGCCTGCATCTCGGTGTGTGCGTAGGCCGCAGCGCATTCGACGATGGCCTTGTATTCCGCCGACAGGCCGGCGTAGGCCTTGGTGTTGACGTACAGGTCCAGCTGCGGGCCACCTTCCCACCAGCCAGGGAAGTGGTAGATCGGGGCGACCTTGTTCAGACCCAGCTTCTGGTCGTCGTACGGGCCGACCCATTCGGCGGCGTCGATGGTGCCCTTTTCCAGCGCCTGGTAGATCTCGCCGCCAGGGATGTTCTGCGACACCGCACCCAGGCGGCCCGTGACCTTGCCCGCGAAGCCGCCGACGCGGAACTTCAGGCCCTTCATGTCGGCGACGGTCTTGATTTCCTTGCGGTACCAGCCGCCCATCTGGGCACCGGTGTTGCCCATCGGGAAGTTGATGATGTTGTAGCCTGAATAGAACTCGCGCATCAGCTTCAGGCCGTTGCCGTCGTACATCCAGGCCGTCATCTGGCGGCTGTTCAGGCCGAAGGGGATGGCGCAGCCCAGTGCAAAAGCGTCGTTCTTGCCGAAGTAGTAGTAAGGCGCGGTGTGGCCCATTTCCACCGTGCCGGCCTGTATGGCATCCACCAGGCCGGGCATCGGCACCAGTTCACCGGCGGCGTGGGTGGTGATTTCGAACTTGCCACCGCTGAGTTCACGCACCTTCTTGGCGAAGGTGTCGGCAGCGCCGAAGATGGTGTCCAGGGTCTTGGGGAAGCCCGAGGTCAGACGCCAGCGGATGTTCGCCTGGGCATGGACGATGGCAGGGGCGGCACCAGTGGCCAGGATGCCGGCCAGGCCAGCGCCGTGGACGAAGGAACGACGTTCCATGTGAAGAATCTCCAGAGTTTCTAGCGCTGCAAAATGCGCGGGGTTCGGGCGTGACGGGCGCGATTCTAGGAGCCGGGTCTAGCCCCACTCAGGCGGGTTTTCCCCTTCGAAGCCCCGGCGCAGCCGCCTCAGCTGCCGGCCAATTTCATGTGCGCAACCAGCATCGAACCCACGCTCTTGCTGCCGGACGTGTAGACGTCCGCACCCACCGCTGCGATGTCCTTGAACATTTGCTTCAGGTTGCCGGCGATGGTGACTTCATGCACCGGATGCACGATCTGCCCGCCCTCGACCCAGAAGCCGGCAGCGCCACGCGAATAGTCGCCGGTGACGTAGTTCACGCCCTGCCCCATCAGTTCGGTGACGAACAGGCCACGGCCCAGCTTGCGCAGCATGGCGGGCAGGTCGTCGCCGGGCTGCGTCAGGCGGCTGGTCAGGGCCAGGTTCTGCGAACCGCCAGCGTGGCCGGTGGTCTTCATGCCCAGCTTGCGCGCCGAATAGCTGCTGAGGAAGTAGCTCTGCACCACGCCGCGCCGCACGATGCTGCGCTCGCGCGTGCGCACGCCCTCGTCGTCGAAGGGCGCGCTGCCCTTGCCCTTCAGGATGTGTGGGTCTTCCGAGATGTCGATGTGGCGGGCCAGCACCGCCTTGCCCAGGCTGCCTTCCAGGAAGCTGGCCTTGCGGTACAGCGACCCGCCGGACGTGGCCTGCACATAGGCGCCCAGCAAGCCGGCTGCGGCAGTGCTTTCAAACAGCACCGGCACTTCACCCGTGGCCACGCGCTGCGACTTCAGCCGCGCCAGCGCGCGGTGCGCGGCGTAGCGGCCCACGGCTTCGGGGTCGGCCAGATCGGCCGCATCGCGCATCGAGCTGTACCAGGCGTCGCGCTGCATGTCGCGGCCGCGGCCGGCAATCGGCGATACCGAGATGTAATGCCGCGAACTGGCATAGCCGCCGCGGAACCCGCGCGAACTGCCAGACCAGAAATGCGCCTGCTGTGCCGAAACGCCGGCGCCTTCGGAATTGGTGATCTTCTTGCTAACGCCCAGCGCCGCGGCTTCGCAGCGGCGCGCCAGTTCAGCAGCGGCTGCGGCGTCGATGGCCCAGGGGTGGAACAGGTTCAGATCACGCGCAGCTTCGGCCGGCGAGGCCAGGTCTTCGGCGTCGGGCAGGCCTGCGGCTGGGTCCTCGGCCGTGAAGCGGGCAATGTCGTAAGCGGCCTGCACCGTCTGCCTCAGCGCCGCCAGCGAAAAATCGGACGTACTGGCATTGCCGCGCCGCTGGCCCAGGTAGACGCTCACACCCAGGGACTTGTCGCGGTTGCGTTCGACGTTTTCCAGTTCACCCTTGCGCACCGACACCGACAGGCCCACGCCTTCAGACACCTCGGCGCCGGCGTCGCTGGCACCCAGCTGGCGGGCCAGGGCCAGCGTGTCTTCAACGATCTGCTGGAACTGGTCCTGGCGGTAGGCAAAGCCCTGGTCGGGACGGGAGGAAGACATCGTGTGGGGGGCGGCCGGGGCAGCGTGCTTGACAGGCGCGGGATGATAATCGCGCGCTCATTTGCCCCTTGACCACCCTGAGCCCTTCATGAGCCGACGCGCTGCCCCCCACCGCGGAACCGCCCTGCACGCAAGCGAAAGCGAAGGCGAAGGCGAAAGCGAGAACGCCCCGCCAGAGGCCAGCGCCGACGAGCAGGACGCCGATGTCGATGCCACGCGCGACACCGGCCCGGCGGTCGACCCCTTCGACATCCGCCCCAGCAAGACCCGGCTGAAGAAGAAGGCGCACGACCTGCAAGCCCTGGGTGTACAGCTGACCGAGCTGTCCGACGAACGCCTGGACCGCATCGAGATGCCCGAACCCCTGCGCGACGCGCTGGCAGACTACCGCCGCACCAAGTCGTTTGAAGGCAAGCGACGGCAGCTGCAGTACATCGGCAAGCTGATGCACAACGCCGACGAAGCCGCGCTGCGCGAAGCCGTGGCGGCCGCCACGCTGGGGTCGGCCCAGAACACCCTGGCCCTGCACCAGGCCGAGCAGTGGCGCCTGGCCCTCATCACCGACGACGATGCCATGACACGCTGGCTGCACGAACACCCGCAGACCGACACCCAGCAGCTGCGCAGCTTGGTGCGCGCCGCGCGCCGCGACGCCGCCGGCCTGAAGCCCGAAGACCGGCAGCCCAAGAGTTACCGCGAGTTGTTCCAGTTCCTGCGCCCACTGCTGGCCAGCTGACCCCGCCCGACACCGCCCCGGCCACGCCATGACCGAACCCGCCACAGCCCGTTTCGACAGCGTCCGCATCGGCCTGCTGTCGGCCAGCGACCGCGCCGCCAGCGGCGTCTATACCGACCAGGGCATCCCGGCGCTGAAGGACTGGCTGTCTCGTGCGCTGCTGAACCCGGTCGAATGGCATGAACACCTGGTGCCCGACAACGAAGCGCAGATCAGCGCCGCACTGCGCAGCCTGGCCGACGACCTGCACTGCGACCTGGTGCTCACCACCGGCGGCACCGGCCCTGCGCCGCGTGATGTCACGCCCGAGGCCACGCTGGCCGTGGCCGACCGCGTGATGCCAGGCTTCGGCGAACAGATGCGCCAGATCAGCCTGGCCTTCGTGCCCACGGCCATCCTGTCGCGCCAGGTGGCGGTGATCCGTGGCCGCACCCTCATCATCAACCTGCCGGGGCAGCCGAAGTCGATCGCCGAGACCCTGCAGGGCCTGCCGCAGGCGCAGCCGCCGGTGCACGGCATCTTTGCCGCCGTGCCGTACTGCGTGGACCTGATCGGCGGCCCGTACCTGGAAACCGACCCCGCCCTGTGCAAGGCCTTCCGGCCCAAGTCGGCACTGCGGCCAGCACCCCAGACCTGAGTCCAGGCCGCCCCGCCGGCAGCCGCCCCAGAGCTGGCAAAACCGCACACCGCAGGCGGCTGCAAGGCCAGCACTTCAAGTTGCAGCCAGGCGCTGCCGATAGACCCGAAGAGAGAACCCGCTCGCTCTTCCTGGTCCGCCATGCCCGAAGCTCCTGCCGCCGCACCGCGCCTTTTGCCCACCGTGTCGATCGTCGAAGAAACGATGCGGCAGGCCCTGCGCGCCGTGGCCGTGGCGCTGGCCTGCACGGCCCTGCTGACCACCACGCTGCTGGCCGAGCGGCTGTGGTCCAGCGCCCAGCTGGAACACGCTGCCGACCGCCACGCCCAGGCCAACCGCCTGGCCGGCGAAATCCGCCTGACAGAACAGGAATTGCTGCAGGCTGCGCAAAGTGCAGCCCTGACCGGTGAAGCCAGCTGGATCGAGCGTTACGACCGCCTGACGGCGACGTTGACGCAGAAGGTGGAACACGCCAGCCTGCTGGTGCCCATGAATGTGGCGCAGCGCTACCGCGACAAGACCGTAGACGCCGCCAACGAGATCGCGCAGATGCGGCAGTCGGCGCTGAACGCCTTGCAGTCCGGCGCGCTGGACGCCGCGCGCAGCCTGTTCGACGGCGAGCGCTACACCAGCCGCACCCGGCTGATCCGCGAAGCCACCGAAGAGCTGACAGCCGTGTCGCTGGCCGCTACCGAAAGTCGGGTGCGCGAATTGCGCACGCGGTCGTATGCTGTGGCCGCGGCGGCGCTGACCATCACCCTGGGCGGCGGCTTCTTCCTGTGGCGGCGCCTGTCCAGCGGGCTGAAGCACTCGCGCGGGTCGCTGCTGGACGCCGAGGTGCGCGTGCAGCGCCTGGCCGCCAGCGACATGCTGACCGGCCTGGACAACCGCGCCGCGCTGCACGACGCCATGCAGTCCCGGTTGGGCAGAGCCGAGCGCCTGAACCAGGAACTGGCTGTGCTGATGGTGGACCTGGACCGCTTCAAGCCCGTCAACGACCGCAACGGCCACATGGTGGGCGACCTGGTGCTGAAGGAAGTGGCGCGCCGCCTGGGCCGCTGCCTGCGCCAGAGCGACCTGCGCGCGCGCTACGGCGGCGACGAATTCGTGATCGTGATCGACGAAGCCGATGGCATGCGCACGGCACCGGCGGCGGCGCAGCGCATCATCGAAACGCTGTCAGAGCCGATGTTCTTCGGCGACCTCACCGTCAGCATCGGGGCCAGCGTGGGCATCGCGCGCTACCCGCGTGACGCGCGCAGCGACGACGAGTTGATCCGCAAGGCCGATTCAGCGCTGTACCGGGCGAAGAAGAACGGCCATGGTGAAGTCTGTCTGTACGACCCCAAGCTGGACGAAGCCCTGGCCGAGCGCGCAGCGCTGGAAGCCGCCCTGCGCGAAGGCATTGCCGGCGGCCAGCTGATTCCGTTCTACCAGCCCATCGTCAGCCTGTCGCGGCGCAATGTGGTGTCGCTGGAATTGCTGTGCCGCTGGAAGCACCCCGAGCGCGGCCTGCTGACGCCGGACAAGTTCATCGCACTGGCTGAAGATTCCGGCCTGATCGGGCCGCTGACGCTGTCGCTGCTGAACCAGGCCTGCCAGGACATGCTCAGCTTCCCGCCCAGCTGGCGGCTGAGCTTCAACGTCGCGCCGCAGCAGATCCAGGACGAAAACCTGGTGCCGCAGTTGCTGGCGGTGCTGAAGGACAACCATGTGCCGCCACACCGGCTGGACGTGGAACTGACCGAGACCGCGCTGGTGAATGACACAGCGCGTGCGCGCGCAGTCATCCTGGCGCTCAAGCGCGCCGGCATGACCGTGACGCTGGACGACTTCGGCACCGGCTATTCGAACCTCAGCTACCTGTCGGAGCTGACCTTCGACAAGATCAAGATCGACCGCAGCTTCGTGCAGAAGCTGAAGACCGACCAGCAAAGCAGCACCAAGATCATCGAAGCCATCATCGGTCTGTCGCGCAGCCTGGGGGCTGACAACGTGGCCGAAGGCGTGGAAACCGAAGAACAGGCCGACATGCTGCAGAAGCTGGGCTGCCGCAACGGCCAGGGCTATCTGTTCGGGCGCCCGGTGCGCGCGGAAGAGTTGCAGCAGCGCATCGCGCTGGCTGCGGACCTGGTGCTGCCGCTGGACAGCCAGATGATGGTGGACGTGCTGCTGTAGGCCGGTTGGCTGGCCACGCTAGCCTGCCTTCGCGTGCGACGCTGGCTGTGCCTGTTAGCTGCCTGACTGCTTCACTTCACCAGCCGGTTCAGCCGGTCGGCGTCAAAGCATTCAGTGGTTTGTGCGCCGCTGGGCACGCAGTCCCCGGCGGGCAGTTCGCGTGCGCGGGCCGACAGCTTTTCGATCGCCTGCCAGATCAGCGTGATCTGGTGTTCGTGCCCGGCGGCGTTGTCGATCAGCCCCTTCATGGCCTGCGCCAGCGGGTCGTCGCCCTGGGTCAGGCCGTAGGCCGAAAAACCCATCTTCGCAGCGGCAGCTTCACGCGCGGTGTCGGCTTCGGCCTGGATGATGCGCGCCGGGTTGCCCACCGCGGTGGCCCCGGCGGGGACGGGCTTGACGACCACGGCACTGCTGCCCACGCGCGCGCCGTCACCCACGGTGAAGCCCCCCAGCACCTGGGCGTTGGCGCCGACGATCACGCCGCGGCCCAGCGTGGGGTGGCGCTTGGCGCCTTTGGCCAGCGACGTGCCGCCCAGGGTCACGCCCTGGTAGATGGTGCAGTCATCGCCGATCACCGCCGTCTCGCCCACCACCACGCCCATGCCGTGGTCGATGAAGACGCGGCGGCCGATGGTGGCACCGGGGTGGATCTCGATGCCGGTCAGGAAGCGGCCCAGCTGCGAGATGAAGCGCGCCGCCCAGAACCAGCCGCGCCCATACAGCGCATGCGCCGGGCGGTGCAGCATCAGCGCGTGCAGGCCGGGGTAGCAGGTCAGCACCTCGAAGCCGGAACGCGCTGCGGGGTCACGTTCCAGGATGCAGCGGATGTCTTCTCGCAGGCGGTTGAACATAGTGCGCACAGTGTAGCCAGGGCTCAATCGTCCTGCCCGTGGGGCGCGCCGCGCGTGGTGGCCACCGCGCGGGCCACGCCGCGCAGGATGTGCACTTCTTCCAGCGTCAGCTCAGCCCGCTGCACCAGGCGGCGCAGCCGCGGCATCAGCTTCTTCGGCGCCGCCGGGTTCAGGAAGCCGCTGGCCACCAGCACCTGCTGCCAGTGCGCCAGCAGGCCGTCGACGGCCGCACCGTCGGCCCGCGCCACCGCCGGCGTGCGCGGCACGACGTCGAAGCCCCCCAGGGCCTGGCGCCAGTCGTAGGCCAGCAGCTGCACAGCCTGCGCCAGGTTCAGCGAACCGTAGCCGGGGTGGGTGGGAATCGACAGGCAGACATGGCAGCGGTAAACGTCTTCGTTGCTCAGTCCGGTGCGTTCGGGCCCGAACACGAAGGCCACGGCCTGGCCCTGCGGCGCCAGCGCAGCGAAGTGCGCGCGCGGTGCGGCCGTGGGCGGGCCGAAGTCGCGCGGCGTCATGGCTGTGGCGCAGGCATGGGTGATGCCGTGCAGAGCTTCGGCCAGTGTGGGCACGCTGCGCGCCGCGGCCAGCACGTCGGTGGCGCCGCTGGCCAGGGCCAGGGTCTCGTCCTGCTGCAGCACGTCGGGGCGGCGCGGGTTCACCAGCACCAGGTCGTGGAAGCCCATCACCTTCATCGCACGTGCGGCAGCCCCGACATTGCCGGCATGGCTGGGCTCGACGAGCACGAAGCGCGTGGTCATGGGCGGTAAACTCCGGGTTTGTGCTGAGGGCTGGCAGGCCTGCATTGTCCGTGCGCCCCGCTGCTACCCGACCACTGGCCCGCCGCTGCACCGCAGCCTGGCCGGCACCACCCGCTCTTTTCTTCCGCCGCCCTTCCCTCACTTCAGGTTGCCCCATGTCGCAAGCGCTACACCCCATGCTCAACATCGCCATCAAGGCGGCGCGGGCAGCAGGTTCGATCATCAACCGCGCTGCGCTCGACCTGGAAGTGTTGAAGGTGGGGCAGAAGGGCCCGAACGACTACGTGTCGGAAGTGGACCAGGCGGCCGAAACGGCCATCATCGACGTGCTGCTGGAAGCCTACCCGGGGCATGCCATCCTGGCCGAAGAATCGGGCCGCGCACGCGGCGCCAAGCACAGCGAATACGTCTGGATCATCGACCCGCTGGACGGCACCACCAACTTCCTGCACGGCTTCCCGGTCTATGCCGTGAGCATCGCGCTGGCCTACAAGGGCAAGGTCGAGCAGGCCGTGGTCTACGACCCCACGCGCAACGACATGTTCTACGCCAGCAAGGGCCGCGGCGCCTTCCTGAACGACCGCCGCCTGCGCGTGAGCAAGCGCACGCGCATCAGCGACAGCCTGATCGGCACCGGCTTCCCCTTCCGCAAGGGCGATAACTTCAAGCGCTACGTGAAGATGTTCGAAGAGGTGATGCAAAGCTGCGCCGGCCTGCGCCGCCCCGGCGCCGCGGCACTCGACCTGTGCTACGTCGCAGCCGGCTACTACGACGGCTTCTTCGAAACCGGCCTGCAGCCCTGGGACGCGGCCGCGGGGTCACTGATGATCACTGAAGCCGGGGGCCTGATCGGCAACTTCACCGGCGAATCAGACTTCCTGTACCAGCGCGAAGTGGTGGCCGGCAACCCGAAGGTCTATGGCCAGCTGGTGCAGATCCTGGCGCCGTACACACGCGTGATCAAGCCCAGCGACAAGGACGCAGCCCCTGCCGCACCCGAAGCCGATGCCGACACCGGCGCTGCTGACGCCACCCAGGCATTCGTCGCAGCCCTTGCACCGCCAGTGGCGGCCGATGCCCCCAAGCGCATCACCCGCATCCGCAAGAACCACAGCCCGGCGGGCGACGACGCGCCGGTGTGAGCATGGACCTGCCCGCCCACCAGCTGACGATGACGGTGCTGATGACACCGGACACCGCCAACTTCAGCGGCCATGTGCATGGCGGCACGGTGCTGAAGCTGCTGGACCAGGTGGCCTATGCCTGCGCCAGCCGCTACGCGCGGCGCTACGTCGTGACGCTGAGCGTGGACCAGGTGATGTTCCGCCAGCCCATTCACGTGGGCGAACTCGTCACCTTCCTGGCTTCCGTCAACCACACGGGCAGTTCGTCGATGGAAATCGGCATCAAGGTGGTGGCCGAAGACATTCGCAGCCAGACCGTGCGTCATGTGAACAGCTGCTTCTTCACCATGGTGGCCGTGGACGACGAGCGCAAGCCCACACCCGTGCCGCCGCTGCAGCCCCGCACGCCTGACGAACTGCGCCGCCATGCCGCCGCGCTGGTGCGCAAGGAACTGCGCCGCGAACAGGAAAAGCGCGCGGCTGCACTGCTGAAGGGCGGCGGCGCAGGCTGACCGGGCCCGGCCGGAGCGGGCAGCCAGGCGGGCCCTGCCAGGCGCAGCAAGCCGGCACTAGGACGCCAGCCGCAGGTGCCGGTAGACCGTGGTGCGGCTGATGCCCAGCGCACGTGCCGTGGCGCTGACATTGCCGCAGCGTTCGTATTCGCGCCGCACCAGGTCGGCAGCCCCCTGCTGCAGCACCGAAGCCGCCGCTGGCGCCAGCCGGGCCGGCAGCCAGCGCGCGACGGCATCGGCGTCCAGCCGCCGGCCTGCGGCGCCGCGGTCCTGACCGCCGATGTGGCCAGCGCTGTCGCCATCGCTGTGGCCGTCGTGGTGCAGCAGGGCGCGCGTCAGCACCGACCGCAACTCGCGAAAGTTGCCCGGCCAGGGGTGACGCGCCAGCAGGGCCACGGCCGCGTCGTCCACGCTGGCGCACACATCCACGTTGGCCAGCACGCGGCGCACGGCAGCCGCAAAGTCGCGCCGCTGGCGCAGCGGCGGCAGGTCCACGCGCACAGTGTTCAGCCGGTACAGCAGGTCGGCGCGAAAGCGGCCCGCGGCGACTTCGGCTTCCAGGTCGGCATGCGTGGCCGCCAGCAACAGCACATCCACCGCGCGGCTGCGCGTGCCGCCCACCGGCCGCACCTGCCGGTCGTCCAGGAAGCGCAGCAGGGCGGCTTGCAGATGAAGCGGCAGTTCGCGCACTTCGTCCAGCAGCAAGGTGCCGCCGTCAGCGCTGGCGATCAGCCCCGGGCTGCCTTCGCGCCGCGCGCCGCTGAAGGCGCCGCCGACGTAGCCGAAGAGCTCGGCCTCGATCAGCTCGCCCGGCAGCGCGCCGCAGTTCACCGCCACGAAGGCCCCGCGGCGACCGCTCTGCACATGCGCGTGGCGGGCCAGCATTTCCTTGCCGCTGCCAGTTTCGCCGCACAGCAGCAACGGTACGGCGCGACGCGCTGCAGCCGCCGCCAGCACGAAGGCTGCGGCCACGGCGGGGTCGTCGGCCACGATGGCCGGCAGGCCGGCATCGGCTGCAGGCCGGCCTGTGGGTGGCGGCTGCGACGACGTCGCGCGGGGCAGCAAGGCCGGCTGCGGCGGGCGGTTCATGCACATGGCCGCCAGGGTGCTGCCCATCGCATCACGCAGGCGCAGTTCGCCCGTGCGCTGCAGCCGCGCCAGCGCTGCGGGGCAGGGTTCGCCAAACAGTGCATCGAAGCGGGTGCCAGGCCGCATGTCCAGCCCCTGCAGCAGCTGGCGCGCACGGGCGTTGGCGGCCTGCAGGCAACCGGCTTCGTCGAAGGCCATCAGCCCGGCACCCAGGGTACCCAGGAATTCCGGCCGCGGGTGCACCGCCAGCACCCAGTGGCGGCGCATCTGGTGCAGCAGCAAGCCGTTTTCGATGTGGGTGGCACCCATCTGCACCAGGGCCTGGGTGTGGCGCTGGCGCGATTCGAAATAGCTGGATGCGTCCAGAACGCCCACGATGCTGCCGTGCGCGTCGCGCACGGGCGCCGCCGTGCACGACACATCGCCCAGCGACAGGAAGTAGTGTTCCAGCCCCGTCACCGCCACCGGCGCGCCGCTGGCCAGTGCGGTGCCCAGGCCGTTGGTGCCCGCCAGGTCTTCGCGCCAGCAGCTGCCGGCCACGATGCCCGCGCCCTTGCCCGACATCGAAAACCGGTTGTCGGCCACCAGGTCCAGGATGACGCCGTCACGGTCGGCAAAGGCCAGCAGGAAGTTGGACCCGGCAATCTGCCGCGACAGGTTTTCCAGCTCGGCCTGCGCCAGCCGGCGCACCACTTCACTGCGCTGGCGCCGCCGCTGCAGGTCGCCGCCTTCCACCACTGGCACCGCCAGGGCGGCGCGCACGTCCAGCCCGGCCTGCATGCAGCGCACCCAGCTGTCCAGCACCGCAGGGCCGGGCGGGCCTTCGGGCGGCAGGGCACTGCCGCGCGCGGCCAGGGCCCGCGCGTGCAGATGGGCCTGCGGGTGCGTGTGGGGTTGCGCGTGCGCGTGCGGGTGGTCCGACGGGCTGTCAGCGGCCAGGCTCATCCTCGTCTCCTTCGATCGACATCAGCGCAATGGCCCGGGCTTCCGCTGCAGACCTTGCGACACCGATCGTTTTTCTTGTAGGGCCAGCCTCGAAGGCTAACGCCACAGTAGCAGGCACGCTGAAGCCCATCAACTGACCACTTTCTGGACAACTGTTCCAGCGCCCTGTATCGCGCTTGAACAGGCCAGGCCGCGCACCCCCGGGGCCGCCGCGCCAGAACCGCGGGTGTTCCCCAAATGGAACGCGCTTTGCGTTGTCGCACAGTGGCACGGTGGCGCTGCTGGCAGCGCCGCTGGCTGTTCCCAACCATTTCCAGGAGACCCCATGAGCTTTGCAATGCCCCGCCATCGCCTGCGCCTGCCCGTGCTGGCCGCCGCCGCCCTGGCCGCCAGCCTGGCCCTGCCTGCAGCGGCCCAGCAGACGCTGGAAAAACTGAAGCAGATGAAGGTGGCCACCACCGACCTGAACATTCCCGTGGTGGCGCAGACCGGCCGCAACGCCGACGCCATCAAGAAGAACCTGGAGAAGGTCAAGCTGCCCCCGGGCTTCAAGATCGAGCTCTTCGCCATCGTGCCCGACGCCCGCCACATGGCTGTGGCACCCAGCACCAACATGCTGTTCGTGGGCACGCGCAAGACCACGGTCTGGGCCGTGACCGACCGCAACAGCGACGGCGTGGCCGACGAGGTCAAGTCCTTCGCCCCCAGCCTGAAGTTCACCAACCCGAACGGCGTGTGCTGGACCAAGGACGGCTTCCTGATCGTGGCCGAACACAACCGCGTGCTGAACTTCCCGGCTGCCGAGTTCTTCTACGAAGGCCCGGACGTCGCGGTGATCGAAGTGGTGCCTCAGGGCAAGCTGATCCCGCCCGAGGAAGAAAGCTACAACCACGGCGCCCGCACCTGCCGCGTGGACGACAGCGGCATGCTGCACGTCACCCTGGGCCAGCCGTACAACGTGCAGCCGAAGGAAAAAGTGGCGATGTACGAACAGATCGGCATCGGCGGCATGGTCAAGCTGAACGCCTTCGACGGCAGCAAGCGCGAAGTCGTGGCGCGTGGTGTGCGCAATTCGGTCGGCATGGACATCAACCCCAAGGACAAGAGCGTCTGGTTCACCGACAACCAGACCGACGGCATGGGTGACGAGATCCCGCCGGGCGAGCTGAACAAGGTGTCGAAGATGGGCGAACACTTCGGCTATCCGTACATCCACGGCAACAACGTGCAGATCGCCGGCACCGCCGCCGCGCCCGACCTGAAGGGCATGGCACCGCCCGCGCAGTGGACCAAGCCGCAAGTGGAATTCCCGGCCCACCAGGCCCAACTGGGCATGAATTTCTACACCGGCAAGATGTTCCCGGCCAAGTACCAGGGCGGCATCTTCGTGGCGGCGCACGGGTCCTGGAACCGCACCAAGCCCAGCGGTGCGGAAATCCAGTTCGTGTCGATGAAGGCCGACGGCACCGCCGACAAGCTGGAGACCTTCGCCTCCGGCTTCCTGGACCCGGACACCGGCCTGTACCGCGGCCGGCCGGTCGACGTGGCCACGATGAAAGACGGTTCGCTGCTGATCAGCGACGACTTCGCCGGCGCCATCTACCGCGTGACCTACAGCGCGCCGTGATGCCCCCCGCCGCGACCACCATCGCCGCCCTGGCGGTGACCCTGGCCGTGGCGGCCCCGGCCGTGGCGCAAGACGCTGCGGCCGGCCGGGCCAAGGCCGCGACCTGCGCCGTGTGCCATGGCCCGATGGGCATCAGCGTCACGCCCGACGCGCCCCACCTCGCGGGCCAGCCGGCGATCTACACCGCGGCGCAGTTGCGGGCCTACCGCAGCGGCACACGCAAGCACGAGGTGATGGCCGTGATGGCCAAGCCGCTGAGCGACGACGACATCGCCAACCTGGCGGCCTGGTTCGCGTCGATCAAGATCGACGCCCAGGCGCCCTGAGCCTGCGCGCCGGCGCGGCCTACCCGGCCGCGCCGCTGGCGCTTCAGCCGCCCTGCCCGTTCGGGCTGCGCCAGCTGCGTTCGAATGGCAGCCGCCAGGCGTGCGGCGCGATCAGTTGGTGCACCGACTTCGGGCCCCAAGACCCGGGCGCATACAGCCGCACCGGTGGCGGCGCTTCCAGCAAGGCGGTCGACACCTGCCACAGGCGTTCAATGCCTTCAGCGGTGTTGAACAGCGTGTGGTCGCCACGCATGGCGTCCAGGATCAGCCGTTCATAGGCTTCCAGCACTTCGCCGGCCAGCCCGGTGTCGTGCATCGCAAACTGCAGGCTCAGCTTGTCCAGCCGCATGCCCGGGCCCGGGCGCTTGCCGTAAAAGGACAGGCTCATCTTCGACGCGTCGGCCAGGTCGAAGGTCAGGTGGTCAGGCCCCTGCGCGCCGACGCCTGAACCGGGCGGAAACATGCTCTTGGGCGGTTCGCGGAAGGCGATGCTGATGATGCGCTGGCCTTCAGCCAGCTTCTTGCCGGTGCGCAGGAAGAAGGGCACGCCGGCCCAGCGCCAGTTGTCGATGAAGCACTTCAGCGCGATGAAGGTTTCGGTCTCGGACTGCGGGTCTACGCCGGGTTCTTCGCGGTAGCCGCTGTACTGGCCGCGCACCACGTCGGCCGGCTGAATGGGCAGCATGCTGCGGAAGACCTTGTTCTTCTCTTCGCCGATGGGCGCGGGTTCCAGCGCCGTGGGCGGCTCCATCGCCATGAAGGCCAGGATCTGGAACAGGTGGGTCACCACCATGTCGCGGTAGGCGCCGGTCTGTTCGTAGAAGGCCGCGCGCTGCGCCAGGCCCAGGGTCTCGGGCACGTCGATCTGCACGTGGTCGATGAAGTTGCGGTTCCAGATCGGTTCGAACAAACCATTGGCAAAGCGAAAGGCCAGGATGTTCTGCGCCGGTTCCTTGCCCAGGAAATGGTCGATGCGGAAGATCTGGTCTTCGCTGAAGACCTCGTGCAGCCGGCTGTTCAGCTGCACCGCGCTGGCCAGGTCGGTGCCGAAGGGCTTCTCCATCACGATGCGCGAGCGTTCCACCAGCCCGGCTTCGGCCAGCATGCGCACGGCCGACAGCGCTGCGCTGGGCGGTACGCTCAGGTAGTGCAGGCGGCGGCTTTCGGCCTGCAGGCTGGCTTCTGCGGTGTCGACCGCCGCCTTCAGCGCCTGCGGGCCAGCGCCCAGGCTGATGTAGTCCAGCCGCTGCGCGAAACTGGACCAGTCTTCGTCGCTGGCGCGGCGGTTGGAAAAGTCGTCCAGCGCCTGGCGCGCGATCTGGCGGAAGCCGGCAGCGTCGATCGCGTCCAGCGACACGCCGATGACGCGGCAGTCGGGCATGAAGCCGGCGCTGGCCAGGTGAAACAGGCCCGGCAGCAGCTTGCGCCGGGCCAGGTCGCCGGTGGCGCCGAACAGCACCACCACTTGCGGGTCACGCGGGCCCACGCCCGGAAGTGCTCTGGCCACGGCAACCCCCTTTTCGTCTGCGCTGCGTTGCGCGCACGAAGGGTAGCAAGCTTCGGGCCCCAGGCCTGCGCTGCCCGCAGGCAGCACAGGGGCCCGGCGCTGCCGGTCAGGCCACGCGCACCAGCTTGCGGTTGATGAATTCCTGGATGCCTGCGGCCGACAGCTCGCGGCCATAGCCGGAATTCTTCACCCCGCCAAACGGCAGCTCAGGCGCTGAGGCCGCGGCAGAATTGATGAACACCATGCCGGTGTCCAGCGCCCGCGCCACGCGCTGGCCGCGTTCGATGTCCTGCGTGAACACCGTGCCGCCCAGGCCGAAGGGCGAGTCGTTGGCCAGGGCCACGGCCGCGGCTTCGTTGGGCACGCGGAAGAACATCGCCACCGGGCCGAAAAATTCTTGGCGGTAGGCCGGGTTGGCGGCGTCCACGTCGCCAAGCACGGTGGGCTGCATGAAGGCGCCGGCCAGCCCGGGCACACGCTGGCCACCCATCAGCAGCTTGGCCCCGTGGGCCACGGCCTGGTCCACTTGCTGCAGCAGCTTGTCCAGCGCGGCCTGGCTGCTCAGCGGGGCCAGGGTGGTGGCCGGGTCCATCGGGTCGCCGGGAACGAAGGCCGACAGCGCGGTCTGGAAGCGGTCGATGAAGGCATCGGCCACCGCATCGACCACGATGAAGCGCTTGGACGCCGTGCAGGCCTGCCCGGCATTGCCCATGCGGCCGGCGACGGCATGCTTCAGCGCCAGCGCCAGGTCGGCGTCTTCCAGCACGATGAAGGCGTCGCTGCCGCCCAGTTCCAGCGTGGTCTTCTTCAGGTTCTTGCCCGCGCGGGCAGCCACCACCGCACCTGCGGCCTCGCTGCCGGTCAGGGCCACACCGCGCACGCGCGGGTCGTCGATGAGAGTGGCCACCTGGTCGTTGCTGATGAACAGGTTGGTGTACGCGCCATCGGGCAGGCCGGCATCGGCCATCAGCTGCGCGAAGGCCAGCGCGCACTGCGGCACGCTGGAAGCGTGCTTGACCAGCACCACGTTGCCGGCCATCAGGTTGGGCGCAGCGAAGCGGGCGACCTGGTAGTAGGGGTAGTTCCAGGGCTGCACGCCCAGCAGCACGCCCAGGGGGCCGGAAACCACCTGCGCCTGGCCCTGTCGCGTCTCGATCGCCTCAGGGGCCAGGAAGCGTTCGGCGTGTTCGGCGTAGTAGTCCAGGATGGCGGCGCTCAGCAGCACTTCGCCGCGGCTTTGCGCCAGCAGCTTGCCCATTTCCAGGGTCGCCAGCGCGGCCAGGGTGTCGGCGCGCTCGCGCATCAGGGCTGCCGCGCGGGCCAGCACGCTGCGGCGCTGACTGAAGCTGCTGTCGCGCCAGTGCTGCTGGAAACAGGTCTGTGCAGCCTGCAGGCTGTCTTCCATCTGCGCGTCACCGAGTTCGTCGCAGCGCAGCAGGACTTGGCCGGTGGTGGGGTTGGTGGTGGCGTAGGGCATGGCGGGCTTTCGGTTCGGAGGGTTGGGGACCTGGCGTGCTGCAGCGTAGGCCGGGCGGTCTGACGGACCGGCAGGCGCGCGACGCAGGGCGGCGTAGGACACCGCGCCGTCTGAAGCGGCACACAGGCGGCCCACAATCCAGGCTTCACTCATCACCCGCCACGCCTGCCCCATGCCCATCCAATGGTTTCCAGGTCATATGCACGCGACCCGGAAGGCCATCGCCGAGCGCCTGCCCGAGATCGACGTCGTCATCGAGTTGCTCGACGCCCGGCTGCCCGGCAGCAGCGCCAACCCGCTGCTGGCCGAGCTGACGCAAGGCAAGCCCGCGCTGAAGGTGCTGAACAAGCAGGACCTGGCCGACCCCGAATGCACCGCCCTGTGGCTGGCGCACTACCAGGCCCGGCCCGGCACGCAGGCGCTGGCGCTGGACGCTTCAGCCACCGCGCCCGCGCGCCAGCTGGTGGCGGCTTGCCGAGCGCTGGCGCCCTTGCGCGGCGGCATGGTCAAGCCGCTGCGGGTGCTGATCTGCGGCATTCCGAACGTGGGCAAGTCCACGCTCATCAACACCCTGATGGGCCAGCGCGCGGCCAAGACGGGCGACGAGCCCGGCATCACCAAGACCGAACAGCGCCTGGTGCTGGCCAACGACTGCTATCTGTTCGACACCCCGGGCATGCTGTGGCCCCGCATCACGGTGCAGGAAAGCGGCTACTTCCTGGCCGCCGCGGGCAACATCGGCCGCAATGCCTATGACGAAGAGGAAGTGGCCCTGGCCCTGCTGGCGGCCGTGCGCGGCCCATACGGCACCCGGCTGCAGGAACGCTACAAGCTGGCCGACTGCGCCGCGCTGAGCGACGAAGCCTTGCTGGCCGAACTGGGCCGCAAGCGCGGCGGCTTGCTGCCGGGCGGGCGCGTGAACATGCAGAAGGCCGCCGAAGTGGCGCTGAACGACTTCCGCGCCGGCGCCTGGGGCCGCATCACGCTGGAAACGCCCGAGCAGTTCCTGCAATGGTCAGCCGAAGGCCAGGCTGCTGACGCGCAACGCGCAGCCCGGCGCGAAGCCCTGTTGGCGCGGAAGAAGCCGCAGCGCGGCAGCCTGCAGCCCGATCAACCGCAGGCGACGCATGCCGGCACGGGTACCGGCACCGACACCGGCACGGCTGCGGGTTCAGGCCAGGAAACAGAAGCCGCCACCGACTGAGACCGGCAGGTCGGCGACCCGGCCGTTCACCTCAGGGCGGCTGCCCGATCACCCACTTGAGCGTGGCCCGCAACAGCGCTTCGCGCGGGTAAGCGCGCCCCGAACCGAGGCTTCGCACCAGGGCGCTGGGGTGCCGGTCGCGCGGCAGCGCCAGGTCCCAGTGGTCGCTGCGCGCGGCGGCCAGCAGCGTGCTGCCAGGCAGTACGGCGTCGCTGGCCAGCAGCTGGCCATCGTTGCGCGGGTCAGCACGGGCCAGCCAGGCGTGGCTGGCCCTCAGGGGCAGTGCCATGCCGGCCGCCTCGGCGTAGGCCACGATCGAGAAGTAAGCCGGCCCCGGCACGGGCGGATGGCCAGCCAGCCAGCGCAGGCGTTCACGCCGTGTGATGCTGGCCAGTTCCTGCCCGTCGGAAGCCGTGCAGCCGAAGGCCGCGACACGGGGCGACAAGGCGTCGTAAAGCGGCTGGAAATGGTCCGCCAGCGGCGTGCCCAGCACCGCGCCCGCCACCGAGACCAGGGCCGCCACGCGATGGCCAGGCCTGCTGGCCCGTGGCCCTTCCTGGTGATCCTGGTGCTCCTGGTGCTCCTTATGCAGAAGCGCGAGCGCTTGCTGGGCGTCTGGCACGCCCTTGGAATACGCCACCAGCACGATGCGGTCGACGCCGGGTGCCGCGGCCACTTCGCGGATGGCTGCGGCCAGGCGAGTGCCGTTGTGTTCCACCGATTGCCGGCCCGGCAGGCGCACCAGCCGCAGGCTGTGCAGACCCAGGTCGGCATAGCCTGCGTAAGCCTGCACGGCCTGGACCTCGGGCGCCCGCATCAGCCCGTCGCCGAAGGGCACCGACTGGTCATCGACACAGTCGCCGAACAGCCCCGGCACCACGAGCACGGCCGTGCCCGCACGGCGGGCAGCAAAGCCCTGGTCGATGGCCTGGATGGCCGCGGCTGTGGCACTGGGTGCAGCCGCCGTGACAGCAAGCTGGGCTGGCAGGTGCAGCCAGCTGTCGACGGCCAGGTCGCCATGGGCTGCTGTCTTCAGCTCACGCTCGAACAGACTGGCAAAGCCAGCCCGCTCGTCGCGCACGCCCGCCTGCGACAAGGGCAGCTGGGCCGTCAAAGGCGCGTCTGGCTGGTAGGGCAGCAGCGGCGGTGCGGCGCAAGCCGCCAGCAAGACGGCCGCGGGCATGGCTACCAGCCCGCGCCAGGCCACGGCTTACTTGGACTTGGCGTTCGCAGCCGCCTTGTCGTAGGCAGCCTGCAGGTCCTGGTAAGCCTTGGAGAAGCCGGCCTTGGTCGCGTCCCAGGTGTTGGCAGCAGACTTCTCCAGCTTGGCCAGTTCTTCCGCAGCCGCCTTGCGCTTGGCCTGCAGGTCCTTCATGTTTTCCTCGTGAGCCTTCTTCACATCGGCGTTGGACTTCGCGACGTCCTTCTTCAGCTCCTCGATCTTCTTGTCGATGGCGGCGACGAGCTTGCTGCCTTCGGCCACGGCTTCCTTCTTGTTCTCGTGCTTGGCCGACTGCACCTTTTCCGTGGCGCCAGCGTGCGTGGCCAGGGCCAGTGCAGACACCAGGGCCAGTGCGGCCCAGCGGGCGGGGGACGCGGCGGTGAACAGCTTCTTCATGGGATCTTCCTTTTGCGGGTGAATGCGTCTCGTGACGCGGTGGGGGAACTCAGGGCGAGGGTGCAGGGTGCGGGTTGCGGCCAATGCATGCGCGGTCATTCCATGCCCACGCTGGCTTCGACGCGGAAGAACTGTTCAGCGCGGCGCTTGGCTTCACTGCGGTCGTTGTTGCGCGCCTCGTCGGTCTGGTCGAAGTCGATCTTGGCCGCCTGCACGGCGCGGCAGGTCATGTAGGCGCCGGCTTCCGGCGCGCGCAGCTCGTCCAGGTGCTCGTCCATCACGGCCACCAATTGCGCCTTGCGCCGGAACAGGTCCACCTGGGCCTTGAAGCCCTGCGCCTGCTCGGCTTTCAGGGCCTTCACGCAGCCCAGGAAATCGGCCGGGCCGCACCACGCCGGCAGCCGCACTTCGTGCAGGCGGTGCGCCTGCGGCTGCAGGTGCGCGCCGACCTGCGCGATCGCGTCCAGCAGTTCGTCCTGGTAAGACTGAGCGTGCACGTAGAGCGGCAGTTCGCAGTCCGCGCACACCGGCCCCAGGCCCGACCACACCCATTCGATCAGGCTGCCGCGCGACTGGCGCTGGCGCATCACGAGTTCACGGTCAAAGCTCAGGAACGACGGCGGCACAGGCCCGATCTGGGCACAGGCCTGCGCCTCCCAGGCCGCCAGCAGGTCGGCGTCGCTGTCGATGCGCCGTTCGGTACCGGGCAGCAGCTGGCCGCGCACCAGCAGCCGGCGGGCCTGTTCGTCGTAGGCAAAGCTGATGCGGCGGTAGGCCACGGGCCAGTCCGACAGCGAACTGACGTTCAGCTCCAGCAGCGGCCGCCGGTCCAGCGCACGGTGCTCGGCCCAGAAACCGCGGTGCGTGTGCGCCGACAGGTACACCAGCGGGTGCGGCACGTTGGACATCAGGCTGCGCAGCAGGATGCGCGTGGGCAGGCCCAGCGAAGCCCAGTGGTGATGGCCGGCGAAGACCACGATGTCGCCGCGCCGCGCGGCGTCCAGCACCCAGGGGCGCACGGCAGCGATCTGGTCCGGGTGCACATGGCCCATGCTGCCTGGGCTGCGGCCCATCAGCGTGTCCCAGGTGCCCACCAGGGCACCGGCCTGGTTGGTGTCGAGCGCCACGATGTAGACGTCGCGCGTGGCCCCCGCGGCGCGCGGCAGCTTCAGGCGCTGCGCGATGAAGGAATCGGCATAGCGGTAGCCGTCCAGCATCTGCGCTTCGACCGCCGAAACGAAGCCCTGCGGGTCGGGGTTACGCCAGGTCAGCCGGTGTTCGCCCTGGTCGGGCGGCGGCTGCAGGCCCGGCACCAGCTGCGGCAGGCTGGCGTACTGGCTGACGTAAAAGTGGATGAAGTCGCGCTTGCTGAACGCTTCGCGCGCCGTCTTGTGGCGCGGGTTGTCGGGCGCAGCGCCGCGGCGGCAGGCCTGGTTCCAGCGCTGGGCGTCGGTGTCGAGCACGGCGTCCAGGATGCGGTAGCCGTAGATGCCGAACATCAGCCCGTCGTGGTTGCCCGGCAGGATGGCACCGGGGCTGCCCGCGTCGCGGAAGATCTTCGCCATGCGCTGGGCTTCGGACCGGCAGGACAGGTCCATCACATCGCCCAGGTGGATGAAGGGCTCGTGGCGATGCTGCTGCAGCACCCACTGCAGCACCCGGCGGCCGAACAGCGGCTGTTCAGGCGGGCGCTGCGCCACTTCGACATAGGCGTCGACCGCGCTGTCGTTGTCGTGCATCGGAAAGCCGGTCGGCTCGTGCTCCTGCGTGTCGCCCATCGCGATGAAGGGCAGGGTCAGGTCGACATAGCGGCCGGGCGGGTCGGCCGCGGGCCCGGGCTGCGGCACGAAGCTGGCACAGCCAGCGACAGCCACCGCACAGGCGACCGCCGCCAGCCACAGGCCCAGGCGCTTCAAGCAGAGCGGCAGCGGGGGCGGGCAGGAAAGGCGTGGCATGCAGGGTGTTCAGTAAAGCTGGGGCGGGAACAGCTTGAAGACCAGGTTCTCGATGCGCTGGCTCAGGCTGCGCGCGGGCTGGCGCGCCAGGGTGCCGGCGTCGCTGACCCATTGCACGCGGCCCGTGGCGTCCAGCCGCAGCTGCCAGCTGTTAGCCCCGGTCATGTCGCGTTCCATGGCCTGGGCCAGGCTCGCGGCCAGGGCTGTGCTGTCGATGACGATGCCCATCTCGGCATTGATGACCTCGGACCGCGGGTCCAGGTTCATGGACCCGACGAAGCTGCGTTCGCGGTCGATCACCATCGCCTTGGTGTGCAGGCCGATGAAGCGGCCCTGCACCGGCGGCGTGTCCACCAGGCTGGGCTTCACCGCGGCGTCGTGCCGCAGTTCATGCAGGTCCACGCCGGCCACGAGCAGCGGGCGGCGCCAGGTTTCGTAGTGGCTGTTCACAGCCGCCACGTCGTGCGAGGCCAGCGAATTGGTCAGCACGCGCACCTTCACGCCGCGCCCCACCAGGGCCTGCAGGGCGGCCAGGAAGCCGGCGTCCGGGATGATGTAGGCATTGGTGATGAGCACTTCGCGCCGGGCTGAAAGCATCAGCGTGCGGAAGGCCTCGGGCATCCGGTTGTGGCTGTCGGCCGCGCGTGAAGGCGAATCGGCATGCACGCGGCTGTGGCCGGGGTGCAGCTGGTTGGGCAAGCCGGCGATGTCGGCTTCCCAGGACCACTTCCCCGCCAGGATGGCCCGGGCACGCGGGTCGCTGGCCAGCTGCGCCAGCGCCTGCAGGTGGGCTTCCGACGCCAGCGCTGCCGCCCCGGCCTGGGCGTCGCGAGGTACCGGGCGCACCCAGGGGCTGTTCCAGTAGCGGTCGAAAACGGCGCTGGCCTGGCGGGCCGCCGGCCCCAGCGCCAGCACGTCCAGGTCGTGGAAGTTGAAATCGGGGTTCAGGCCGAAGTATTCGTCGCCGATGTTGCGCCCGCCGATGATGGCGGCGCGGTTGTCGGCCACCATCTGCTTGTTGTGCATACGGCGGTTCAGGCGCTGGAAATCGGCACCGGTTTCCAGCAGCCGGCCCAGCAGCCCGCGCGAACGCCAGGCGTTGAAGACGCGGATCTCGATGTTCGGGTGCCGGTCCAGCTTGGCCAGCATGGCGTCGCGCAGCTCGACATGGCTCATGTCGTGCAGCAGGGTGTTCAGGTCGTCGAACAGCAGGCGCACACGCACGCCGCGGTCAGCGGCCGCCAGCACGCGCGCCATCAGCAGCTGGCCGACTTTGTCGCCAAACCAGACGTAGTACTGCAGGTCCAGCGAATCGCGGGCCTCGTCGATCAGCACCAGGCGCCAGCGCAGCGCTTCCAGGTTCTGCGGCAGCAAACGGAAGCCCGAAACCTGGCTGCCGTGGGCTGCCTGCAACTGGGCTTCGGCCGCTGCGAAGCGGCTATCCGGCTGCGGGGCCAGTGCCTGCGAAGGCAGCGGCAATGCTTCGGCTGGCTGCGCCGGCTTGGGCGATGACAGGGGCCCCACAGCCGAACACCCAGCCAGGGCCAGGGCCAGCACCGCCAGCACCCCGAACACGCAAGCGCGGGTGAAACGCCACCCACCCGTTTCTTTCCGCCCCACGCGACCCTCTCGGCCTTCTCGGCCTTCTCGGCCTTTCTCGACCCTTCGGCGCAGTAGACCGCCAGCCATGGCGGGCGGCTAGCCAGAAAACGAAGTTGCAGCCGCTGACAGCGCGCGTGCCCGGGGCGGTGTCCTGCGACGCGCTGCCAGCGTCTGCGACGGCGACTGGCCGAAGACCTGCCGGTAGCCCAGCGCAAAGCGGCTCATGTGGTCGAAGCCGCAGTCCAGGGCGATGGTGGTCACCGCGTCCTGCGGCATGGCCCGCATCAGCCGCTGGTGCGCCGCGGCGAAGCGCCGTTCAGCCACATGGCGCATGGGCGACATGCCGCGCCGCGCTTCAAAGGCCAGCTGCAGGCTGCGCGCGCCCACGCCCGCCTGCGCGCACAGTTGGCCCAGGGTGAGCGGTTCGGCCAGATGCGCGTCGATCCAGGCTTCCAGCGCGGCCAGGCGTGCTGCCGACACCCAGCCGGCGCGTGCCGGCCGGTGCTGGCGCTGAAGCAGCCCCACCAGCAGGGCATGCAGCCGTGCGTCCACATGCCGCCGGGCCTGCATGCTGCCCTGTGGGCCGCCCAGGGTGATCAGGTCGGCCACGGCCGTGCTGAAGGCCTGCCGCTCTGCCACGCTCAGGCTGGGCACGGCGAAGGCCCAGGGCTCGTCGTCCAGCGGGCGGCCCAGCCTGGCAGCCAGTTCGGCCGCGACGCGCGGCGCTTCGAAGCGCAGGGCCAGCATCGTGCCGGCGGGCGAACGTCGCGTGAATTCCTGCCCCGGCGGCAGCAGCGCCACACTGCCTGGCGTGGTGGTGACCTGGCGCCGGCCCAGGCGGTAGCTGCTGCCCGCAGGGATGGCCAGTTGCAGCACCAGCCCCCCGACCTGGCCGCGCACGGTGACGGCCTGGCCGGTGTGGCCGCAGGCCACATGCGTGTCTAGCCCGAACAGGCGCTGCTGCCAGTAGCCCAGCCGTCCGCGTCCGTGTTGCACCACCCAGCCCGGGTTGCCGTCACGGTCGCGCACGAGCCAGCGCATCTCGTCCAGATCGTCGGTGGCCACGCGGGGCACCGAATCGGGCAAGGGCGGAAAAACAGCAACCGGCGGCATGCCCGACATGCGAACAACTTCACAGCGTGGACCCAGCCAAAAGTATATCGACGGGCTTGCCGCCCGGAGACTGGCCGTGTTGGGGGGATCAGCGCGGGGCCGCCCCTGGCGGCCTGCCAGATGCAACGAGGGCCCCACGGCGAAAGAGCGGAAATGCTGAACTGCGGAAGGGCGGAAGTGCGGAACGGCGCAATAGGCGAGCACTTCGCTATCTGGATAGTGGCCCGCCACCTGGCCGGCTTCAATGCCAGCGTTGCCGCGGGCTGTCCGCGGCGGCCCCACTGCCAGGAACACCATGAAAACAACTGCACAGGCACGCCGTTCAACGGCCGCTTGGACCGCCGGCCGCGTGTTGTGCGCTGCCCTGTTGGCCAGCCTGCCCGGACTGCCCTGGGCGCAGGGCCCAGCCCCGGCTGCTGCGCCCGCCGACGGTCTGGCCCCTTTGCTGCAAGGCGCTGAACGCCTGGGCCAGGGCCGGCTGGCGGCTTACCGCAAGAGCGGCAGCACCTTCGTCGTGCTGCCACCGGGCAGCCTGGGCAAGCCGCTGCTTTGGTACACCGAAGCCGTTTCGCTGCCGGCAGGCGTGATCACCAGCCAGGGCATCGAGGCCAACAATGCCCTGGTGCGTTTCGAACGCCAGGGCGATTTCGTGCATGTGCGCGACCTCAGTACGGCGCAGCAGCGGCGTGCCGGGCAGCCCGCCCCGCAGCGCCGGCCCGACGGCGTGCCGGGCGCCGCCGCCGGCGACGCCAAGCTGCGCCCGATCGAACTGGCCGTGGCCGGCACCCAGACCGGCGCACTGATCGCCAGCTTCCCACTGTTGGCCGCAGGTGCCGACGGCAGCCTGGCCGTCGATGTGACGGCCACGTTCTCGAACGACATCCCCGCTGCCAGCGGGCGCAAGTTCGCTGCCGCCACCGGGCTGGTGCCAGCGGTGGTGGACCCCAGCAAGTCCTACATCGACCGCGTGCGGGTGCGCGGCGATGTCTTCAACATCCGCAGCCACCTCAGCTTCCTGGCCCAGTCGCCCACCGACCCGCGTGCCGGGCCGCAGCCGGTGTCCCTGGTGCTGGGCCATTCCTTCGTCTTCCTGCCTGAAAAGCCCATGGCCGCGCGCCGTGGCGACCCGCGCGTGGGCTACTTCCCGATCGAGGCCACGCAGTTCGAAGCCGACAGCGGCCTGGCCGAAGACAGCCTGGTGCTGGTGCCGCGCTTCCGGCTGGAAAAGAAAAACCCCGGCGCAGCCGTGAGCGACCCCATCAAGCCCATCACCTACTTCCTGGGGCGCGGCATCCCGGCGCGCTGGAAGCCCTACGTCGCTGCCGGCGTGCGGCAGTGGCTGCCCGCGTTCGAAGCCGCGGGCTTTTCGAACGCCATCCGCGTGGTCGACGCGCCCACGGTTCAGGAAGACCCGGACTGGTCGGAGGAAGACGTGACGATCAACGTCATCCGCTGGCTGCCGCAGGAAAACCTGAACGCGATGGGCCCGCATGTGAGCGACCCGCGTTCGGGCGAAACGCTGTCGGCGCACATCCTGATCTGGCCGCAGGTCATCCAGGGCTTCGGGCGCTACTACTTTGGCCTGTTCGGCGGCGGGGTGGACCCGCAGGCCGACCGCCTGCCGCTGCCGCTGGAAAGGTCGGGCGCGCTGCTGAGCTACATCGTGGCGCACGAGGTGGGCCACACGCTGGGGCTGATGCACAACCAGATCGCGTCCACCGCCTACAGCGTGGCGCAGATGCGCGAGCCCGGGTTTGCCAACGCCAACGGACCGAACAGTTCCATCATGGCCTACGGCCGCTTCAACCAGGTGGCGCAGCCCGGCGACGGCGTGAAGCAGCTGTGGGGCGTGATCGGGCCTTACGACGTGGCCGCCATCCGCTACGGCTATGGCGTGTTTGGCAGCGACGCCGCCAGCGAAAAGCGCGAACTGGCGGCGCTGGCCGACAGCTTCTCGCGCGACCGGCGCCTGTTCTGGGCCACGGAAGAGCGCGGCGACTTCTTCGCCCGCTTCGCCCGCGACCCGCGCGTGCAGACCGAAAACACGGGCGCTGAACGCGTGCTGGCCACGAAGCTGGCCCTGGCCAACCTGCAGCGCGCGCTGGCCCGGCTGGACGCCGCCACGCGCAGCGACCCGCGCGAATTTGCCGCCACCTACGAAACCATGTTGAGCCGCCACCTGGGCATGCTGAAGTCGGTGCAGCGGCTGGTGGGCGGGGTCAGCCCGGCGCTGGAAGCCGGCCCGCCGCAAACCGCCCGCATCGTGCCCGCGGCCCAGCAGCGTGAAGCCGTGCGCTACCTGCTCGGGGAAGGCGCAGCGTCGCTGGAAATCTATGCCACGCCGGCCGTGATGGACCGCGCCATCACCTTCGGCGGCGAAAGGCTGATCAACAGCCTGCAGGCCAGCTTCGTGACCGACCTGCTGGCCGGCCATAACCTGGCCCAGTTGGAAAGCCAGCGCCAGCGCGACGCCACGGCCTATGGCCCGGCCGATTTCGGGCGCGACGTGACGGATGCGGTGTGGGGCCCGCTGGACCGCGGCAGCCCCACCCAGCGCGCCCTGCAGCGCGCCTACGTGGCGGCCTGCACCCAGCTGCTGGCGGCCCGCGCGCGTGGCGGCGCCAGCGAAGAAGCCGACGCCCGCCAACTGCAGGGCGCGCTGGAAAAAATGCCACCGGTGGCCGCACGCGCCTTTGTCGAAAGCGGCGACGACACCCTGTTCATGGGCTGGCTGCGCAGCGCGCTGCCCGACCTGCACCAGCGCGTGGACGCCGCCGCCCGCCAGGCCAGCGACGAAACCCACAAGCTGCACCTGGCCGACATGGCCGGGCAGCTGGCCAAGCTGGCGCAAGCCGCGCAGTGATAGGCGAGGGGGGGATGAAACGGGAGAGTGAGCTCCGCGAACGGCAGCTTTGAGCCGTGCGCCCCCCAATGCGACCTGCAAGAACGCGGTCAAGTGGGTACAAGGTGACGGCAGCTCATGGCATCCGTGCCCCTGACCTAAGATGCTCGGGCGATGACCGAACCCACCACGACCCAGGCCCTGCTGAAAGCCAGCCTAGCGAACCACACGCCCATGATGGCCCAATACCTGCAAAGCCCTGCGCGACAATGACTTAGCGCGATGTTACAAGACTTAGCTACGCATTAGCTACGGTCGGCGCCCCCTCATCTTCGTGGGCAGCCAAGGCAGCAGACCGACCCATCTGCCAACCCTGACAACGGCACGACTTCGAAGCCGGCACTCGGCAGCTCGTCGAACGAAAGATGGCCGACTGGCTCACGCCCGGCATCTGCCAGCGCAGAGCACTGTCCTGCGACCCAAGGGCGCCAACCGCCGGCAGCTCCTTGCTGTGGATTGCGGCGAACAACGACTCTTCTGCGCAATCCGACGACGCAGCTTGCCTGGCCACTGGTCTGGCAATGCAGGGCGCCTCGCAATCTCGCTGAAAGGCACGCAGAGGGGTGTCAGCCCCGGGAGCCGGGGCGGTGTTGTATTGAACAACACTCGCTTGCCCGACCACTCGTCTGGCAGTGCAGGGTGCCTCGCAGTCTCGCTGCACGGCACGCAGAGGAGTGTCAGCCCCGGGCGCCGGGGCTGTGTTGTATCGAACAACACCTGCCAGAGTTGACCATCCTCGCCCGGGGCCGAGAGAGCCTTGGCACTGACGGCGCTTCACATCCGCTTGAACGAGTTGCGCAGAAGCTCGCTCATTCGCTTGTTTCCATCGGCAGAAGAAAACCGCGCATAGTGCCGCTCGACCGTGGCAACGCGGTCATTCAGAACCCGCGCGACCGTCACGAACTCGCCAGGCGATGCTTTCACGATCGCGGTCCCAGTCAATTGCCTCATCGCATGCGCCCCCACTCCTGGGCAGCGCCAGAGGTACCGCCTGGTCAGCCACTCGATACGACGGCTGAGGTCACGCCAAGGCGAGTGACTCAACGCCGACCGATCGTGTCGCGAGCCGTTCGACAAAAACAAAAGGTCTGTCGGACTGCGCATGAGTCGAGGCCTATGCTTGTAGATGTAGCGCTCCAAGTCCTGAACCACTGCATCGTCCACCGGCGAGTCGTAATCTAGGTCACCCGCGGCGCCCCGGGCGTTCTTGAAGTAGCGACTCTTGAATCTGACCCACCAAGACCCATCCGCGCGCTGATAGAGGTTGCCCGTGTTGTCCGGGCGCCATGTCATGTTTGAGAAGTGCCGAACACGAAGCGGGTTTGAGACAAGCAGCTTCACCAGCGCAAGATCTCGAGCCCACACTGCTTCACGCACAGGATTTCCGATGGGCCGATCTGCCCGCATACGCTGGACCATGTCAACGACCGCCTCAAGTGGCTCGGCGAGATCAACGACATGCATCAGGGGCTCGAAGGGGTCTCTACTGACCTCGACCTCACCGCGCAGTGAGTGCGCGAGCTTGCTGAGATACTTGAACTGTCGCTCGCAGAGCGCAGTCCAGCTCTCGTGTTGATAGCTCTCGGGCAAAGTGGCTTGGAGCCATGGGCTTTGGCAGAAGTAGCCGACCTCGGGACGCATGAGGTGTTGAATCCATCCGATTGCATCAGGCCCAGCACCCGTCAGCTTGCCGGCTCTCTGCTTCTGCCATTGAATGAATTCATAAACAAGGCGCGAGTCGACGAGCCATGCCATGGTCTGCAGCTGCTCCTGCGGGATGGCCTTGCCGCCCCTCTCAGCCGTCAGCCCCAACCATCCAAGGAAACCAGCAACTTTCGACCAAGCGGCACCAGCAGAGGGCACCTCGCGGCCTTCGTGAAAATTGAACCAAGTGGCCGGCGTGGGCTTCTTCACAGGCATCGGACTGATTCGCCATTGCGCCTTTGAGGAACGCTCAAGCGATGGCACCAACGCAACCTTGTATGCAACGAAGTCAATCCACTGCTTGCGCAGTGGCGAGGTCTCAGCCGGCCGTAGCCAGTATTCGTCTTGCGTGCGGCCGGCAAGCTGCTGGCGATAAGCAATGACCGGCGCTTCCGCATCAGGCGCTGACCATGACCCGCCCCCGGTCGCCATCCCAGCGGCTCGACAGAGTTCACCCCGCGGGATCGCAAAGAAGGTTTCCAGGCGATGCAAGTAGCGGTCATTGCTGGCGCGAGGGCGCTTCCCCTGCAGCCACCCACGGAGCATGTCGGGGGGCACGTTGGCTGTTCTGGCAACGAGCTTCACCGGGAAGCGGGCCATCAGTGCCTGCAGTTGCACTTGGAAGGGCGTGGGCTTGTCAGCCTCGATGGCTTGGAGCGAGTCCTCGTCAATGACCGCGTTTCGCCAAGACATGATGAGCGACTTGGTGTTTGAAACGTCTCTCGATGAACAGCCCTTGAGCACCAGCGACTCAAGAAACTGCTCAAGCGCTTCGGGCCACTCTGAGCGCATCTCGACGCCGACCGGGTCATCGACCGTGAGCTTGTGAACGCTGAGGAACGATCGAAGCGCTGAAGCCCGATTTGCTGCAGTTTGCTTTCCGATGGCACGCGAGATGACTTGAAATTCCTGACGCTTCAGCAGGTCAGAGTAGAGGTACTTCGATGTAAACATGGCACGCTTTCGTGCCCGGCTACTGGCCCCCTTCCGCTGCGCTGCTGGTAAAGCGGAAGGACTGGAATACCTGCAAACTTCGTAAGTCATTGACTTACCTTGAACTTTTTATACCCAGCCGATGGACTGGTAAAATTAGTGAGTGGTTTACATGCAGGTATGCGCAGTCTGAGAGCGAGGCTGTGTAGCCGAGCGGATTTCGCATCGCGTTTCGTATAGCTAAGGAAATCCGAAAGCGGGCTTTATCGCGCGGAACTGCTTCTCTCGTGAGTCAGAACGAACAACTCGCCACGTCACCAGCGCCCACTTCGAAGCACGTGCCAGGGACATCAAGCCGCCACTCCGACCGGCTGCCGTGCTCGTGAAGTCCCGCCTGCATCTGGGGGGGAAGATCGGAGGAGAAGGTGCACGGATAGGCACGGCAGCTCGGCGAAGTTTTATGCCCTCAAGACCTGCTGCGTGCAGCCGATAGGGACGATGTTCGCCCTTCCCCGCCCGCGCCGTCGGACGCGCTCGGGAAGTCCCGAACAATTCCCGAACCCCTGACAGCGCTGGCATGACTACCAAACCGACTTATACAAAGCTCCCCGTCTCGAACTTTGACCTCTCGCTGCTTCCGTCCCAAGCCCGCAACCTTGGCTCAAAGGAGTTCAATGAGGCCGTGCTCTTCTACTTCTCAGCCAAGTACGCCAATGAAGGGAAGCATGTGCTGGTGGCTGTGAACGACAAAGAGATAAGCGTGCTGGAGATAAAGCCAGGGGCGAGCCCTCTCGCGCTCATCATGCCGATCCTGCAAGCAGGACACATCGCAGATGCTGTTCCGCTACTGGAAGCGCTAAACAAGAGAGACCCCGACAACGCCGAGGTGCTGTTCAATCTAGGCCGCGCTCACTGTGACCTCGGTCACTTTGACGACGCTCTTGCGCACCTTAAGCACGCTGTGCGGCTCAATCCAGGCCACGCCCACGCCTGGATCGCCATCGGAGTAGCCTACAAACAAATGGGGAAGTACGACCTTGCACTTGAGCCGATGCGCAAGGCAGTCGAAGCCGACCCGAAAGACGGCTATGCCCTCCGCAACCTCGGTGCAGAACTCGTGTCTTGCGGCGAGCTACAGGAGGGCCTAAAGAACTTGAGAGAGGCCCGCAAGGTGCTCCCGCATGACCCCCTGACTCTTTACGGGCTGGCCGCCACGCTACAAGTGGTGGGCGGAAAAAAGAACCTCGAAGAGGCTGCCGGGCTATACAGCGTCGTGATGACGAAGGCGCCAGGCTCCGATGTGGCCAAGCATGCCAGACAGGCTCTGGCCAAGCTCGCGTAGTGGAAGGCAAGCCGCCTCGAGCGGCTAGGGGTTGTAGTGCGCCTTGAGCAACCCGCTCAACACAATTGCACCGGGGCGGGTTGTTCAGGGCGGACGAGGTAGAAGGAGGGACACCTTTCTTTGCACCCCCCCCCCTTCGGAGTGCCCTCTGAGCAGGCTCCACAGGGTGATGGCCGGATTGGCTGCCATTTCGGAGCATTGCCTCCATGACAACCGCCCTCGAATCCCGCCTCGACGCCCTCCAAGCCTGCCTGGTCGCCTTGGCTGCAACCCTCCCACCCGAATCCGCCTCCCTAGCAAGACGCCTCATCCTTGCATCCATTGCCGATAAAGGGGACCGCCGCATTAAGGAAGATGCGGACGCAGCGAGTACGGCAGTGTTTTCAGCAGTCCTTGGTGCCCTCCCGAAATGCGACTAGCCAAGCCCGTTCCGGGAAGCCTGCCGTTTGGCAACGTGCCCTCGTGCGACTTCTATCTCGGGGCTTGCTTGCTACACAGCACTTCTACTGGCAAAGTGACGAGGTGAGTAGCCTCCCTCTGCAACCAGGTAACGCGCGGATAGTCAACAGGCAACGCAATGAACTCCAAGAACGGCAACGAGGTGGACCTTGAGGAGCTCTCCCGCAGGCTCGACGTCCCGCTCGAGACGCTACGCACTTTCGCGTACATCAGCGACCCTGCCAATCGTCATCTCTTTAGCGCCGAAGCGGCGCGCAAAGCCTTTGCTGGCGTCCCGCTTCGAGATTTGCAGTTCGACGAACTCTCGACGTCCGATGCATCTGCGCTCCGGACTTTAGAAGGCGTGGACTCCCCGGACCCGCAACACCCGTGGCCCTCGCCGGCCATCAAGCGGCCCGGGTAAGGACAAACAAGCCGGTCTGGGATGAGAATACGCAGGGGGCGTTGCAGTCTCAGCTACACCGTAGCACGTCAACGTCGCGCGAGCCTGCAGCGGTCGCGACGCACAACGGGAAGAAGGGCCGGGCACGGGTTCAAGTCCCACTGCGACGCTCCCTTCTTTCCATTTGCAGGCATCGGCGACTCCCGGCTACAACAAGGTCGGGATTCAGCCTGCCCGAAGGCCTGGAGGTCTCGGGGCGAGGAAGTTCTCGTCCACTCGACGAGTGACATCACCCGGAGCGGGAAGCAGCCTTCATCGGCTCGGCATACGCCTGCGGCTTGGTCAACCGTTTGCACTATGGCAGAGACTGGACTTTGCGAAGTCCCCAAGACCAGTACGCCACCTGGGTCGCCAGCCAGCCGGGCGCCTATCGCTAAACCTGGATGACAGCACTCATACGCTTGATCTCTGGTTCCGACAGTCCGTGCTGCCGCGCCACGTCTTGCCAGGTTCTCACTGAGGCACGGACTTCGTCGAGCAAGTGTTTGGCCTGCAGAGTTTTGAGCCGGTAAAACTCGGCTGTTGCCAGCGCACGGTCCAATTCCGGTGCGGCAGATTTGCCGTCCAGCGTCAACGAGTGCTCGTATTTGGCGGGGTTGGGGTTGACGTCAAAGGCAGGGCTCAGGCGCCAGCCGGTCTTGTCACGCAAGAAGCCGTGATTGCGCAGGTGGTCGTCACGGTTGCCCACCAGGACGTTGAACAGCAGACGACGAAAGAGCTGGTGAAGGTCTTGTTCGACATAGTCGCGCGAGCCGAAGTCTTCGATGGCCTGGGCCAGGTCGAGGTAGCTCCCACCCCCTTGGCCGTCCTGGCGCTCCAGCAGCGTCATGGCTGAGGCATACATCCGCCGCGCCAACACGTTGTCTTGCAGGTGGCGGTCAAAACGCTCAGTGCAGTAAGTGCGGTAACCAGTTCCCAGGCTGGCTAGGCGGGCTGCCGGCACGACGATGCCACATCGGGCAGCCAGCTCGCGGGTGACATATTCCCAGGCACCAACGTCGTAGCGGTCGTCCTTTGCCGGAAATTTCGCAATCCACAGCCGACCGTCCGCTTCCTGGAAGTTGGCTTTTGGGCGGGCGCCTCCAAGCGATGTTCCGGGGGCCACCAGCATGGTCAGCCATTTGGCGTATTCGGGCAGCTTCTCGGCGCCGGGCTCTTCGATGAGGCGCGCCACATGGGCAAGTTCAGGCAGGCTAGTCACCGGCGGGGCGGCCAGCTCATCGTTGGCCACGAATGGGCTGCCCTCCTTGAGGCGGAAGCGCAAAGCGCCCATGCGAACCGTGTCATTGACGCCCAGCAGAAAGTCTGTCTCCTGCAGCGTGCGCACTTCGCGCTGCTGCTCCTCGGCCTGGTGCAGCTCGCGGCGCTCCATGAGCACGCGGCCCCAGCGGTCCGGGGCGGAGTCCATGAAGATGCCAAAGGCCGGGAAATCGACCTGCGGATTCTGCTCGCCAGCGTAGAGGTCCAGCCGCGGGTCGAGCGCGAACTTCAGGTCCTGCTGTAACCAGTTGGGCTCGTAGGCAAAGGAGGCGGGTACCGCGGTCTTGACCAGGTTCTGGTACAGAGTGCCCACGCGTTGAGCTGGAGCCAGCTCAGGGGCGTCGAGCCACACCTCCCAGGCTTGGCGGTTGTTCTTGGACATGGCGCTCACACCTCGTCAGCGCTGCCGCGCTGTTTGGCGCCCAGCAGCTCGATGTCTTGCAGCTTGCGGCCCAGCTCGTCATCGGCAGCGATCTTGTCGATGTCACGGTCCAGTCCCAGCACGCGCAGCGCCTTGAGGAAGGTGCCCATGGCTATGGTGGCATCACCTTTTTCCATGCGACGCAGGGTTTCGCGCGAGACCCCCAGCCGTTCCGCGAAGAGCTCGGTGCCCAGCCGCCGGCGTTCGCGCGCCAGGCGCAGCCGATGGCCCAGCGCCGTCAGTTGGCGCTGCAGGGCCGGGAAGGTGGGAAGAGTGGATTTCGCCATGACACATATGTTAGCCAAAATCAGGGGAATTGTCAATTTTATATGGCATCTTGCTTGCCTTATAGATTGGACAAAAAGTTCACATCTGACCAACATATAGGGCACTGGTTCTGGGCGACGCCGCATGCTCGGGCCTGCAGGCTCGGCGTCGCCTTGTCGCAGACGGCACGCCCTGTCGGCCGAAGGCCAGCTCCAGCTCCGCTTGAGCCCGAACTTCTTCAGCTCTACCAGTCCCGCTCCATCATCTTCGTGGCTGGTGAAGTTGTGCTTCATCAGCTCGGCATACGCCTGTGGCTCGGGTCAACCGCAAGCGATTCAGCAGGGTCCGGGCTTTGCGAAATGCCCAAGATCAGTGCTACGCCTGGGCAGCCAGCGACCGTCAAAACTTGTCAGCGAAATTCTGAGGACGCTGAAGAATGTTCAAGGCGCGGCTCAATCGATTCGCCAGATTGCCGATGATATTGTGCTGCGCAACGATCTTGAGTTCGAGGACAATGAGTTTTCTGACTTCCGCTATGCGCTGCGAAAAGCCCCCCAACGTTTGCGCAGCGAAGGGAGCTTTATTGTGTCAGAACTTGAGCTTCCGAAAGGGTTTATCGGCCAAGAGCAGCGTTGGCGCTTGAACCCACAGCGCTTCCGGCTTGAACCGTTGGCGAAGCCTCTCTGACAATCGGCGTCGTCCAGTTCTCTCAAGCATCAGTGATTGCGCGATAAGTCCTTCTGGCGAAAATCTCAGGGCATGCCAGTGTCAGTTCTATAGATAAGCCCGACCCATGATAGAGATCATCTTGCGGCAAGGGAGAAGACAGACTTCTGTTAAACAAATGCCATTATCCTTGACCTACGGTAGCCTGCTGGGAACTATTCGCGACCCTTGAGTGTGCTCCTGCATGAAGCTAAGGGCCGCACATAGAGTAAATTGCTCTAGTTCACAACTGGGGCCCGCAGCGCGGGCCCCTATTCTTCTGTAAAGCTTAGCGGCTTAATGTAATAGACCACCCATTGGTCTATGCGGATACCCGGTTACGGATTCCTCTTGGCGGTGACACTGTGACTTGCGCCTGCTCTTTGGGCAGGACTGTAGAGGGTGAATCCCCCTCCCACGTTACTGTCACCCCACTGCCTGAGACGAATGTTCATCTCGTGGATGAATGGCTCCGCTCTCTGCAAACAAGCCGCAGGGAGAACTTGCGCAACCTCTCTCAAGCGAACCTCATAGTGGTAGATATTTGTAAAGATGCCGGAAATGTTCGGGAGCCTAGATACGTCGAACGCTCTGTTGCTTTCAGGACAGTCATGCTTGTCAAAGCTTACCCGCCCATCCTCTGCGATAGTCATGACCCAAGAAGTGACTCCAGGAGCAGGGAATGTAGACCCGGTTGTGCTGGTGATAGTCCATGTTCCCGCCATCAGATCTGAGAACATCTTCTTGCTGATTTTCTCTTCCATTACTGCGTACACCGGGGTGAAATTCCTCACGCCAGAATTAGATGTACTCTGCAGGGCGAGGACTGCGGACAAAACAGTCGGATCGGTATAAATGTTGAGGAATCGGCGAGTGAAGTCGATTGGAGCGAGCCCTGCCGCGACGGATCTGGTGGCTTGCGATACTTGAAACCCGTTACTGATGTTCGCATCGTCGTCAATTGCGTACAAGAAGGTTCCGATGTTAACCGTCTGTTCATTGTTAACCTGGGCAAGAGTGGACAACGAAATCAGGTCCTCCTGAGGCAGGCGAACTCTCGCCCCGAGTCGCGAGGAACCTAGATGAACTTCAACCCACTGGACATTAGCCGCTTTGCGAACCCGTCCCGCCGAGTCAGAAATCTGCCGGGAGGAAGTGATTTCATTCCCCGAGCTATCGAACTGACGAACTTCGAGGCCGGCAAGGGTCGGTCCCTGCAGTCGAATCTGCGCTTGAGGCGCCACCGGTGAGGGCGCTGGGGTTGGTGCAGGTGCAGGTGCAGGTGCAGGTGCAGGCGCAGGTGTAGGAACGGGGGCAGGTGCAGGAACGGGGGCAGGAACCGGTGTAGGAGCAGGAGCAGGAGCAGGAGCAGAAGTAGACGGAGGAGGAGGAGTATTTCTAAGGACCGGGGAACTTGCAAGGACAGAAGTAAGACCTGCCATACCCCCACCCGTGTTTGCTGCAGGTCCGTCTGCTGTTGTAATTGTGCTTTTCAAGGTATTCAGAGTATTCAGAGTACCTTGAGAGCTCTGTTCTAGTCTTTGTGAAGCACTCTGGAATGTGTTTTGTACCTGAGAAAAAACAGCTCCAAGACCACCTGGTGACATTCTTTTATGGTACCACAGATTAAAACATAAATTACCGTGTGTTTTTATTGAGCGAAATTACACACATTGTCTATGACTATGACCTTTTGTTTTTATTAATTTTGGAATATGCTTTGGTAATATTTTGTTTATATTATTTTCTATCAATATTCAATATTTGGCACTGAAACCTCCGGAGATCCAGGATCTGCAAATATCCGCATGCCCGCAAGACTAAAAAAGGAATTTCCAGTTTGCGCAATTTTGCTTACTACCATCCGAACAGCTGAGGCAGCCTGTGGACTCGATACCGTGTAACGAATCTCTTGGGTAGTGCTACGGAGCAGGACGTCTCCTGTCACCTGGTGTAGTATCTTCCACGTAGCCGAACTCTGGGTTTTCACAAGGACTATAAAGTCTACAGGAGCGGTATTCGTATTGTTGACACGGAGACCCAGCTGGATGATACGAACCTGGACCGGCATATCAATTTGGATCCAGCCTCCCTGGTAAACAGTCCCGTTATGTAACGTCGTCGTGCTGGCATTGGAGGCCTGGCCGTTCAGCGGATTGATCTCGGGACAGCAAAACTCCGTGATGCTATCGGTATCAAATGCCTGGTAAGCGGGGTTATTTGCGACCATGGACGATGCCTTGAACTTGTACGTACCATTGCCGTATAGGTTTCCCGATACATCCAGGGTGTTACTTGGCGTTATGTAAATGGCCAGGTCAGGATCCGAGTACTGAGGTTGCACATATACAGAAGGATATCGGATCGATGGGAGCGGAGCAGCGGACGATACGATCGTGGTGCTTGCGATGCTTGCGATATTCTCCACGCTGGCCAAGGCGCCACTTGCCGTCATAATCAATGCGGGTAGGTTCGCTTCGGTGCTGATCGCGAGATACACCGGGACGTTCTTCAACGTGACCGTTTGCGTCCTACCGTACAACGCATAGCTGACCGAAACTTGCAAGCGACAAACAACATACATGTCCTGGAGCTCCGATGCATTTACCCGGCCTGTATCTTGCGGCACGGTAGTCGATACTTGCAGGATCTGTGACAATACCGTGTTGTTCTGGAGCGTGGACTGGATACTCGACGCGACGCTGGCCTGGATTCCATTTATTATAAGACCCGTGCTAGAGAAGACGTCGGTCGCGGTGGGCAAGACACTTCCCGTCTGCATGCGCAGGATCCCGGCCAACACCGTGGTAACGTGAGAGCCTAGACCGTAAACTTGCGATGACGTCAAGGACGCAAGGTTTACGGCCGCGGTCATATCTGAACCGGATCCCATTGCATAGTTCAGGACGAGCCTTGACGTTATCCCGCTTGGGAGGACACATGTGCAGTTATTACCGGCAGCTTGAATTATGTTTGCGTACGACACCGTTTGCGTACCAGTCGGGATTATGGCCGTAATGACCTGGTTCTCGCGCGTTACCTGGCAATTAATACCAGACGGAAAAAGGCCGGCATGACTGATGTCTATCCTAAAGTACGCGTTGCCAGATGTATTGACACCCACGGCTACGCCAGACGGATTCAGGGCATTGACGGATACGATGGAAGTCGTAACATTGACACCGGAGCTGACATTCACGGCCGGTACTTGCACCATATTGTTGTTATCTCTGTATTCTCTGGAGCTGAAAAAATTGAGCATATATAAACCTATTTTTGATTATTATTTTTGATTATTTTTATTATTTTTATGATGATGTTATTGATCAAAGCGAATGACAAAAGGACATGAAAGCCAGAGTACCTTGACCTGGTTGAACCTTGTATACTGCAGTGCGAGGTTGATCGTTGTTACGATTGCAAACATGGGCACCAGGTTTGGATCTAATACCAGATCAAAGCCATTCCCATAGTTCTCCAGGATATCGCCGGCTACCGTTCTCACGTAGTCGAGGATCGCTTGCTTGGTGGTCACATCGTCAAGGAACGCCTTGATCGCAGTCAGGAGAGCTCCTGAGATGGTCGATGCCGTCTCACCGGGTAACAGGCTTTCGAGCTTGCTTACGTAACTCTGATGACCGCATATGGCCATTGCAGCTGCCGTCAACAGCACACGCCCGACGGTGGCCTTTTGTTGGGACGCTACCGACAAGACTGCGCTTGGTGACAAGAACAATGTCTTTGCAACGGGTACTGGAGCATTTGTACTGACCGTTATCGCCAGTGAGGATCTCTCATTTGCTATGGTTCCTGTTACCGGGAGAGCATAGTTGGGCGTCAGAGTCGTGTAGAAACGGACGTTTGAAAGTGTCAAGTACCTTTTTGCATTGCTGGTGTCCCCGTCGATCGTCCTGACGACCACGGCGTATGCTAAGAAAGCTTCAGATTTGTTTGCCAATGCAAACGACTTTGTGGTCATGCTCGAGGTCCATGACACGTTTGACGCGGTATATATTTCCGTCCAATTACTTGTATAATTGGTACCATACACTTTGAAATTGCGAGGGCCGCGGACAAAGCCATTGGTCATTGCCTGAATATCAACGCGATCTAGTGATGCTGCGTTCGGAAGTGTGATCGATACAAACGGACCCGTGTACGGATATGACAGAATGTTATTGTTCGTGCGAATCCAGTTGTTCTGCGAGTCCCAGGCCGGGGACGTGCCAATGAGCGTGTTCCAACTGGCATCAGTGGCAAAGGCGTCCGTGTGCAACGACCTGCCATACGATCCAAAGCTGTTCGCGGTATAATTCCCTTCCATGTTTGGCGCGTATACGTTGGATAGGCTCAGTTTGATCAGCGTGTTTGTACCTGTCAAAGTCGTTGGAGGTAAAGCCAATACGCTCGTTATATTGTTTAGTTCGACCTGCAAGTGCGCTGCGTTGTTTGCAGGCGGGGTGTTCTGGGCCGTGTATGTGTATATTCCTGTACTGATGTCGGATGTGACATCGTACCGAATGTTTCCTGGATCTGGAAAGGTCCTTGCCGGGGATAGGCTCAGTTGTAAGTATGCATCGCTCGGAAGGGTGCCCGAAACGCCAATGATACTATTGAGTGTAACAGACGTGGATATGATATCAGAGGTGACTTGGAAACCAAGCGAAGTATTTAATCCTGTTCCGGTGCTCATATTTGCTCCGCGTTTATATTATCATTATTATTGTTGTTCTTTTATTTTTTTTCTGAGCTTACTGTACTACTACTTACTGTACTGTACTAGACAACGAAAATGTCTAATCTTGCCGACATGCTAGCAAGTCTGTCAACCGGTTCACGAAGGCTGCCATTGACCCAGCTGATTTCAGAGTGTCCAAAGCAAATGGACCATCTCTTGCGCGATCTCGTGCGCCTGGATGGAAACTGGAGAGTTAGATTCTCGTCACATGATGAAAACGGTACAATGCCATTCACGCTTCATATTGCGAAAATGCTAGATATCTCCAAGCCATCAAGCTCACATAACATATTCCTTCTCGATGTATCAAGCATGGGCGTTACATGGACTACAATGGTGGATGCGTCGAATATGAATACATACATGTTTAAAAGCATTACAGATGTAATTGAGAAAGGAATCCGTGAAAAGGGCATCCATAATATAACCGAACTGCTTGTCAAACACCTATGCAATAAGAGGCTTATGGCTTCAATGACCTTTGAAGTCGATGCCCATGATGCACATGCCCAAAAGACCCTGACAGATCGCTTTGATGCCATGATCCCACATCAATATGACTACAACAGAGTCAGAACGGTGACCAGGGCACATGATAGAGTGACTACTACTACTGCCACCACTGGTGGCGTGAGAAAAGTTCCATCCGCATTCAAGCGCAATCAGCTCCAGAAGAAAATTCGAAACGTGGATGCACTTTCAAATCTTATGGCTTCAACGACGCTAAAAGGCAAAAAGTAACTAAAAAGAACCATTAGATCTCATTAGAACCAGGATCCCGTTGAATCTTGACGCACTGTTGGAGCAGCGGAGACCAGTCTCCTACAGAGACTCTCGTCAACGTCGTGCCAATGTTCCTTGCAATGCTGGCCAGCATGACCGTATCCACATAGAACCTATAGTCGGTCATCTTTGCTTTTCCATTTTCCAACGGCTGTATCCCCTTGATGCATGGATATTTAGTACCAGACAAGATAGCACGGGCACTCTCCTGGATCAGATGCCTGGTTGCAGTCGAGAGACTCGTCCAGTATTCAATCTCGCCTTGCCCGTTGTGGATGGCCCAAATGGTCTGAAACATATTGTGATATTGTGATGAAATTATAAGTACTCATCCAAGTAATCATGCAAGTAAGTAGTCATGATATCCTTTAAACCGCTTATTATTGCCATGAACGTTATTATTAATAATAATCAAGAAGACTAACAATATCAACCAATATCAACGAATATCAACCAACTTAAACTAGTACTTTGTTTCTATTTGCATATAGAATAGGGGCACCAGCATGTATCCGCTACAAGACGATATGCCAAAAATAATAATAGAGGAGACTAGTACACCAATCCAGGACGCACCCGTGGAATATGATGATGCGATACTGCGGAATAATGTGGAAATCGCTCCAGTTGGTCAAGATCAAGAAAAAAAGGGAAATATGTCGATGGTCAAACGCCTAGAGAACAAGCTTAATGCAGACATCGGATTTGCTTGGTGGAACAAGTACGTAGCGGCTGCATTCTGGAGCAACCTCTCATTACCTCTCAACCTTACCATTACTCTGCTCACTGCGCTCACCACTGCCCAGACTGCAACAGAAAACCTGCTCCCCCGCAAATCATATGTAGCCCTTAGTATCGTAGCGCTCGTGATATCGGTACTCAATACGTTTTTCAGACCCCATACTCAGATGATGGAAAACATCAAGGTAATGTCAAAATGGACAGAGTTCGGCAACAAGTTCGAGAGCATATACTATTCGGACTCGGACAGATCAAGGCTGAAAGAATACCAGGCTCTGCAGAACGAAATCAACATGTACGAAAATTCGCAGAGCCCCGAAAGCAGAAACTTCCTAACGGACCTGATACATATCGTGGTCAGGGCATCATGTCTCAAGAAACGCGACAAGTGGCTTGATACTACTACTCTCGATAATTTAAATATTTAGAAATTTAAATATCTAGATATTTAAATATTTAGAAAAGGACTAGTAACAATATGGATCATGATTAATGGTACTTAAAAACTCACTTTTACTATAGATATATACCAGTAACATATATATTATTATTATTATTATTGTAGGTTGTTTAGATCGTTGTTAAGGTTGTTTAGGCATCCGCCGAGAAGCCAGTGATCGCAATGGGGCTCTTCATGTTGATAGCGTTGTTGTTGTGTAGCGTAGCGCAAGCGGCCCAGTTTCCATATTGCAATTGCAAGAGGAACCTCGCATCTTCGCCGCTTCGGCTCGCGCCGGTAGCGGGAAGCCTTGTGCGAAAGGGGGTCGCCCACGACTGTTACGATATTGTCAGGGAATTCAGCACAACATGCACCGGGTCGTGTTGCAGCGCCGACGTGCACAAGATCTACTTCAATGCAAGCTCGGTAGCATGCAAGAGCTTGTCTACGCGCGCTGTACTGAACCCGGATACTCCCCTGGAGGAAACCAGGACCCTACAGTTTGCCATGGAAGCTAATCAAGGCTATGTATTGCGCATTAGCAAGCTACGGTACGGACGAGACGCAACGCAAAATGGCAGTATTGGCAGGATCTGCTACTCTTTGGATGGGCTGGGTAAGAGTTCATGTTCAAAGGAAGACGTGTTTACAAAGTATGCAATCTTCAACGAGAAGAATGATTGTTGCCCTACAGGATTCATCAGTTGGATGAGTCCGCTTACCCCTAACATTGCTGACCTTCCGCCTTTGCCGCCACCGCCTCCACCACCACCGCCTCCTCCGCCACCGCCCCCGCCTCCTCCTAGCCCTCTGCCTCCTAGTCCGCCTAGTCCACCTCCACCGCCTCCACCTAGTCCTCCTCCACCGCCTCCACCTAGTCCTCCTCCACCTAGTCCTCCTCCACCGCCTCCACCTAGTCCTCCTCCACCGCCTCCACCCAGTCCTCCGCCCCCTTTCCCGCCTCCTCCAAAGAAAATATCATTCCCGTACTGCAAGTGTGATTCCAAGGACAGCGCAGCCCAGGCATGGCGCATGAAAGCGATGCCAAATATCAGCACCATGTGTTTTACCATCTCATCCGATGGACTTTGTACTGGAACGTGCTGCAAGAGCAATCTCAACAAGATCGAGATCGCGGGCCTCTCTACTGCATGTAGTATCAAGGCGATCGGTATGATTGAGTTAGACACCAGGAAGACCCTGGTTACTTCATGGTCGTGGCTTGACCGCAGTGTCCTTCGCATCGGGTTTAGCGCAGCGGGTTTAGGGAAGACCTCTCTTCCCTCGAATGTAAACGGGTATCAGGTGTGCATCAGTTCCAGGAACGTATGTGCACGTCCATGGGCATATGCCATGTTCACCAGCAAGGGAAGCAAGTCGTGCTGTCCTGGATACAGGTTTTAGGCCATACTTATGATTAGTCCGTACCATAAAACTAATTAAAGATCTTCAATACATATAGATACTATATGTAAAAAATACTACAGTACGAACTTCATCTTATTTGATAATGGGTCAGGTATTCGGCAAGGGCCACGGGAACGAAGGCAAAGGTTCTTCGAACAAAGAGGAAAATCCTATTGCTAATATGAGCCTTGCCAATGGTACCAATCTGAACAATATGACCCATCATGATGCCGACAAGCCAACAAGCACAAATGTTTTCTGTAAGAAGAAAAAGGCCATCAAGGATGGCATAAGGAGAAAGATCGAGGACCTCGAATTTCAGTTGAAAAGCACCAAGGTTGCTCACTTGGTAGAAATAGAGGCTATCAGAAAAGAGCTCAGAGAATCAAACGAGGCATTTAATTCAAACATGAAGACCAGGATGGATGCTGTAGAATCAGTCGTTCTGAGTCTCATCCAAGACCTGGCAACTTTCAAAGCGGTGTCGCAAAAGAACACCGAACAATACAACAAGACAGTCGGTGTAGTCGTCGAGGCGCTATCAAAAAGTCAACAAAACGTAAACAATGGTACTAGTACTACTAGCGACGACACGTGAGCGAGAGAAGAGAAGTATCACGGCTTTTTCTCATTACTTTTGTAATGGCACTTATTAATTAAAAGTCAATTGTTTTAGTTATATTATTATTATGAATATTAGACCTGACACATCGAAATTTGCGCATAAAACCATGACACAGGAGCTTGTCATCCGTGGGATCAAAATATTTGACATTGGATACATCACATGTATTTACTTTGTAATGGGGCTAGTATGTGCCATTGCTCTTGATAAATTCTTTGGAAAGTATGATGTCGATTCTGCAGAGAAGAAGCCTTTCTGGAGAATCCTGCTCGAGGCCATAGCCTATGTATGGCTTCTTGGTGTCCTGGCGTACTTTGCACGGAACATTGCAGAGTGTATTCCATTTGCTTTAGAGGGATTTTACGGATACCAACACAACCTGGTAAAGGAGCTAGCATCCGGGTCAATATTCATGACGATATTAATGTTTTACTCGACAAATTTGCAAGATCGCCTGCGTTATCTGTACTCGCGTGCAACAAAGGCCAAGAAACCATGATGCGGCCGTAGAAACAATGGGGCGGCAGGGGCGGATGACTTAAAGAAAAACGAGGCGTCTCGCTCGACTTTCAATGATATTGTCGTTGTATCAATGGGGTATCTTGTCGTTGATGAGGGCTGTTAGCGGAAAAAAAAGAAAAATAAAAGGGAAAAGTTCAAATTGAGAGCTTCTTTGCAGCTCTCGTGGGGCAAAACCTGCTGGTTTCATTTATGACCATCCATGTCAGGTCACGCAAGCACTTTTTGTACTCTTCAGAGTTAATATCATAATTGCGCATGTTGTCAAACCATGCTTCTATCTTGTTGAACAGAGCACTCCCAAACTGCTCTCGTAGCTTGTCCTCATTGTTACCCATGTGGTAGTCCAGCATATCATAGTTGTTATCAAATACCTTTCTTAGTACCGTGTCGCGGTCGCTGAGGCGCCAGGATCCTCGTTCGTAGATAGATACCCCCTTGTGTTTCAACGCGTCCGATTTACTGGCTCGGATGTTTTGGTTCTCAGGATGATTGTTGTGAAAGTGAACCGCCTTGGCGAGTTCCACGATGCCCCGTCCCTTATCTTTCAAGCATTGGGTCAGGAATGCATCGCTGATATAGGCTCTATTCTCACATCCAAAAGGCGCAACAAACACGTTGATGGTACTCTGTCTATTATCAACGTTTGTTTGGTTCACAAAGGTGTTGATATTGTACTGTGTGGTTCCGTCGTCGACGATACCGTTACCGGCAGATACCTGCTTGTTACCAGATGTATCGATGAGTTGTTTCACCATTTGCTCAAGAACATGCATGCGTTGCTCCATTGCTTTTCGAATCTCAACGTCGACGTCCATGCCTAATAATACCGGATCGCTTTCTTTGTTTCCGAAACATGATTGCTGAGAGAGGCTTAAAGAACTCAAGTTCGTGCATGTCATGGTCAATGCATCAGGATCGGGATAAGGATCAATGTTGGAAAGATCATCACCGCTCACAAATGATGGCTTTTCTGTACAAGCTTTCTGATGGCGGTACTTGCTTTCCTTGTATGCATATGCGCGACCGCAATGTTCGCAAAAGTACGACCTGGTTATACTGTCCGCGGTCCGGCGACCACGTCTTGAGTTATTCGAGTTATTGGAGTTATTCGCCATTGGAGACAATTTTCTGATGCCAAATTGGACCTCTTCATTCAATATTATGGACCGTTCGACTTTAAGTAAGTTGAGTTTAGGGGTATCTGTCTCAAGGTTCGTACATATTATTTTCTTGCTTTATATTAATTACTACATTTTCCTGTAATTCTATTAATTTTTCTGTAATCACAAATGGGCCTCCTAAAAGCTACAAAAAAGATATTTGCGCAAAAGTTTGATTCCAAAACAGCGGGGTTAGCTGTACTTGGTGGAAAGATAGCAGATTCCACTGGAAGTGCGTTTGATCGGACAAAAGAAGGAACTGCATCTATCCTTAGCGGTATTAAGGACCTATCAAAGAAAGCAGGGCAGGCAGTCAAGGAAACTGCTTCAAAAGTAGGCCAGGGGGTACGTGATCTGAAACACGAGATGGATGATGCCGATGCTGTCAGAGATCAGATTTACTATAAAATGGCATCCATAAAGTCAAAGGCAACGAACCTATTCAATTACCTCTGGTCGGTGTACACAAACAATGGCAAGGACGCCGATCCAAAGAAAATTGCTACGGCCACCGAGCTCTGGCACGAGCTGATTACTCTAGCTCTGTACCCCACTATGAAGAAGATGGCATACCACGGTTCGAATGAAATGACATCTTATGATACTGAGAACTCACGCGCGCGCAAGATTGTAAGATCATATATTGCGCATCAACGTGCAGTCAATAGCGTAACTGACAAGGATACTGATACCAAGATTAGGTTTGATATCGATAAATATATGTCCACGACTCCTCAGAACTTGCAAAAAGCTGTGCGCGTTCGCCCTGGCAAGCTCCTAAGTGCCATTGCCTCTGAAAAGAAAGTTAAAGAAGATTTTGCCAATGCACCTAAAAAGCATGCCAGGAAAACAAAAAGGGTAGAAAAGACCCCAAAGGCATCATTAGGCAGGGCCAAGACGGTAAAAAAGACAGCAAAGACAAAATCAACACGGCCTAAAAATACCCGTGGTATTCGTGAGCTGCACTCGCTTGCATTTTAAACATCCTGTAAAAATCAAGTAAATGGTCGACTTTTATTGATATTATGGTCATTTTTCAAGGCGGTAGGGGCAAATGACTTAAAGAAAATATAAAAAGACATGCCTCCTTTGAACCAGGATATCATGATAACTCAAGGGTTGCACACTCGCAAAGGTGGTTTAAAGAAAATCTCAATGTGCACTTTTTTGTTTAAGTATACCAGAGATACAAAAGGTGAACATAAAGTGAACATAATTATTATTTTAGACTCTTCTACTTTTTGGATATCTTTTGATTTATGTTCACCGGTGAACATAAGTTTTGAGAGAAAGTAACCAAAAACTGGATATTTTCAATTACGGTGAACATGTTCAC